>NZ_JASHKR010000001.1:185035-280081 GCF_030056815.1 Rhodococcus sp. IEGM 1379
CCGGTGGATACCAGGGCAACCGCGACAGCCGCCCCTCCACCGGCGGCTACCAGGGAAACCGCGAAGGTGGCGGATACCAGGGCAACCGTTCCTCCGGTGGATACCAGGGAAACCGTGACGGTGGCGAAAGCCGCGGCGGCTACCAGGGCAACCGCGACAGCCGTCCGTCAACAGGTGGCTACCAGGGTGAGCGTTCTTCCGGTGGATACCAGGGCAACCGCGACAGCCGCCCCTCCACCGGCGGCTACCAGGGCAACCGCTCTTCGGGCGGATACCAGGGCAACCGCGACAGCGGAGACCGCGCTGCATCGACCAGCGGCGGTGGCTTCCGCAGCCGCACCGATCGTCGTAGCTACGACGGCTTCGACGGCCCGAAGCGCGACCAGCGCTAAACACGCGCTGAGCTGCGGCTCATCAATTGAATAAGCCGCGTCGCGGCGGGTGAATACTGATTACACTCCGGCCACGCCGGAAGCTGTATCGAGACGGATGCAGGTCACTGCAATAAAGTGATCTGCATCCGTGCTTTGTATGCACGGTCTGTTGTTCACGCGCGTCGTAGCCACAGAATTTTTCGCTGCGCGAGGCGCAGGATTTCACAGCCGCGGACCGAGAGGGAAAGCTGTAAGCATGTCAACCACTAGCACCGAATCACCCCGAGCTCAGATCGGCGTCACCGGCCTGGCCGTCATGGGTTCGAATATTGCCCGCAATTTCGCCCGCCACGGACACACCGTTGCCCTGCACAACCGAAGCATCGCGAAGACCGATGCGCTGATCGCCGATCATGGTTCCGAGGGCGATTTCGTGCGTACCGAAACCATCGAAGAGTTTGTCGCCGCGCTGCAGAAGCCACGTCGCGTGCTGATCATGGTCAAGGCCGGCGATCCGACGGACGCTGTCATCGAAGAGCTCGCGAACGCGATGGAGCCCGGCGACATCATCATCGACGGCGGCAACTCGCTGTACACCGACACGATCCGTCGTGAGGCTGCGATCCGTGCCCGCGGACTGCACTTCGTCGGCGCTGGAATCTCCGGTGGCGAAGAAGGCGCACTCAACGGTCCCTCGATCATGCCGGGCGGCCCGAAGGAGTCCTACGAGGCTCTCGGCCCCCTTCTCGAATCCATCTCGGCTCACGTCGACGGCACCCCGTGCTGCACGCACATCGGCCCCGACGGCAGTGGCCACTTCGTCAAGATGGTGCACAACGGCATCGAGTACGCCGATATGCAGCTCATTGGTGAGGCGTACAACCTTTTCCGCGACGCGCTGGGGTACGACGCCGGCCAGGTGGCCGACGTCTTCACCGAGTGGAACAAGGGCACGCTCGAGTCGTACCTGATCGAGATCACGGCCGAAGTCCTGCGTCAGGTCGACGCCGAGACAGGCAAGCCGTTGGTCGACGTCATCGTCGATGCTGCCGAGCAGAAGGGCACGGGCCGTTGGACGGTCAAGTCCGCTCTGGATCTGGGCGTGCCGGTCACCGGTATCGCCGAGGCCGTGTTCGCTCGCGCACTCTCGGGTAGCCGCACGCAGCGCGCTGCCGCTCAGGCTCTGGATCTGGCTTCCGGTGCACTCGGCGACAGGCCGTCTGATGCCGAGCAGTTCGCGGCAGATATCCAGGCTGCGCTGTACGCGTCGAAGATCGTGGCGTACGCGCAGGGCTTCGACCAGATCGCTGCCGGCAGTGCCGAGTACAACTGGGACGTCAAGCCTGCTGACCTGGCAACCATCTGGCGCGGCGGCTGCATCATTCGTGCGCAGTTCCTCAACCGCATCAAGGATGCCTACGAGACGGATCCGGCGCTGCCGAGCTTGATTCTGGCTCCGTACTTCCGCGAAGCCATCGAGGCCGGTATCGACAGCTGGCGCCGTGTTGTCGCCACCGCGACGATGCTCGGTATCCCGGTTCCGGCGTTCGCGTCGTCGCTCTCGTACTACGACGGTCTGCGTGCGAAGCGTCTGCCGGCCGCGTTGACTCAGGGTCAGCGTGACTTCTTCGGCGCTCACACCTACGAGCGCATCGACAAGCCGGGCAAGTTTCACACGTTGTGGAGCGGTGACCGTAGCGAAATCGAGGCCTGACTCACATCGGGTTCCGGTAGGCAGAGTTCACTCTGCCTACCGGGTACCCTGGGTAAATGCCTGAATCGACGATCGACTCGCCCACTTCTACCGACGGGCGTTCGTTCATCGACCTCGGAATCCCCGCCGTGATGGTGCATGCTTTGCGCCGCAGCGGGATTGATGCTCCGTTCCCCATCCAGGCGGCAACCATCCCTGATGTTCTTGCCGGCCGAGACGTCCTCGGACGCGGTGCGACGGGTTCCGGAAAGACTTTGGCCTTCGGACTTCCGATGCTGGTTCGCCTCAAAGGTGGAGCGAGCAAACGGAATCGTCCGCGCGGTTTGGTGCTCGCTCCCACCCGCGAACTTGCGATCCAGATTCACAAAGCACTCGACGACGCCGCAACCGAGATCGGTTTGCGCGTAGCCAGTGCGGTGGGCGGCGTCCCGATCAAGCGTCAGGCCGACATCCTTGCCCGCGGTGTCGATCTGCTGATTGCCACTCCTGGACGGTTACTCGATCTGGTCGAGCAGAAGTCGGTACTTCTCGACGATGTCGTGATCACCACCATCGACGAGGCCGACCACATGGCTGACATGGGGTTCATCGACGAGGTCGCGAAGATCCTCGATACTACTCCGAAAGATGGTCAGCGCCTTCTCTTTTCGGCAACCTTGGATGGCAAGGTCGACGATCTGGTCGCCGGCTACCTGCGCAATCCGGCGTCGCATTCCACGGCTCCCCCGGTCGCCACTGTGTCGACGATGGACCATCACCTGCTGTTCGTGGACCCGGTGGACAAGAGATCCGTTGTCGCACATATCGCTTCGCGTGCCGGGCGCACCATCATGTTCGTCAAGACCAAGCACGGTGTGGATCGTCTAGCTCAGCAGCTGCATTTGATCGGTGTGTCTGCCGGATCTCTGCATGGCGGTAAGACGCAGAACAACCGAACCAAGACTCTCGCATCGTTCTCCGACGGCACGACGCCTGTACTGGTTGCCACCGATGTCGCTGCCCGCGGCATCCACGTCGACGACGTCACCCTCGTTGTCCACGTCGATCCCCCGGCAGAGGCCAAGGACTACCTGCACCGTGCTGGTCGCACCGCACGCGCCGGTGAATCGGGTGTTGTGGTCACCATCGTCACCGACGAGGAACGCGAAACCGTCGAGAAGCTCACCAAAGCGGCGGGTGTGAAGGTGCACAGCGTGCGCGTGCGCCCGGATGATCTCGAGCTCACTCGCATTACCGGAGCGATGGAACCGACGGGCATTCCCGTCGCAGCGCCGGACACCACCGTCGAGGTCAAGCAGACGTCCAAGCGTGGCCGCCAGGAACATGACGCTGCGGGCCGCACCGCTGTCGGTGGACGTATGAAGAAGGACGGCGACAAGCGCGCCGCGCCTTCGCGACGGGTTAGCGATCCCAAGAGTGTGAAGAAGATCCGTGCGGACGGCACGCCTGTCCCCACTCGGGCGGAGCGTTTGGCATCCAAGGGCCTGACACCGCGCCGCGGAACGGGCATGCCCAACTCGGGTCGCCCAACTGCCGGAAAAGCTGGCGGCAAACGCGCACACTGAGATCTATGGGTGATCTACCACTGATCTCGATAATCTGTGCTCTTGCTGCCGCACTACTGTTCGCGTGCGCGTCGGTGGCTCAACAGCGGGCCGCGTCGGCGGTAGCGGAGGACGAGGCGTTGGTCGCGTCGTTGATTCGGAGTCCGCGGTGGTGGGCGGGCCTGCTCGGCGACGGCGGTGGGTACGTCATGCAGGCATTGGCGCTCTCGCTCGGCTCGGTGTTATTGGTACAGCCGCTGATCGTGTCGTCTCTGCTGTTCGCACTGCCATTGTCCGCGAAGTTCTCGGGTATCCGGATCACTCGTTATGCGTGGACATGTGCCGTCATGCTGGCCATTGCGTTGGCGGTGTTCTTGGTTGTCGGTGACCCCACCGAAGGCAACAGCAATGCTGCCTTCTCGGATTGGATTGCGCCGCTGGCGCTTACGGTGGGCGCTGCGGTTGTCGCTACCATCGCCGGGTTGTCGAAACTCGATGCCGGCTGGCGTGCATTGTTTCTGGGCGCGGCCGCAGGCATCTTCTTCGGCGTTGCGGTTGCCTTCACCAAGTACGTGACCGATCTGCTCGGGCACGGATTGGTCGGAGTCCTCAGCGCATGGCAGACCTGGGCGTTGATCGCATCCGGGGCCGTCGGCGTCTACCTCCAGCAACGAGCCTTCCAGGTGGGCCCGCTGTCTGCGTCGTTACCGGCGTTGACGATCGCTGAGCCCATCGCGGCAATCTTTCTGGGGATGACGGTGCTTGACGAGAGGCTCCGTGTCGACGGTCCGGGAATTGCCCTCATCGGGTGCGCTGTGGCGGTCATGATCTTCACGACCATCGCGCTATCGCGGTCGCAAGGCCGCGAAACACCCGGCGTAACTGCGCCATCGCCGGTAGTCTCGTGAAGCGTGCAGTTCCTCGAAGGGCAACGCCCGCCATATGACCTGACCTACGACGACGTCTTCCTCGTCCCCAACCGGACCGACGTGACGTCCCGCTTCGATGTTTCTCTCGCATCGAACGACGGATCGGGAACCACCATTCCTGTCGTCGTCGCCAACATGACCGCTGTTGCGGGCCGCAGAATGGCTGAAACGGTCGCACGTCGCGGTGGTCTCGTGATCATTCCGCAGGACATCCCGACGGAAGCCGTCGCCGAGACTGTGGCGTTCGTGAAGAGCCGTCATCTGGTTGCCGATACCCCGGTGACCTTGAGTCCTGACGACGCCGTCTCCGACGCGCTGGCGTTGCTGTCCAAACGCGCTCACGGGGCTGTCATTGTCGTCGAGAACGGCAAGCCGCTCGGTGTTGTCACCGAAGTTGCGTGTGCGGACGTCGACCGCTTCACCCGCCTACGTGCCGTGGCGATTACCGACTTCGTGACCGCACCGGTCACTGCGACGCCACGCGAGGTGTTCGAGCTTCTCGAGGCCAAGCACGATCCGCTGGCCGTGATCGTCAACGACGACGGCACCCTGGCCGGCGTTTTGACCCGTACCGGCGCCATTCGTGCCGGAATCTACGATCCCGCAGTGGACGCACGCGGCGCATTGCGCGTCGCGGCAGCGGTCGGTGTCAACGGCGATGTCGGGGCAAAGGCCAAGGCGCTTGTCGACGCCGGAGCAGACGTCATCGTCGTCGACACCGCGCACGGTCACCAGCAGCGCATGATCGACGCGCTGACCACTCTCAAAGCCCTCGATCTGGGTGTGCCACTGGTTGCCGGAAACGTGGTGTCCGCGCAGGGAACCCGCGACCTCATCGCGGCCGGCGCAGACATCGTGAAGGTCGGCGTCGGACCCGGCGCTATGTGCACGACGCGCATGATGACGGGCGTCGGACGTCCGCAGTTCTCAGCTGTCGCCGAGTGCGCCGCAGCGGCCCGTGAGCTCGGTAAGCATGTCTGGGCCGACGGCGGTGTACGTCATCCCCGTGATGTCGCACTGGCACTCGCTGCGGGCGCGTCCAACGTCATGATCGGCTCGTGGTTCGCCGGAACATACGAGTCCCCCGGCGACCTCAAGGTCGATCAGGCCGGTAACGCCTACAAGGAAAGTTTCGGTATGGCGTCCAAGCGCGCTGTTGCTGCGCGCACTGCCACCGAAACAGGCTTCGACCGGGCCCGGAAGGGACTGTTCGAGGAAGGCATCTCGAGTTCACGGATGCGCCTAGACCCGGAACGTCCGGGCGTCGAGGATTTGATCGACCAGATTTGTTCCGGTGTTCGAAGTACCTGCACATACGCGGGCGCTCGTTCTTTGGAGGAACTGCACGAGAAAGCTGTGCTCGGAGTGCAGTCCGCCGCCGGTTTTGCCGAGGGACGCCCCCTTCCGTCGGGTTGGTGAGACGCAGGTAATGCCGATCGGCGGGTGCTCGGGTCCCAATACCGGAGCACCCGCCGGTATCATTGGACTCGGAAACATAAAGAAAACTCGGTCGGGAGCCCTATGGCGACCCGACCGAGTCCGCTAGAGCCGAGAAATCTTCGGCCTCGACGAGAGGAACCCGGTGCCCGAGGCACCCACACACTTACCCGGCGCAACACCCGTCGTCATATCCGAGGAATCATCCGATTCCGCTGGTTCGGAGGGCTCCTCTAGCGAGCCGGGAGACAAACCCGGCGCGCTCCGCTCACTTCCCCGCCGTTCAATCCTCAGGTGGCGATGACCCATGGACATCGTTTTCACCATTCTCAGCCTGCTCGGCTTCGTTGCCCTGACTGCAGGCACCGCCCTCTTCGTGGCGGCAGAATTCTCCCTCACTGCTCTCGAACGCAGCACTGTCGACGAAGCAGCGCGTAACGGCGATCGTCGTTCTCGTCAGGTTCAGCACGCGCACAAGACGCTCTCGTTCCAATTGTCCGGCGCGCAACTCGGCATCACGATCACCACGCTCATTACCGGTTACCTCGCCGAACCTGTTCTGGCCCGCTTCATCACCCCGGTGATGAAAGCAATCGGACTGAGTGAATCTGCTTCCTCCACAACATCATTGGTGATCGCACTGGTCCTCGCCACGTCGTTCTCGATGATTTTCGGTGAGCTTGTCCCCAAAAACTTGGCGATCTCCAAGCCGATGCCCACTGCACGTGCAACTGCAGGAATGCAAGCCGGTTTTTCACTGATCTTCCGGTGGGCGATCAACGGACTCAACGGAGCCGCCAACTGGATCGTGCGCCGCATGGGCATCGAGCCTGCGGAAGAACTGCGCTCGGCGCGGTCGCCTCAGGAACTCGGCTCGCTGGTTCGGACGTCGGCGCAACGCGGTTCGATCGACAAGGGAACCGCGCTCCTCGTGGACCGGTCACTGCAGTTCGGTGAACGTACCGCAGAAGAGTTGATGACTCCACGAGTGAAGATCGAATCGTTGGAACTCTCCGATACCGTCGCGGATCTGATCGTGACAGCGTCACGGACCGGCTACTCACGGTTCCCCGTCGTGCGCGGCGACTTGGACGACACTGTCGGTGTCGTCCACATCAAGCACGCATTCACCGTTCCGGCAGACCGTCGTCGCACGACGCGAGTCGACAGCCTGGCCCAGCGGGTTCCGGTCGTACCGTCGAGCCTCGACGGTGACGCCGTCATGGAACGCATCCGTTCCGACGGTATGCAGGTAGCCCTCGTGGTGGACGAGTACGGCGGAACTGCCGGAATCGTCACCATGGAAGACCTCATCGAGGAAATCGTCGGCGATGTGCGAGACGAGCACGACGAACCCGAACTGGACGTGGGACGCGCCGGCGACGGCTGGTCCTGCTCCGGACTCCTGCGTATCGACGAGGTCAACTCGGCTACCGGATATACCGCACCCGAAGGCGACTACGACACCCTCGGCGGTTTGGTGCTCACCGAATTGGGGCGCATCCCCGAGGAAGGCGACGAAGTCGAATTGCCTGACGTCGATTCCTCCGGTGATCATCGCGGGAAGTGGATAGCGCGGGTGACCAGCATGGACGGCCGACGTATCGACCGCGTGACCATCACCCCGGTACCGGGAGATGTCGAACCCGAATCCACTGACAACAAGAAGGAGTCCGACGATGAATAACCTCTTCGGCGTTCTCCTCACTGTCGTGCTGTTGGCCGCCAACGCCTTTTTTGTCGCGGCGGAATTCGCGCTGATCTCAGCTCGTCGTGACCGCCTCGAAGCGTTGGTCGCTCAGGGCAAGAAACGCGCGCTGACAGTCATCAAAGCCGGTGAGAACCTGTCCTTGATGCTTGCCGCTGCGCAGTTGGGCATCACGATCTGTTCGATCCTGCTCGGTAAGGTCGCCGAGCCTGCCATCGCCCATCTCCTCGAGGTGCCGATGGAAGCCATGGGTCTGCCCGACGGTCTGCTGCATCCGATTTCGTTTGCCATCGCTCTGTCGCTGGTGGTTGTTCTGCACATCCTGCTCGGTGAGATGGTTCCGAAAAACATCGCCTTGGCCGGACCTGAGAAGTCCGCGATGTTGCTGATTCCGGTGCACCTGGCGTTTCTCAAGATCGCTCGACCGCTCATCTCCTTCTACAACCTCTGTGCAAACGGAACACTGAAGCTGCTGCGGGTCGAACCGAAAGACGAACTCGACGTCACAGTTTCAGCGGTGGAGTTGTCCGCGATGATCGGCGAATCACGATCCGAAGGTCTCATCGACGCCGAAGAGCACCGGCGATTGACGCAGGCCCTCGAATCGACTGATCGCACCGTCTCCGAGGTTCTCATTCCCCTCGGCAAGGTGCGCACCATCCCGCTGACCCCGTCCGGCACCACGCTGGGCGACATCGAGAGGGCAGTCATCGAGACGGGTTACTCGCGGTACCCCGTGAGGGCTACCGACGGCACCCTCGCCGGATACGTTCACCTCAAGGACGTGCTCGACGAGGTGCTCGACGAAGCAGCCGGCCCGGACACCGTCGTTCCCACGTCGGATATCCGTCCCCTGCCCATCGTTCCGCTCAGTACCCCGCTGGCCGAAGCACTGGCCGGACTGCGCCGGGCAAGCTCGCACCTCGGTGCGGTGACGGACGCCGACGGCATTGTCATCGGCATCGTCGCCCTCGAAGATCTCCTCGAGGAGTACGTCGGAACAGTTCGCGATGGCACTCACCGCGGAACCGATGCTGTTCCCGGACAACGGAACAACTGACCCATGACACGTTCGGTGGCAACACTCGCACTCGCACACAGCGAGTGGACGGCCCGGCAAGGGATCCACGTCGAGAAGGTGGAGCAACTTGTCGGGCCGCACCGAGCGCGTCGTAGCGCCGGAATCTCGCACCCCGTGCACGACTTTCTGTTCACGTATTACAACTTCAAGCCGGCCCAACTGCGACGTTGGCATCCCGGCTACGGCGTGGCTCTGGAAAACGGTTCCTCGTACGCCGAGTACTCCGGATACCGGATCGATGAATCAGGCTGTGCGACAGTCGGCG
Source organism: Rhodococcus sp. IEGM 1379 (assembly GCF_030056815.1). Classification (GTDB taxonomy): domain Bacteria; phylum Actinomycetota; class Actinomycetes; order Mycobacteriales; family Mycobacteriaceae; genus Rhodococcus_F. The sequence goes on from NZ_JASHKR010000001.1 coordinate 194,088, forward strand.
AGTCCGTGTTGGAGCGTCGACGAAATACCGTCGAATTCGTCGGGAATCTCCTGAGCCGAACTGCTTCTCGCCCTGCTGTTCTGGGTTGCTTCGGCCTCCACGAATGGGCGATGGTCTATCGCGGGGGTGAGGAAGCAATCCGTCACCAAGCAGTTCCACTTCGGCTCGGGTTCGCCGGTACCGACGCCGTCGTGGAGTCCTTGCCGCTCAAATGCACGCACTTCGACGCATTCCGGTTCTTCACACCCGATGCTGCACCCAAGAATTCCCTGACGCTGGTCCGCGAGACGCAGATCGATTACGAGCAGCCCGGTTGCCTCCATGCCGGCATGGATCTGTACAAGTGGGCCTTCAAACTGTTGCCGTTGGTCGATTCGGATCTGGTGATGCAGTGCTTCGAACATGCACTTTTAGCCCGTGAACTCGACATGCGTGCCAGCCCCTACGATCTGAGCGAGTACGGGTATTCCCCGATTGCGATCGAAACACCGACGGGCCGCGCCGAGTACGTTCGTCAGCAACAGCAGTTGGCTGATCGGGCTTTACCGCTGCGGGCTGCTCTGACGGAGCAATGCCAGGTTCTGCTCGAGATGTAACGCTCTGCCAGACGGAAGGATCGATATGCAGCATGGGTACGGGTTCTATCTGGACGAGTATCTGCGCGATGTCGGACTGCATGTCCACGACCGGCGCGAGTTTATCGAATGCCCTGATTCCGCCGGATACCTGTCGGCACACCTTCCCGTGTTCGATCTGGCCGCGGGTTCAGTGGCTGCCTATGCTTCGGCGATCGATCGCGCGACTGTGCGTGATTGTTCACCAGTTCACGATTTCGGCGGAAATCCGCGAGTTGACGCAAGTTTTGTGCACTCAGGCGCGGGGAGCACCCGCTGGAAACTCGATCCCCAGCGAATTGCCGCGTCTTTCTCCAGCGACCGACTACTGCGGATAGGCGGTCAACCAGTTGACGCGTTCTCGCAATACTCCGGCTTCTTTGCCGCCCGTGACGGCTGGCTACGCACCCACGGAAACTATCCGCACCATCGCGACCGCCTCCTCGCGATCCTCGAACTCGCACCGGGTGCCTCTCAAGCGGAAGTAGCACAACGCATATCCGCGATGGACGCCATTGAGATCGAGCAGGCCGCTGCCGAGAACGGGGCCATCGCAGTCCGTGTGCGAACCGAGAACGAGTGGCGATTGAGCGAGCAGTCTGCGGCTGCGCGGTCGGCGCCGCTTGTCTCCATCCACGCCAGGGGCGCTGGAGCGCCACGGGAGCGTCCGACGCGTATGCGTGTTCTCGACCTCACGCGTGTCATTGCCGGACCGGTCGCGACACGTGCCCTTGCACTTCTCGGCGCCGACGTACTGCGCATCGATCCCCCGGCTATCCCCGAAATCGAATGGCAGCACCTCGACACAGGTCAAGGGAAGCGCTCAGCTGTCCTCGATCTGAAGAGTGCCGACGGGTTGGCAATTTTCCGGGACCTTCTCGAGAGTGCTGATGTGCTGGTCACGGGCTACCGACCAGGCGCTATCGAATCCCTGATCGGGCAAGAACTCCCCGCACACCTAGTTCACGGACGCGTCAGCGCCTGGGGATGGGACGGACCGTGGGCGGATCGGCGAGGGTTCGACTCCATCGTTCAGGCTGCGTCGGGAATTTCGTTCCTCGAAGGCGTCGACAAGCCCGGGGCGCTGCCCGCCCAGGCGCTCGATCACGCGACCGGATACTTCCTCGCTGCGGGAATCGTGGATGCACTGACCTTGCGTGCCCAGGATGGCCAAGGACGCGATGTCGACGTAGCTTTGGCCCGAACCGGGGCGCGACTGCTCGATGCCCCGGGCCGAAACCTCCAACCCGTTCCACCCACGGCACCCGGAGAGGACGTCGTCGTCACCCACGGTGAGGTAACAACCGCCCGGCCGGCGCTCGCCGAATTCGACGGTTATCCGGCGCCGGCACATGCGTGGGGAACTGATCAGCTGACTTGGTTCGCCTCTGCTCCGTAGACCGACGCGGGCGTATCGTGAAGACAGTCGATGAGGCGGGCCTTCAATTGCGCCTATCAGTGCTGATGGCTTCTCACACGTGTGACACGGCGAAGTTCTCGGTTGGGAGGTTGGCCATGCGCGGTAGCACTTCTGGCGAATCGACAGCATCCCAATTCCTTTGCCCACCAAGGCGTGTGGCAATCGCGGGAGATTGGCACGCGAATACCCGATACGGCACGGAAGCAATAGCGCACGCGCGCAAGCGCAATGCGGATGTTGTGGTCCACCTTGGAGATTTCGGGTTCACCTTCACCGAGTCCTACCTGAATGCTCTCGACGGCGCGCTCGAGGAACACGATCTTGTCTTAGGATTTGTCGACGGTAACCACGAGAATTTCGATTGGTTACTCGCACAGCCCATCGCACCGGATGGATTGCGGTATCTACGCGATCGCATCGTTCATCTCCCCCGCGGGTTCCGTTGGTCATGGGGCGAGACACGTTGTCTGGCAGTCGGTGGCGCGTACTCGATCGACCGCATTCTCCGGATGCCGGGTAAAGCGTGGTGGCCCCAGGAGGTCTTGACTGCCGACGATGTCCGAGACATTGCCGGGGCCGGCGGCGCGGACGTGATGTTCTGCCACGACTGCCCCGCCGGTATTACCGGGCCGGCGATGAACCGAGCGCGGTACGGATTCCCGGACGCAGAACTGTCCGCTTCCGAAGCGAACCGGGCGAAACTGAGGCAGATCGTCGACGGCGTTCGACCGCGTCGCCTCTGGCATGGCCATTTCCACCACCGCTACCAGGCAATCCTCGAGGGCAACGACTATCGGACCGTCGTCGACGGACTCGGACGTGACAAGGGTCCGATCGACAACAACATGGTCGTGATCAACCTCGACGATCTGGGGCGACACCGAATCGTGGGATAGATGCTCCCAGTGGCAGCACGGGCGTCCACACATCCCAAGCACACAAAGGGGCACTTGCGGCCACCAAAATAGAGATTCACTATTGGCCACAACCGGCCACACTAAACCGGCACACGCGACCAAAATATCCGATACCTTCCAATTCGGTGGTTGCCTCCCCGCGACCGCCCCCGCACCCCCGACAACGGGGCCCGGACATCGGAAGGGCGCACATCTGTGACTGTTCTCGATCGGCCACATCCATCCCAACAACGGTCTAAGACCGCCGCGGTACTCGGTACTGCTGCTCTCGCGCTCACGATGAGTATCGGTGGCGCGGTCGGTACCGCGGCCGCGGACACTGTCGTCAACACCATCCCTGTCGGCACCTCCCCGGAAGCAGTGGCGATCACCCCCGACGGCGCCTACGCCTACGTCACCAACAGTCTCGACGGCACTGTATCGGTGATCGACACCGCCAACCCCACAGCGACTCCCACCACCGTCTCCATCGGCGAGGGTCCCGAAGGAGTGGCGATTACCCGGGACGGCAAACACGCCTACGTCACCGACCAGGGCAGCGGCGCGACCAACGGCACGGTGTCGGTGATCGACACCGCCCACCCCACCAACCTTCCCGCCCTGATCCAGTTCGGCTTGCATCCGCGCGGGGTGGCGATCACCCCCGACGGCGCCTACGTCTACGTCACCAACCAGGGCAGCAATACGGTGTCGGTAATCGACACCGCCAACCCCACAAACCCACCCGTCACCGTCTGGGTCGGCAGCTCCCCGGAAGCGGTGGCGATCACCCCCGACGGCAATCACGCCTACGTCACCAACGTCGGCAGCAATACGGTGTCGGTAATCGAGACGGCCAACCCCGCCAACCCTGCCATCACCGTCGGGGTCGGCTCGCGTCCGGCAGGGGTGGCAATCACCCCCGACGGCGCCTACGCCTATGTCACCAACTTCGACAGCGCCACGGTATCGGTGATCGACACCGCCAACCCCACAGCGACTCCCACCACCGTGCCTGTCGGCACACAGCCGCGCGGGGTCACGATCACCCCTGACGGCAAACAGGCTTACATCACCAACGCCAACACCAGATCGGTGTCAGTGCTCGACACCTCCACCAACACCAAAATCACCGATATCGCGGTCGGCGGGAACCCGCGAGCGGTCGCGATCACCCCCGACGGGAACCACGCCTACGTCACCAATGCCGACGATGGCACAGTGTCGGTCATCGCGATCGACCGCGCACCGACCCTGACCGGCGCACCGCCCGCCGGTGTCCTCGGCCAGCCCTACAGTCACACCTTCACCGTCACCGGGACAGCTCCGGTGACGGTCACCGCCACCGGCACACTGCCGGACGGGCTCACACTCACCGAGGCCGGGGTGCTCTCCGGAACTCCTACCAAGGCAGGACGGTTCACCTTCTCGGTAACTGCTACGAACAGCGTGGGTGATTCCGATCCGCTGTCGGTAAACATGGAGGTCACCGAAACCGCCTCGCCGTCGACTGGGTCCCTCGGCTCGCTCGGATCGATTTTCGGATCATGACCACGATGGACTAACCCACCACACACATAAAGCAATTCACTGGTTGCAGTACGACACAGGCGACGCCCGGCCGGGAAACCTCAGCCGGGCGTCGCCCGTGCGTAGAAGTTGCTCCCAGCCAACTCTTCCCAGATCTTCGACCCGATTCAGGCAGATCGCCAGCTTCCGGAAACGGCAATCACTGACAAACGACCCCACGCCCCTATCTGTGGTAGTCCTGAATCGACAGCAACCAGCATTTTCCTGGCCGGGAGGATTTTCGATGAACACGTCAACGCAGGTCACCAACGCAGGTGAATTGGCTGAGGCACTCGCTTCTGGCGCCAGGGAGATTCACATCGTAGGAACGATCGCGGGTTCTCCGATGATCACCGTTCCCCCCGGCGTGACGCTGCGAGGTGGCGTCCTGAAGTTCGGCGCGAAGGGTATCCGCGTGACCTCGGACAACACCCTTGACGGCATGACCGTGATGACTGCGGACGATGAGGTCGCAATCCTCAACGACACCAGCATCGAGGACATGGGCACGCTCACGCTCCGTAACGTCCGCACGGTCGGACAGGTGCTACTTCTTGCCGACGACGCCGTCCGCGCCGGCCACGTGCAGGTCGACGGACTGCACATCGACCGCGCCGACGTACGCGGGCGGTCGCGACGCCCGCACGGATTCGGCGTCGAAGCATTACAGGGTGCGCTGACCATCTGGAACCGACAGCCCGACCCCGCGGTGATCATCACCGCCGAAGTACTCGACGTGAGTGTCGGAACTGAGTCGACGCCGGTGCGGGGTAGCGGAATCTTTGTTGGTGGACACGGGGATTGGGACGGTATGGCCAACGGCGGAATACTACGGGTATCGCACCTACGAACCGGTGAGATCCATACCAACGGTGGCATCCCTGAGGCCACTCCGGACCTGATTTCCGGCGGCGTCTTCGTGATCTCGGGCGCCGTCGTCGAGCAGGTCACCAACATCGGCCCGGTTACCACCTACGGGCAAAACGACATGGTCCTCGATAACTGGGGTGACGTCGCGGCCTGGACTGCCACGGCACCGGTCACCTCGAATGGTCCGAGCGGCATTGGGTTCGTCAACTTCGGAAACATCGATCGACTCGACGTGAAAGCACCGATCCAAACGAATGGCAAGGGCGCCCGCGGGTTCAATCTCTACGACGGTTCACTCCGTGAGGCGAACTTCGCGGGTGTGTCCACCACCGGCGACGGGTCAGTAGGAATCCAGATCAGCAAGCCATTGGGAACCCTGTCGGTGTCCGGTGACGTAACAACCAGTGGCGGTGAAGGTCTCAGCCTGGTCAAGGGAGTTCAGGTCGTCCTCAAAGCAGTCGGCCTGAGCATCAAATCCGGCGGCGAGGTCGGCAACATCACGATCGGAGGTCGCATCAAGACCAGTGGCGACGGCGTCAACACTGTAGAGATCGAAGGACTCGTGAACCGGCTGGAAGTCGGAGGCGGCATCAGTGCGAGTGGGAAGGGTTCCGATGCAGTACATGTGGTGGGCAACGTATCTGGACTCGACACCATCGAACTTTCATCGGCAGACGGTTACGACATCATCGGGTCATGACGCGAACTTCAGGCCACAAGGCAAGATAGACCCGTGAAGTCGCATACCTACACTCTGGATCTGCAGTGGACCGGCGACCTGGGGACCGGCACCTCCAGCTCACAGGCATACTCACGTGACCATTCCGTCTCAGCAGATGGAAAGCCCGAACTGCTCGGAAGTTCCGATGCGTCATTCCGCGGCGACCCCGAACGCTGGAACCCCGAAGAACTGCTGGTCGCGTCGCTCGCTCAGTGCCACATGCTCTGGTACCTCGGGCTTGCTGCCGAAGCCGGCGTGGTTGTTCTCGATTACACCGATCAGCCCGTCGGAACCATGATCGAGGAGGCAGACGGGGACGGCCAGTTCATCGAAGTCACCTTGCATCCAACAGTTTTGGTGGCTGATTCGTCGATGGTCGAGAAGGCAGCGGCGCTTCACGGACCAGCCCACGCCAAGTGTTTCATCGCTCGTTCCGTGAACTTTCCGGTCCTGAACTCCCCGACAACCGTGGCGGCCGGCAATGAATGAACAACACAAACTGATCGTGGACGTCGATACCGGAATCGACGACTCCCTTGCCCTCCTATACCTCCTCGCCAGCCCCGAAGCTCAGATTCTGGGGATAGCCAGCACTGCCGGGAACGTCCCCGTAGAGCAGGTCGCCGCCAACAACCTCAACTGGTTGGCGCTTTGTGGAGCCCCCGAGATCGAGGTTGCACTGGGCGCCACAGTGCCCCTGGTGATCCCGCTGCGCACCACCGAGGAAACTCACGGACCTCAGGGCATCGGTCACGCGGTCCTTCCCGATTCCGGGCGCGAACTGTCGGTACGGACGGCCACCGAACTCTGGGTGGATCTGGTTCGCGAATACCCGGGTCAGATCACCGGATTGGTGACCGGACCGCTGACCAATCTCGCCCTGGCGATCAGGGTTGAACCGGACCTCCCGAAGCTGCTGAAACGACTGGTCGTCATGGGCGGGTCATTCAACTACCCCGGAAATACAACGCCGACAGCCGAATGGAACGTCTCCGTCGATCCACATGCAGCCAAGGAAGTTTTCGACGCGTTTTCCGTCGTACCACCGCATCGACGTCCAATCATTTGCGGCCTCAACGTCACCGAGTCCATCGAGATGTTCCCGGAGCATGTGCGTCGGCTCGCTGAGGCTGCGGGCAGCACACCAGAGGAGATCATCTCCCCCGACGACGGTCCCGACGTCCGTAGCAGAGCATCCAACAGCGTCATCCGGCATACTTCCGATGCCATTCGCTTCTACATGGAGTTCCATCGGGAGTACGACCAGGGCTTTCTCGCCCATATGCACGATCCGTTTGCCGCTGCCGTCGCATTGGATCCGTCGTTGGCAACAATGAAGCCGGCAACCGTGGATGTCGAAACCGAGAGCCCGTTGCTGATCGGGACCACCGTCGCCGACTGGGTGGGCCATTGGAAACGTGACCCCAATGCGGATATTGCGGTCAGCACGGATCCGGCAGAATTCTTCGATCGACTTGTCCACCGTGTGGGAAAGTATGCCCGCGCTGTGAGTTGACTACGTCTTCAGCGGTTATGCTCCGAAGGACAGAGAACCAACGAACGAGAGATCAGGGTCCCGACGTGCAGATTCCCAGCCACGATGCCTCACCGGCATTCGCGCTTGGATTGATGGCGTTCTGGCCTACTCGTCGTAGCGCATGCTTTGATCAGGCGTGTTGCTGAGCGGCGATTCTCGCTGCCTGCACCCCTGACTTTGTCGCTACTTCGCTCGGAGTCCGTTTCCTCATGTTCAACCTTCTGTTGTTCACCCTTGTCGGTGCCGGCGCTCAACTTGTCGACGGCGCTCTCGGCATGGCTTTCGGTGTCACTGCCACGACGCTGCTGATGATCGGCGGTCTCGGTCCGGCGCAAGCTAGTGCCGCAGTGCATTTGGCCGAGGTCGGTACCACCTTGGCGTCCGGGCTTTCACACTGGAAGTTCAAGAACATCGACTGGAAGTTGGTCGCGAAGCTCGGCGTTCCGGGCGCAGTCGGCGCTTTCATCGGTGCAACAGTGTTGTCCGGCCTGTCCACCGAAGCGGCCGTACCGATTACGGCCACCATCCTGCTCGCGATCGGTGTCTATGTGGCACTGCGCTTCTCGGTGCGACCTCCCGCTACCGCTCACGCGCGCACCACTCCGCACACTGCACGCTTCCTGTCGCCACTCGGATTGTTCGGCGGATTCATCGACGCCTCCGGTGGCGGCGGTTGGGGTCCCATCACCACCAGCACACTGCTCTCGCGCGGAAAGACCGCTCCTCGGACGGTAATCGGTTCGGTCAGCGCGTCGGAGTTCCTGGTCGCGTCGGCCGCCTCCCTAGGGTTCCTGGTGGGATTGGGCCGTGAATCTGCCGGAAACCTCCTGGTCGTTGCTGGTTTGGCGATCGGCGGAGTAATTGCCGCGCCATTCGCAGCGTGGCTGGTCAGCCGGGTACCGGCGACCTTGCTCGGTACCGCGGTCGGTGGCGTGATCGTGCTGACCAATATGCAGAAGCTGTTCAAGTCTTTCGAGGTCACCGGCGCCGTGACGGTCGCCGGGTACGTGGCCATCCTCAGCGCCTGGGTCGCGCTGCTGGTCTACGCCTGGCAGCGTTCCAAGCTCACGGCAGCCGAAGCGCAGGGTGAGTTCGCCGGTATCGAGCTGGCCGTCGAGAAAGAAATCAACGAACCTGTGATCCAGCCCGAGAATCGATAGTCACCTCACGCACGAAAAACACCTCCGGGGCAGTTCTGGCCCGGAGGTGTTTCTGAATGCCCAACTCAATTCAAACCAGATACAATCCCGAGTACAAACGGTAGTAAAGGACAATCCACCCCGATATAGCGAACGTTACCGGTAGAAGGAGTTCGTCCTGGTGATCGGTAAGGACCGCCACATATGGTGGACTATTCCTGATCGGCGTACGCACCCCGATTCGATTCCCCACCGAGCACACTTCACGAAACTCGATCAGCATGCCGCGCTGACCATCATCCGCGCGCCGATCGGTTACGGAAAATCAACACTGGTCGCCTCCTGGTTGCGCACAATTCAAGCGACCGAGCGCATTGTCGTCTGGGTCCCCGAGCCTGCTCCGTCTCTGACCTCCCACGACTACTGGCGAGGCGCGCTACACAAGCTCCTGAACGCTGGAGTTGTGTTGCCGAATGGTGCGGACGATCCGGAATTGGATCCGTATACCGCGATAATCAGCGTCCTCTGCGACACCCCACGCCCGGTAATTCTTGTACTGATCAGACCTGACAAGGTCGATAGCAGGCTGGACGAAAGCCTGGTCGATCTCGTCAAATATTGCGAAAATGTCAATCTCATCGTGACGTTGACCGGTCGCAGAGTATTCTCCGAACCTCACCTGCTCGATATCGATCAAGAATCGATCAGCACACACGACCTTCTGTACACACTCGAGGATACGACCAGCGTTCTCGAAGCGTCCGGGGCAAAATTACTTCCCGGCGAGACCGAACATATTCATTCGATTACCGGCGGGCTACCGGCCTTGATACGCCGCGCAATATCAGTACTCAAGAACCTTCCAGCACTGGCCGGCCGCGAATATCTCCTCGGGCATAATCTACGACAGGTAATCGAGCACTACACCCAGGAATTTATCGCGGCCAAGGCGCACCTGGTGGACCAGTACGATCTTGTCCTCGCAACGGCACCGGCTCGTGAACTCACCGTCGATATAGTGATGCGATTGTTCACATCCCCCGATTCCCCTGAACAAATTCGCGATCGACTCTTGTCGCTCGAAGCCGTCGGGGTGCTGTCGCCGGTCGACACTGCGGTCACCGAAACCTGGAGATTCGCACCGCCGATCCGGCAAGCCATCCTTAGGCTGGATGCCACTCAGGGCTCTAACCTGGCTGGACGATTGTCTTACCTCGCGCGCGCACAACTTCACGCGGGGGCACATGCGTCCGCGCTCGACTATGCGGTCGAGGCACAGGATTGGGCCCTCGCAGTCGACATCCTCGACAAGCACTGGCCAACGATGATTGCGGACAATCTCGAGTTGGTATTCTCTGCCTTCCAACAGATTCCGATTGACACCACCGACAAGAACTCGAGCTTCCGGGCCGCCCGCAATCTGTACCTGCAACATCCCGATGAGCAGGTGGCCTTCGGAGACTCACTACCCGAATCATCAAACGAGCTGCGTGATCTCGGAGCGAGTGCCGACGCGGTGTCAGCTTTGAGCATCGGTTGCATTCAAGCTGTGATGCTCATTCATGTCGGCGAATACGATCGCGCAGCAGAACTCACTGTCCGTCTTATCGAACTGAGCCGCAACATCGCCGAAATCGATCGACATGACATCAGCGACCAGATTTCCACCATGCGGGCGCAATGGGCGATCACCTTCCAGTTGAACGGTCGGCTTGCCGAATCGACCAGCCTGGCTCGGATGGCTTACTGGGGCGCCAGATCACAACGAATTGAGTACGTCGCTCGCAGTGCTGCGGGTACTGCCGCCTTGAACTGGGCCATAGTGGGTGAACCGCGCCGCGCACGTCAATGGTCTGATCTCGAGCAAGAACATCGGAACATCGGAACATCGGGATCAGGATGCAGTCCCAAGTCAAGGTTGCCGGACTGACTGCCTGCGCCTTGACATCGCTTGATTCGCTCGATTTCGAGGGCGCCGAAGGGGCGCTGACCGAACTGGGGCACCCCACGGAGAACGACGCACTCTATGCGGACGAATTCTGGGCGTTTACCGTCTACGCGCGCAGTCAGTTCGCCCTCAGCTGCAATGACGCGTTCTCCGCATTGTCCTTGCTACGCAGAACAGTCGCTGCCCACAGCGCACAGTGCAATCCCACGTCTATAGCCCAACCACTGATGCAGTCCGCCGAGATGGATCTACTTCTCGCCCTCGGGGAAGGAAACATGGCAGCATCGCTGGCAGGCGACATCACCGACCCCGGAAGCAGTCCGTGGACCCTGGTCTCCGTCGCACGCGTTCGGCAACGGATGGGTCAGAACCGATCCGCGATCGCGTTGTGCCATCAGTACAACGGGGACGGTCAACCCTACCCGCGGGCTCAGATGGAGTCCCTTCTGATTCAAGCAGTTGCGCACTGGGGACTGGGTGAACAACAGGATTCGGTCGATGCCTGGTCCAGAGCCTGCACCATCGCAGATCAGAACGGATTACTGCGCTCGTTCGCCACCGTCGCTGCGCTCGACATCGAGAACCTCGAATCGGCGGCGGCAACGCATTCGCCCGCCCTCACAGAATTCCTGAAAACCGCTACGCGGGAAGTATTTCCGAAGTCTGTACACATCGTCACTCTGACCGAACGTGAACGCAAAGTCCTTCTGTTACTTGCCGCCGGGATGAGTTCCACCGCGATGTCCGAGAAACTCCACGTATCCACCAACACCGTCAAGTCGCAATTGCGTTCGGTATACAAGAAACTCGACGCACACAATCGGGATGAAGCAATCGCACAAGCGCATGCGCTGCGATTTATCTGACGTTGGTCCCGAGAACAAAGCAGCGTGGTCGCTGTAATTCCCCAGCTCGGAGAATTACAACGACCACGCTGTCTATGCTCTGACGAACGCGTCTAGTTGCTTCCGTCGAATGCGTCGAGAATCCGCTGAGCAGCCAGAGCTGCCGTCAAGGATCCGTCGCGCACACTCTCCTCGACGTCGGCGCGAATGGCCCGAACCCGCTCGTTACTCGAAAGTCTGCGCAGCAGTTGGTCGTTGACCATAGTCCACGTCCAATCGACTTGTTGCTGTCGACGCTTCTCGTCGAACTGACCGGCTTCGGTGAGCACCTCACGATGCTTGACGACGGTTCTCCAAAACTCGTCCAGACCAAGTCCCTCGAGGCCGCTCATCGTGATGACAGGCGGTTTCCAGATTGCGTCGTGCGGGTAGATCAGTCGTAGTGCACCGGCGAGTTCGCGGGCCGCGCCCTTCGCTTCACGTTCATGCTTTCCGTCGGCCTTGTTGACGGCCACCAGATCGGCGAGTTCGAGGACACCCTTCTTGATGCCCTGCAACTGATCTCCGGTGCGGGCGAGCGTCAGGAAGGTGAAGCAGTCCACCATGTTTGCGACGGTGACCTCGGACTGGCCGACGCCCACCGTCTCCACCAGGATCACGTCGAAGCCGGCAGCTTCGAGCAACACGATGGTCTCGCGTGTCGCCTTCGCGACACCGCCGAGGGTTCCGGACGTGGGTGACGGCCGAATGTACGCGTTCGGTTCGACGGTAAGCCGAGCCATGCGCGTCTTGTCGCCGAGAATGGAACCGCCGGTGCGGGTGGACGACGGATCGACCGCCAACACCGCAACGCGATGTCCCTTGCCTAGCAAGTACATTCCGAGCGCGTCGATGAATGTCGATTTGCCGACGCCCGGAACACCGGTGATACCGATGCGATGCGCTCCCCCGGCCTCGGGCAACAACTTCAGGAGAAGCTCCTGAGCCAGGGCCCGGTGATCGTCGCGAGTGGACTCGACGAGGGTGATCGCCCGAGCGAGGCCGGCGCGCTGATTTGCGCGCACGGCCTCGGCGAGGGAGTCCACAGATGGCCTAGCCGTTGGCGTCGGCGTGTCGATGGGCCTACGTGCCATCTTCAGTGAATCCCTTCTCAGGTGAGATCGTGCCCCAGTGCGACGGCCAACTTCTCCAACAATCCGCTGGCAGCGTCGGCGATGACCGTGCCGGGCGGGAAGATCGCCGTAGCGCCTGCCTCGTACAGTTCGTCGAAGTCACCGGGCGGGATAACGCCGCCGACAACGATCATGATGTCGGGGCGACCGGCCGCAGCCAAAGCTTCCCGCAATGCCGGCACCAAGGTGAGGTGACCGGCTGCCAACGACGACACACCGACTACGTGGACGTCGTTGTCGGCCGCCTGGTTGGCGACCTCTTCTGGGGTCTGGAACAGCGGTCCGACGTCCACGTCGAATCCGATGTCGGCGAAGGCCGTGGAGATGACCTTCTGGCCGCGGTCGTGACCGTCCTGGCCCATCTTGGCGACGAGGATGCGGGGACGACGTCCCTCTTCCGCGGCGAACTTCTCGACCAACTTCATTGCATTGCTGATGTTGCTCACCGACCCTGCCTCGTCGCGGTATACACCGCTGATGGTGCGAATCTCGGCCTGATGGCGTCCGTACACCTTTTCGAGGGCGTCGGAAATTTCGCCGACGGTGGCCATAGCCTTTGCTGCGACCACGGCGAGGGCGAGCAGGTTGTTCTCCATGCCTCCTTCAGCGGAGGCAGCTGCGCGGGTGAGGTTCGCGAGTGCAGCTTCGACGGCGTCCGAATCACGTTCCGCGCGAAGAGTAACCAGCTTCTCGAGCTGTTCCTTACGCACCTTGGAGTTCTCGACCTTGAGGACCTCGATGGTGTCGGCCTCGTCGGGAACGTACTTGTTGACGCCGATCAGCGGCTGGCGACCGGAGTCGATGCGTGCCTGGGTGCGTGCTGCGGCTTCCTCGATGCGGAGCTTCGGGATACCTTCGTTGATGGCCTGAGCCATGCCGCCGGCCTCTTCGACCTCCGCGATGTGCGCGCGTGCCCGGTTGGCGAGCTCGTTGGTGAGCCACTCGACGTAGTACGAGCCGCCCCACGGGTCGATGGGACGCACGGTGCCCGATTCCTGCTGCAGGAGCAGCTGGGTGTTGCGGGCGATGCGAGCGGAGAAGTCCGTCGGCAGAGCCAACGCTTCGTCGAGCGCGTTGGTGTGCAGCGACTGGGTGTGGCCCTGGGTAGCGGCCATGGCTTCGACGCAGGTACGCGGAACGTTGTTGAAGACGTCCTGCGCGGTGAGCGACCAGCCCGAGGTCTGCGAGTGGGTACGCAGCGACAGCGATTTTGCGTTCTTGGGATCGAACTTGGCAACAAGTTCGGCCCACAGGAGACGGCCGGCGCGCAGCTTGGCGACCTCCATGAAGAAGTTCATCCCGATTGCCCAGAAGAAGGACAGGCGCGGCGCGAATGTGTCGATGTCCATGCCTGCTTCGAGGCCGGCGCGGATGTACTCGACGCCGTCGGCGAGGGTGTATGCCAACTCCAGATCGGCTGTGGCACCGGCTTCTTGGATGTGGTAGCCCGAGATAGAGATGGAGTTGTACTTCGGCATCTCAGCACTGGAGTAGGCAAAGATGTCGGAGATGATCCGCATGGACGGCTTGGGCGGATAGATGTAGGTATTGCGGACCATGAACTCTTTCAGAATGTCATTCTGAATTGTTCCGGCCAGCTTGTCCGGGGTGACACCCTGCTCGGCTGCCGCAGCAACGTAGAGCGCGAGGATCGGCAGCACAGCGCCGTTCATCGTCATCGACACCGATACCTGCGAGAGGTCGATTCCGTCGAACAACTGACGCATGTCGAGGATGGAATCGATTGCCACGCCGGCCATTCCGACGTCGCCCGCGACGCGCGGGTGATCGGAATCGTAGCCGCGGTGCGTCGCGAGGTCGAAGGCGACCGACAGGCCCTTCTGGCCGGCTGCGAGGTTACGACGGTAGAACGCGTTGGACTCAGCGGCCGTCGAGAAGCCGGCGTACTGGCGAATCGTCCACGGCTGGTTCACGTACATGGTCGGGTACGGACCACGTAGGAACGGTGCTGCACCGGGGAAACTGTCCAGCGGGTAGCCGGACTGCGCTGCGGCATCGCGGTCTGCACCGGTGTAGACCGGCTTGACGTCGATACCTTCCGGGGTGGACCACACAACCTGCTCGGCCGCGTAATTGTTGGCGGTAGCACCCTCTTCGATGAGTGCCTGCGTCTGCTGCGCCGACGGCGGGGTGGGTACCGGAGACTGCGGGTCCTCGAGTGGGACCTCGGCGAAACTGCCGATCACGTGCTTGACCTCTCGTGTCGTCACTTGGAGCTTCCCGTCTCGATGAAGTCGAGCAGTTCGGTCAGAGCCGAGACTGCGTCGATGCGGGCTGTGAGGAATCCGTCCGGACGACTCTCGCCCGTAGCGTCGGCGACTGCCTTTTCCGGTCCGGCCAGCAGCACCTTGGTGATGCCTGCGCTGCGGAGTTCCGCGACAGCGGCTGCGGCGTTTTCGCCGTAGCGCTTGTCAGTGCCACACAGCACGGCGACGGTTGCACCGGAAGCCTTGACGGCTGCGGCAATGGCGTCAGCGCCAACCTCGAGCTGGCCGGGGTTGACTGCGTCGATTCCGCCCGAAGCGAGCAGGTTGGACGCAAAGGTGGTGCGCACGTTGTGTTCTGCGACGGACCCCAAGGGTGCGAGCAGAACAGTCGGGCGGGCACCGCCGGCGCTCAGGAACGCGTCCGAGCGATCACGCAGAGCCTCGAAGGCGGCTGCGTAACGGGCAACAACCTGACCCGGCTCGACAGCTGCCGCGGAGAGCGGATCTTCGCCGAGGTTCGGGAACTCGTTGACTCCGGTGACGGTTGTCTTGCGGTGTGCGATGTCGGAGTCGCGCTTGGCCTTGGTAGCGGCGATGCGATCGGAGACGATTCCCGCCTCGAGCGCGGCCAGGTATCCACCGGCTGCTTCGATTTCCTGGAAGAACTCCCACGCCGTGGCGGCGATCTGCTGCGTCAGGTCCTCGACGTACCAGGAACCTGCCGACGGGTCCAGCACGCGGCCCAGATGCGACTCCTCGAGAAGGAGCAGCTGCGTGTTGCGGGCGATGCGCGAGGAGAAGGACTTGGTGACGCCGAGTGTGCCGTCGGCCAAAGCCACGTCGAACGGAAGAACGGTGACGGCGTCTGCTCCGCCGACGCCCGCGCCGAACGCAGCGAGGGTGGTGCGCAACATGTTCACCCAGGGATCACGCTGAGCCATCATCGCGGCCGAGGTAACCGCGTGCTGCGGAGCTCCACCGAAGTCGGATGCTCCGCAGACCTGCGCGATACGTGCCCAGACGAGACGGGCGGCACGGAACTTCGCGATGGTCTGGAACTGATCGTCGGTAGCCGAGTAACGGAAAGCCAACTGCTGCAATGCAGCTCCGATGGTCAAGCCGTTTTCTGCAGTGAGTGCGCGCAAGTATTCGAGGCCTGCTGCGATCGCGGCGCCGAGCTCCTCGGCGTCACCGGCACCGGCATTGTGGAATGCGGTGCCGTCGACGGTGATCGCGTGCACGGTTTCGGTGCGAGCTGCAGCAAGTGCTGCCAGCTCGACGGCTTCAGCCAGATCGACGTCGGCTGCACCGGAGAAAGAACTGGTGAGCGGAGCGGCACCGAGGTGGACGCGGATGCTGCTACGTTCGCTGACACCGTCGCCGGCTTCAGCGCGAGCATCGAGGAGTACCAGCACTGCGCGAGCAGCGGCACTTGCCTCTGCGCCGGCGTCGAGTGTCAGCGGAGCGAGATCGAGGAGAACGCCGTCGAGTGCTGAGGCAAGGTCAGCGACGGGAACGCCATCGACGCCGGCCTTGAGCCAGAGCGCACTGACACCGTTCTCGAGGGAATCGAGGATGGTGCGATTGGTGTCAGCGGCGGAGGTGGTTCCGAACTGCGCGGAAACCAACCAGCCGGCGTTGACGTCGCGGTGGGCGTCGACTCCACGCACGTAGGGGAAGCTGCCGGGCAGCGTCTGCTCGGGGCGCTCGTCGCGAGGGCTGTAGAGCGGCGCGACAGTGACTCCGTCGTAGGTGACGGTTTCGAGCAGCTTCTGCGGCTCGGGGCCTAGTTCTGCTGCATCGACTCGACGGGACTTGGCGAGCACTCCGGCGACGGAGCGTTGCCACTCCGCGTATGCCTGCTCGACAGCCTCGGCTTCTGAAGCTAATGACACTGTGTCCGCTGCCTCTCATTGTGCGTGAGCGTTATACCGGTAATCGGTTTTCTTCGTTAGTTCTGTGATGCTAACCCGCGTCTGGACGCACATATCGTGAGGATCACGTCACGTTCGCAGCGAGCGAGTCCGTTAAGGCCTGTTGTTAACGCGTGGACCCGCAGATTCAGCAGACCCCAGGTCTATTTCCCAGTCATTACCTAGCGATTGTTCAGCATGTTTGCGGGTTACCGGCGAGTAGTTTCATTGAGCAGGACCGCGCAGGTCACCTACCCCGACAGCGCAGTGGCGTTCATCACACGACGCTGATCGTGGCGTGAATTCTCGGATTTCTTGCACGCTGAACGCGGGCATTCGGCACCGGCACCGGTAGCCTTGGGCCCTGTGATGCGGCGCCTGCTGGACCGAAGATTGATCGTGATTATCCTGGTTGTGCTCGGCCTGTTCGCCGTAGCACTCTTGGCCCCACACCCGACGGTGTCGCAGATGCGCGAATGGGCGGATTCCGTCGGACCGATGTTTCCCCTCGTGTTCTTTCTGGTTCATGCACTTGTCACTGTCGCGCCCGTTCCGCGCACAATCTTTACTCTGAGCGCCGGCGTTCTGTTCGGTTCTGCGATGGGTATCGGCCTCACTATTGCGGCTACGACAGTCAGCGCAATCCTTGCCCTCTACCTGGTACGTGCCATCGGCCGTGACGCCGTCTGGCAACGGATATCGAGTCCGACGATCAGGCGAGTGGACGAACGAATCGAGAAGCGCGGCTGGCTGGCCGTGGGCTCGTTGAGACTGATCGCGTTCGCTCCCTTCTCTGTTGTGAACTACTGCTGTGGAATCTCATCCATCCGCCTGGTGCCTTATGTACTGGCCACCGTGGTGGGGATTCTGCCCGGCACGGTTGGCATCGTCGTCCTCGGCGACGCCCTGTCCGGCGAAGCCGATCCGCGCCTACTTGTTCTGTCGGGAGTCTGCATTGCCGTCGGCATCGGCGGATTGCTGTTCGATGCGCGCAAGACGACTGCCGATCTGAAGCAACACCCCACAGGTCAACCCATTAAGGTTGATCTTCTAACATCAACCGTTAAAGATTGACTTGTAATAGTCAACCTCTTATCATTGACCTATGTTCGTGTTGACGGTAGACCAACGGCGCAGTCGTCACGACATCGATCGTGTCGAAAACATCCTTCATGAATTGCGGTCCACTCCGCTCCTTCGCCCATTCGAGCGGACGGCGGGAGACGAAATCCAGGCGGTCACCGACAACCCCCAACTCGTAGTGGACCTGGTACTCGACCTCTTGCGACGCGGATACTGGAGTGTCGGAATCGGACTGGGTCCCGTCGAAGAACCACTTCCGGCCCAGACACGCGCCGGTCGGGGTCCCGCATTCGAAGCCGCCCGCGTTGCCGTCGAGCGCGCCAAGAAGGCCCCGGCACGCATCGCTGTCGAACAGGAACCCGCCGATACAACCCTGGCCGAACGTGCCGCCGACATCGAAGGTGCATTCACCCTGCTGGGCACGATCGTGATCCGCCAGACCCCTGACGGACGTGAAGCTATCGCCTTGATGGACGCCGGCCTCACTCAAGTTGCTGCAGCGCAGCAACTCGGAATCACCAAGCAAGCCATGTCGAAACGACTCCTGACCGCGGGGTGGCAGGCCGAACTTGCTGGTCGCCGACTCGTAGAGAGGCTCCTGACCGCGGCTACGGACGAGCATCGCTGACCAATGAGAAACTTTCTTGCGCAGCATCAACGCCGAATTCTGTTGATACTTCTCGTCGGAGTGCTGGTCGCCGTCGGAAGTCTGTGGTGGACGAAGACGATCAACTTCTCAACATTGCGGTCGACTTCAGTTCCGAATCCTCCGAGAATCCTGGTCGCAGCACTTGGCCGAACCCCCGGCGCCCCACAAACACTGGCCAACTACGCCGCGCAAGCACTCAGTTCCATGATGAACGCCACCACCCTTGCCCGAACCGGTGAGGCGAACGTGACTTCACTCCTCCTCGAAATTTAGTCCACGGACGGTGCCATCACATTCGATCAGGAATCAAGAAGCGCCCATACGATCCGGCAACTAGCGTCATTTCTATGAACCTCACCATCCACTCCGCCTTTCTCCCCCACATCGATCACGAGGCTTCGCTGGCCTTCTACCGCGACATTCTCGGCTTCGACGTTCGCAAAGACGTCGGCTACAACGGGATGCACTGGATCACCGTCGGCCACCCGAACCAGCCCGATACCTCCCTCGTCCTGCACCCACCGACCGCCGACCCCGGAATCACCGACGGCGAACGCCGCACCATCACGGAAATGATGGCCAAGGGCACGTACGCCATCCTCACGCTGGCAACCCCCGACCTCGACGCGACATTCGCGCAGCTCGCAGCGAGTGGCGCCGAGATCGTCCAGGAACCGATCGAGCAGCCGTACGGAATCCGCGACTGCGCAGTTCGCGACCCCGCCGGCAACCTGATCCGTATCAACGAGGTGAAGTGACATGGCGACCATCGAATCTCTGGTGCTCGAGGTTTCCGACCCCGAAGCCGCCGCGAACTTCTACAAGAACTTCGGCGTCGGCGACCACGTGAAGGTCACCGCCTCGGAAGCACCGACCACCGGATTCCGCAGTTACACACTCTCACTCGTCGTATCCCAGCCGAACATTGTCGACGCCTTCCTCGGGGCCGCTCTCGACGCCGGCGCAACCACATTGAAGCCCGCGAAGAAGGGATTCTGGGGTTATGGCGGCGTGGTCCAAGCACCGGACGGCGCGATCTGGAAGGTTGCGACATCGTCGAAGAAGAACACCGGACCCTCCACCCGAGAGATCGACGACCTCGTGCTCCTTCTTGGTGTCGAGGACGTCAAGGCAAGCAAACAGTTCTACCTCGACCACGGCCTCGAAGTAGCGAAGAGTTTTGGACGCAAATACGTCGAATTCGCCAGCCCAGCAAGAACCGTCAAAGTTGCGCTCTACGGGCGCCGGGCCCTCGCAAAAGATGCCGGAGCCTCCCCCGAAGGCACGGGATCACACCGAATGGTCATCGTCAGCGACGCCGGGTCTTTCGCAGACCCTGACGGCTTCACCTGGGCAACCAACCACGACTGAACACTGTTCCGGTCGTTCGCAATTGCGCGAAACGACTGTGCGATACGGTCACACTCCGCACCACCGCATAGTGATGCGGAGTGTCGTGCATCCGACTGGGCGACGGCGTGTATCACGAAGTTGTCGGCATTCTGCACGCCGATCCAGAGCACGTTCGTTATCTCGGACCAGTCACCATGACCATGCCCCCAGGTCGATACGCCTTCGCCCGCCACGATGGACGCGTCGAAGATATCGGGCACACGTTCGGAGCAATGCAAGAGTGGGCCAGTTCTCGTGGACTACCCGCCGGTCGCCACAAACTCGACCTCGGATACAGAATGTCGAACGGGTCGGAGAAGCACGATCCGTACCTCCAACTTGTCGATCCAGCGGAAAACTCCCCTATCACTCGGTAGTGGAGAGGCACTCGGTTGTCCTCGGTCCGCGATCCAAATCTGGTCGCAGCAATAGCGTCAAAAGCAGTTTAATTGCCAATATCGGCAATCTATTTGCCGATATATTTCGCCAATCTTCGATCTCCGGTGGATCGAGCGGTTCCAGCGGTAGCTAACGATCGCAGATGCCAGCGGACGGCGGCTACTCGTGGTGCCGCCGTCCGCTGGCATTACCGCCCGAGAACTTCACGGACCGCGGACCGAACTTGCTCGACGCTCTGACCTGACTCGATCAACTCGGTGCCCGTATGCACGAGAGCGTTGATCAGTTTGGCCGTCAACCTCGGGTCCGGCACGCCTTGGGCGCGGAGCGCGTCGACCAGGGGAAGCACCAAGCTGTCGTGCATATCCATGATCCGTGAATCACGAAATGTCTGCGGCGTCAATGTCGCCAGCGCTCCGACGATCGCATGTTCACCGTCGGCGACCAGTTGCAGGTTTGCGTCGACGTATGCCCACACCGGGTCGTCGGCTCCGTCCATCGCCTCGACGATCTTGCCGTTCCAGCGCGGGAACATGTCCTCGACCACAGCGCTGAGCAGATCTTCTCGGGACCGGAAGTAGTGGTACACGCTGGACCTGGCAAGACCCGCCTTCGCAGCCACCTCTCCGAGCCCCGGCGGCTGATCCGGGGTCTCGGAGAGAAGTGCGTGGGCGGCATCGAGGAGCGCTCGCCGCTGAGCAGCACGATGCTCTCCGACAGTGGCGGCGTCGATCTTCGGCACCGAACCTCCTCTACTCCGCGGACGGGCCTACTCGTGCCGGTGCAGTTGTCCGTCAACCATTTCGAGGATGCGGTCACAATGCACGAGGACGTCATGATCATGGGTCACCATGATCGTAGCGACGCCCGCCTCATGGGTTTCGTGTGCCAGCAGTTCGACGACCTCATGGCTGCGCTTACGGTCGAGTGCCGCTGTCGGCTCGTCGACGAGCAGTAGCGACGGATTACTCATCAGTGCCCGAGCGATACCGACTCGCTGGCGTTCACCGCCTGAGAGTTGCCCGGGCCGCCGGTTGCCACGGTGGCTCATGCCTACTGACTCGAGGAGTTCGTCGACGTCACGACCTGGCCGTCCCGTGATCTTGGAGACAAGCCGCAGTTGGTCGCGCGCCGTCAGTGCTGGGATGAGGTTCCCGGACTGAAATACGAATCCGACCTTGTCGCGTCGTAATTTGGCCAAGGCGCGATTGGGCATTCCTGTCACGTCGAGGCCGTCGATGGAAACCGAGCCACTTGACGGACGACCGAGGCCACCGGCAACGGCGAGCAGGCTCGACTTTCCGGCGCCCGACGGTCCGACAATCGCGACTAGCTCGCCCCGTGGCACTTCCAAGCTCACGTCGTCGAGGGCAAGCACGGTGGAATCGCCGTCGCCGAATCTGAGGCTGACTGCGGTGAGCGCGAGTCCGGTGGTGGTCTTTTCGATGGTGGTCATCGGTTCTCTCCCAGTGCGGTGAGCGGATTGACGCGGGTTACGCGGACGATGGCAACGGCTGCGCCGATCAAGCCCAGTAAGGCGAGCAGTACCGCGCCATTGACGATGGGACCGGATTCGAGCGCGAACGGCATTCCGCCGCCTTCGAGTCCCGAGCCGAGTCCGACGCCAAGCAACACACCGACTGCGATGGACCCGAACAGCACGACGAGAGCCTGCAGCAGTCCGTCGCGCAGCAGGAATCCGGTGGAGGCTCCCATTGCGCGCATGACGGCGAGTTCACGGCCACGCTGCACCGTCCAGATACTGAAGAACGCGCCGACGACAAGGGCGGAAATTGCATACAGGAATGCCTTGATCATCGACATCGTCATCATTTCGGCGGAAAAACCCGGTGACGAGTCGAACGAGTCCTCCAGGATCTTCGCGGACGTCCCTGCTGCCGCGTCTCCTGCGGTGAGGTCCGGAAGCGCACCGTCCACGCCTCGAATCGCAATCACGCTCGCTTCGGAGTATGCACTGGCGCTGGGTGTTTCACCGATCTTGGCGCCTGCGTGCACTTCCTGCC
This sequence comes from Rhodococcus sp. IEGM 1379, assembly GCF_030056815.1. Taxonomy (GTDB): domain Bacteria; phylum Actinomycetota; class Actinomycetes; order Mycobacteriales; family Mycobacteriaceae; genus Rhodococcus_F. Next base: position 216,507 of record NZ_JASHKR010000001.1, read on the forward strand.
AGGTCCGCAACGGCAGGTACGCGACGTCGACGTGCCCGAAAGTGCGTTTGTCCACGGTAAAGCCGACAACAGTCAGCTCGGTACCGAGCCGATCAAGGATGACGGTGTCACCGAGCGCGACGCCATCATCACGAAGGGTAGTGCTGACGATGATGTCGGTGTCGGAGTGCAGCGCGACTCCCTCGGCAGAGGCCGGTTCGAGGAAGGACCCCGGTTCGATACCGAAAAGTGTGAGGTCGACCGGGGTTCCACCGCCAGTCTTAGCGTTGACGATCATGTTTCCGAATAGTTCGGCAGCTTCGACGTCAGGCTGTGCGCGCCACGCCTGCGCTTGCTCCTCGGTAACGACCGAGCGCGAAAACGCGGAGTCCGACTTCGTGCCCTGTTCGAATGCGAAGGCCTGGATCGGCGTCCGCTGCAACGCGGAGACGCCGTCGTTGACCAGGCCAGACGAGAGTCCCGACAGGATCACCATCAGGATCGAGATGAGGGCGACAACGGCGCCCATCAAGAGAAATCGGTTGCGCGCAAACCACAGTTCACGCAGAGCGAGGAACATGCCGGGGAACTCCTATGGAGTCGAAACGGATCACGCCCACTTTTGTCGACGCACTGTCGACATCATATCGACAAGATGTCGACAAGATGTCGATACCTAACGTGATCTACGCTACTACGCCCAGTAGTATCAATGGGAGAAGTCCGGCGGCAGTCACTCTCCGCCGCGACGAAAGATTTTGTTACCCAACCAAACCAGCGGGTCGTAGCGCCGATCCACCACCCGTTCTTTCATCGGGATGATCGCGTTGTCCGTGATCTTGATGCCCTCCGGACACACCTCGGTGCAGCATTTGGTGATGTTGCATAAGCCGAGGCCGTATTGATCCTGCGCAGCATCCCGACGGTCTGCCGTATCGAGCGGGTGCATCTCGAGTTCGGCGACGCGAATGAAGAAGCGAGGGCCAGAGAAGGCCTCCTTATTGTCCTCGTGATCGCGCACGACGTGACAAGTGTTCTGGCACAGGAAGCACTCGATGCACTTTCGGAACTCCTGCGAGCGTGCAACGTCGATCTGCTGCATCCGGTACTCACCCGGCGCTATCCCGGGCGGCGGTGTGAACGACGGAATCTCACGCGCCTTGCGGTAATTGAACGAGACATCGGTGACCAGATCACGGATGACCGGAAACGACCGCATCGGTGTCACTGTCACCACCTCGTCCTCGGCGAATGTCGACATCCGCGTCATACACATCAGGCGCGGACGCCCGTTGACCTCCGCCGAGCAGGATCCACACTTGCCCGCCTTGCAGTTCCACCGCACCGCCAGGTCCGGGGTTTGGGTGGCCTGCAGGCGATGGATGATGTCGAGCACCACCTCTCCCTCGTTCACCGGAACCGAATAGTCCTGCAGATCACCTCCGCCGGCATCGCCGCGCCACACCCGAAATTTCGCGTCGTAGCTCATGTCAGGGTTTCCTTCCCGGATGGCCGGCGAGTTCGGCATCGGTGTAGTACTTGGCCAGCTCGTCGATCTCGAAGAGCGCCAACAGATCTGGCCGCATAGAGGACTGTGGTTCCGAGGTGACCTCCACCTCCGGCACGGCGGCGTCCGGATGCGCGGCCATATCCCCCACTGCAGCGCACACCAGCAGGGTGTTGCGCCACTGGGCCTGCATCGCCGGATGGTCGTCCCGGGTGTGCCCACCGCGGCTTTCGGTCCGCAGCAACGCGGCCTTCGCCACACATTCGCTGACCAGCACCATGTTTCGCAGGTCCACAGCCAGGTGCCATCCCGGATTGAACTGCCGATGTCCCTCCACCACCACTGCACCGATCCGGAGTTTGATCTCATCGAGTGTGCGCAGCGCACGCTCGACTTCCGCAGCGGTGCGAATAATGCCCACCAGATCGTTCATCGTCTGCTGCAGTTCGGTGTGCAGAGTGTACGGATTCTCGAGTGCAGCATGACTGCCCTGGGTCTCGAACGGCGAGAGCAGCATTCGCGCCGCAGCATCGATGTCGGCCGGATCCACCGCCGGGCGCACGGGCAGTGATTTCACGTATGTTGCGGCGCCGAGGCCGGCACGTCGGCCGAACACCAGCAGATCAGACAGCGAATTTCCGCCCAGGCGATTGGAGCCGTGCATTCCGCCGGAACACTCGCCGGCCGCGAACAATCCCGGCACGTTCGAGGACCCGGTATCGGGGTCCACCTCGATACCGCCCATCACGTAATGGCAGGTGGGGCCCACTTCCATCTGTTCCTTGGTGATGTCGACATCCGCGAGTTCCTTGAACTGGTGGTACATCGACGGCAGACGACGCTTGATTTCCTCGGCCGGCATCCGGGACGCGATGTCGAGATACACGCCGCCGTGCGGGGTTTCACGACCCTCCTTGACCTCGGTGTTGATGGCTCGAGCCACTTCGTCGCGGGGCAATAGATCGGGGGTGCGGCGGTTGTTCTCCTGGTCCTCGTACCAGCGGTCGGCTTCTTCTACCGTCTCCGCGTACTGGCCTTTGAACACCGGTGGGATATACGAGAACATGAAGCGGTCGCCCTCGGAGTTCTTGAGCACCCCACCGTCGCCGCGCACGCCCTCCGTCACGAGGATGCCTTTGACACTCGGTGGCCACACCATGCCTGTCGGGTGGAACTGGACGAATTCCATGTTGATCAAGTTGGCACCCGCGCGCAGGGCCAACGCGTGACCGTCGCCGGTGTACTCCCACGAATTGGACGTGACCTTGAAGGACTTGCCGATTCCGCCTGTCGCCATCACCACGGCCGTGGCCTCGAACAGCACGCAGCGGCCACTTTCGCGCCAATAGCCGAAGGCCCCGGAAATGCGGTCACCGTCCTTCGTCAGTTCCGAAATAGTGCATTCGGCAAAGATCTTGATCCGGGCCTCGTAGTCGCCGGTCTCCGCGAAATCCTCCTGCTGCAGCGAGACGATCTTCTGCTGCATCGTCCGAATGATCTCGAGTCCGGTGCGGTCACCGACGTGAGCGAGCCGCGGATAGGTGTGACCACCGAAGTTGCGTTGGCTGATCCGGCCATCGGGAGTCCGATCGAACAGTGCGCCATAGGTTTCCAGTTCCCACACCCTGTCAGGCGCCTCGCGCGCATGCAGCTCCGCCATCCGCCAGTTGTTGAGGAACTTGCCGCCGCGCATGGTGTCCTGGAAGTGCGTCTGCCACGTGTCCTTTTCATTGGCGTTGCCCATCGCGGCAGCGCAACCACCCTCGGCCATCACGGTGTGGGCCTTGCCGAACAGCGACTTGCAGACCACGGCAACGGAGAGTCCCTGCTCTCTGGCCTCGATCACCGCGCGTAGTCCGGCTCCCCCCGCCCCGATCACTACGACGTCGTAGTTGTGCCGTTCGACTTCGGTCATGTACTCCCCCTACAGGGTTCGGCGGTCAATTGAACAGACGCAGGTCATTCACCGTTCCGCTGGCCACGAGCATGATGTAGAAATCGGTGATCATCAGCGTGCCGAGAGTGGTCCAGGCCAGCTGCATGTGTCGGGTGTTGAGCTTGCTCACCTGCGTCCACACCCAGTAGCGGATCGGGTGCTTCGAGAAGTGGGTGAGCCGCCCACCCGTGACGTGACGGCATGAATGGCATGAGACCGTATATGCCCACAGCAAGCAGACATTGACCACAAGAATCAGTGTGCCGAGCCCGATCCCGAAACCACCGTCGGCGCCGTGGAACGCGCGAATCGCGTCGTACGTGTTGATCATCGACACAAGAAGTGCCACGTAGAAGAAGTACCGATGCGAGTTCTGGACGATCAGCGGAAGCCGAGTTTCACCCGAGTACGTGCGATGGGGTTCCGCGACCGCGCAGGCAGGTGGCGCCAGCCAGACGGACCGGTAGTAAGCCTTTCGGTAGTAGTAGCAGGTCAGCCGGAATCCCAGCAGGAACGGCAGCACCAGGAAACCGAGCGGGATCCACATCGGCAATTCACCGATGGGGGTGCCGAAATCGCTGGCACCCGGCGCGCACGAATCACTAAGGCACGGTGAGTAGAACGGGGTCAGATAGTGATAGTCCTCGACCCAGTACGCAGTTCGGACAAAGGCGCGGATCGTCGCGTAGACGACGAACACAGACAGGCCCAGCACCGTCAGCAGCGGCGCCTGCCACCACCGGTCGGTTCGCAGCGTGCGCGCAGCGATCCGCGCACGCGAGGGCGCGCCCACTCCGTCGGCATCGACCGGCGGCGCACTCATGTGTCGTGATCTGCCGGGTGGCCGCCAACGCCCTCGTCATCGGCGCCTTGCCACATCGACGCGTCGTACGGGGTATCGGGCACTTGAATCCGCTCGACAGGTCTGTGATGCGTCAGGTGCGGCGGCGATACCTCGAGGTCGACGTAATCGATCTCGAGCCGCTCCACATCGTTGACCAACCTACGTACTGCCGGTGCGTCGCCGTACAACGACTGCAGCGAAGCGACACAGTGCCGGAGGTTGTCGATGATGCGCCTGAGCTCGAGCATTTCGGTGGTTGACATAGACCTCTCCAACCAATCGGTAGAAGTGGTGACCCTTATCACGTTACGACATTGACGCCGCAATGGCAGGTCTGTCCGAATTTCGGTCCGGCAGACTTTACCGGTGGACCTCCACCGATGAGTTTTGCTTTCCCACCGAGTCTCAATCTCAGGACCACCATCATTGACAGTGACGGAGAACAAAATGAGCCAGCTACTGCGAGTCCAGAACTTCAACATTTCGAGCGACGGAATTGCTGCCGGACCCGACCAAAGTTTCGAGAGTCCGTTCGGACTCGATCATGGGCCGCAATAAGTTCGGTCTCCAACGCGGACACTAGGACAACCACGAGTGGCTCGGTTGGTGGGGCGACGAGCCACCATTCCGCACTCCGGTATTCGTCATGACTCACCACACGCGTCCTTCTTTCCCGCTCTCCGACACCACCTTCCACTTCGTCGACGGCGACCCGGCAACCATCCTGGAACAGGCGTGAGAGGCCGCGCAAGGCAAGGACGTCCGACTCGGCCGCGGAGTGAGCATCATCCGGGAGTTCCTCGACGCTGATCTTGTCGACACCATGTTTGTGGCGGTCTCACCGATCAAGTTCGGAGGCGGACTGAAACTCTGGGAGTCGCCCGAGGAGTTACTCGACCGGTTCAACCTCGAGGTCATCCCCAGTCCCAGCGGCGTAAACCACCACCTGTTTTGGCGAAAGTAGCCGCCAGACTTGACCTTGACACAGTGGCAAGGACTCCAATGGTCGACGAAGGAGGTGGTTGTCTTGAACACAACCAACCCCAGTGGGCCGAATGCTCACCTCGTCGACTCACTGTCCGCAGCCGACCCATCGGTTCGGCTGCGGACAGCACTCACGGCCGGCACGCACCCTGATCCGCGATTCCTGGACGCTCTGGTCGATCGGTGCGCCGTCGAACCGGATTTCTTCGTCCGCGACATGCTGACCTGCGCGTTGTGCCGTCTACCGGCCGAGAGCACAGTGCCGAGGCTGGTCCAAGAGCTCACGTCTGGCACCGTGCAGGCCCGCAGTCAGGCGCTGCACACCCTGTCCAAGATCGGGGATCGGCTTACCTGGCCTGCCGTGGTTGCACTTCTCCACGACGCGCACGACGAGACCGCGCGTACCGCGTGGCAGACGGCAGTGGTACTCGTACCGCCCGGCGACGAGGCAACGCTCACGGCCGATCTGGCGACCGAACTCGGACGGGGTGACCGACGGTTGCAGATGCAGCTAGTCCCAGCCAAAAGACCATTAAGCCTCCGATCAGCACGAATCCAATCAGAAACATGTCGAATCCCGGCATACAGTCAGTGTCAGTCTGTGCGCATTCGCTCAGCCCGGCCTCAGCTAGCAGACTCCTCATCATGCGTGCCGACTCATGTCCATCCCCGTCACCTGTTCACGAGATCCGCGTCGTACTGCAACGAGTCGTCCGGATTGATGGGAAACGCTTCGAGGTCGCTGCACGCGACGATCTCGTTCGCAGCCTCACGACTGCAGCCGACAAGAGTCGAGTCGAAGTCAACCTCGGTCGCAACACACCACGAACGATCCTGCGGCCATACAAGATTCGCCGAAGGACTCCACGGTCGCGCTCCGATGATGTCGGGGATCGTCGACGCTTCAGTCAACGAACCAGAGAGCACGACGTAGTCCCGTCCGGGATGTCGTATCCGCGGCCCATCTATCAATCGTGACGCCATCGGGGCAACAGGGTCAGGACGTGAGAAGAAGCGCCTGACCCCGGTGGAATAGTGCACCGTGGCGCCGGTGCGGAGGAAACCCCAGCCGTCCCACAGAGCAAAATAGGCCAAGTCTGACGAATTCGTATGGTGAGCAAGCACATCTAGAAGCCGTTGATTGTCCGGTTGGTCGATCGAACCGACTTCAGGCTCGTCGCCGTCCCACCGTTCGCTATGCGGGTTGATGGAATCTTCAGCATCGATCAGACGCCACCACTGAACGAGCGGATGCAACGTCCGCCCTGTCGTCGCTGCAACATCCCGCCACCGCACCACGTGATCGCCGTCGACATCGATGGGATGCAGGACCCGCACATAGGCGTCGAAACCGCCAGGCACAACTCCGGTGGTTGTTCCCGAGCCCATGGTCAAGCGTGGTTCGATCCAGTCGCTGACCGATGCGTCGTTGACGGGTTGCATCATTGGATCGTTGCAGACTGGCGGAAATTGCGTGAACACCCCGCTGAATCTCCACATACCATCATGTAACTTCGCACTTTCGAATGAAGCAGGGGGCTTGGACTTATATGGTCGTTCTCGCGTTGATTGCACTGGCAATGGCAGCGGCCGCACCAGCTGTTGCGGCGGTCTTGCCGAAACTCGGTGGTGGCCACATCCAGATTCCCGAATGGGCGTCTGCGACAGTTTCACTGCCCGCGCTCGGTGTTGCAGCCCTTGCCGCCGCTCGAACCATGCCGGTTACCGGATTCGCGCTGGGAGCAACGCTTGTACTCTGCGTACTTGCCGCCGCGACAGCCGGCGCACCAATAGTATTGGCCACCTTCAAGATTGCTCGGCGGCAACCAGACGGAAGTCCCGCCCCCAATGCGGGCCCCTTACGTGGTGGCCGCGTCATCGGCGTGCTCGAGCGGGTCGCCGTCGCGGTCTCCATTCTGGCCGGGTGGCCTGAAGGTATCGCAATCGTCTTGGCAGTCAAGGGTTTAGCGCGCTACCCCGAACTGCGTGAACCCCATGCATCCGAACAATTCATCATCGGCACCTTCGCCAGCGTCCTCTGGGCGATCGCCGTCTGTGGAACGGGAAAGGCGCTGATCACGTAAGTTTCGTGATCAGCGCCTTCGTCAATCAAGCAGGTCAGTGCCTGGGTCCGCCTTCTGGCGGCTGATCCTGGTACGGGTACTTCTGCTGGAACTCTTCACGATCGGACTGCAAGGGAAGCTGTCCGGGGAAGGCACTCTCTCCCGCCGGTGGGAGTGCTGGCTCGGTGAATCCCGAAGCCGGAGCCTGCGGAGCAGTGTCACGAAGCGATCGAACAGCCGCCGCCGGATCCTCGACGGGTGTACGAGCAGCAACTTCCGCTGCGCGCACAGTTTCCGCGATGGCCGGATCAGACTTGGTCTCGAACCACTCTGCTACCTCGGCAGAATCGTCCTCAGGCTTGGGGAGATCCGCGTCGGCCGTCGACGGCTCGTAGCGGAATACGCCATCCTGACCCTGTGCACCAAGGGTTGTCGCGAAACCCTTGAGCGCATCGCCGAAGTCGCTCGGAACGAGCCACACCTTGTTGGCATCGCCCTGCGCCATTTGCGGCAACGTCTGAAGGTACTGGTACGCAAGCATTTCCGGGGTCGGCTTGCCCGCCTTGATTGCGGCAAAGACCTTCTCGATGGCCTTGGCCTCACCCTGCGCCTGCAGGTATTTGGCAGCGCGATCACCTTGTGCACGAAGGATCTGCGACTGACGCTCACCCTCAGCGTTGAGGATGGAGGCCTGCCTGTTGCCCTCAGCCGAAAGGATCTGACTCTGCTTGGCGCCCTCGGCGGTCTTGATCGCAGATTCGCGATGACCCTCAGCAGTCAGAATCATGGCGCGCTTCTCACGATCGGCCTTCATCTGCTTTTCCATCGACTCCTGAATCGACGGCGGTGGATCAATGCTCTTGAGTTCCACACGTGCGACGCGCAAGCCCCAACGTCCGGTTGCTTCGTCGAGTACACCGCGAAGCTGACCGTTGATGGAATCACGCGAGGTCAGTGTCTCTTCCAGCGTCATACCGCCGACGACGTTACGGAGCGTCGTCGTGGTCAACTGCTCGACCGCGGCAATGTAGTTGCTGATCTCGTAGACCGCTGCCTGCGGGTTGGTGACCTGGAAGTACACGACGGTATCGATGGACAGCGTCAGGTTGTCCTGGGTGATCACCGGTTGCGGTGGGAACGACACGACGCGTTCGCGCAGATCAACCTTTGCCCGCACTCGGTCCGCAAATGGAATCAAGAACGTGAGCTGACCCGATACCGTCTTCGAGTACCGGCCGAGCCGCTCGATAACCGCGGCCTCAGCCTGCGGCACCAGTGCTACCGACTTCGCGACCACCAAGATCACGAAAAGCACCACCACACCGAGCACTATGAGTGCTGCCATTTTTAAGGTCCCCTCCAGACAACTGCTGTTGCGCCGTTGATTTCCATCACCGTCACCGTGGTGCCCGGCGGGTACACCTCGGAGCTATCGAGGGGACGAGCCGTCCATACTTCGCCGTTCAGTTTGACCTGACCGGCGTGCTCTCCCACCTCTTCGAGAACGATGGCGTGTTTGCCTTCGAGTGCCTGGATTCCCATCGCAGTGGGCGGCGGGGTGCCGAAGCGTCGCAACAGAAAAGGCCGAACGACCAAGATCAATGCTGCCGACGACACACCGAACATCACGGCATCTACCCACACGGGAAAATCCGTGACCGAACTGAATCCGGCAGTAGCCAACGCGCCACCGGCGAGCATCAGCAGGAAAAAATCTCCTACCAGTGCTTCGGCGCCGGCGAGCACGAGTGCCCCGATAAGCCAAATAAGTGCAGCCACAACACCATCTAACCAGAATGTGTGACTCGGGCCGCGCCTGCGTCAGTTCGGTTCGGTCACGAAATCGACAAGTTGCTCGACAGCACCGATAAGTGGAGCTTCCAAATCACGAAAGCTCTCGACGGCGTTGTAGACACGTCGCCAGCCCTCCTGAGTTGTTCCCCAACCGAGTTCGCGGCAGATTCCGGTCTTCCAGTCCTCACCACGCGGAATCTTCGGCCACGCAGCGATTCCCACAGCCTTAGGACGCACCGCTTCCCAGACGTCGATATACGGGTGTCCGGTCACCAACACATTCGGACCGAGCCCCTGCGTCAACTGCGTTTCCTTCGAGCCTGTGACGAGGTGATCCACCAGGACACCCACCCGTCTGCCGGGACCGGGGCCGAACTCGGCGAGGCGCTCCCCCAGATTGTCGAGGCCCTCGAGGTGTTCAACCACAACACCTTCCACGCGCAAGTCGTGTCCCCACACTCGCTCCACCAGGGCCGCGTCGTGGACACCTTCCACCCAGATCCGGCTCGGCAGCGCTGTGCGAGCGCGCAATCCTTCGACCCGAGTCGAACCCGAAGCGGACCGCGCAGCCTTCGCCGAGGCAGCCTTGGGCACCGGACGCACCAACGTCACCGGTGAACCGTCGATGAGGAACGCCGCCTCACGCATCGCGAACAATCGGGTCCGGGACCGTCCGTCCTCGAGTCGCACGAAATCGCCGTCGTAGGTTCGCTCGAACCCGACTACCGCACCGCAGAATCCCGTCGCCACGTCTTCGACAACGAGGTCGCGTTCGGCCGCTACCTGGGGCGTCACACGCTTCTGGGCGCGGGTGTGGCCCGCAAAAATGTCACCGTATCCATTACCGCTCACGCCGAATAACGCTAGGTCACGATGCCCGCGCCGCACAGGTTGCCACGCCGAACTAAACTCCTCTGACATGAGTTCCCCCAGCGCAACACTCACAGTGTGGGCAGCGTCATGGCTGGCCGGTGACAGTGCGCCGGACGACGTCATCGACGCACTCGCGGCGTGGGCGCCAATGCATCTGATCGGTGCCGCCGACGCCGATACCGCCTCAGCTCTCGGGCTCGACTGGCCTGGCATCACCGACGGCGGCGCCCCGATGTTGCTCCGCGTACTACGACGCGCCGGTAACATCTCACCGGCCGAATTGCGATTAGTGCTGCCCGCTGCCGGCGATGTCCGAGGCCTACCGGCCCGAACGGATTTTGCCGACGCTGCCTTATTCACCGGTCAAGGCGTGTTGGTCGGTGAACCGGGATCTGCCGGGTTCGGTCTGGTTCCGGTTGTCGAGGGACCCGACGTTCTGCGGTGGACTGTGTACTCCGTCCCGAACGTATCCGGTCCGGCTGAACACATCGGGTTGGGTGAGGCTGAATACTCGATGCGCGAGGCCGTCCGCAACGCCGCAGCGGCCCTGCTGCAATTGCAGACGGTTCCCACGGGCACACCCACCGACGACGCTCGTGCCAGAATCGCCGACGCCCTCTCCGAGCACGCCCATCACCGATACCCGGAATCGCTCTCGTCCCGAGCCCTGCGCGTCCTTGACAGCGCCGATCAAGTTGCCGCGATATTGACTGTGGCGGAACATGATTCCACCAACGAGGCGCCGAGCGTATCTGCCATCCATGCCCGCGAATCAATGTTGCGACCGTTGTGGGCCGCAGTCCGATCAGCCCGAATGGCAGCGGCGGCAAGCGTGGCAACCCACCACCCGGCCAGCGGACAATAGCGAACCATTGCGCCTAAGCATGTCGATGTGGACGCCGCTGTCAGGTTCCCGGATTAAGAAAATGGCGCTTTTCACACGCATGTTCACATGATCGACTCCGGCCGCTCCCCCAATGCCGATATCCGGTGCTGGATACCTGGCTAAAATGCCGCGAACAAAAGACAACTGAGTGAACGGCAGGTTAACGTCGTCATTGGCCCGGCCTTTTGAGTTGAACGGGCGTCCACTTAGGTGTTTGCTTGCCAGCGCACCGAACCGAATCGACCAAGAGGCCTGTGATGGAATCCAACCCAATAGATCGCCGCAAATTCTTGGCCTGTGCCGCCGTCACGGGGGCAGCCATACCCGTGGCAGCGATGGCGTCGGGAATCGCAAACGCCACCGATTTCAACAATGTCGCCGCAGACAACGGCAAGTTCCCTTTTCCCACCGACAACGACCTTCGAGTGCTCCTCACCGGGGACGCCGGCACTGGTACGCCTGCACAATGGGCAGTTGCCGATGCGATCAGAGAACTACATACCCGCGAAACGCTCTCGATGGCACTAGGTCTCGGCGACAACATTTACGAGCTCGGCCCCAACGGAGTCGACGACGGTCAGTTTGCCGCGAAATTCGAGGATCCTAACCACGCTCTCGATTTTCCGTGGGCGATGGCGTTGGGCAATCACGACAACAGTGCTGTTTTTCCGGGCGACGGTGGATGGTTGTTGCGAGGGGACGACGAGGTGGCCTACCACTCTCGCTCGCGCCGTTGGTGGATGCCGAGCCGGTACTACTCGGTGCGCGTGCCGGAGGAAAATCCGGTCGTAGAGTTCTTCGTTCTGGATCTCAACCCGCTCGCAGCATCCCTGCCGCCGCTGTTTGTGCAATATTGGGCAGTGGACGGGCAATACATGAATGAGCAACGCGCATGGCTGGATGCGGCGATCGACGCGTCGCCGGCGAAGTGGAAGATCGCGTGTGCCCACCATCCGTACCTGAGCAACGGGTCGCACGGTGATGCCGGCGAGTACGACGGCATCCCGATCGAACCGATGAACGGCGTGCACGCCAAGCGGTTCTTCGAAGAAGATGTCGTCGGACGTTGCCAATTGATCCTTTCGGGCCACGATCATTCGATGCAGGTACTCGAGCCGACTATCGAGTCGAAGGGCACCCGGCAGATCGTCTCCGGCGCGACTGCGAAGAACAGCCACGGTAAGGCCGGGCCTCGGGCCGACGATCGTCGCACCCTCTTTCAGAACTTCACCGACGTCGGGTTCATGGTGATGGATCTGAACGCCGACGAGGTGCGACTGCGAACCTATACAGTCGATATCGCGACTGGGGCCTCAACTCTCGCATTCGACCGTCGCCTCATCTGATCCATGTCGATGCACACCAGGTCACCGGACTCTGATTCCGCCCGCGGTGACCTGGTGCACCGATCGCGGCACTCGCTTGCCCTTGCCGAAAGGTGGTGTTCGGCAACGCCACCACATCCGCGACGCGTGATTGCCGAGCACTCCGTGCCAAATAGTGTCCGTGAAAATCCTGCCAAATGATTCCGAGAGCCACAGGCGAAGGCCGTCTCAGGTCAGACGCACTCGAGTATGCGTTGGAGAAGGTGAAACAGGTTTCTGAGACACACGACGATTCAACAACTGTTGCAGCTGATTTCACTCCGAAAACGATTTCTACCGCCCGATGGTCCTCGGCTGATGATCTGAACTCGCTTCTCCGATCGGTGGTGTCTCACCGATCAATGCCTCAGAACCTGCCTTGGTCTCAACAGGTCAACGCATCACCGACGATAACCGATCAACCCCAGAAAATCGGGTCCCCCACTTCTGTCGATGTGATCGAGTCCTCCCGCCACGGCGGCCGACATTCACAGATCGCCACATGACGTGGCGCGATGTCGCCTTCAGTGATTCAACGAGGGATGAGATCCGTCAATATCCAGACACCCGCTGCCGTGAGGGCAAAGTTCATGATCAGGAAGGCGATCGGCACACCGGTACTATTTCGACTTCGTGACAACTTTTCCAGAATGCCGGAGCTCACTGCACCGACCGACAGTGCGAACATCGTGACAGCACCGTCGACGCCTCGGGCATAATCGAAAAAAGAGCTGGCCAGCAGGGCCACGCCAGTGGACGCAGCCACGCCGCACATCGCCAGAAATATGCCATGCAACTTCTCGTACTGTCGCGGGTTCAGGATAGACGTGAACAACGGATGCTCCTCGATTCTGAAGCGGCATTTTCCTGGCGAGCTACGTTAACACCCTTGGCAGATCCCCAGATGAGCCTAACGAGCACCCGAAATTGAGGCACTGCTGCCTCATTCTTGTTGACAGACAAAGTGGTGCCCTACAATTTTCCTCAAACTTTTCGTGGAAAAGTCCTTTCTTGCCAAGCTCTTTGAATCGGATGAAGCTGAACGCGGCCCTTAAGTTGACGAATCCCCAATGCTCTAAAAGCCTCAATAGCAAAAGGACCTTCCCTCCCTGCTACTGCCGACAGATTGTGCCGTTGCACGCCAGAAGAAGCTGCGCTCCACATCAAGCCCTAGCCTGATCGTGAAGGATTTCGTTCGCTGAGCGAGCGAAATCCTTCACGATCGTCGCGGATGGTGTCGCCGCCGTTGGAGTCCCGGTGCTCCATGATGCCGTCGATCATGTAGGTGACTTGCCGCATTCCTTTCTGTCGCCAATCCCATCGTCACGCCCAAACAATGCTGAAATGAACTTGTGCATCTAAACCCTTACGGCGAGTATGCCGTCCTGCTTGCCGCATCGCTGGCCAACGACTGGCCAGCCGACCGAGACGGCATCGTCGAGCGGACGCGCGACTTCGGAATGACCATGGACTTCCCCAACTCCACCGTCGACGACCATGCGGTAACCCGCGCGGTCATTGACGCCTGGCTCACGGTCGTCGACGCACGTGATCCCCAAGAACGGGCCGGCCTGCTCAACAGCCACATGGCCACAGCCACTGCGTATCCGCGGCTCACAGACCACAACGACGAAGGTTGGCATCTGCACTACCGCGACCACGACCAGACGCTTTCGCACGTGTTGCTCGCCGTTATCAGCGTCGGGACCGCGCTGCACCTCAGCACTCGCGGCATGCACCGACTCGGCAGATGCGCCGCGGGAGATGCTCCCGGTGACCCGTGCGAAAACGTCGTTGTCGACGTCACTCGCAATGGCCGCCAGCGCTATTGCTCAGTACGCTGTGCAAACCGTGCTGCCGTCCGCCGACACCGCGCCCGCACTCACTGACCAACGGTTGATTGGACGGACTGAATGCCTGCCCGAATCCGCTCGACGCCCATCCAGAGTGCAGCTCGAAAATATCGATATCAACACGTCAAGCTGTACAACTGACGGATGAGATCCTTCGTCTGGCGCAATCGCACCCTGATCGTTCTTGCTGTGGTGCTGGCCGTAATCGGAGGTCTGTGGTGGACGAGAACAACGGTTTTCTCGAGGACAGCTGTCGTCGCGTTCAATCCTGGAAGCCCATTCACACCGTGGCCAGAGGATGAACAGGACACGTCACCGGGCATTTCTATTCGAATGCGTTTCACTGCCGAAGATGTGCGAAAGATCGCCGACCGGGTCGCCGAAACCTATGGCGGTGAACAGGTTCACGCCGGGGGTGGTCGTGCTCATCGCGAGTAGCTGGTCGGCCAGTCCGCGGGCGTCGAGCATCTCCAGCGTTCGCGCCATGGTTGCAAAAGCGCGACTCGACGGGTTGATCGTCGGCCACCGTTCCAACACCGCTACCGAACGGCCAAGGCGCGCAAGATCTCCCGCTACTGTCATGCCTGCCGGCCCACCGCCGACCACGACTACGTCGACTTGATAGTCCGGCTTCTCACGCTGCACTACCGGGGTGTTGTTGTTCGGGCCTGTCACCATCGTCGCTCCGGTCGATAGGAGTTTCGTATGACGAGTACCCGCAAAGGTAGCTTTCAGTGCAGCGGTTGCCTCACTCACGCAGCGCTTGGCTGATCCGCGCGGCTTGCTTCGTGAGATGGTGACGTTCGGCGAGGTTGGGGGCAGATCGGGCGGCATCGGCATACAACTGCGCCGCAGTCAGAAAGTCGCCCGCTTTCTCGTGGAGGTACGCCGAGGCGGCGGTATGCCGGGGCAAGTCCGGATCGACCGTGGCCAAGACCGCGAGGCCGGCCACGGGGCCATCTGCCTCACCGATCGCGACAGCCCGGTTGAGTTGCACTACCGGACTGCCTGTGAGCCGGAGCAGTTCGTCGTACCAGCCGACGATCTGCACCCAGTCGGTCTCCTCGGCGCGCGGCGCGTCGGCATGCAGTGCGGCGATAGCGGCTTGGGCCTGGAACTCTCCCAGTCGGTTACGAGCCAGCGCTGCCTGCAGGATGTCGACTCCCTCAGCGATGAGCGCGATGTTCCACAAAGAACGGTCCTGCTCGGCGAGGGGCACCAGACTGCCGTCGGGCCTGGTCCGGGCCGGCCGCCGAGCGTGGTGCAACAGCATGAGCGCCAGCAGTCCCGCGATCTCCTCGTCTTCGGTCCTCGACTTCTGCGAGGTGTCGGTCAACTGCCGGGTGAGCCGGATCGCTTCTGCCGACAAGTCGACGTCTCCGGTGTAGCCCTCGTTGAAGACCAGGTAGAGCACCCGAAAGACGGTCGCCAGGTCTCCCGGCTGATCGAACCGCACGTCACGGACAGTGCGTTTGGCCCGGCTGATCCGCTGCGCCATTGTTGCCTCCGGAACGAGGTAAGCCTGGGCGATTTGCCGGGTGGTCAAGCCGCCGACGGCACGCAACGTCAGGGCCACCGCGGAAGCCGAAGTCAGCGACGGGTGGGCGCACAAGAAGAAGAGCTGCAACGTGTCGTCGGCGATCTCCGTCGGTCCGGGTGGTGGTTCGAGGTCGAGCAGCCGCTCGCGATCGCGGCGGGAGGCCTCGGAGCGGTGGGCGTCGAGAAACTTGCGCCAGGCAACCGTCACCAACCATCCCTTCGGGTCGGACGGTGTCCGGGCCGGCCAGGTCAGCGTCGCCTGGATGAACGCTTCCTGCACGGCGTCCTCGGCCGCAGCGAAGTCAACTCCGCGGCGTACGAGGATGCCGATCACCGCGGGAGTGAGCTCCCGCAGCAGTATGTCGTCCATCACCGGAAATCTTCCCTGGCCGGCTCGGTCACTCGGTGACCGTCGGAGGTGCAGTCAGGAACGGTCGCACCTCGAGCCACTCGTGAATCGGCTTGCCGCCGGCTCCGGGGGCAGCCGACAGCTCGCCGGCGAGCTCGAGTGCCCGCTCGTAGGTGTCGACGTCGATGACCATCCAGCCGGCGATCAGGTCCTTGGTCTCCGCGAAGGGTCCGTCGGTGACGGGCGGACTACCCTCCCCGTCGTATCGGACGAATGTGCCCTCGGGAGAGAGTGCTTGACCGTCGACGAACTCTCCTGTCGTCTCGAGTCGTGCTGCGAAATCGGACATGTACTTCATGTGGTCCTCGATTTCGTCGGGCGTCCACTGGTCCATCGGGACATCGTTGACGGCCTGGGGTGCGCCGCGGTAATGCTTGAGAAGCAGGTACTTCGTCATGCTGATCTCCTTGGTGTGTGCGGCCCGGGTTGCCGCGTCTACCCCTGGAACGGAGCCGCTAGGCCGTTCTCGACATCCCGATGTCATTGTGCCAAATAACCTGGGCAAGGCTGTGGAAACAGGGCGCGGACTCACACGCAGCACGTGACCCACTTTCCTCACTCCTCCAACAGGATGACCACCCGATGAACCCCTGAATTTGAACGTGTTCAAATTCAGGGCGTACTCTAAAGTTGAACACGTTCAAATAGAGGAGCCGTCATGAGCGATCGCGGGACCGAGACGCGGGAAAAGCTGGTGGAGACCGCATTACGACTCTTCCGGGACGAGGGATTCCAGGCGACGACCATGCGCCGAATCGCAGGCGAGGCGGGCGTCTCGCTCGGTAACACCTACTACTACTTCGCCGGCAAGGACGAACTCGTCAGCGAACTGTATGTGGTCATTCAGCGCGATCACCGCGCGCTAGCGCTTCCACAACTGCGCGATGGCGGTTCGCTCGAGGAGAATCTCAAGACCGTTCTGCACGCCGGACTCGATGTCATGAGTCCCTATCACGGCTTCGGCAGCTCATTTTTGCAGATTGCACTGCCGTCCACATCCCGATCCAGCCCGTTTTCGGTCGAGTCGACCGATGCGAGAGAAATGGCGATCGATCTGATGCGCCAGGTTCTGACGGCCTCGAAGCAGCGGACGCCACCGTCCTTGGAGAAGCAGCTCCCCACACTGCTGTGGCTGACCTATCTGGGCGTAACTTTGCACTGGGTTACCGACTCGTCTCCTGGTCAGACGTGTACCCGCACTCTGGTCAACGGCGTTGTCCCCGTCGTCGCGAAGGCAATCAAGCTCGCCAGATTGCCAGTAGCCCGTGGCCTGGTTGGCGACATCGCCAAGCTGATTACCAATACCCCTGCTAGCGAACAGGTTACAGTGCGATGAGCGTGCTGAACGATGTCGTCATTTGTGGGTCTTCGGGCTACGTCGGGCAGCACCTTCGTCGCGCATTGGACGCCAGCGGAGTCACGGTGCGAACCATCGGCCGGGGAGGCACGAGCGATGGCGTCTGGTCCGACGAACAAAGTGTCATCGATGTTCTGGACGGCGCGGATCTGGTGGTCAACCTTGCCGGACGCTCCGTGAGCTGCCGGTACAACAAGCGCAATGCCGATGAGATCTTTTCATCACGGGTGGAAACAACAGCACAACTTGGTCGCGCACTGGTACGCACACCGCAGCCGCCCTCACTCTGGGTGAATGCCAGCACTGGCACGATCTACCGAAACGCTCGCGATCGTCCGATGGATGAGAAGTCCGGTGAACTGGGGAAAGGATTCTCCGTCGCAGTCGCGCGGGCCTGGGAACAGGAACTCTTCGACGCACCCACGCCCATTCGGAAGGTGGCGCTACGCCTGTCGATCGTCCTCGGCGCCGGCGGCGGTGCGATCAACCCGCTCATCAATCTGGCGCGGATGGGCTTTGGCGGAAGAATGGGTGATGGCCAGCAGATGTTCAGCTGGGTACACATCGATGATGTCGTTCGCTCGATCATCCACATCGTCGAACATCAGGACATCGCCGGTCCGGTCAATATCGCGACGCCCTTCCCCGTGACCAACGACGCGATGATGCGTGAGGTGCGGGCGACCCTGGGTCGACAGCACGGATTGCCGACACCCGGTTGGATGTTGGAGTTCGGCGCACGGATCATCCGCACCGAAGCCGAATTGGTGCTCAAGAGCCGCTGGGTCGAGCCGGGAGTGCTCGCAGCCACGGGATTTCAGTTCAAGTTTCCGACCCTGGAGTCGGCGCTGAGCCAGATCGCACATGAGACTCCACGAGGTCTGCTGCCCGTAGCGCTGGGCTGACAATCAGACCTAGCGTCGCCCTGCTCACACCCACCGGATGTCCGGACGCCCAGTCTCATCTCGAACCCGCCGAAGTAGATCAGACCCAACCCGCACATGTTGCTGCGCGCGAGCAGGGTCATCCCACCCATCCAGAAAATCGTAATGGGTGTCCCAAAATTGTTGCCACCCAAGCAGATCAAGAATCAATGCATCCGACAGCCCCAACGAATTCTGCTCCGGCCTGAGCGGACCATAGCTGCCGGGACACGGATAATCGGTACCCCACAACGGAAAACGGGCACCATACTCCACCATCAGCCGGATACCAGACATCCTCGCTGCCACCCGCCAAACATATCGTCCAACTCGACGTGGAAAACACTCTTTGCGCTGGACTGCCGAAGGCTAGCCGGTCATTTTGTGATTGATCGCGATATGCCGGTCAATTCGGATGTGCTCGTCCAACGTCGGGTAGCGCAGGCCCGTGTCCTGCCCGTACCCCTGGCGGCGCAGCCACGCCAGAACGTCGCCCCAGAACCAGATGCCTCCGGCCACGGAGTTGTAGGGAACAGGAAAGGGCGTCGACGCCTGCCTTACTCCGCGCACCCACTGCCCCACTGCTTGCCGCGTTACGCCGGCGCGATCGGCAATGTCCTGCCGCGAGACAAGGTCCGGATGGGTCCGCTCCGGCCTTACCCCTTCGCCGACGAGTTGGTCGACGAGAGTGATCGCGGTGGTAGCAGCCCGCATGCCTTCTGCCGTAAGGGTCAGCAGCTGAAGGCCTTTGCGCTCTTCTACTCTGCCGCCCAAGGTGTTTGCGAGCATTTGCTCCTGAGAGAGGGTCAGTAGGGGAATGATGAACGTGAATTCGTAACGCTGGTACAGATCGTCGGCCACTCCAATAACTTAGCCGCACGCTGCACTGTTTCCAGATGGACACACCCGAAGATCCACCTGACCGCACAATGGGCTGATGATCGACGTGGAAGATGCGCAGTTCGAGGAAATGGTCAAACGTGCCATGGACAGTTTGCCGCCGAAATTGGGCCGGGAAATGGCCAACGTTGCCATCACCGTCCAACTAGAGGGCGGCCCTCCCAATTTGCTCGGCCTCTACCAAGGCATTCCCCTCACCAAGCGAACAACGACGTACGCGGGCGTGCTTCCCGATCGCATCACGATCTACCGTCGTTCAATCTGTTCGATCTGCAGCACCGAGGACGAGGTCATCGAGCAGGTACGGCGCACGGTGATCCACGAAATCGGCCACCACTTCGGGATCGGGGATCCTCGACTGCGCGAACTAGGCTGGTAAGCGCACTCAGACCCATGACATCCTGAACACGCGAATCGCCGTCATAATCAGCGCGAGCACCGCAACTCCGGTCGCGACATAAACAAGGGTGCTCACGCCCCAATCGTTCTGCATGACGACGAACTCTCCGCTATCGACGTCTGTTCCACTGCATTCATTGCCGATCGGCCACCAAGTCCGTGCGTCTTCAACTGAACCGATGGCCTGTTCCCAGTTAGGTGCCCGGTACCCGAACTGTTCAGGAAAAGTCTCGCGACAACCATGCGAGTTCACCCATCGATACTGAGCAACAAAGAGCGCGCCGTAAGCCAGCAACATCGCGGTTCCGGCCAAACCCGCGCATCGCTTCACCAACTGGTCGCGGGACCGAACTGCGACGCCGATAACTGCCCCGACTGCGAGTGCGATTGCGATTGTCATCGACGCCCTTTCTGCTCACCGGCGTTCGATGATCTCTGGTCATTGTTCGAGCTCGGCTCTACTGTGCCGTAAGCGAATCGAGAGCTGCCTGCAGCCTGGCGGTGGCCTCGTCGACAACGAACTGCAATCGGGGTTCGCCGGTCACCTCGACCATGAGGGCGGGGTTCATCGCATCGACGATGACGGTGTTCTCCGCGGAGGGATCGGCGCGCACGACGACGTGCAAGGCAACAGCAATCCGATCCCCCGCATCACTCCGACGGCTCGATTCGCCAACGTCGGGTTGCAGGCGCCGAGGATGAGGTAGTCCTCCAGGTCCTCGTCGAGCTTGGCCTCGAGGGCCGCTTTCATATCGATCTCGGTAAGTATCCCGAAACCTTGCTCCGACAATGCTGTGCGGGTGCGTTCGACGGCGTCGTCGAAGGTGGCGTTCAGGGTAGTCGTGAGTGCGAGTTGCATGATCTACGCCCCTTTTCGGGGGATCCGGGGTCTGGGATCGGTCAGCGGGTGCCGAGCCGCGGGATACCGAGGCGTTGGAGTATCAGGCTCATCGGGCACCAGCCCACTGCGCTGTAGAGCAGGAGATTCACAGCGACGAATGCAGTGAGAAGCAGCCACCAAATGGAGAAGGCGAGTGTCAAGGCCACGCTGAGCAGGACGACTACCCCGCCCAATAGTGGAACGATCCGTTCGATGGTCCAGCCGTGGTGCCGTGGGAGAGCTGTCATGATCTGTGTCGTCCTTTTCGTTCGTTGTTCCGCGATACCCGCTGCGGGGTCAAGCGAGCGCGAGAAAGAGCTTTTCGAGTTCAGCCTCGGTCATCGGCTCCTTACCGTTCTCGCTGTCGCCGGTCACACATTCGCGCAGGCCGGTGGCGACAATCTTGAAGCCGGCCCGGTCCAGGGCCCGTGAGACCGCGGCGAGTTGAGTGACGACGTCCTTGCAGTCTCGGCCCTGTTCGATCATCGAGATCACTCCGGCAAGTTGGCCATGCGCGCGGCGGAGTCGGTTGAGTACCAATGCGATGCTGTCGTCGTCGCCGACCATGGCAGTTCCTTCCGAAGATCAATCAGTGACCTCGAATATACCCCTATGGGTATATTCGGGTGGGTGGTCCGGCAGATCTGTGCGTCACAGCTGCCGAACCACGCCATCCGGACCTGTCAGTGCGAGAAACTGATGTTGGGCAATACCTTTCGCAACCAAGCCGGGGACCACCATGCGGCATGCCCTGTCAACCGCAGTAGCACCGGCAGCAGGATCAGCCGAATCAGTACCGCATCGAGGAGTACAGCGACACCGAGAATGATGCCCATCTCCTTCGGCGGCAACGGATCAGCGAGCGCGAAGGTGAAGAACACGGCCACCATCACCGCGGCAGCGGCGAGGATCACCCGCCCCGAATGAGCCAGGCCGTCGACGTGCGCAACCTTGGGATCACCTGAGCGCTCGTAGTGCTCCTTCGCCGTGGCCAACAAGAAGACGGTGTAGTCCATGGCGATCGCGAAGATCATCGCGAAGAAGAACACGGGCCCCCACCCGTCGAGGAACCCCTGCGGGGTGAAACCGAGCAACGACGCGCCGTGCCCGTCCTGGAAGATCAACTTCGCGACCCCGAATGCGGCGGCGGTGGAGAGCAAGCTGACCACGGTACCGAGGATGGCGATCAACGGCGCCTGCAGCGCCACCAGGAGCAGCAGGAACCCGAGAACCAGGATGATGCCGACGATCAGCGGGAGGTAGTCGTTCAGCGCTTGCTGCAGATCGAGGTTCTCCGCCGGTGCGCCGCCCACCAGAGCGCCCGAGGGAAGGTCCGCACGCAAAGTGTCGAGGATGGCTCCCATCTGTGCGTCGGACGGATCGACGGTAGGCATGGCCTGCAACATCACGTAATCGCTGCCATCGAGTGCGGACTGCGGCGGCGTCACCATGGAGATACCTTCGGTCGCGGCAGCAGCCTTCGCGGTCTCGGCGCCCTCCGCGGCGGGGGCGATGATCTGCAACATGCCCGGCGCCCCCTCACCCATCTGAGCTTGGACGAGTTCGTAGCCCTGGCGGACCGGGGCATCGGCGGGGACAACCGCGATAGAGGGCATCGCCACCTTGAGCCCGAGCACCGGGATCGACAGCGCGATCAGCACCAGGAGAGAACCGATGGCGAACGGCCACGGGTGCTTGTGCAGCAGCTCGCCCCAGGCGGCGAACTTCGGTGAGCGGTGTTCCTGACGCTTGGCGTAGGGCAGGGATCCAGCATTGACCTTGGTGCCGAGTTTCCCGAGAACGGCAGGCAGCAGAGTCATCGAGGCGAGCAGGACGAAGAACACGGCGAGCATGATGCCGATAGCCATCGTCCGCACGGCCGGTGCTGGAACGAGAAGTACGGCGGACAAACTGACCAGCACCGTGATTCCGGACAGGACGACGGCCTTGCCCGCGGTGTCCATGGTTTCCGCGACCGCTGCCCGCGGCGAAGGTGCATGGCGTATCGCGTCGCGGAACCGGGAGACGATGAACAGGGCGTAGTCGATACCGAGGGCGAGGGCGAACATCATCGCGAAGTTCATCGCCCACACGGAAATCGGGGTGATCTGGTTGAGCAGGACTAGTCCGCCCGCAGAGGCGACGAGTCCGGCCAGGGTCAGCAGCAGTGGGAGTCCGGCGGCGACGAGGGACCCGAACGCGAGCACCATGATCGCGAGGGTGACCGGCCAGGAGAACAGTTCGGCCTGGATCATCGCGTCGTGGTTGGCCTTGTTGAAATCACTCCACAGTGCCGATGCACCGGTGGGATAGACCTCGATGCCGTTCCCGGACAGGGCGGTCAGTTCCCCCTTGAGATCGTCGACGGCCTTGACCATCTCGTCGGTGGACGCGTTCGCGCCGGCGATGAGAATTCCGGTGTGCCCGTCGGGGCTGATGGACATTCCCGGCTGGGGCGCGATGATCGCACCGAAGCGAGTGTCCCCGGTGAAGACATCGGTGACCTCGGTGAGGGTGTGCTGCATGTCGGGGCTGTCGATGGTGCGGTCGTCGGAATGGACGACAACCTGGACGGCAGCGGAAGAGTTACCGCCGAAGTGTTCCTGGGCGAGTTCGCGGACTTGGACGGATTCGGATCCGTTGGCCTGCCATCCGGCGCCGGCAAGGGAGGTGAACACCGACGGCGCGGCGGCACCGAGTGCAATGAGCACGATCAGCCAGACGCCGATCACCCATTGTGCGTTGCCGGCCATCGATGCGCCCATGCGGCCGAGTACGCCGCCGGACGCTTGTGAGATCGGCGAAACGCCGTCCCCGACCGTGGTGTTACTGGACATTGGTTGACTCCTGAAAATGTGAGGGGTTCGAGCGTGGGCGAGCGCCGGGTAATCCGGCGCGGCGGGTCAGCGTCCGAAGAGGGAGCGGAAGAAGCCGGGCGGAGCGGCCGCGGCAGGGTCGCAGGTGCAGCGCTGCGCTTTCGGGACGCCGGCCATGACGTGGTCGGCGTGCTGGCCGCATCCGGCCCAGGTGGTCTTGGAGCAGGCGGAATATTTCGTGCGGTAACACATGCTGGGAAATCCTCGTCTGGGGGTGCCGTGCCCTGTTCCGGGCACGAAAGTTGTTGTCAATCAGTTGGACCCGGCAGCGCGTTCGGCCCAAGCCGTGTATCCGCCGACCAGGTCGCTGACCTTCTCGATACCGTCGGCACGCAACAGTGATGCGGCGACCGACGAGCGCCAACCGCCGGCGCAGTGAACGACGATGGGCTTGTTTCGTGGCAGGTCCGCGAGTTGGGAACGCAACTGTGCGAGAGGAATCGACTGTGCGCCGTCGATGACACCGAAGTCGTGCTCGCCGGGGTTACGGATGTCGATCAACGTGACCGCATCCATGTCCAGCAGTTCTTCGAGCTCGAACACCGTGGTGCGCAGCGCGGTGCGGACAAGGTCGGCGAGCGCGTTCGGGAAAGTGCCGTCGGCGTCGACGGTGAGGTACCCGATAGCGTTGTCGGATCCGATGCGCGCCAAACGCATCGCCGCATCCTGTTCCTCACCCGGATTGGAGATGAGCACGATGCGCTCCCCGATATCGGCGACCATGCCGCCGGTTTCGGCGAATCTACCGTCGAAACCGACATTGACCGAGCCCCGCAGATGCCCGGCCGCGAAGTCCTCGGGGGTGCGGGCATCGAGAACACGTGTTCCGCTGGCCATTTCCGTCCGGAGTTCTCCCGGTGAGAGTTCGGAGATGCGCCGATCTTGTTCGAGGAGAGCGCGATTCGACTTGTTCAAAGCTACGGCGGCAGAGAAGTACCTCGGCACAGCAGGTTGGCCGTCGGTGACCAGAGCGACGAATTCCTCCTCGCTCATCGGCTGCACTGACGGGTTGGTGCGGCGTTGCTCGCCGAGGGTGGAGGTCAGCTCGGTCGAGAGGTTCTTGCCGCAGGACGATCCCGCACCGTGGGCCGGCATGACGGTCACTGCGTCGGGCAAGGTCAGCAGCGTCTCATGGACGATGCGGTACATCGCCCGAGCCAGGTCGGTGTTGGTGCCGTCACCGAGATTGGCCAGGTCGGGGCGACCGACGTCGCCGATGAACAGAGAATCCCCGGTCAGCACAGCAGTGGGCTCGGCGTCTCGATTCTCGCGAACGAGCAGGCTGATCGACTCCCACGTGTGGCCGGGGGTGGAGAGGATCTCGATGTCCACCTCCCCCAGCGTCAGGTGCTCGCCGTGACGCAGTCGCCGAATCGGGTAATCGGTGTCCGCGGCGTCGCCGAAACCGATCCACGCGCCGGTAGCCTCGACCAACTCGAGGTGACCGGAAACGAAGTCCGCATGAAAGTGCGTGTTGACGACACCCTCGATGGTCAGGCCTAATCGGGCTGCGTCCTCGAGGTATCCGGTGATGTCGCGGCGCGGGTCGATCACGATAGCGCGGCCGGTGCTCTCGTCGCCGATGAGGTACGACGCGTGCGAGAGGCACTCGATGTAGTACTGCTCGAGGATCATCGGACAACCTTCCCTGTTCTGTGGAGTGCGATGACTACAGGTTGCCATATACCCCCCAGGGTATGTCAAGTACCCCGGGGGGTATCTATGGATCGCGCGGAAACTCAGGCAGATCGCATATCGCGTGACAGCTGCCGACCCCGGGGGTCGATCTCAAAAGTGAATCCGAGAGAAAGGGACGCTCTCGGAACGAGTGTTGGGGTTGCCTCACGTAGCGCAGCAACACCCATGAGCGGATTGTTCGCGCCGCTTACCGCGGCCGTCACCATTGCCATCGTCGGCGGCTGCCGGCCATGATCTCGGCACCAACCCCTGATCGCCACAGCCCTGCCGGATTGTCGGAGTGATCACCGCGACGGTTGAATCCGCCCGTCGTCTCGCACACCCGACCGAAGTGGTCGAACGGCGGTTTTCGCGCAGTTCGCCCGTGGTTCGTGGTCTGAGGCCACGCGGATCGCCGCGCTGCTACGCGGCGAGACGGTGGGCGGTGCGCTGCCCTGGCAGCGACGGCGCAAGCCATTGCACGAGAAGGAATTGGTCGATCCCGAGTTCGGTTCCGGCGTCCATGAGGCTATTCGCGAAGGGTTCTGCGCAGATCAAGATGCCCGCGGCGGCGACGAACATCGCAATCACCGTCGTTCGGCGTGCGCGTGTGGGTAGTGCGCCGATGGCGGCGGCGGTGCCGATCAGTTCGGGTTCTTCGACGTCACCTCGGGTGAGTTTGTAGAGGTAGAAACCAAACCAGGCCAGCAATGCGATTCCGAATACGAGGTGGATATCGCCGGTGGCGGGAATGAGGAACGCTGCCATGCCGGCGATGAGCAGGAAGCCCACCATCCGATGCCGATGAGCAGTCTGTTCGATCCGGTCATGTTCGCGGCGGCGTACTGCACGAATGCGGGATCGTGGCCTGCGGTGTAGGCGTAGTACAGGTCGACTGTGTATTCGGGGAGTACGGCGATCAGGGCGAGAAGGGCGATGGCCAGTCCGCCGGAGATGTCGACCTGCGCTGCTTCGGCGGCCCAGGCGAGGATGAAGCTGGCTGCAGCGGCAGCGTACACAGCAAGGGCGAGGACCGGGTTGAAGTGCATCCCGGAAATCCGCATGACCAGGGCAGGGGCAATGAATACGACTGTGATCAGTAGTGGGCGAAACAGTGTTCGTCTCAGGTTACGGGCCTGTTCGAGAGCGTTGGCCGATGCTCGCCTCGGGTCAGCGGCCGGTGACACCCCGACTCGGATTGGAGAGTCTTCGGCCAACGCATGGTCTGTTGGACCGAAGGTCTCGCTCGCCGATTCGCCTGTTGGTATCTGGCGTGTCGGTGGATGACCGGGCGCACGCGCCGGTATGTCGACCATCCGCTCCCTGCGACCGTCTGACTGTCGCCGGGATGAACTACTCCCCTTCGGTAGCAACGATAGGGACCCAATTCTGTTGCGCAACTTACGGTATCAACCGAATTCGTTTGTCCTCCTCGGGCATCTCGCCGCATTTCCGACCCGGCCGACACCGGTTCACAGCACTCAAATGGTGTACCGAGATGGCCGACCGTTTCGCGGTCTGGCAGGAGGTCACCGCGACTGACGCCGCCGCCTGAAAGTGAACTGCCCGGCAATGTCCCGTAACAGACTGTCCCAAACAAGCTTCACAGCTAAGCTTTTCGATTAACGTGTCAGTGCCGCTGTCAGCGCTATATCTGACCGGCGGCTCGTCGCGAATCCCGCGGGTGCATCGACGTCTCGCAGCGCTCGGCCCGATCGCTACCCTCGCCGACCGGGAAACAGTGGTCGCGCAGGGCGCGCTGATCGGTATGGACTCCCCACGTGATTTCACGAACCCGCAGCTCGCAGCAGCGCATTCGGCATGTTCGGGCCGACCGATGGCTCCCGCAGGCTGCGGCGGAGGACACCCCGCCTGGTGACAAGTGGCATCTCGATGAGGTGTTCGTCAAGATCGGCGGAGTCCGTTGCACCCGAAAACAGCTGCACCCCAAGCAACTTGACAACGCTTCGCGAAGCTCGGCGACCTGCACGCCGGAATCGACGACACCACCTTCTCACTGACCCCCTCCGAATGGGCCGACCGCGACGAAGCCGACCGCGACGAAGCCGAGGGTGCCGAAGATCGGGGTGGGACGGAGAACTGATGTGTCGTCGCCGTACCGATCACGCTGGCACCCAACGAATAAGCATTTATCATCCCACCGCGGCCACCCGGCTTGCTAGGGTCTAGAGACACGGTTCTCCAGAAGGCCAAACGACCACCGGACACCCCGTCCGGCGCTGAGAAGGTGACGAGCTTGAGTACCGCAGAACGGGTATGGCTCGATAGTTACGCCGAAGGCGTGCCGGCGGATATCGAACTGCCCGAAGGTTCGCTGGTCGACATGTTCGACACGTCGGTGGCACGATTCGGATCCACCCCCGCGCTTGAATTCTTCGGGGCCGAACTCACCTATTCCGAGCTCGACAATCGAGTCCAGTTGGCCGCCGAAGGGCTACGGCGTCTCGGCGTCAGCCGCGGAGATCGAGTGGCCCTGGTCCTGCCCAACTGTCCCGAGCATGTGGTGGCGTTCTATGCCGTCCTACGCATCGGCGGTATCGTAGTCGAGCACAATCCGCTCTATACCGCCGAGGAGATGAACCACCAGTTCGCCGACCACGGCGCGAAGGTGGCCGTGGCCTGGGACAAGGTGTGCCCGATGCTTCAGGAACTATCCGGCGCCACCGCCCTCGAACACGTCGTCGCGGTGAACATCACGCAATCGATGCCGTTGTCCAAACGGCTGACGCTCGCCTTGCCGGTCCCGAAGGCACGCACATTGAGGAAGGCGCTCACCGCGCCGGCGCCGGATGCCATACCGTGGAAGCGGCTACTCGCCGACGGAACGCTCGACCCCGCATATCCGCGGCCCGCGGTCGGCGACCTGGCGGCGATCCAATACACGAGCGGTACCACGGGAACACCCAAAGGCGCCAAGCTCACACACCTCAATCTCGCCGCCAACGCCGCACAGGGACGTGCATGGGTTCCCGGGCTTGTCGACGGCAAGGAGGTGGTCTACGCGGTCCTGCCCATGTTCCACGCCTACGGACTCACACTGTGCCTGACGTTTTCGATGAGCATCGGCGCCCGACTCGTGCTGTTCCCGAAATTCGACGTCGACCTGGTGCTGGCTGCAGCGAAGAAGCACCCACCCACATTCATGCCCGCGGTGCCGCCGATCTACGAGCGGCTCGCCCACGCGGCAAGGAAACGAGGCGTGGACCTGACGTCGGCGCGTTTCTCCATCTCCGGTGCGATGCCGCTGCCGACCGAGACGCTCGACCTGTGGGAAGCGGTGACCGGTGGCCTACTCGTCGAGGGGTACGGCCTCACCGAAACTTCCCCGGTTGCGATCGGCAACCCCATCGGACTCTCGCGTCGCCCGGGCGCTGTGGGAGTTCCCTTCCCCAGCACAGACATTCGCGTTGTTGATCCCGACAACCCCGCCGAGGATATGAAACCCGGTGAGCGCGGCGAACTGCTGATCCGAGGACCACAGGTGTTCTCCGGCTACTGGAACAAACCTCAGCAGACCGCCGAGTCGCTACTCGAGGGCGGCTGGTTCCGGACCGGCGACATCGTCGAGGTCGATCCCGACGGCTTCGTCACCGTCGTGGACCGGATCAAGGAACTGATCATCACCGGCGGATTCAATGTCATGCCATCCGAAGTCGAGGCGGCCCTGCGACAATTCCGGGGAGTGGCCGATGTGGCCGTGGTCGGCCTGCCGACCGCGGGCGGCAGCGAGGAAGTGGTCGCGGCAGTCCTGCTGGACGAGGGTGTGTCGAAGGACAACTTCGACGTCGACGCGGCGCGC
This sequence comes from Rhodococcus sp. IEGM 1379, assembly GCF_030056815.1. Taxonomy (GTDB): domain Bacteria; phylum Actinomycetota; class Actinomycetes; order Mycobacteriales; family Mycobacteriaceae; genus Rhodococcus_F. Next base: position 245,370 of record NZ_JASHKR010000001.1, read on the forward strand.
GAGCATTGCCGCAAGAATCTGACGGCATACAAGGTGCCGCGGCGGATCGTCGTGGTCGAGGATCTGCCACGCTCCCAGCTCGGGAAAGTGCTTCGCCGACTGGTGCGCGATTCCCTGCTCAGCGATTGAGCCAGGGCCATCCCCCTCGCCACGTGCCCCCAGCCGCCCCGCCCCCACCCGCCGCAGGGGTGCCATTCGGGGCGGCGCAGGTCAGCGGCCGGTCCGCTCGTCCCCCATCACCTGATTATTCAAATATTTCGATTGCCGGTGCGTGGTTCCTTTGGATTGCCGTGGGTGTGCTCGGATGTTGCTCTAATCTGCTGTTCGCGTACGGTTCCTGTTCGGATTGACTCGCGTCCGGGCCACGGTCGACCGCGGGTGTGTGGATGTTGATGATGTCGCGCAGTTTGCGCAGTTGGTTACCGTCGGCGGCTTTGACTGCGTCGATCACTGACTGATCGAGCGTGGACGGCGACTGTTTTGCTTCGGCAACGGGTTCAACGTCGATGGGTTCGATGTCGACGCCATTTCGGTTTGTTCACCGCCTATTTCCTCCTGTTAGTTGCCTCCTGTTAGTTGCCTCCTGTTAGGTCAGCGTCCAACACGGCCGCTTCTCTCAGGGTTGCACCGTCTCCCGTCACTGCGACTTGATTGGTGTCTGTGAGAACGGCAATCCACTCGTCGTGTCCGACTCGACACGCGAAATGATCCAACTTTTGAGAGAGGGAGTTTGAAATGCCTCAGGAAGCCCCCATCACTATCGACGACGATGCGATCCATAAGGACGAGTTCACCAGCGAGCGCGGCGAGAAGTACGAAGTCGGCTACCTGCCGGACGCGAACGCCTCCGAGTAGAGGACCAGGCCGCCACAGTTGCATCGGGCAAGAGTGACTTCGGCATTGCCGTGAACTGGCGCCTTGGAGACAATGGCTGGAACGGCACCAGCCCCGATGTCCAGAGAGTCGCGGCGACCACTATCTTCGATTCAACTCCGTGGAGCCCAATTTCGTCTGCATCACGGGCACCTGACGCCTAGAGCAGGTTCAGCGCCACACACGGTCGCGACGTCACGATGGAGGCCCCCGGTTCGGAGCCCTTCGGGAGATACTGGCGGAGTAAGCCGTTGGATACTCCTATGAAGCTCACTGAACAACCATGGTCGTACCGACTGCCTTTTGGAAAGGTGGTTGGTGCTGAACCCAGTAGCCGCTGGGCCACTGCTGTAAATGCTCGCCCTTCGAGGGCCGATAGCAGTACCGCAGGACCCGGCGGCCCGGCGCCCCGACTGGCGATAGGGCCATGCGCTTCGAGCGCCGTCTTGCCGCCGGACAGACCACGCCACGTAGTCAGATGATTGCCCGCCAAGTGATCCGAGGTCCCCAAAGTAATGACCGCCGACCCTACTGACATCCCACGACAGTGAGTGAACTCAGAAGGGACCTAGCAAACGCCCCCAGTCACTGGAGACAACGATGAGCATTCTCTCGCCCGCCAGGCACTGCTACCGTCACTGCCCGACTGGTCCGATCTGATGGCGAGGTTCGAGGCGATGCCCTCGTGGACCTCCCTCGAAGGCCACATGATCCGCGTCGAGGAACACCTCGACAACGGCCGCGACACCCTCCGCGCCGAACTCCCCGGTGTGAATCCGGACAAAGAGGTCGACATCAGCGTCCGAGACGGAAAGCTGACGATCAAGGCGGAACGCACCGAACAGCAGCAAGAAGGCACCCGGTCGGAATCCCACTACTGCAGTTTCTACCGATCCATGCCCCTTCCTGCCGGCACGAAGGAAGACGACATCGACGTCACCTACGACTACGGCATCCTGACGGTCACGATGCCGGTCACCGACACCTGGGAACCGGAAAAGCACGTCGAAATCAAGAAAACCACCCCCAGCGCCGGCAAAGGCACCTGACCGGCGCGGGATGTGCCCGGATCGATTCCAATGAGGATCGGCACCCCGACGGCAAATCGGATCGCTACGGCAGATCACCCCGAAAGACCGGATAACCCGCCCACCCAAGGCCCCAATCGAGGGCAACATGTCCAGGACGATCATCCCGATCATCGGAGCCCTGTGGCTTGCACTCGCCGCGATCGGCGCCTACCTGCCGGCCAGTGTGGTCACCGGGCCCGGAAACCGCTCAACACTTTCGGTCCCGGAGTATGAAACCCATTGTTTAACAACCCCTTCGGAGAACAATTACCATGCCCACCGCACATGACATCATGCACACCGGTGCGACCTGATGCCCAGTTCAAAGACCAACACCGCGATCCCCGGCGTCACCATCCGCACCCTCACCCCAGGCGACCGTGACGCGGTCGTGCACCTGCACGAGCAGATGTCCGCCCAGGACACCCACCTCAGGTTCTTCGCTCCGCGCCCGAGGCACCTCGGCGAGTTCGCGGCCCAGCTATGCCGACGGGACTACGCACACCTCGCTCTCGGAGCCTTCGAAGGTCACGAACTCGGCGGCGTCGCCAACTACGTCGTCACTGATACCACTCCGGGATGTATCAGCGCCGAGATTGCACTCGCCGTGGCCAGTCACGAACAACAACACGGCATCGGCACCGCGCTGGTCCTGCGACTCGGGGCCGCCGCCTACTTCCGCGGTGTGGCACATCTGACCGCCGAGATCCTCGCCGAAAACACACTCATGCTCGCGATCATCACCGAACAGGGTTGGGGCGATGCACTTCACCGCCACGGCGCAGCGGTGCACTTCGACCTCGAACTGGTCTCGCACCGAGAGTTGCACTCGGACATACCCGACCTTCCGCAAGACGGACCCTCAGGCCGAGCCATCCGAAAAGGCTGACGTTGGCGGCGCGGTATTCGACACGACTACTGGCCTTCTGACGACAGCCGAATTGCCAGCCAAGAGCAAACAACTCGCACCCGCATCGCCGCACTCCACACCGGCCGCAAAACAGCGAAAACCTCTCCCGATATTCAAAGGAGACTCAAATACATGACGCCCGCGGAGGAAGAACGTCACCTGGTCCGAGTCGCAGACCGTCTGTTGTCGAAATTTCCGCACGCCACCGCCGAAGCAGCGAACGCGGCGGTTACAGACGCCCATGCACGCTTCGACGGCAAACGCATCAGGGAGTACGTGCTCTTGCTCGTCGAGCGGCGGGCCGGCGAAGCACTCGCAAGGGAAGAGGCCGCTTCGGCCGCACGTTCCCACAACCACCACCAACCGAAACCGACCGAGGCTACGTCGACGCCGTTCTGCATAGATCAACTTCGGTGCCACCCGCACTCCGGCCGCGATCAGATTTCTCTCGAGGCGCCGACTCAGGCACCGGGACACAAGCCACGAAGGCGAATGAGCGATGGAGCGAACCAGTCGACCTATCAATCGTGACACTGGCTCGCAGATCTGGCGTTTGTTCGCATCGGAGAACGATCTTGCGCCGATCCAATCGTTGTACGGCTGCGGCTACTGTTTTGCCACTACTCGTCAAGGCTGCGGGAATGGACAACAACGACACACCGTTCCTGACCAGCGGTCGCTCGGCGAGACGGCAGCAGGCCGAACGGAAAGCCCGAACCGACCACATGGGGTTGCAGGAGAAGAGCGTCAAACAATCGGGGTGGCCGGGACCCGTTGGAGAGCCTCCTGAGATCCGATGGCTTGCGGTGACGGGTTTCGCCGCGCGGGATGCAACGCGTGTGTTCGTGTCGAACGAACTGGCTACATTCGAGGCCATACCGGACGACGACGGGTTCGTTCTCTGTCTCGTCCGTACCGAACACCGCAGCCGCCCGGAAGTGCTCGTGCATGCGACAGATAGTCGTGTAGTTCATGCTGGTCCGTAGCTTTCGAAGTCGACCCCATACCCGGCCGTCTCCAAGCGGCGCGCTCATATCTTCCGCGGCTGGAGCTGGTGGCGAGAGAATATTGCATGTTTCAGAGAGCATTCGGAAACTCGCGGCGGTGCTCGTTCAGCGCGCTTGTGGGGCAGAGGCCGGTTTCTGGTTGGGTCAGGGATGAACAGTCGCTGACCGTACCCAGGAGCCCACCATGTCATCATCGCCTGTCGCGTCGTGCCCGTCGTTCCCGCCCGGGGCGCCTGGACATCGGAACACTGTGTATCCGTCCTCGTCACTGACCGACGCGCCGCATAGCGATCAGCCAGCCGAATGATCGGTGCACTGTCGGCGCCCGCCTGCTGCGCCAACCGCACGATCCCGGCGTAGGTGATCGCGTCGGCGGTTGCGGTGGCTCGGACCTCGAAAGCGGTCGCGGCATTGACTACACCGCTGCGCACCGGCTCACCGACCGCGCGTTCGACCTGAAGTGGATCACCGGCGAACGCCGACTCGTTGAGGACCGCCACCGCGTCTTCGACCCGGCCACCCACCGGGACCACTTCTCCCGGGCCGACCACGAGCAGCTCACCGGCCACGCTATCGCACGCCAACCAACGACCCACGCGATCCCGCCGAGAATCAGCGCTGTCGACCGGGATGCCGGAATCCGTCGTCGTCCTCGGTGTGGACTCAATGTCGGTCATTGCAGTGCCTTTCGGGTGGGTGGGAGCGGCACCTTCTCGATGTCCGGCGGCGAAGCCGGTCTCGGGAACCTGGATCGGTCCCGTCGGGCGGCGCCATTCATCTGTCGTCGGGATTGAGCACAAGGAAGGCGGCACCGGCGACGGCACCGGCGACAAACTGGGCCACGAAGTACACCCACAACGTCGACCAGGCGAACATCCCCATCACCGCCGCACCGAAGGCAACCGCCGGGTTGAACGCACCACCGGAGATGTCGCCGACAGCGAATGCCCCTGCCATCACTGTGAATCCGATCGCCAGGCCGTAGAACGAATTGTCCGGGTGGCTCCTGCTGGTGGCGACGTTGAGCATCACGAAGCACAGGGCGAACGTGAACAACAGCTCGACCACGAACGCTGCCACCAGGGTGCGACCGGCCAGCGTGAGGGTCGCGACGGTCGCGGCCCGCGCCGGATCCACGACCTCACGCACCACCGCCGCGGCCAGCAGCCCGGCAACGAGCTGCGCGATCGCGTATCCGGCCGCGTCACGCCACCCGATCCGGCGTCGCACCAGCACCGCGAGGGTCACCGCCGGGTTGAAGTGTCCACCGGAGACGTGGCCGCCGGCGTAGATCATCACCATCAGGCTCGCCCCGATCGCCAGCGGCGCGAACGGGCTGCCGCTGCCTGCAGCACCCCCAACGGTGAACACCAGAAAGAATGTCCCGATCGCCTCGAGGGCATACTTCACGCTCGGCCGTGCGGCCGTGACCACCTCGGCGGCTTCCTCGCCGGCCACCACATGACTGGGTTCTTCGGATTTGACCATGTCAAGACTCCTCGAATTGCCCTTGGTACTTCCAGGATCGTCTTTCCGTGCGAGCTGCGTCGTCGGCGCTGCCCTCCATCAGCGCTTCCCGCCAGCTCACTCTGCGGATACCCGGTAGCTGCAATTCGACCCCCTATGCGACCGGCGGTCACGCCCCGGACGGTGACCCAGGCTGTTACTGCCGGCGCGGGGGGCCAAGGTCGGCAACGCGGTGTGATCCACCGGCGATTGCGGCGGAACCGGCCGCGGCGGGTTCGATGACGCAAACGCCCCGCGCGAGCACGGATTCACTCTGCACTGCACCTCTGAAGGACATAGGCTTCCACCGAGAACTCTCCAAGAATCAGTCGATACGTTGACACGGAGCCGTGAACCACGCGGCTGACTTCTGCGTCGTTGCACGAGATCGGGAGATCAAATATGGGATTGACCACGATCGGCGGCCTACCCGCACACCCACTTCTAGTCCACCTAGTCGTTGTCCTCGTACCGATATCAGCACTACTGCTCGTTCTCGCGGTGTGTTGGCCCGCTGCAAGAATCCGATTGGGACTGGCACCGGCAGCGATCGCGTTGATCACGCTCGTAGCGGTGCCGATCACCACCGATGCCGGTGAATGGCTCGAACACCAAATCCCCAAAGATCCTTTAGTTCAGGCGCATGCCGAATTGGGTGATCAGATGTTGTTCTGGTCCATCGGGGTGTTCGTCCTCGCCGCCGCATGGTGGGTCCTTCATTCGACACGATTCACAGCGTGGCGAGCAGATCGTCCCGATACATCGGCGTCGCCGAAACTCTGGCGGATTGTCGTCATCGCCGTCGCTGCCCTGTCCGTCCTCGTCGCTGCTGGCTCGATTGCGCAGGTGTACCGGATCGGCGAGAGCGGAGCGAAAGCCGTGTGGAACGACCAACTTGGATAGACCAGCCGAGAACAAACAACGAAAAGAGCTCTGCCCGTGACAACCTCGGCATCGCACACGTCCGCGAACCGCGGAGGGTCGCAGTTCGATCCGCTCGCACCGCGCCCTTCCAAGGGGACAGTCTTCAGTAACTCGTGGCTTGTCCGTACCGGAGACATCCACCCGGACCGAAGCCTGCGACTCGACGCGGTAGCCCGTTACCTGCAAGATCTGGGTTTCGACAATCTCGAAGCAAATGGCGCAGCCCAGACCCACCCACTGTGGGTGGTACGTCGAACGGTCATCGACGTCATCAGACCGATCAGCTGGCCCGACACCGTGCGATTACATCGATGGTGTTCCGCCCTCTCGAGCCGCTGGTGCACCATGCGCGTGCGTATCGAATCAGACGGCGGCGGTTTGATCGAAACGGAAGGATTTTGGATCAACATCAATCCACAGAACGGGATGCCGTCTCGAATCAGCGATGACTTCATGGCGCCGCTCGCCACGACAACCGACGAGCATCGACTGACGTGGCGACGATGGATCACCGACGTAGCGCCGAACACTGCGGGTACCGAATTCTGTTTGCGGCCCAGTGATATCGATCCATTCGATCACGTCAACAACGCCGTGTACTGGCAGCCGGCCGAAGCGTCGCAGAGAAGGCATCCGTCCCTGCCGGAGGCTCCGTACCGAGCTGTTCTCGAATACACGAAACCCATCACCATCGACGAGACCGTCGAGATCCGAACCACCCACCACGCAGAAACGAGCACCGCATGGTTCGTGTGCGGCGACGAAACCCGTGCCACAGCGCAATTCACGAAACCCAGCCCGTCATGACAGATTCGCCTCGATCGCCGAGCTCATCAGGAGGAGCCGACAACGACGGCGAAAACCGTCAACCGACTCACGACGAGCCACACACCGCTGGTGTGTCCTCGCGGCTGAACTGGCTGCGCGCCGGGGTACTCGGAGCCAACGACGGCATCGTCTCCGTCGCCGGCCTCGTGGTCGGTGTCGCGGCTCTCTCACCCGACCGCGGCCCGATCCTGACCGCCGGTGTTGCAGGTCTTGTCGCCGGTGCTGTGTCGATGGCGCTCGGCGAATATGTGTCCGTGAGCACTCAGCGTGACACCGAACGCGCCTTGTTGGAGAAAGAACGCCGCGAACTCGAGCAGACACCCGGTGCAGAACTCGACGAGTTGACCTCCATGTACCAGGCCAGGGGCTTGAGCGAGGAAACCGCCCACAAGGTCGCGGAGGAGTTGACCGCTCACGACGCGTTCGCCGCACACGTCGACATCGAACTGGGTATCGACCCCGATGCGTTGACCAACCCGATCTCCGCGGCACTGTCGTCGGCAATATCGTTCACGGTGGGAGCGTTGCTTCCCCTGATCGCGATCCTCGCCCCACCGACCGGGGCTCGGATCCCTGTCACATTCGTCGCGGTCCTGCTTGCGTTGGCACTGACCGGCGCGGTGAGTGCACACCTGGGAGGAGCTGACCGTCGACGTGCGGTAGTTCGAGTGGTTCTGGGCGGCGCCATCGCGATGATCATCACCTACGCCGTAGGACAACTACTCGGAGTCGCGGGAGTCTGACAGCAGATGCGGGATAGCACTGCCCCTCGTGCACTGACCAACGCCAATCGGGACGCCCGGTAGGTCCAAATGCAGTCACGTGCAGTGGGGCAGGCGGCGGCTTGAGCTTTCCTCGATGCTCTTGCCTCTATCTCGGCTCACTAGCTGCGAGTGCTGCGATCAAGGACTCGTAGGTTCCCTCTGCGGTGGAACTGTCTGCGTCGATAATGAGGCAGTTCGCGCGAATCCGCAGGTACTGGGTGAGATGGTCGTGAATTCGTTCAAGAAGTACATCACCTCCGTTCTGCACGATCACCTGGTCAAATTGCTGCTGACGGGTGACCTCCAAGTGCGTACTTCGTTCGGCGAATCGAGCGAGCGCCTGTACTTTGCTTCCGATCAGTACGACCTCGAGATACTCGGCGTTATAGGTTTTCGCCGCTTCCTCAAAAGCCTCGATTTCGGCGATTCGGGTGACTAGCTGCGGCATCACCACATCGTGCCCACTCCGTAAGTGGGTTGCCGCCATGCTGACGGCGAGCTGTCTTGCCGCAACCAAAGCGGTCCAGAAATTGTCTTGCCATCCGCCGACGAGACTGACCACATGGTCGGTGTCGAGGTTGAGCACTCCGGGGTGACGGTCGGCGTACATCCGGGCGATCGTCGACTTCCCGATACCGGAGGCCCCATTCAGATGAATCAGTCGCGGCATTCCGCAAACACTAGTTACGAAGCTTCGAGCTTTGCGGCTTACCCGCTGAACTCCCGAAAGGTTCTGGGGTGGTCAATCGGAGACCATATGCGCACTGACCTGACCTGACCGCGCAGGCGTTGGCGGCTGCGGCTGCGCTCATCGAACCTGGAGCTGTTTTCCACTCGGACAGTGAGATTGTTTGTGCCGGTGTTTTCAGGTTTCCTGGCGGTCACAGTAACGGAGGCGAGATAATGCTGGTGCCGGGTGTTCCCAGTGTTCCTGACCCCCACTCCGATCGACGATCGTGTGCCTTTCCCTGGATCTGTCGGTTCCTGGGAACGCCCGGTGAGGCGCTACGCCTCACTGTCTGGGTGACCTGAGGAGAGCCTGCACCACCAGGTGCTCATCACTGGGGGTACCGCCCTGCACGCAGTGCTCGGGGGAGCTTGTCCGCCGGTTCGGTCGATGCGCGGCGCCGCCTTACTCATCGATCAACAAAAGAGGAAAGCGACATGACAAGGATGCCCGACAAAACCGGTCCCGATCAAGACCGGCGAGTGTTCGCCGGAGTCGATACCGACAAAGAGTTACACGTCGCCGCAGTCATCGCCACCGACGACACCGTCCTCGCCACACGGAGTTTCCCCACCACGCGAAACGGGTACCGAACCATGCTGACCTGGATCGGCGAGTACGGCAATCTGATCCGGCTCGGCATCGAGGGCACTGGCTCCTACGGAGCCGGACTGACCCGCCACCTCACCAAAGCCAGTGTGACCGTATCGAGGTGGACCGCCCCGATCGGTCAGATCGTCGACGCAAAGGCAAAGACGACGACCTCGATGCCATCAACACGGCCCGCGCAGCCAAGAACAACCAGCGCACCACCACACCGAAATCGAAAGATGTTGCCGTCGCGTCACTTCGGGTGATGAGAGTGACCCGCGCCCACGAGGTACGAGAGAAGCGCAGTGCGCTGCAACTATTGCGGATGACGATCATCTCCGCCCCTGACGAGCTGCGGGATCAGGTCCGCGATCTGAAGCGGATGCAACTGATCCGCCTCCTCGCAGCGTGGCGGCACGATGTCGCGAACGCAGCCGATCCCGTAACCGCCTACCGGGTTTCGTTGAAGTCCTTTGCCTGCCGTTACCTCGAATTAGCCGATGAAATCGTCGATCCGGGCGAATTGATCAACCCAATCGTGAAAGCACTCGCACCTCAACTACTCGAGAGAGTCGGGATCGGCATCGAAGTCGCCGAACAGATGCTTGCCACTGTCGGCGACAATTGCGACCGGATGAAATCTTCAGGCCGCATTTCCGATGCTCTGCGGTGTTGCGCCGTTACCCGCATCGCTGGGTGTGACCCAACGCCACCAGCTCAATCGTGGCGGTGACCGACAAGCCAACCGCGCTTTACATCTTGCCGTCATCGGTCGTATTCGACTTGATCCGAAAACCCAGGCCTACGTCGCAAGGAAGACCGGCGAAATGCAATTCGAAACTGGAAGCGATTCGGTGCCTGAAGCGCTACCTCGCTCGCAAGGTTTTCTACCTTCTCAACCCCAGAGTGCAGACAATCATCCCGAGCGCCAGGCAGCACAGAAAAGCAGCTTGACTCTCAGGAGAGCATCCGAGGTAATCAATACAACCCTCGGACATTTCGTCGCCAGATGGCCTGCCTGGGGATGCGATCCTCTATGAGGGTTTCTACAACCCGCGACGCCGGCACTCGGCACTCGGCACTCGGCACTCGACTATCGGCCTCCGAACGAGGTCCACTGATAGTCATCATCAGCGCGCGATCGTGGCCTGAAATTAGTCATCTCCGTTGTCCGAAATCCTCATGGCAGATCAGCCCACCTACGGCAGGAGTCGCAGAGCTGCCGTAGGGCAGAGATTAACAGCGCGATGAGCATCCGATTCGAGTTCTGTGGGAACGTGTGGCTCTCGCTGGCGGTCGTGCGCCAACGGATATCCCCACTCGTCACGCCCCAACAAAGCCGGCAACAATTCAGTACACAGTCCGCGACCATCGCATGCAGTCCAATCGATATGCAGGACTTTGCCCACCCTCCTACTCATGACGCGGCCTCCATACGCGCGCCGACCTCGCAGCGACCGTCCGCGTGCAACCGAAGATCCCGCCCGAATACACGCAGTGAACTCCTCACAAATCGCGCTGTACCGTCGGGGTGTTTACACGCGCCGCGACCGTCGACCAGATCTGCCAAGTAGTGGATTGAATCTTCGGTGTGGGTACGGCCTTCCTGATAAGCAACCTGAGAGAGCGCCTGGGCCAGTCGAGGCAAGCCATTGACGCAGGGCCCGCACTGGCGTGCACTCTGACCGGCGAGATACTGCACGATATCGGCCGAAATCTGCAAGCCGCAACGTGAGTGGTCAAGCACGTGGATGACACCGGCGCCCGGGGAGGCGCCGACAAAGCCCAGCGAAGCGGTTGACATGATGGTTGCCGACAGCTCCCCTGCATCGATCCAACCACCGTGATACCCACCGATCAGGACAGCACGCACACCTGCCGGATCAGTGCGGGAATACCCGGACACCAACTTCGCCACCGAGATCCCCATCGGCACCTCCACGACACCGCTGACTGCCACATCGCCTGAAATCGTTACCAGCATCGTCCCCACTCCACCGTTGACTCCGCGCGAGCGAAACCACTCAGGTCCGTATCGGGCGATCAGTGCGATGTGCGCCAGGGTCTCGACGTTCTGAACTACTGTCGGCCGCCCGCGGAGTCCAGATGAAGTGTTGTGAGCGAATCGATCTCGCGGAAGAGCTCCGCTCCCTTCGATCATTCCGATCACCGCTGACTTCTCGCCACTGACGAAAGCTGTCGGAGACTCGACGAGGTTGACGGGAGGCTCAGCGAATCCAGCGCTCCGCCGCTCCTCCAATGCCTGCCGCACGAACCGGAGCTGACGTTCTCCCGCATAAAGGTAAGTCTCTCGACTACTCGTCTCGCGCGCGACCAGCAGCAATCCATCGATCACGAGGTGTGGTGCATGTTCGAGAAGTACCGCATCTTTCCGACTGAGCGGCTCACCTTCGCTGCCGTTCGCGATCACCACCACGCGCCTTCCGGTGACGGAATCGAGTTTCCTCGCCGTACGAAACGCAGCTCCCCCCTTGCCTGCAAGTTCGGCATCTGCGAGTAGACAGGTCAAGGTACCCGGCTGCAGGGAGTTCGGGAGCGGGCCGAAGAGTGCTGTGTGCGTGGCGAGGTCGGGTAAACGTGCGGCAAGTAGTCCGATGGTCATGTCATGTCCGTTCTGCAGTACGTAAGGTCGAGTACTCGATGAAGTCGGTTCGAAGGCGCCAGCTCACTGATCCGACTACCGCGATCGCCGAACCAACGGCGATCGCGAGAAACCATGCGTGCCCGGAATCGGTACCGTTGCCAAGTCCGTGCGCGAGCGCGATCGGCCACAGTGCGTATGCGCCCCAATGAACTAGTCGAAAGGCTCTGTTCCCGATGCGATTTCGGAGCATTCCGGTGAGTGAGACTGCAAGGAGAACGTCGAATGCGAGAGTGCCCAGCCCTAACCAGACAGGTCGGTAGTCACCTAGGAACGGAAAGACGAAATCCACGAGTTGAAGTTGCGCGTACGGGTCGGCGAGAAGTGACACCATGTGAACGACGACCAATATGAGCCCGATCAATGCTGCGGCCCGGTGTACATTCTGTACCCCGAATCTAGGAAGCCCCGCAATCGCTCTCCCCGAGCGTGTGACGATTCCGAGCACCATCGACACTGTCAGGAAGGCAAGGGCGGTAACTCCTGTCCCACGCCCGAACGCCCAGAATGCCTCGTCCATGGCTATAAACCCTCTCTGGCATTGACGATCTCGCGATCTGACGGCCACCCGTTCAGCAGACGAATCTCACCCGACGAGCCCACCAGCCGCGCCGGCAAACCTTCGATCTCGAGCTCCCGCGCACCGGTAAACCCTCGTACAACGCACGCAGTACTTGCGAGGTTGGCCGACACACAACTGTTAGCTGCAACAGTGACCGTCTGCCATGTGGCATCCGCACTGCGACCACTATAAGGATCGATGATGTGGTGCACGTTTCGACCGTTCTGCGACCACCGGCGCTTCCTGGTGCTCGAGGTGGCGACGGCCACTCCCGGTGGAAGCACGACGTTACTGGCAGGAGCATCGTCGCCATCTTGCACCAGGACTGTCCACCCACCGTCGGGTGACGGGCCTGCTGTGGCGATGTCTCCGCCCAGACACACCAACACTCCGCAATTCAGTTTCGCGCTGACTGCTTCTGCACAGTCGTCCGCCGCCAGTGCCTTCGCTGTTGCTCCAAGGTCGAGTTGAACACCGGCCGGGACAGTGACAGTTTGCCCGTCAAGTCGGACCGAACTCCACTGTGGGTTCGAGACGAATGACGTTCGGATCGGCACCTCCCGACCCTCGATCAGAGCAAAGTCGCGGTCGTAGCCGAGTGCGACCATCGCCGCCCCGATGGTTGGATCCACCGAGCCTTCTGTGATCCGGGCGCCATCAAGCGCTGTTCGGAGTAGGCGTGCGAGAGTGCTGCTCACTTCGACCGGGATACCTCGGGCATTCTCAATCAACCGAATCTCGGAATCATCGCGAAATCGGCTGCACGCCAATTCTATTCGGTTTAGATATTCGTCCACGATCAATCTGGCCGATAGGAGAGATTGAGGTTCCGTCACCACTATCGACGCCTCGATTCCCCATAACGTCCACTCCGACCTCGCGATGGGCGACACCGCAGTCACGATCCAGCCGATCGAGCGTGGGAGCCGTGAGCGCCGGAACTCCCACTCGACAGGCGCGGTGTTGCAGTCGTGGACGTCGGTGTGGAGGCAGTGCCCGCGCCCGAGTTAGCAGAAGGGATGTCGTTGACCGTCGTCACAGTCGCCACTGTTTGGGTATCGGAGTATGCAAGGGCCGTTCCGCCGATGACCCCGACCACTCCCAATGCCACGAGGGTTCCGGTGACCGCTCGCACCTTTCGGAATCCGTCTTCCGGTGTATTCATCTGATGCCCGCTCTCAAGTGCTCGATGGAGAACTCAACAATCGGCCTCGGTGCTGATCCACACCTGGACGGTCGCTGTGAAGCCGCTGTGAGTCGGCGCAACACCCCTCGCTGGCTCTGACGTCCACGATCCAGACGCAATCTTGGAGAGTTCTCAGAACAGACGTGGCAGGCTCGCACTCATGGCACCGAACCCACGAATTCTCCTCGTCGAGGACGATCGACAACTAGCGGGCTTGCTCGTGGACTTGTTCGAGGACGAAGGGCACGATGTCGATGTCGCGCACGACGGGCAAGCTGGCCTTCATTTGGCGCTGACACGGGCATACGACGTGTTCGTCTTCGATCGAGGTTTGCCGGTCGTCGACGGCGTCGAGCTGCTCAGAACCCTCCGAGCACGCGACTCTTGCGTCCCCGCGTTGATCCTCACTGCACGTGGTGCCCTCACTGATCGTGTCGAGGGGCTCGATGCCGGCGCAGAAGACTACCTGGTCAAACCCTTCGAAATTCCCGAATTGCTGGCTCGAATACGCGCCCTGCTTCGCCGCCGCGGCTCGGCCAGTCGGATCCACGTCGGCGGATGGGAAATCGACCGTGCCAACCGGACAGCCACGGACACGGCGTCCGGTTCGGTGACCTCACTGTCGGAAAGGGAGAGCGAGCTCATCGGACTTCTGTGCGCGTCACCTGGACAAGTCTTCTCTCGCAGCCAACTGCTCGAGCACGTGTTCGGAAGGGCAGACACCCCGGGCACTGTCGATACCTACGTTCACTACCTCAGGCGCAAGCTCGGCCGGAATGTCATCGCAACGGTTCACGGCCTCGGGTATCGGTTCGGAGGATGATCTGCCGCAGAAAAGTCAAGGGCCACCCAGGATCTACCACTGGCTTCGGCGACGAGGCGCGTCTACGGCGAGCCGGCCGATCCGCGGCGATACAGGCTGCCGTCGCGCTGGGCGCCGTGTTGTTGATCGTGGGAGCCGCATCGTACTTCGGCTACGCGCGGGCACAAGATCGTCAAATCCGCTCTGCATTGACCGAGGTTGCGGCGACGGCGGACGATGCGGATGATCCGCCCCCTGGGATGTCGCTCGCATTCCGCTCGGCCGATGGTGCCGTTGCTGTCAGCCCGCGCGCACCTCGTGGTATCACTGGTCTCCTCGACTCGCCGGTCGGCTATACCGATTTCAGCAGTGCAGCTCAAAATTATCGCGCCCTCGTTTCGGATGGCACTGAAGGCCGTGTGGTCGTTGTCACAGCACTCGAGCCATACGAAACCGGCAGACAGCGACTGCTCTTGGCGCTCGGATTCGCCGAAATCACCGGTATTGCTGCATCCGTTGGTGTCGTGTTTCTGTTGTCACGGCGTGCGATCAGGCCGCTGAGCCAGGCTCTCGAGTTGCAGCGACGATTTGTCGCAGATGCGTCGCATGAACTCCGCGCACCATTGACCGTATTGCATACTCGCGCACAACTTCTGGCTCGTCGAGGAAATTCGATCGAGTCGTTCGAGCTGGTAGCTCAATTGAACGGACTGGTCGACGACACTCGCGCTCTGGGCGAAGTGATCGAAGATCTTTTGATGGCTGCGTCGATGGATGACAGACGACAGTCCAGGCATCGGGTCGATATGGCGGCGGTCTGTGAGCAAGTGCGCGGCAGCGTCGCAGATCACGCCCAGAAATCGGGGGTCTCCGTCGAAACCAGTGAGTCGGGTACAGGCGAACCTGTGGTCCTGGGGATCGAATCTGCACTGCGCCGCGCTGTTCTCGCGCTCGTAGATAATGCGTTGGCACATGAGCGACAGGGCGGTCACGTCCTTCTCCATGTCGAACGTGATCGTGATCAGGTCAAAGTCCGCGTGAGCGACACCGGAATCGGGATCGCTCCCGAAGTCGTCCCCATCCTGTTCGACAGGTTCTCGCATGGGGAGATGCAGCCTGCAGGTTCGCGCCGATACGGAATCGGATTGTCGTTGGTCCGCGAGATCGCACATGCACATCGCGGCGAAGTCATTGTCGAATCGACGCCGGGCGTCGGCTCCGCCTTCGAACTCGTCCTTCCGGCAGCCGGCTGAAAGTGCGCGAGGTCGGGACGGCAATGCGCTCCGGCAAGAGTATCCACGCGAGCACGTGCCCCAGAACTCTCCAAGAAATGCTCCCTACGTTGGTCTGCGTGGGACTGACCAGGATCGGCAGAGTGTCGGCGCGTCCACTTCTCGTCCGCTGTGTCGTCGTGCTCGTTCCGCTTTCCGCGATTCTGGTTCTCTGTGCCGTTCTCTGGCCGAATGGACGCATACGACTCGAAATATTGCCTGCACTGACGGCAGAGGTCACAGTGATTCTGGTCCCGATCACCACCGACGCAGGTGAACGGCTCGAACACAACTCCCCTTGCCAGGTCTATCGAATCGGTGAGAGCGGAGCAAGGGCCGTAGGTAAGGAACAGGCGCAAAAATCCCCTTAGAGCGAGTCGACGACAGGAGTGCAGCGTGATGATTCGATTCCCCGGAGTGTATGCACCACAAGGCGGTACCCGATCGATTTCGGATGCCGTACTCGCCGAACACATGGATGCTTCGTCCCAGGTACTCGACCTGCGCTCCGGTCGTGGCGCTGTGAGCGCCTGTGCAGTCGGTCCCGGCACCGGATCAGATTTTACTGCCGACATCTCATGCCGCGCTGCATTCTCCACGTGGTTGAGCGGACAGTTCCATAGCCACAGAATCCGCGTCAGCTGCGGGGACGGCACAGCCCAGTTGCCGCGCAGGAGATATCTCGAGTCGACGCGCGTCATCGAGCCTGGACAAGACATCAAGGAAATCGTCGTCATCCGGGCCCGAGTATGACGTCACTGACGGCCGCGCAACGGTCTCTGTGGTTCGCGCAGACACTCGACCCGACAACCCCGTACGTCATTGCGCAGTATGCCGAGCTGACCGGAGAACTGGACGCAGATCGCCTGGAATCCGCAACGGTCATCGCTCACCGTGAATTCGGTATTGCAGGCCTTCACCTACGCGTGACGGACGGTGTCCCGGAACTGCATGACGATGCGAACACCGCCCTTGTCGGCGAAAGGCTGGACTTTCGCCGATTCGACAATCCCGTCGAAGCAGCTACCTCCTGGATGCAACGCGAATGGTCGACCGCGACCCCATCTTCGGATCAGCCGCTCACAATCGCGAATCTGCTGCGCGTCGGCCCGGACCGTTGGTTCTGGTACTACCGCGCTCACCACATAGCACTTGACGGCTACACAGCAGCTCTGCTGATGAGGCGCACCACCGAAATCTATCTATCTGCAGAAACTTTGAACATCGAACGGGCTACACCGACCGACCCCGGACATGTCGAGGCGATTGCCGCACAAGAACGTCGATACCGAGAATCCCAACGTTGCACCCGAGATCGAGAATTCTGGCGCGAGAAGCTCGAATCAATGTCCTCACCTCCAACTCTCGGCACCAGAGACGAAACCTGTGCACAAGGAAGAACGATTCGCATGAGCGGTACCGTTCCACTCCCGGAACTTTCGGCAACCGATGCGATATCCGCTTTCGCGTCGTATGTCGCACGTCTGAGTGGTGTCGACGATGTCTGCCTGTCCCTTCCGGTTTCAGCACGCGTCACAGCTGCTTCCAGGTCGATGGCCGGTGCAATGTCCAACGTGATTCCACTCGTGCTCCCCGGGATCGGTTCGACAACACCTGCCCAGGCGATTTCGACGGTCGGAACTGCACTCGGCCAAGCACTTCGGCATCAACTTTTTCGCCGGGAAGACATCGCAAGGCTGGCCGATTCCGGCAAGCAATCGGCCGTACGGTCATTCGGCCCGGTCGTCAATGTCATGATGTTCGACGCAACACTGACGTTGGGCGAGATTCGAGGACACGTCGAGATTCTCACAACGGGACCGGTCTACGATCTTGCACTCAACGTTTACCCTGGCTACGGCGGCGGCGTCCGCATCGATCTCGAAGCAAACGAGGCGCTGTACACCCGGCCCGGCTTGGCAGCACATCACGAACGATTCCTTCGCTTTCTCCAGGCATTTGTCGGGGCACAACGCATCGAATCCGCCTGCCAGTTTCCTGCCATGTGGACGGAGCGCGAGTTGGCTGCCAAGACTCCCGCCCGCGGTGCATGTTCCCTCACACCGACCAGCCTGGACTCCTTGCTCCGCTCGGTAGTCGAGCAGTCATCCGATTCGTGCGCGATCACCGATGGCAACAGGGCATGGACCTACGAACAACTCGATCGTATGGCGGGGATATGGGGCCGGCATTTGCAATCCGCCGGTGTAAGTTCCGACGATGTTGTCGCCGTGGCGATCCCACGATCCATGGAGTCGGTCTTGGCGATGTGGGCTGTCGCCCGCGCGGGTGCCACGTATGTTCCGATCGATCCGACTCACCCCTCCGAACGGCTCGAAACAATTCTCGGGGATTGCCACCCGAAGATCGGGCTCACCGTGTCCTCGATGATCACGACGTTGCCGCGGAGCATCGAGTGGCTCGCTCTCGACCACGAAGCAGACTGCAACCTCTCACCATCGCACGACACGATGGCTACGCATCCCGATCATCGGGCTTACATGATCTTCACCTCGGGCTCCACCGGCCGACCCAAAGCTGTGGCGGTCACTCACCGTGGCCTCGCAAATCTGGCATGCGACATCCGCGACAAGTATCAACTAGCTCCGAACTCTGTCGTATTGCACTGTGCGTCGACAAGTTTCGATACCGCTGTTGTCGAGATACTCGCTCCGGCATTGTTCGGCGCCACGCTGATGATTTGTCCACCCGACATCGTCGGCGGCACGGAACTGGAGGAACTCACTTGCCGATCGCACGTGACGCACCTCTTCGTGACCCCCTCTGCGCTCGCGACCATCGCGCCCGAACATGTACCCGAACTCCGATTCCTCGTAGTCGGCGGCGAAAAGGTTCCGCCGGCCCTGGTACGCAGGTGGGCATCGTCTGTGCGGGTTCGAAGTGCATATGGACCCACCGAAACGACGTGCAGCGTCACCACCACCGACATCTTGACCGCGGGCGATCGCGTGACACTCGGTCGCCTGATGCATGGCGTGCAAGCCGTCGTCCTCGATGCGTCGCTACTCCCGCTGTCGACTGGAGCTGCGGGAGAGCTCTACCTGTCAGGACCCGGACTGGCACGAGGCTACGACGGTAGGGCCGGAGAAACTGCCGCGCAGTTCGTCGCTTCCACATTCGCCCCAGGGAATCGAATGTTCAGAACCGGTGATCGAGTCCGTTGGACTACAGATGGGCAGCTTGAATTCCTCGGCCGCACAGACGATCAGGTGAAATTGCGCGGGCGCCGAATCGAACTCGGCGAAGTGGACGCCGTCTTGTACGGCCATTCCTCAGTCGAGTTTGCCACTACTGTGGTGCGCGAGCTTCCCAACGGCTCGTCTGCACTGGTGAGCTACGTCAAATTACATCCGGAGGCCCCGAAGCTCGACAAGAGCATCGAACATCTTCTTGCACAAAAACTCCCGGACTACATGATCCCGATTGCGGTTGTTCGGATCGAGAAAGTTCCACTCACCACGAACAAAAAGGTCGATCGGCTCGCCCTCCCCGCGCCCACCGTCGAGCGCAGCGGAACGGCCGGGGCATCCACACCGAGTGAAGCCCGTATCGTTCGCATCTTTCAAGACATACTGACGGTCACCGGCGTCGGTCCTGAGGACTCATTCTTCGAACTCGGAGGAGATTCTCTGTCCGCAACCCGCGTGATCAGTCGCGTGAACGCCGAGTTCGGCACCGACGTCGGCGTCCGTGATCTATTCGAATCTCCCACCGCCGCAACCCTCGCCGACGCGCTTGGACCAAACGGCGGGTCCGCCCCGCCGCTGCGCCGTGTCACGGGACCGGCAACCGCTCTGCTCTCGCCGGCCCAACAAACGATCTGCCGTGAATTGACTACGCCGGCTTTGTACAACCTGCCCTTCACAATTCGGGTGCGCGGCAAACTCGATCGAGGAGCATTCAGTGCGGCAGTTCAAGACGTACTCATCCGACACGAAACACTCCGAACCGTGTATCCGGACATCGATGGTTCGACCCGCCCGGTAGTGGTGCCCATCGATCAGATCCCGGTCGAACTTCCGACGCTGGACGGAAACTCACACGACGTAGACACGATCATTCGGGACACGCTCTCACGAGGATTCGACGTGCGCTCCGAGATTCCCGTCCGTATGCTCGTCTGCACCTACAGTCACGACGATCACCTGGTAGCAGCCGTTGTCCACCACATCGCCGCAGATGGATGGTCACTGGCAGTTATCGCGCGAGACCTGTCGATCGCCTACGAATCTCGCGTTCGGAAGTCACCACCGACGTGGCCTGCAATCGACATCCGGTACTCGGACTACGCACACTGGCGCGAGATCCTTCTCGGATCGGAGCGATCACCGACCGAGCTTGCCACCAGGCAACTCGACTATTGGACGGCAGTGCTCGCTGACGCCCCGAGAGAAATCTCATTACCTCTCGACCACACGCGGCCGACGACGTGGACTTTCCGCGCCGATCGAATCGATTTCTCACTCGAACGCGAAACCCATGTTGCGTTAAAAGGGTGCGCACTCGACTCGGGGACAGGGATGTTCACCGTGGTTCACGCAGTCTTGGTGGCAACTCTGAGCGCACTCACCGGTGATCACGACTTAGTGATCGGCACCCCGATCGCAGGCCGAGGTCACCCGAAGCTCGATCATCTGGTTGGGATGTTCGTGAACACGTTGGCGCTACGCACCAGAATCGATGTGACCACAGATTTCCAATCCCTGGTCGCCGAGTGTCGCGGAGTCGAACTGAGCGCGCACGAGAACAGCGAGGTTCCACTCGAGAGCCTGATCGAACACCTCGATCCGCCGCGGAGCACGTCGCTGCACCCGTTCTTCCAAGTGGCGATGTCCTTCGAAAACTTTCCCACCGCCGTGTTGGAGTCCGACGGCTTGACATTCGAAATCACCCCGCGGCCACTCGATATCGCCAAATGCGATCTGCATTTTCATTTCACCGAAGTGCTCGACCCAACGGGTGCGGCCGCCGGTCTCGACGCCACGCTCGTCTACTCGGCCGATCTCTTCGATTCAGCCAGTGGTGCGTTGTTCGTAAAGGCTTTGTGTGTCATGGCCGATGCCGTCGCATTTGCTTCAAACGCCCCTCTTCAAACGGTGAGGCAGCACTTGTCCTGACTGGATGTGTGAAGCACATCGAGGCCCCGTTCGAGTTCAGCGGCTCCGTCGCAGGCGGCCAGAGCCCTATAGTCGGCAACTGCGATCCGTGTTGAGTGCGAAGCGAGCGGAGATGGAGTCGGCCTGCCGCCGCTACGTGGCGTCCGAAGTCAATATCTTCGGTTCGGTTGCACGCGGAGATACAGGTCCGGACAGCGATATCGATCTGATGATCAGTCAACGGCCCAGACTACGAGCAATCGACACCAATGCTGTTCTTGGAGAATCTTTTTTGTAGATACTCAACCCGCATGTCGACACCAGGCCATCATCGACGCGATCTGGGATTGCCTGTCGTTTTTCGAGGGTTGACTCCATCGACTTCTTCGCTGTGTGTCTGTCACGTCCGTGCCATCTACGGGTGTCGTACAGGTGCATACTCCAGCCATGGATGTTGATTTCGACTTTTCCTGGTCACAGTTCCTCTGGAGCGTATTCATCTTCGTGGGCGTACCCACCATGATCGGCGCCGGCATCATCCGGGCTGCCTTGCGGGCAGAGCAGGCCGGACTGCAACACACCCCGGGCAGCGAGAGTTCGACCGAGACACATACGGGCACTGGCAGGTTGGGGCTGTGGGCAACCGGTCTGATCGCGTTTCCCCTGGGATTCCTGTCCTGTACAGGTTGGCTGAGTTGGTCCGCCGACTACAACGGAGAGTTCCGCGGCCCCGCACTACCGGCACCGAACCAGTTCCCCACCTGGCAAGTGATCGCCTGTGGAGTAACGATGATGCTGGTGTGTCTCGCCGCGGCTCACCTCTCTCGCTGGGCGACGGCCGGAGGGCTCGCCGCCGCCGCGGGTACGGCGGCGGGGTTCACAACCGCGTTCAGCGTGGACGCCAGCGCCGACGCCACCGGCCAGGCAGGAGTGGGCGTAATGCTCTCGGAGATCGGGTGGGGTCTCGCTCTGGGCGTGCTGATGCACGCTCGGGGTGCTTGGCTGACCAATCGACGCAGCAGGCTGGCCGCAAGTTCTCAGTCGTAGCGGTTATCCAAGCGCCAGGAAGGTGTTCGGGTCTGCGAACCAAGCACAAGAAGCATCGCCGGTGGGCAGAGCTCAGTTACCATGCCACTCTCAACCAGGCACAACGGATGTGGGAAAACGGAATGCACCTGACCCACATCGCCGAAATCATCGGCGTCGGAAGAACAACGTCGTACCGACAGCTCAACCGGTAGAGCCACCCGGCCGATTTTCATACGTGCATGGCGCAGATCAGAATTTTGGAGGAAGACTTTACTGGACCGTCGATTTCGGAAGAATTGTGCGATGAGGAAAACTCTCGTCCCCGAGCGTGCACAAACCGTGGGTGATACAGCCAAAGGTAATTTGCACCGAACTACCGGGCTATTCGGGTGCGGCGCCGGCCCCGTTCTCCTGCTGCCGGTCACCCTGGAGCTCGGCATTGATACGGAGAGCTTCGGCGAGTTGATCTTCGAGGATGATGATCCGGCACGCCGACTCCAGAGCCGTACCGTCCGCGACGAGCTCGTGGGTGCGGGCAGCGAGACGGAGTTGGTAGCGGGAGTAGCGGCGATGCCCGCCGCCGGAGCGTTGCGGGGTGAGAAGTTTCGCGGCGTCGAGACTGCGCAGGAACGCTTGCCGGACACCGAGAAGCTCAGCGGCCTGGCCCATGCTGTATGCCGGGTAGTCTTCGTCGTCGAATTTTCCGGACAGTGCACTGCCGGGTACTTCTGCCTGAATGGGATGTCTTCTTTCGGTCAACGGACGGGACCCCCGGCGCCGTGAAGGCCGCCGGGGGTCTGGGTTGAACTTCCTTACACAACTGCACTCTTTCGAGCTGCCGGACTCAATTGCGCTGTCCGGTAGCCGCTCTCAAGGGGCTGCCGAGGCCACACACTCGAACACAACTTTTCGGCCTCGACGCTGCCCTGCCCTGCGGTACTGCTTGCGGGTAGTTCATTTCTCCCGCACCTCTTGATTCGTTCTTTTCGGTACGAGAGAA
Organism: Rhodococcus sp. IEGM 1379; assembly: GCF_030056815.1. Lineage (GTDB taxonomy): Bacteria > Actinomycetota > Actinomycetes > Mycobacteriales > Mycobacteriaceae > Rhodococcus_F. Next base: position 268,199 of record NZ_JASHKR010000001.1, read on the forward strand.
AAGATACAACAGCCCGGTGCGAATGTCTACCCCCGTCGCTACAGAAATTTTCCAATGGTCTCGAGAGCTACGCCCGCAGGGCAGATACCGCGAGGTAGGTGCCGGAAACCGGCGGCGGCGCCGGACAGGTCGCCGGCGGCGGGCCTGATTCTGGAATAATGCTCTGATGCGAAATACCCCGAAATCAGAATCCTTGCTCCGTGCGCAGTCGGATCGCGAGGAGTCCGACAACGCCCGAGGACAGCGCGACGGCGGCGTGTCGAACCCGCATGGGGACTCGGAGGAGTCGGGTTCGCGCAGTCGCAGTGCCGTGATGCGGTCCGCTCGGGCGGACCTCTCCACCCATGCGCATGGGGTCGAGAGCATGCACGAGGCGTTGCACCCTCGGCGGGATTGATCGCCCGATACCACACGGCGGTGGTGAGCGACAGACTCCTGGTGGATCGCATCGTCCTGCCACCAGGGGTGTGTTATGACGTCGGTCACCGCCGCGAAAGGCAGGTGCGCCGGCCGAACGCGGACGGATCACTACGGAGGCGGTCCGCGCCGGCACTCAACTCGACAACCCCCTATCTCCGATCGAGCCTCTGCTACAACATCATTGACGCCTTCGACATCTCCCCGACGACATCGAGAGAGCAAAGGCATCCTGCCCCCGGGTGGCCGACAGAGCCCCGAGGATGCACACCCGCGGCCATTTCCGGCATCCATTCATCACCTGTGACTCGGTGCACATGTAACTTATTGCGGCGGAATGGGATACACAGGTCGTATGTTCGCCTAAAGACCGGAGCCCCACCGCAGTGCTGCACATGTTCGGACTATCTCGATGACCTCTACACCCGCTGTACCCGAGACAGTCACCTCTCCCCGCTGGCGAGACCGGAAACGCTACTGGTGGCCGTTGGGACTGCTAATCCCCCTGAGCCCGTTCCTGTCCTGGTTCCTCGTCGAACACCTACACCTGGGTTTGTTCTGGGCCACGGGCGCTTGGATCCTGGTTTTGGTCATTCCGATCGCCGATCTCATTGCCGGCGAAGACGGTCAGAGCCCACCCGACGACGCAATCCCGCTACTACAGAAGGATCGCTACTACCGTTGGTGCACTTATCTTTTCGCGCCGTTACAGTACGTGGGGCTGGTCTTCGCATGCTGGTGCTGGGTACACGCCCCCATGGCCACGGGAGAGAAGATCGCCCTCGCGATGACCGTCGGCGTCGTCGCCGGTGTCGGAATCAATGCCGCCCACGAACTCGGACACAAGAACGAAACCGTCGAGCGTTGGTTGGCGAAAATCGTCCTTGCTCAATCGCTCTACGGGCATTTCTTCGTCGAACACAACCACGGCCATCATGTCCGGGTAGCGACCCCGCAGGACCCGGCCAGCGCCCGGTTCGGCGAATCGTTCTGGGCGTTCCTGCCGCGCAGTATCATCGGCGGGTTGACGTCGGGCTGGCAGATCGAAAAAGCACGCCTACACCGACGTGAAAAACGGGTCTGGAGTCCGGCGAACGCCATCGTGCAGACCTCGGCGATGAGCATCGCCGTGTTCGGCGCGTTGATCGCAGCATTCGGCTGGCAGATCACCCCATGGCTGCTGCTGCAAGCCTTCGCCGGGATCTCGTTCCTCGAGGCCGCGAACTACCTCGAACACTACGGACTGCTGCGCAACCGCAGACCCGACGGCAGCTTCGTGAAAGTGCGCCCCGAGGACAGTTGGAACAGTGACCACCTCGTGAGCAACCTGTTCCTCTACCAACTCCAACGCCACAGCGACCATCACGCGAACCCGCGCCTGCGGTACCAGTCGCTGCGTGGCCACGCGACAGCGCCGCAACTGCCGGCGGGGTACGCGGTGATGATCGTGTGCGCGTGGATACCGCCGTTGTGGAGGCGGCTCATGGACCGCCGTGTCCTGGACTACTACGACCACGACCTCACCCGCATCAATACCCGAACGGCGCAACTGTGAACGGCGACAGCGGCGGGACGGGTGCAGGTGGCCCGGTTCCCGCCGACACGCGGCATCGCAGGGGAACGCCGCCCAGTCCGGAAAGCATCGTGGCAGTGGAATTTCTCCGTGGGCAACCCGACTCCGCCGCAATCCGCCGCCGGTACCTCGCACTGATCACCCGAAGTACCGATCGGGACGGCACGACCACCGACTACACCGCCGCCGAGCGCTACCTTTGTGCAACCGCTGCCGCCCGTAGACGAAAAGCGAAACTCGGTCGATAAGGGTCAACGCACCGTTTGCGACCAATCACGCAGTAGAGGGGCAATTCGAATGCCACTGGTTTTCCGGACGGTGGGTGCATGACCCGACAATGCTCCGACATTACGAGAGCTGAAACTACGTTGAGCATCACCCGGACCTGCCGGCACCACTTCGTCGGCGACGGTGAAGGCTTGCCCCTGATCCGTCGGATCCGTGTGCTCGGCAACCGACACCCCGTCCAGAGTCAGGTATTCGAAGACCACCAGATCCTGCCCGGCATACTCGGCAACCTGGTCCGCGGTGATCGTGAACGTCACCGCTGTTGTGCCGGAAGTGTTTTCCCGGGTAAACGACGCCGTCGCCGTGATACCCGTCGCAGTACCTACGCGTGCGGTGTGAACCTCACCGGCCAGCGTGTACGTCTTGCCCGGGGTCAGCCCCTTATAACCGACCATATCGATGACGGTGCCGCCGGTCAGTGGCAGCCCCTTCGCTGCGGAACCGTTGACTGCGACGGTCGTTCCGATCTTCGGGTCGCCCGGAACCGTCGACTCGTCCCCGCAGGGAAGTTTTCCACCGAACGTGTGATGGTGGATTTCCCCGCCACCGGCGGTGGTGACGTTCTTGGCGAACCACTGTCCGTTGGTGGTGATACCGGAGTTGAAGTTCAGGTTGGCGTTCGGTGCCCAGATCGCACCGAGTTCGAGCCCGTTGATGGTGACATCGCCTGATACCGCGGAGAGGTCGAGCAGGATGTAGCGGGCCAGCGACTGCTGTGCATCTGCTTGGGCTGACCATCCCTCGAAACGAAGCTGACCGAGATCAGTGGTGCCAGCCGCGACGCGGACCACCAGCGGCGCGCCAGCGCTGGGCTTGTATCCGCCCGCCCGGTCCATCTTGACGGTCTTGCCCGCGATATCGGCGTAGTCGACCACGTTGGGGCGATCCGCCGCGAAGTCCGCGACGTAGACCATGCCACCCTGATCGTCGACCTTGACCGGGTTCGTCAGTCCGAGGCCCGGCTCGCACATCGACGCCAAGCACGTGTTCGTCTGTGCCACGCGCGTATTAAAATCTGGGACGTACGCTGCCACGGACGACTGGGCAGTCTTGTAGTTACTGACATCGGAACCCGCGAGCGGGACCGTCTTCAGATCGAGAATGCCAGTGCTCGGGTTCGTGACGCGGAGGAAGTCACGACCGGCCGCGTTGCCCGATCCGCCACCACGTGCAGAGCCTGTCAAACCGTCGATGTCGACAAGTTTGACGACAGCATGCGCCTCCGGGGAGTCCGCCGCGATCGAGTTGGAGTCGTCGCGGTTGACGACGTCGAACCCCCGGGCCCGGTGAATTGGTCAGCGAGAATCCGGACAGGGACACCGTCGACCCGGGGGACGGTGTAGTCGGCCTCGCCCGCTGCCTGGTGCAGTACCGGGTATCCGTTCTGATTTCCCGAAGAGACCGAACCGAACGACGCGATCGATCCTTCGAGCTCGCTGTTGTTCAGGTAAGTGTCGCCCTGCGGGATCGTGAACCCTTCGTTGATCTCGTCGTCACTCAATCGACGACGAGAAATGCCAGTAGGTCGAAATGGTCCTTGTCTGAAATGCCCGGGCTAGCCACTGCAAGGCCGATCGAACATCGTCATCAACGGGACCACTCCTCATGAGTTCCTACTTTCACGCAGCAAGAACACCGGGCAACATACTGGCGTGTCACCGCTGCAGCCAGCTGGTGCTCGTTCAGAGTCCTTCCAGTGCCTCCGTCATTTTCTTCACGGTCTCGGGGGCAACCTTGGTCTCGAATCCCGCTTTCAGGAGGGGGGAGGCGATCTTCGCAGCGCCGTTGAACTCGACGTGTGCGTGGTAGTCGATCTCGGTCGAGTTCGGGCCCAGCGAGGTCAGTGTGATGTCATCGACGCTGCTCGCAGTCTTGTTCTTTCCTTCGAACACAACGTCAGTCGGCTCGTCGGCTACCAGTGTGTATGTCAGTTCGGTAGTGATGCCGAACAGCGTGGACACGTTGTGCCACTGGGTTCCGATTGAGATAGGGCCATCGGAGATCTGCCGGCAAGTCTGGGTTCCCGGATCCCACGAGGGGGCGTTGGCAAAGTCGCGGAGGAACTCGGCAGCCTTCTCGATCGGTACCTCGGCGGTAAACTTTCGGGTGACGTCGACCATGTTGCATGCCTTTCCAGTGGAACCTCTCGGCACCGCAGATCAGATATCACCTATCCGTGCTGCAGAGCCTGTACACAGGTGAAAACTACGTGGCCTTGCGCTTGAGCCATCCCCATACCGCAGTCGCGACAAACAGAATGACCCCGATGATCGCCAACCACAGCAAACCCTTGACGGCGAACCCCAACACTACGAACACCAGCCAGACAATGAGCAGAAATCCTATGAGTGCCAACATGTTTACATCTTTACACCTCAATGACTTCCAACCGCAACATCCTTCAAAAGAACTGATGTGTCAACTTTTCGATGTACGTGCGTCCTGCCCGCACGGTTATTGAGCAACGACAATGCGTAGTCTCGACGCTGCGAAACTTCTTACCCCGCAGCAGTCCGGCGGCGGGCATCGCCGCTACTCCCGCTACTAACTTCGCCCCGCGCCCCGCGCCCACGAACTCGTCGCGCAAGGCACAGCCCTGGAGTCGGCGTGCCGGATCATCATCCTCGAAAATCAACTCGCCGTACCAACGCCGAACTCCACCACACCCGAACCTTGGACGACGGGCCCGGCGCTCCGCCCGAATAGACCCGACACACAGCACTGCATCCGTTCACCGTCCCTCGGAAAAAATTCTGGCACTCGATGTTGCCGAGTGCCAGACTTATTGTTTAACATGTTCTTGCACAGTATGTTCGGTCGTCCGCCGCGGTGGCGGGACCTTTCTTTTTCGCGACATGGGAGGTGTGTTGCTGTGCTTCGTTTCGATCCTTTCACCGCATCGACTCGATCACTCAATCTTTGCTCGCCGCAGGTTCCGGCAGCAGCCGCAGTCCACGATTCATGCCGATGGACCTCTACAAAGTCGACGACCATTACGTCCTGCACGCCGACCTGCCCGGGGTCGACCCCGGATCAGTCGTCGTGCATCTCGACTGATCCACGTTGACGTTGACCGCGCACCGCAGCGCCCCCTCCGAGGACGGTGTGAGCTGGCTGGCAGGTGAACGATTCGCTGGCACCTACCGACGCCGACTCTCCATCAGCGACGACATCGACTTGGAACGTATCGCCGCGTCCTATGACAACGGTGTCCTGACGGTCAGCTTGCCGATCGCGGAAAAAGCGAAACCACGCCGCATCGAAATCTCTTCCGGGCCACCCTCCCGCGCCGGCACTGATCAGGCGACCCAGCCGGTACAGATCGAAGCCTGACCCAAGCCCCGCGCACACCCATGATGGGGTGATGCCCGAAAACCCTGTGTAGGGAATCGGGCATCACCCCACCTGCTGTCCGACCCTCTACCGTCAGGCGTAGTTACCGTCAAAGCCGCACAACAGATAGCCGATGCCAGATCCTGTGCGAGAAGCTCTACTGCAGCCAGTATCTGGCGTGACCATTCCCGTTGTCAGCGACATGTGCGGGAACCGTGTGGGAATACTGCGTGTTGATCGCCATCACCGCCCCAACCACATAACTTCCGATGTGGGTCACTACCTGCGGATCAACGAGCCGCGACCGAGACCACCACCTCCGTACGACGACGGGACGGCATCGTAAGGAGGTGGATCATTGGACCAGGCGACGGTTCACCGTTCGGAACCCACCCGGTGTTCTCCAACACCCACAACAACTCTGCGACACGCGCAGCGACCGCTCCGCGGCTGCGATCACCGGAAAAACGCAGCGCCACCACCGTCTCGCCGGGGACCTCCACAAGTCGAGCATGTCCGCCGGTCCGCTTCCGCGTTCCCCACGACCACATGACGCACGACATCCCTGAGGTATCGGTCGGGAACCTATGATTCCTGATTTGCAGTCGACTCACGCGGGAGGTCTACGGCCGCACTCGTTGCGGTCGTGTTCGGTCGCGTCGATATTCCGAGCACCACGCGATGGTGGCCGTCGCGGGAAACAGTGCGCCGAGTAGACACACACCATTCCAACCCAGGTGGGCATACACGAGGGCGGAGAGGACGCTGCCGATCGATCCTGCGGTGAAGTACGCCGTCATGTACGCCGTATTGAGTCGACTCCGTGCGTCGGGGCGCAGTGGATAGAAGATGCTCTGGTTGCTGATGTGGGTGCCCTGAACACCGAGATCGAGTAATGCGACCCCGAGTGCCAACAGCCACACATGGCGTTGGCCCATCGCCAGGGGTAGAAAACTGAGCGCGGTCAGTGCAACGAATGCGCCGGTTTGCAGTTTGGCAAAGCCGCGGTCTGCCAGAGCCCCGGCGACGCGAGCAGCGAGGGCGCCCGCGATGCCAACGACAGTGAATACGCCGATCCGAGTTTCGGACCAGTTGTACGGCGAATCGGCGAGCAGAAACCCGATGCTGGTCCACAGCACACCGAATGATGCGTAGGTGAGCATTCCGAACCAGATGCGTGATCGCAGAACGGATTCCTCACGTACCAGGACCATGACCGATGCCAGTAGTTGGCGGTACGGTATCGACGCCTGTGGGCGCGATGGCGGCAGCAGTCGCACCAGGCCGCACGTGATCAGAGTCAGCACCGCTGCGACCACGAAAACTGCTCGCCATCCGGCGATTCCGGCGATGAGGCCCGAGATCACACGGGAGAGAAGAATGCCCAACAGAAGGCCGGTCATCACGTTCCCGATGACTTTGCCGCGTTCGTCCTCGTGCGCGAGTGCGGCGGCGAACGGAACCAGAATCTGCCCCACCACTGAACCCAGCCCCACCAGTACCGCCGCCGATGCGAGAATTTGCCAAGTAGGGGCGATAACCATCACCACCAAGCACGCGGTAGTACCGAGCAGCATGAACGTCAGAAGTCGGCGCCGCTCGAGCAGGTCACCCAGGGGCACCAGCAACGCCAAGCCGATGGCATATCCCACCTGGCTGGCCGTGACGACGAGCCCCACACTCGTGCTCGACACGTCGAAGGTGGCCGCGATCGACCCGACCAACGGTTGCGCATAGTAACTGTTGGCGACAACCAGGCCCGATGCCAGAGCCATCACCACTACCAGCTTCGGATCCATCCGACCCTGCGCAGATTGTGCTGCGTGAGAGCGGAGGCGGCTGCCAGGTTCGCGGATTTTCATGAGCCAATCGTGAACCGAAACACATCATGCTGTCCAACAACTTATTTCTTTGATATTGAGAAGTAATATCACTGAATGGATTCTCGTAAACTTGCTCACTTCGTCGCGGTCGCCGAACTCGGACACTTCACGCGCGCGGCCGAGACCCTCCATGTGTCACAGTCAGGGCTCAGCGCCTCGATTCGCGTGCTGGAGAACGACCTCGGATGTGTGCTGTTCGAACGCACCACCCGCAGTGTCCTCTTGACAGCCGCCGGCCGTGTCCTGCATGAACACGCATCCAGAATTCTGCGAGAGATCACCGATGCACAGAATTCCTTGAAAGCTTTGTCCGACTGTGTCGCAGGGAGTTTCACCCTCGGCTTAGTGCAAACCCTGACAGTGGTGGACATGCCTGCGGTCCTCGCACAGTTCCATCGAAGGTATCCGCGTGTGGAAGTCACACTCATCGAAGCGCCTTCATCGGACCTACTCACCGGCGTAGGAAACGGTCAGCTCGACCTTGCCTACGTAGCAATGGACTCCACCGCCCTGCCCTCGGAGTTCGTTGCGTTGAGAAATTACGCTGAACGACTCGTTCTCGTGGTGAGTGACGATCATCCTCTCGCGTCGAGGAGCACGGTCGAAATCATGGAATTGCACGAATATTCGTTCGTCGATTTCAAGGCAGGCCTGGGATTGGAAACTGTTGTCGCGGAGCTTTTTACCAACTCCGGGATCTCTCGCAAGGTCGCCTTTCGCACCAGCGAGATGGATCTCGCCCTCGCTCTCGTCAGCCACGGACTCGGAGTGGCAGTAGTTCCCGAGCCCGTCGCGCATCGAAACGGAATGCATCAGCTTTCTTTACGGCCCGGCAACCCCAGCAGAGAACTCGCGTTGATCAGCAGAACCGCATCCCCCACCAACCCGGCAGCTCGCGCGTTTCTCGAACTCACAGCCGAAACCGACACTAGTTCCGGAACCATCTACAACGCCCAAGGAAGGCCGCCGAGCGCAGGACCAGCACTCGGAAGCTGAATCCCTTACGTAAAGTCGAGCATCGTCGGTGCCGTCCTGCAGGCGACACACTGAAATATTTCACTCTCCATACGGAACCGTAATAGAGCCCTGCGGCTCGCAACAGTTACATGTACAGTCAAAATGTAAGCGTAGTTGAAATTGCCAGCAGCGTCTTATCAGCTCCGTCGGTCCCCTGTTTTGTGTGGCCGTCGGGGTCTGCAGGCTTCAACGAACCAGCGCATCGGTGCGTTTTTTCTGTTCATGTCGTGGCCAGAGAGTCAACTTCCGCTTCACATAGCCGGCTACCCTGCGCAAGGCACCGTGCAGAATGCACTCCTCACTGCTCCTCCGGTCGAGCTAGAGGTCGTCCTTTCCGCTGCCAATGATCCGATTTTCGGCACGCGGCCCAGTGATGATCGACGCCGCAGAGCATTCCGGGACACACCGTCAACCACGGCATCGAACGCATCAGCACCCAGCGCAGAGCAGCTCACCTGCCCCACACCGCGATCATCACCGAACAGTCACTTGCGCCGCGCCCTCGAACGCCGACACCGTTCCCCAACTCTTACTGCTGCCCGTTCGCAGGAACGCCCCTATCCGTCGCCGGGGATCACGCAAAGGAGGCAACTCTCGGCACTACCCGGTTGCTCGTCCGTTCCTTGTGTCGGCTACCTTTTGTGACCAAGTTCACTTGCCTTTCGTGGCAAAGTGAACTTGCTCTTTTGTGGCCAAGCGCACCTGCCTGGGGTGTGGACTGCACCTCCGAAGGGAGCACCATCATCAACACGATCTCAGTCGGCGCGTCTCCGTACGGGGTGGCGATCACCCCCGACGGCACCCACGTCTACGTCGCCAACTACTACGGAAATTCGGTGTCGGTGATCGAGACCGCCACCAATACCGTCACCACCACCATCGGAGTCGGCGCGAATCCGGTCGGGGTAGCGATCACCCCCGACAGCACCCACGCCTACGTCACCAACCAGTACGGAAATTCGGTGTCGGTGATCGAGACCGCCACCCATGACGTCACCACCACCATCGCGGTCGGCGCGCAACCGTGGGGGGTGGCGATAACCCCCGACGGCACCCACGTCTACGTCACCAACGAGTTCAGCAATTCGGTGTCGGCGATCGACACAGCCACCCATGACGTCACCACCATCGCGGTCGGCGCGCAACCGTGGGGGGTGGCGATCACCCCCGATAGCACCCACGTCTACGTCACCATCAAGGGCAGCAATTCGGTGTCGGCGATCGACACAGCCACCCATGACGTCACCGCCATTGTGGTCGGCGCGCAACCGTGGGGGGTGGCGATCACCCCCGACGGCACACGCGCCTACGTCACCAACAAGGGCGGCATCTCGGTGATCGACACCGCCACTATCACCCTCACCACCACGCCCCTCGGAGTAGGCGCATCTCCGGTCGGGGTAGCGATCACCCCCGACGGCACCCACGCCTACGTCACCAACTACTACGGCAACTCGGTGACGGTGATCGACACCGCCACTGGCACCGTCACCACCACACCGCTCGGGGCCAGCGCATATCCGGTCGGGGTGGCCATCACCCCCGACGGCACTCGCGCCTACGTCGCCAACTGGGGAAGTAATTCGGTGTCGGTGATCGCGATCGACCAGAGCACCACCCTCACCGGACGTGGGAGCACAACATCTGCGCCGTGATGCTCGCCCGTCAACGCGAACACCATGGCCGACAGCGCAATCGGGGAATCGAATACCGAACTGTACGCACAAAACCAGAATCAATACGGCCCGGCCGCCACTACCAGATCGGCAGAATCCCGGACCCAGCTAGTAAATTCGTGGATGGCTCACCGGGCACGTGACGAGAGCGTTGCTGTCGAGAATTGATGCGGAAGAAAATCCATGTGCGCCTGTCGGCTCTATTTCGACGCCTTGGTCTCAACACGCAGCGCATTCCTCCCGGCACAGACACGGCGCTTCACACTGACGCGGGCGTAGCCGACGAGGTGTCCGGTGCGAATCGCTGCACCTCAATGCACGAGCCGCCTCATTAGCCGCCGCAACGCACAATGGCGAGACGCTAGTTTGGTATCTACTTCTGAGACGATCCGAACTGGGGCCGTCGACGGGCCCCGCAATTAGAGTCGTCCGCCCTGTGTCGAACGGATGCTCCACAACGGTGATGAGCGCGCAGATGCGGGCGTCGAATCTGTCAGTACGTCGGCAGGCTGAGAAGGTTATTGTTCCACTCGCCGTCCGCATAGGCGCGAAGGTATTTGGGTCGTCCGCGACCCGGACCAACTGTGCCAACGACCGACTGGCTCGAACCTGGAACGATCGCGTTCCACCGATGATGAGATCCCAGCCGAGCGCCTGCTTGATTTACTCGTGCCCAATTAGTCACCAGTAGTACGGCGCTACTTAGAATCCGCACTACTCGGGGCCTTCTCATGTCGAAACACCCTGGACAGAATTATCGAAGCTCCACCCATCCACCACCGCACCCACTCCGAATGCCTTGTACAGACGTGCACACCAGCACTTCATTTACGGAAGGCAGACCCATGAACGCATCTACCTCGACTCGAGTTCTGGCAGTCACGGCAGCCGCATCATTTGCACTCGTCGGCGTCGTCGGTTGTTCCTCCGACAAAGATGACTCTTCGAGCGCCACGTCCAGTGCAGCAATGACAAGTTCGAGTATGGCGATGACCCCGAGCAGCGCGATGGCACCCGCCTCGGATCTGGTCGGCGCGGGCTGCGCAGAATACGCGGCATCCGTACCCACCGGCGCCGGCTCGGTGAGTGGAATGGCCCAGGACCCCGTCGCGACAGCAGCATCGAACAACCCCTTGCTCACCACCCTGACCGCCGCGGTATCCGGCCAGCTCAATCCCGACGTCAACCTCGTCGACACCCTCAACGGCGGCCAGTTCACCGTCTTCGCTCCCATCGATTCGGCGTTCGCCAAGATCGACCCGGCCACCATCGACAGCCTCAAGACGGACAGCGCCACGCTGACGAAGATCCTCACCTACCACGTGGTTCCCGGACAGATCGCTCCCTCGGCGATCGACGGAACGCACCCGACCGCCGAGGGCGGAACCGTCACCGTTACCGGTTCGGGCGACAACATCAAGGTCAACGACGCAACGGTTGTCTGCGGCGGAGTCAAGACGGCCAATGCGACCGTTTACCTCATCGACTCAGTTTTGATGCCGAAGTAACATCCCGCCCGACAGCAAGCGGGCCGTCAGAAAAGAAACGGATATGCACGCTACGGTTGTACTCGATGAAACGAGACAATCTTTCGTGGCCGAGCCACATCGTGTGGGCGAGTCAGGCGACGTGAACGAGCCGGACGAGGCACCGGATGAGGCTGATGCATGCCCTACCGACATTTCCGCAGCCCGCA
>NZ_JASHKR010000176.1 GCF_030056815.1 Rhodococcus sp. IEGM 1379
AGGCCGGTGATGATCTCGTTGATGTGAACGCCGATGGACACCATCAAGATGATGGCCAGGGCGCCGATGGCCCAATGGGCACCGTGCTCGAGGTAGACGTAATCCGACAGCGTGCCCTTACGGACCAGGAATACGGTGAGCGAACGGACGAACATCGCGCCGACGAAGCCGAGGCCAAGTGCGATGATGATCGGGTCCGCGGTTATCGCGAAGGCGCCGATGACGCCGTCGAAGGAGAAGGACGCGTCGAGGACCTCGAGGTACATGAACAAGAAGAAGCCGGCTTTGCCCGTGGCTTTCACGAGCTCGGTGGGACCACTCGACTTGGCGGTCTCTCCCTCTTCGCCTTCTTCCGGCAGGTTGAACAGCTCACCCAATCCGTTGACGGCAATGTAGGTGATCATGCCCAGGACACCCGAGATCATGACCGTCGTAACTTTGTCGTCGGCGGCGAGGAACGAACCTGCCAGCACTAGGACGAGCCCGGCAACGACGACGGAGAGCTGATCCAGCTTGCCGATACGCGCAAGGGGCTTCTCGAGCCAGGACAGCCACGTGATCTCACGCTCTTCGAAGATGAAGCCGAGGAACAGCATTAGCAGGAACATGCCGCCGAACGCTGCGATGGTCGGATGCGCGTCGGTGATCAGGGTTTCGTAGCTCGGATCGCCGTTGGCGAAGTAGGCGGCGTCGTCGGCCGGCGGATTCAGCGCGAGGTCGAGTGCCGCGACCGGACCCAGGCCCGATGCTGCCCACACAATGACGAGTGGGAAAACCAGACGCATACCGAACACTGCGATGACGATGCCGACAGTGAGGAAGATCTTCTGCCAGAAGTCGCTCATCCTTTGCAGGACGGTGGCGTTGATGACGGCGTTGTCGAAGGAAAGTGAAATTTCCAGAATCGACAGAATGACAACGAGGAACAGTGCCTCGGGTCCGCCGTAGATGAACGCAACAATCATCGCGATGATCGAAATTACGATGGATAAACCGAATATTCGCAGTACCACGGAGCGTGGCCCTTTCTAGTTGGTCAATGCAGAGTGGCTACTGCAGCGGCAATCTCACCGCAGTCGAGACGAAGCCGAGGAGGGTTCCACAGCGTACTGCGGAACCCTCCTATTGGTCAGCTCATCGGCAATGCCGAGGATCAGACGTTGACGCCGTAATCGCGAGCGATGCCCGCGAGGCCTGAGGCGTAGCCCTGGCCGATTGCGCGGAACTTCCACTCTGCACCGTTGCGGTACAGCTCACCGAAAACCATTGCGGTCTCGGTGGAAGCGTCTTCCGACAGGTCGTAGCGAGCGAGCTCATTGCCGTTGGACTTGTCGACGACGCGGATGTACGCGTTGCGGACCTGACCGAAGGACTGCGAGCGAGCTTCTGCGTCGTAGATCGAGACGGGGAAGACAACGCTTTCGATCTCGGCCGGAACGGCAGCGAGATTCACGTCGATCTGCTCGTCGTCGCCTTCGCCTTCGCCGTCGGTGTTGTCACCCTTGTGCTCGATCGAGCCGTCGGGCGAACGCAGGTTGTTGAAGAAGATGAAGAGCTGGTCGGAGATGGCCTTCTTGTCTGCGCCGGTGCCGATTGCGCTGGCGTCGAGGTCGAAGGCTGCGCCGGTGGTGGAACGTGCGTCCCAGCCCAGGCCGACAGTCACTGCCGTCAGGTTCGGGGCCTCCTTCGTGAGAGAGACATTGCCGCCTTTGGTCAAGCTGACGCCCATTCAGGGGTCCTTTCAAGAGAAGAGACATGGCCCGCGACGACGGATGGCCGTCTTGGGAATGTGTTTACCTCCTCCACCCTAACGGCACTTCGGGTGTGGCCGTGGTAACAGTGGAAATCGAAACGGAGTCCGAACGCGTCGGACCCGTAGGATTCAATCGTGGTGGG
>NZ_JASHKR010000117.1 GCF_030056815.1 Rhodococcus sp. IEGM 1379
GTAGCGGTGACCGGACTTGAACCGGCGACGCAACGATTATGAGTCGTTTGCTCTACCAACTGAGCTACACCGCCTCGGTGTCGAGTGTCGCGTGTAAGCACGGCACCCCAATCCAGCGAGCCCCCTAACGGAATCGAACCGTTGACCTTTTCCTTACCATGGAAACGCTCTACCGACTGAGCTAAGGGGGCGTGGCCTCTGGAGTGCGTTTCCGCTCTCTTGAAGCCTCCGAAAGATTACACAGAAACAGTCGTCAGCACCAAATCGGCTGGTCAACGCGGCAAAATTGGTGCCGGAGCCCATTGTTGCACCGATTGGCGCGTATGGCGAGGCCTATCTGCGAACTGGGATGACGCGAAAACCCCGCAGATAGACCCGCGATTCCACCCCGGAAGGTCGCACCGCCGCCAAGATGCCCTCCTGGCAGGTAACCGAGTGGTTCCAGGATCAATACCCACCGCAGAGAGTTCCCTGGGCCGCATCTGCCCCTCCTGGAACGACAGGGAGAGTGCAATCCGCCGGCTGCAGACACAGGTCGGTAGATCAACCGTTTGCACGAACCAACCTGCAGATACAAAAAAGTCAGCCCCGATCTTCTGATTCGAAGATCGGGGCTGACTCTGTGTGGCAGATGTAGGATTCGAACCTACGTAGGCATACGCCGACGGATTTACAGTCCGCTCCCATTGGCCGCTCGGGCAATCTGCCATGCTGCACCAGGGTCCTGATCCGATGCTCTCGCAAGTATATCGCGACGCGCAGCGGCCAAGAACGACTTCCTTGGTGCGGTGAGAAGAATACAACGAACCCACCCCCATTTAGCAAACCGGGTGGTAACAGGCGGTGCGGAACCGATACCGTCGACGTATCCACCGGTATGGAAGGTGGATGCAACACGATGTTCGTGAATTACCGGGAAGCGGGAGTGTGAAGTGGCTGATTCGTCCTTCGACGTGGTGAGCAAAGTAGACCGTCAAGAGGTAGACAACGCCTTGCATCAAGCTGCCAAGGAGTTGACCACGCGTTTCGACTTCCGAAACACCGGTGCGTCAATCGATTGGTCGGGTGAAGAGACGATCACGTTGAACGCCGATACCGAGGAGCGTCTGCTGGCCGCACTCGAGGTGTTCAAGGAAAAGTTGATTCGCCGTGACATCTCTCTGAAGGCGTTCGATGCCGGCGAGCCGGCCCAGTCCGGAAAGATCTACAAGTTGTCCGGGACGTTGGTCCAGGGCATTACCAGCGAGAATGCGAAGAAAATCACCAAGAAGATCCGTGACGAGGGCCCTAAGGGCGTCAAAGCGCAGATCCAGGGTGAAGAGCTCCGCGTGAGCAGCAAGAAGCGTGACGACCTCCAGGCCGTCATGACTCTCCTCCGCGGTGAGGACTTCGGAATCGCACTGCAGTTCGTGAACTACAGGTAGGCGCTGCGCGCCCTGTGTGCCTTTTTGGTAGTCCGTACTACCAAAAAGGCACACAAGGGGCCGCAGGGTCCCGATATCTGTACAGGGGCCCGTGGGCCCCTACATCCCCGCCATCTTCTCCAGACGCTCGATCCGATCGGCCATCGGCGGATGCGTCGAGAACAGCTTGCTCATCTTCTCCCCCGCCCGAAACGGGTTTGCGATCATAAGATGCGACTGAGCTGCCAATTGCGGCTCCGGAGGCAATGGGGCGGCCGCAACGCCGGCCTCCAGCTTCCGCAATGCCGAAGCGAGCGCCAACGGGTCTCCGGTGAGCTCAGCTCCCGATTGATCAGCCTGATACTCCCGTGAGCGGGAGACCGCGAGTTTGACCACCGTCGCCGCTATCGGCCCCAGCAGGGCGACGAGTAGCAGCGCGATCGGGTTGGATCCCTGTCCGTTTCCCCGACCGCCGAACATGCTGGCGTACATCGCGAAGTTGGCGAGACCTGAAATCACGGCGGCCATCGCGCCGGCCACGGATGAGATCAGAATGTCTCGGTTGTAGACGTGTGAAAGTTCGTGACCGAGTACGGCTCGCAACTCACGCTCGTTCAACAGCGCCATGATTCCGCTGGTCACACACACAGCGGCATGTCGCGGATTACGGCCCGTAGCGAAGGCATTGGGCGCGTTTGTGGGGCTGAGGTAGAGGCTTGGCATCGGCTGATGTGCCGTCGTCGCCAATTCACGCACGATGCGATAGATCGCCGGCGCTTCGACCTCGGTGATGGGCACAGCATGCATCGCACGCAGTGCCAGCTTGGCGCTGTTGAAGTAGACGTAGGCATTCATTCCTACGGCAAAAACGATTGACCCCAACAAGATGGTCGAGTTACCGAACAACGATCCGACGAACACGATCAGGGCAGACATGCCGACCAACAGCCCGAAAGTCTTGGCTCCGTTTGCGTAGCCGTGCACAGCGCTCACCTCTTTACCCGTCCGAGCTCAGAACTCGCCTGAAACCTATCGGTGTTTCAACCGACTTGCTCAGTCAACGAAGGGCAGTGGTGTGCAGGTTCCCTGTGGCAACAGCACGATCCGCTATGCGTCAGCCAACTCGTTCGACGGTGTAGTCGATCAGGCGTACGAGCGCGACATTTGCCGGGCCTTGCGGCAATTCTGCGAGCTGCGTCTTCGCTGCGATGACGTACTCACCCAACTTCGCCTTCGCCTTTGCCATTCCCGGCGAACGATCGAGCAGGGCTAGAGCTTCTTCGACGTCGGCATCCTCGGTGACCGGCCCGGCGAGCAGTTCACGCAAACGGTCGGCATCGGCGCCTTCCTCCTGGAATGCGTAGAGCACCGGGAGCGTATGGACACCTTCACGGAGGTCGGTACCGGGCGTTTTACCCGACTGCTCAGCGTCGGACGAGATGTCGATGATGTCGTCCGCGATCTGAAATGCGGTGCCGACTGCGTCACCCAAACGCTCGAGGCGTTCGATATGCGCTGCATCGGAACCGGAGAACGTGCCGCCAAATCGACCGGAAGCGGCGATCAACGAACCAGTTTTCTCCCACACGACCTTGAGGTAGTGCTCGATCGGATCTTGCTCTTGACGAGCACCGATCGTCTCGCGCATCTGGCCTGTGACCAGCTCCGCGAAGGTCTCGGCGATGATCCGCACGGCTTCGGGGCCGAGTGTCGAGACCAACCGCGACGCATGAGCGAACAGGTAGTCACCGGCCAGAATGGCGACGCTGTTACCCCAGCGCGCATTGGCACTCGGAGCTCCACGACGCATTGCTGCCTCGTCCATGACGTCGTCGTGATAGAGCGTCGCGAGGTGCACAAGTTCAGTGACCGTGGCTGCTGTCACGACGGACGGATCGGTCGGGTTGGGGCCGAGTTGCGCCGTCAGAATCGTGAACAGCGGCCGGAAACGCTTCCCGCCGGCGCGCGCGAGATGCAGCGCAGCTTCGGTGAGGAAGTCCTCCCCGTCGGACAGCTCGCTGACCAACAACTCTTCGACATCGGAGAGTCCACTACGGATTACTGCAGCAAGCTCGTCGTTGCCCAGGTCGATTCCTGCAACGACGGTGCTCACTGCTGTTGCGTCGGCAGCAGTCTTTTCGGTGCTCACGATGTCAGTACCCATTCCTGTCGTCAGTGACGGCTCGGTTCCCACGGTAGTGAACCTAGCGCCTCGCTCACCGAACGGCCTCGCCACGGTCGTGAACATGAGCCTGGGAAGATGTGAGTGTGTCCGGAGAAGAGCAGTCCCCCGCCGTGAATTCGCAGCCGACCGAAACCGACATTGTGGTCATCGGTGCTGGTCCAGCGGGATCTTCGGCCGCAGCCTGGGCCGCACGCAGTGGCCGCAACGTCGTTCTGGTCGACGCTGCCGTGTTCCCTCGAGACAAGACATGTGGTGATGGACTCACTCCGCGCGCCGTCGCCGAACTCGATCTACTAGGGCTGGGCGAGTGGGTTAGGTCACATACCACCAACCGTGGGCTCCGTCTGTCAGGTTTCGGTCAGGAACTGGAATTGGAATGGCCCGGGACATCCTTCCCATCGATCGGGAGCGCTGTCCCCCGCACCGAAATGGATGACCGTATCCGCCGGTGCGCGATCGAATCGGGTGCGGTGATGATCGAGGGCACCAAGGCCGTCGACGTCGAACGTGACGGCGATCGGGTGACCGGCGTCGTCCTGTCGGGCCCCTCGGGCAGCAGCACTCTGCGGTGCCGAACCCTGATCGTCGCCGACGGCGTTCGCTCGACGCTCGGCAAGAAACTGGGTCGCGAATGGCATCGGGACACCGCGTACGGCGTTGCAGCCCGCGCGTATGTCGGAACACCCCGTAGCGCGGATCCGTGGATCACCTCGCATCTGGAACTCCGCGACGGAGCCGGCACCATCCAGGCCGGCTACGGCTGGATCTTTCCGCTGGGGACAGGCGAGGTGAACATCGGCGTCGGCACCCTGGCGACAGCCAAGCGACCGGCCTCCGGAGCACTCCGCCCGCTCCTCGATCTGTACACGGAGCAGCGTCGCAGCGAATGGTCCTGGAACAGTGAAATCCATTCCGTCGCTTCAGCTTTGCTACCCATGGGCGGCGCGGTTTCGAACATCGCCGGACGCAACTGGGCAATCATCGGCGATGCCGCTGCATGCGTGAATCCACTCAACGGTGAGGGCATCGACTACGGCCTCGAAGGCGGACGGTTGATAGTCGAACACCTCGGTGCCGACGATCTGACCGAGTTATGGCCGAGCGTTCTTCGTGAGCACTACGGGCAGGCATTCTCGGTGGCGCGGCGCCTTGCCGGACTACTCACCGTCCCGCAGTTCCTACCGGCGTCCGGACCCATCGCGATGCGCTCGAAGGCTCTGATGACCATCGCGGTGCGGGTGATGGGCAACCTCGTCACCGACGCCGACGCCGACTTGACGGCGCGAGCATGGCGGGCGTCGGGAGCCGCATCCCGAAGGATCGACTCCCGACCGCTCTTCGGCTGACTACCGCGTTGCGTAATGCAGCGCTACGACGCCACCGGTGAGGTTCCGCCATTTGACGTTCTTCCAGCCGGCAGCCTCGATCTTGCGGGCCAGTTCTTCCTGCGTCGGCCAGGCCCGAATGGATTCGGCGAGGTAGACGTAGGCGTCCGGGTTGCTGCTCACGGCGCGCGCGACCTGCGGAAGTGCCTTCATCAGGTATTCCATGTAGACCGTGCGGAACGGGCTGAACACGGGGGTCGAGAACTCGCTGACAACGAGGCGTCCGCCAGGCTTGGTGACACGGGCGATTTCGCGCAGGCCGGCTTCGAAGTCTGAGACGTTGCGCAGGCCGAAGGAAATGGTCGCGGCATCGAACACGTCGTCGGCGTAGGGAAGATTCATGGCGTCGCCGGCCACCATCGGCACGTTGCGTGCGTGCCCGGCCTTCAGCATCCCCTTGGAGAAGTCGGTGGCGACGCACCACGCTCCGGATCGTCCCAGTTCGACTGTCGAGACTCCGGTACCGGCCGCGAGGTCGAGCACCTTCTCACCCGGCTTCAGGTCCAGAGCCTCGCGGGTGGCTTTGCGCCACCCTTTGTCCTGGCCGAAGGACAGCACGGTGTTGGTGAGGTCGTATCGTTCCGCGACATCATCGAACATCGACGCGACTTCGCGCGGCTGTTTGTCGAGAGTTGCCCGGGTTCCGTGTGTAGTGGCCACACCGGAAACGCTACCAACCTTCATGTTGCGAAGGTGTTCAGGCCGCTCGGGCACTCGTGCGCCACCCCTGACCCGCCACGTCGTCGTAGTGACGCAGCAGCTCGTCACAGATGGCGGGCCAGGTTCGGTGCAACACCGAACGCCGGGCAGCGGTCCCGAATGCTGCTCGTAGATCCCGCTGACGCAACGCGTCGACTGCACTCGGAAGGAGGTCGGTAAACCTGCCGACCGGGAGCAAATAGCCGTTGCGGCAATTCGAGATCAGATCACGTGGCCCACCGGCATCAGGCCCGATGACGGGCACGCCGCTCGCGAGGGCTTCCTGGACCGCTTGGCAGAAGGTCTCGTGTTCGCCGGGATGGACAAATACGTCCAGGCTCGCATAGGCGTCGGCCAAGGCAGTCCCGCCGAGTTGCCCGGTAAAGATGGCGTCAGGCATCAACGTATGCAAACGGTCTCGGTCCGGCCCGTCGCCGACAACAACGAGTTGTAGACTGCGATCTCCGGCCAACGTGGCCAACCGTTCGACGTGTTTCTCGGGTGCCAACCGTCCGACAAATCCGATGACCAGTCGGTCTGCGTCGCCAATCCAGGCCCGGCGCAGTTCCGCGCTACGACGCGACGGTACAAATCTCTGGGCGTCGACGCCCCTGGCCCACTTGTGGACGCGGGGAATGCCGTGTTCTGCGAGGGCGTCGACAGCCGCGGTCGACGGTGCAAGGGTCCGGTTGCAGCTCTTGTGTATTTGCCGGGTCCACGCCCACGCGGCGCGGCTGGCGATGCCCAGCCCGTAGCTTTCGGCGAAGCCCGCGACATCGGTCTGGTAGACCGCGACGGTAGGCACCTGGAGACGTTTCGCAATGCCCACTCCCCCGGCTCCCAGCAGGAAGGGCGACGCGAGGTGCATGACATCCGGTGTAAAGTCACGGACCGCCGCAACCAGCCGTGGCCCCGGCAATCCGACCGGCAGTGAACTGACTTTGGGAACCATGACGGCGGGCACTCGAATAACCTGCACGCCTTCGTGTTCGGTTGGCGCAGATGGTTCTGATCCAACGGTGTCGGGCGCAATGACCAGGGCGTCGTGGCCCGCCCGATCGAGATGTTCGAGCACGCGCAGTACCGAGTTGGTGACGCCGTTCATGTTGGGCAGGAAGGACTCCGCAACGATGGCTACTCTCACACCGATTACGGTGACAGGACCGGGAAAAGTCCACGCCGTGTTCGTGTGAAAAGCAAGCTAATTCGAGGTGTCAGGCTTCGAAATACGGGTCGCGCTTTCTCGTTTGCGCAGGTACCAGATCATCGGTCCGGCCAGCAGCCACGTCACGACGATGACCGATCCGGCGGGGACCATGGCGACGGACGCATTGCGTCCGGCTACTCGCACCAGGTCGGGGTCACTCTTCGCGTACTCGACCTCGATACGCTGTCCCACAGTCAGATTGGTGGGATAGAGGACACCGAGTGGCGGGTTTCGGTTTGCACCGTCCGGGGTGACGAAGCTGATTGCGGAGCGCAGCGAACCGGCCGAGAGTACCTCGGCCGTTGCCGTACCCATGTCGGCTTCGATGGTCCGGTCGTTGCGCCACGCGCCGAGGATAAGTACGACCGCGAGAACCGAGATACCAATCGCCACAACCAGAATTCCGATGCGGAAGCGACGGAGAACAGCTTCTGTCACAGCTGCGCTCGCACGGATGCATGAAGCTCGCGCAGGCCACTGCGGTCGGTCGGCACTTCGAGAACTCGGATACCGCCGGCGGGTTGCGCCAACGCCGCCGCAAGTCCGTCGACGCCCACGGCTGTATGCGGAACCCGGTAGGCCGCACACAGTGCCGCCAGATCCATACCGTGAGGCGTTCCGAAAACTCGCTCGAAAACGCCGGCGTACTGCGGGTCGCCCTGTTCTAGGAGTTCGAAGATGCCGCCGCCGTCGTCGTTGGCGACCACGATCGTGAGGTCCTGCGGCCTCGGCTCACCCGTCCCGATCAGGAGGCCGGATGCATCGTGGAGGAACGTCAGGTCGCCCATCAGCGCGACGGTGCGTCCCTCGTCGTACGCCAGGGCAGCGCCGACGGCCGCGGAGACGGTGCCGTCGATGCCGGCGACACCGCGGTTGGAGAGGACACGAACCGTCGGCTTGGGGTAACTCACGAGAGCTGCGTCCCGAACCGGGTTGGAGGCACCGAGCAACAGCTGGTCACCGTCCGTGAGCGCACCCATCACCGCTGCGGCAACGTGCAGGCCCGTGGCCTTGGGATGCGCGTCGAGTTGCTTGCGGACAGCGGCGTCGGCGTGATCGGTCAACGAAATGCATCGCTTGATCCACGCGGGGTCGGGAGATCCGCTGACAACCGCTCTGGTTCCGGTCGCGAGCACGTTGCCGGAGACGTCGGGCCAGCGCGGGCCGGTGGTCAGTGCATACACGTCGACGCTCGGATCCGCCAGAACTTTGGACACCTGACGATGCAGGGTGGGGCGGCCGGTGATGATGGCCTGCTTCGGCTTGAGCTGGGACAGCGCGAGCGGATGGAGGGGGATTCCGTGCATCGGCGCGGTGGGTTCGGCGACGGTCGGCAATCCCGCAAGTTCCGGGCGCAGCGCGCTTCCGTGTCCGGAGATGACGACGGTATCGGCGGTGAGATCCAGGTCGACGGGAACGTCGAGCGTTGCGTTCTGCGTGGTAGTCCAGGCTGCTCCGCCGGGGCGGCCTTCCGGAACGGGGCCCTGCAGGTGAACGTCCGGGACCAACGGCTCGCGCAGCGGTATGTCGAAGTGGACGGGTCCGGCATTGCCGGATCGAGTGCCACGCGCAGCGGCGAGGACCCGGCACACTGCCGAGCGCCACTGACTGTTCTGTGTCTGACTGTTATGGGTCGAATCGTCTTCGGCCAGTCCCAAACTGATGGTTGCGCGCACCTGACTGCCGAACAATCCGAGCTGCTCGACGGTCTGGTTGGCTCCGGTTCCGAGCATTTCGTACGGACGATTGGCACTCAGCACCACCAAGGGGACTCGGGCGTAGTTCGCTTCGAGAACCGCGGGTCCGAGGTTGGCAACAGCCGTACCGGAGGTCATCACGATGGGCACCGGACGCTTGCCGGCAATCGCCAAGCCGAGCGCCAAGAAGCCTGCCGTCCGCTCATCGATCCGCAAATGCAGACGCAGCCGTCCCTCGAGGTCTGCGGCCTGCAGAGCAAATGCAAGAGGTGCGTTGCGAGAGCCTGGACAGAGCACGACTTCACGCACGCCACCACGGACCAGTTCGTCGACGACGGCTGTGGCTTGTGCTGTGGACGGATTCACGCTTCAAGAGTGTCAGATGTGGGAGTGTTCGCGTCTGAGGGGGTTGAATGTGTGAGTGCGCACACTCTTTGACCCCGCCGATACCGAACCACGACGGTTCTACCAGTTACTCACGGCATCGGTAGTCCCTCGGCCCATCGCGTGGGTGTCGACGCTCTCGTCCGACGGCGTCGGCAATCTGGCTCCCTACAGCTTCTTCACCGTCGCGAGTTCTACCCCGCCGATCGTGCAGTTCACATCGGTAGGCCGCAAGGACAGTCTGCGCAACATCGAAGCGACCGGCGAGTTCGTGATCAATCTGGCGACGGCGTCGTTGCAGGATGCAGTCAACGACAGTTCGGCGTTCTACGACGCCGATGCCGATGAATTTCTCGAACTCGACATCAGGAGCGAGCCGAGCGAGCGGGTACGTCCGGTTCGGGTGGCGGATTCCCCGATTGCCATCGAATGCACGCTTCACCAGGTGATCGAGGTGGGTAATTCGTTTGTGGTGATGGGGAATGTGGTCGCGGTTGTAGTGAAATCGGAAGCGCTCGGCGACGACGGTCTGCCCGATTTCGGCGTGGTGGCGCCGATGAGCCGTTTGGGCCGGGCGGAGTGGGGTCTGCCGCCTGAGGTGACCGTCAAGGAACGCCCCCGAACTCCCCGAACGACCTAACTTAAGTTAGGGTTGCCTGACCTATTGTCGTTGATCGGGGTACCTAGCCATGGCCAAGCGCTCGAAATTCGTGAAACCTGCGACCCGCAGTGTCGCGACTGTAGAAGTCGTGGCAAACAAACGAATCAGCCCCACCTTCATCCGAATCACGATCGCCGGCGAAGAACTCTCCACCATCACGCCCATGGGTGCCGATCAGTGGTTCCGCATCTTCATTCCCCAGGCCGGTCACGGCGAACTGCGACTACCGAGTGCGGCAAGTGCTCTCTGGTACGCCCAGTACCTCCGCATACCCAAGGACGTCCGGCCAATTCTTCGCGCCTACACGGTCCGCGCCTATCGAGCGGCCGGCGCGGGACTTTTCGGAGAAACTCCCGAAATCGACATCGATTTTGCATTCCACGGCGATATCGGACCGGCCTCGGCCTGGGCTGAGAATGCTGCGTCGGGCGACAAGGTCGGCGTCCTGGACGAGGGGCTCATCTACAACCCCGGGCCCGACGCCACTTGGCAACTGTTGGTCGGCGACGAGAGCGCACTGCCCGCGATCCTCGGAATCCTCGATTTCGCCCCCACCGATCTGCGCGCCGAGGTCTTCATCGAGATTCCGCACCTCGACGACAAGCAGGAGCATCCTGAACTAGCGGGCGTCAACGTCCACTGGCTCGTCCGCGACGATCCACAGGCCAAGCCTGGCACCCTCGCGCTCGAGACAGTCCGGGCAGCCGAGCTGCCAACGGGGCCGTCATACACCTTTGTCGGCGGCGAGCAGGCCCTGACAACCGGCTTGCGACGCCACCTCGTCAATGACCGAAATTTTGCGAAACAAGACATCTCATTCACGGGCTTCTGGCGCGTCGGCCACGCTGCCAACTAACGCACAAGAGCGGCCGGGGAGTCAAAACTCCCCGGCCGCTCTTGTCTTGCGAAAAAACTTAGGCAGCGTGCTTCTGGATCAGATCGCCCAGCCGCGGCAGAGCGGCCGTCACGTGCTTCTTGGCCGAACCGCGCAGCTTCGAGTACATCGACTTGACGACGGCCTTGTCGCTGCCGTCGATACGCTCGTCCGTCACCTCGAGGAGGGAGTCAGCAACTGCGTCGCCGCGAGCGGTGATGAACTCGGCGAAGCTGGCACCGCCCGAAGCGGAGAATTCCTGCCAGTACGGCTCGAGCTTCGATACGAAGGCCGGCAGAAGTGCGGTGACCGCGTCCGGAACGATGGACGGGCTCACCTTCTTGACTGCGCCGTAGCCACCCTTGAGAGCTAGCCCTGAGGCCCCCGACTTATCCGAAACCTCTGCGTCGATCAAGGTCTGCACGTCCGCGACGACCGC
>NZ_JASHKR010000020.1 GCF_030056815.1 Rhodococcus sp. IEGM 1379
AAGTAACTGTTCGACTCACGCTGCCCGAAAATCATGTGCGTTCCTTCCTCGAAGTGTTCGACGACGATGTGTTCACGAACCGCTGAACTGTTACCCGGCAAATTTCTTCCGGCGAATTTGTAACGCTTCGTTTGTCCCCGACGATTGACACGCTAACCCCCAGAAGCGCCGTTTGGGTTACCTCTGATGAAACGATTCGTCGAGAAATCCCGATCTGGGCAACTTTCCGTCATATCGACGACAATTATTGTCTCTCGCGCCAGTTCCCTGACCTGCAATATGTCGGCTTTC
Organism: Rhodococcus sp. IEGM 1379; assembly: GCF_030056815.1. Classification (GTDB taxonomy): domain Bacteria; phylum Actinomycetota; class Actinomycetes; order Mycobacteriales; family Mycobacteriaceae; genus Rhodococcus_F. The sequence continues at coordinate 292 of NZ_JASHKR010000020.1, forward strand.
GTCCGATCCTCAGGTACGACTCACCGGTGGAGAAAAAAACTTTCTACCTGTTCTCACACTTTGGGATCATTACGGTAGCAAACAATGCGCAGCGACAGGTTTCGATTCCGCCAATGCGTGAAAAGCACTAGTACAGGCTATTTTCCCAACCCTCGAACGCGTACAGCAGAACCTTTGAACAGATGTCCAAATTGGTTTGTAGCAATCAGACAAATCAGCGCGAGTCCGGCACTGGTTCCAGGTTTGACTCCGAGTACCGTTTCGGGCAGAGCACAGACTGGGCAGATCACATGCTGCCCCGAGGGAACTGGAGTCACTCATGACCGACAAAGTCGTCCACAATGTCGAAGAAAGTCGCTTCGACGTCTACTCCGATAACGAACTCGCAGGGTTTGCCGAGTACAGCGAGTCGAACGGTGTGCGCGACTTCCATCACACCGTGACCTACCCAGAGTTCCGGGGTCGCGGCCTCGCAGCCGTCGTTGTGCGCGAGGCACTCCACCAAACACAAGCCGACCAGAAGAAAATCGTCCCCTCCTGCTCCTACGTCGAGAAGTTTGTCGCACAAAATCCGGAATTTCAGGCACTACTACAGGACTGAGGTTGTCCCAGAGGTAACCAGGACAGTCATCTGCCTGAAACGGAAGGAATGCCCGTGCCCGTCACACCTCGTCGACGGCCCACGGGCGCACCGGGCCGCGCTCGCTACCTTCCGCTGGTTTTGATCAACCTCGCGACGCTGTTCTCCGGGATCGGAAACGGCATCTCCATCGTGGTGATCCCGTGGTTGGTCCTCGAACGCACCGGACGCGCCTCCGACGCAGCCATCGTTGCCGGGGCGGCAGCTGTGCCCCTACTCGTCGCGAGCCTGTTCTCCGGAACCTTTGTCGACAGATTCGGCCGACGACGCACCTCGATGGTCTCCGACGCATTGTCCGCGGTATCGGCGTCGGCAATTCCACTCTTCGCCGTTACCACCGGCCTGAGCGTTCCGTTGATTGCCGCCCTGGCTGCTCTCGGGGCCACGTTCGATCCGGCAGGCATGGCGGCCCGAGAATCGATGTTGCCGGCGGCTACTCGCGCGGCCGGCTGGAAACTCGATCGGACCAACAGCCTCTACGAGGCCAACTACAACGTCGCCTATCTGATCGGGCCCGGAGTCGGCGGAGTCCTGATCGCGATGATCGGCGCTGTCACGACACTCTGGATCACTGCCGCCGGATTTGTGTTCTCGATAGTGGTCGTTGCCTTCATCCGCCTGGCCGACGCCGGAACACCCGAGCAGGACGCGCGCCCGGCGTCGATCTGGCACGGCACACTCGACGGCCTGAAGTTCGTGTGGAACAACAAGATTCTGCGAACCCTGGCCCTGGTCGACATGGCGGTAGTGGCGCTGTACATGCCCGTGGAAAGCGTCGTCTTTCCGGTCTACTTCACCGAACTCGATCAACCCGCGCAACTCGGTTCGGTTCTGATGGCTTTGGCTGTCGGTGGGATTGTGGGAGCCCTCGCCTACGCTCCGCTCGCACCCCTGATGTCTCGTCGTTTGATCATGATCTGTGCCATCGGAGTACTCGGTATCGCGATGCTGGCGATGGCGCTGCTGCCTCCACTCTGGGTGATCCTGGTGCTGGCAGGCCTGCAAGGCCTGGTGTACGGCCCGGTGGGCCCGATCGCGAACTACGCCATGCAATCGCGAAGCCCGGAGCACATGCGCGGACGTGTTGTCGGCGTGATGACGTCGACGGCCTACGCCGCCGGACCGCTCGGATACTTGCTGGTCGGCCCGTTTCTCGATCAGTTCGGCATCTCGGCAACCTTTGTCGCTCTGTCAATTCCGATTGTTGTCATCGCCATGGTGTGCACTGCCCTTCCGGTGCTGCGCGAACTCGATCGCTAGTGAAATCCCATCACGTCATTGCCCCAGGCCGTGCGCAAGCCCTGATCCGGATCGTGGACAAGCGAATCCGTCGTATCGATCAACAAAGTCGATCGCTTCTCTTCCTCGTACGGCGCCCAATGTTTGGAGCCGTCGAGTGCCGCCGGAACGGCGTGTCTGGCAAATGCGAGCCACCGACGCTGGATGCGGCCGGCAACCTCCAGAGCAGCCTTGCGGCCACCCAACCAGAATGTCGGGTCGACATTCAAAGTACCGAAATTGCCGAATACATACGGTAATTCGGTAGCATGCCCCGCACCGATCCGAGCAGCCTTCAGCATCGGAGTTGCATGATCGAACCGATACACCCACGTCGGCGAGTGTCGGCAGTGCGCGTCGGCAATCCACAGCGTCGGCATCCGAAACGCCGCGTCACGCGAAAGCGCCAGCGCACCACTCGGTTTGGTGTGATCCGGGTATACCGACATGATCTCGGCCAATCGCGTCGGCGAGATGTCCGGATGATCGTCGGCCAACGCTTGGAGCATCGCCTCCACCGACTGCGCACTCACCGGCATCAGCGGCGACTTCATGAACTTGAAGATCGACGCCTCGTCCTTGTTGGAGCCGATGATCAACGGAATCCTATGGGCGTACCCCTTCTGAAACGCTGCAACGGGATAGTGCGGCACCAGATCCCGATCCACCACCGGCGCCATCGCCAGGGTTCCCGGCATCCGAGTCGGGACTTCGTTGACCAACTCGTCGCCGGCCTTGATGATCAAATCGAGGTCCGCCGTGATGAGCGCGCCGACGTCGTCGACAGGTGTCGACATCAGCTCGAGAAAGCGACTCGCCACCGACTTTGCACGCTCGCGGCCGTAAACCGATGTGGCCGGAGGACTTTGCGCGATTGCCCGATGAAACAGCCCTTCGGCACTCGGGCACGTCATCAGCGTCGTGATCGAACCCGCGCCCGAGGACTCACCGAATACCGTCACCTCATCCGCATCTCCACCGAACGCGTCGATGTGATCACGAACCCACCGAAGCGCCGCAATCTGGTCTCGCAAACCACAATTCGACTCGAACACCACATCGGGCGTCGAAAAGGAAGACAGATCCAGAAATCCGAGCGCGCCGACGCGATAGTTGAACGAGACGATGACAACGTCGCCCGTCTCCGCCAGGTGCCGTCCGTCGTAAATCGTCTGGGCTGCCGAACCCAGGCAGTACGCACCCCCGTGTATCCACACCATCACCGGCCGCGGTGTGCCGTCAGGGCGTGGGGCCCACACATTGATCGACAGGCAGTCCTCGTCGACGACAAAGGCGCGATCGATCGGAACCGCCGGGCTTTGCCCTTGCGGCGCGATCGGGCCGAATGCATGGCAATCTCGGATGCCATCCCACGGTTGCGGTGGGCGTGGCGCCCGGAAGCGGTGCTCACCGGTCGGAGCGGCCGCGTAAGGCATTCCCTTCCACACAAAAACCGAACCATCGGCATATCCCCGGACGTCACCGTCCGGCGTTCGCACGACCACGGTGTTGTCGTCTGTCTGCTCCGGTCGAATATCAGTCTCCATGCCGCAGTCTCCTCACGACCTCACCTGAGAACAAACTGCTCCAAATCTACCAATTTCCGGCAGGTGGGGACGGACCAACAGTTCCGACGGTGTTATGGTCGCCTTGTTCTGACACGGGGTGCTCCGCATGGGCGGGGCTGAGAACACACCCGGGAACCTGATCAGGTAATGCTGACGAAGGGATGTCATGGCTACTACACAGCCTGCATACAGTTCTGCCGAAAACACGGCGTCGCTCGACGATTCGGGTCGTTTCACCGACAAACTCTGGGTTGAAATCACGACACTGCGCGCATCGATCGACTCACTCGAGTTCCTGCGTCGACTCGGCGACGGAACCCTCCCGCTCGACGCTTTCCGACGGTACATCGAGCAAGACCAGCTCTACCTCGACGGATATTCCAAGGCGCTGTCCCTGGTTTCTGCTCATGCACCGGATGCGCAGGCCGCCGGATTCTGGGCCAACTCGGCGTCCACCGCCGTCTCCATCGAAGCGGCGCTACACGAGGGCATGCTCACTGGTGGCGTCCTACCGGAATCAACCGGTCGGTCCGAGCATTCGCAAGCCTGCTTGGGATATGTGTCTTATCTGATCGCGACTGCAGCCACGGCGCCCTATCCGGTCTCCGCGGCAGCGGTACTCCCCTGCTTCTGGATCTACGCCGAAGTCGGGCGCGCTCTGGCTGCGTCGGCACGAGAGGTACTCGACGCCGATCCGTCACATCCGTACGCGCAGTGGGTCACCACCTACGACGCTCCGGAGTTCCACGAGTCCGTCGCACAAGCTCGGGCGCTCGTGGACGCAGCCGCTGAATCCTCTACCGAAGCCGATCGCGCCGCGATGAGCGAAGCGTTCCGCATCGCGAGCCGGTACGAGTTGATGTTCTGGGATTCGGCGCTGAATCAACAGCACTGGCCCGCGTCATGAGGTTGTTGCGCCGCGCACTGGCAACAACAGCCGCGATCGCCGCCGCAATGACTGTGATCAGCGGATGTTCCAGTGGCACAGAATCATCCGACGGCATTCGGTTTGCGCTCGACTGGACGCCCAACACCAACCACACCGGACTGTACGTCGCGATCCAGGAAGGTTACTTTGCGGACGCCGGCCTCGACGTGTCGATTCTCCCGTACAACAACACCTCCCCCGATACCTTGGTGGATGCCGGCAATGCCGAGTTCGGGATAAGTACCCAGAGCCAAGCCACGTTCGCACACGCGGCCGGTGCCGAAACTACCGCTGTCATCGCACCACTTCAGCACCGCGCCACCGGAATCGGCGTCAAAGCCGATCGCACGGACATCACTCGTCCGCGTGATCTCGACGGAAAGATCTACGCCGGTTTCGGCGATCCCGGCGAGGTCGAGACACTGCAGCAGGTGATTCGCAACGACGGCGGCACCGGTAACTTCACAACGGTCGCATTAGGAACATCTGCCTACGAAGCGGTGTACTCCGGAAAGGCCGATTTCACGGTGTCATATTTCGCCTGGGAAGGCCTCGAGGCCGAACGCAACGGAACTCCGATGCGCTACTTCCAGTACACGGATTACGGATTCCCCGACGCGTATTCCATTGTGATCAACGGTAATCAGAAGTGGCTGAAAGATCACCCTGACGAGGCCGCCAAGTTCGTCCAGGCTGTTCAGCGTGGATATCAAACGGCCGCCGACGATCCCGATCGCGCTGCCCAGGATCTGATCGACGCCAACCCCGGCGCCTTCACCGACGAGGACCTCGTGCGGGACAGTCAGCGGATGCTGGCGGCAGACTTCATGAAGGACGCCGACGGTGTTGTCGGGCGGCAGAACCTCGAAACCTGGTCCGGTTACTCGGGTTTCCTCTTCGACAACGGACTTCTGGCGGGCCCGGATGGCAAAAAGCTGACCCAGGAGCCGAGTTGGTCGGAGTATTTCACCAATGAGTATCTCGCCGCGCCCTGATATGGCCGGCCGAGTGGGATCCGTCGTACGGCGAGCGCTACCCGCGCTCGCCGTCGTTATCCTGCTTGTCGCGGCTTGGCAGATCTATGTCGACGTCAGTGACATTCGGCCACAGGTTCTGCCATCGCCATGGCGAGTGTTGTCGCAGGGCTGGGACCACCGTGAGGTGATATCCGGCCATGCATTGTCGACGCTTCAGGTGACCCTCATCGGGTTCACCGTCTCATTGGTACTTGCGTGGATTCTGGCTGTGGTCGTGGACTTTTCGCCGTGGCTTTCCCGCGCACTGGTGCCGTTGTTCGTCGTCTCACAGACCTTACCGATCATCGCCATCGCTCCCCTGATGATCATCTGGTTCGGTTTCGGTCTGCTGCCGAAGATTCTGGTGATCGCCTTGGCAACGTTCTTTCCCATGACGATCGGACTTATCGAGGGCTTTGCTGCCGCCGATCGAGACGCCGGCGCACTGCTACGAAGCATGGGCGCATCGCGGTGGCAGGAGTTTCGGTACGTCCGCCTGCCCTCGGCGATTCCTCGCTTCTTCACTGCTTTGCGCATCGGCATCACCTACGCCGTCGTGGGTGCGGTGTTCTCCGAATACGTCGGAGCCACCTCCGGTTTGGGCATCTATATGAGTACGCAGAAGAATTCGTTCCGTACAGATCTGGTATTAGCCGCGGTACTGGTGACTGCGCTCATCAGCGTCACTCTGTACTTGTTGACCTTCGCTGTAGAGCGACTGGTTGCGCCGTGGGCGCTGAGTGAAAGGGCGCGCGCATGAGTCCCGAACGCATTGTCGACGTCGCCTCGCTCAGCAAGGAATTCCCCACTCGTGGGAAGTCTCGACAGGTTCTCGATGCCGTGTCCTTCCATGCTGGTCCCGGCGAATTCGTCTCCGTCATCGGACCGAGCGGCTGCGGCAAGAGCACAATCTTCAATGTCCTCGCCGGTCTCGAAACACCGACCTCGGGAACAGTCACCGTCGGCGCAGCAGATTCCGGATCGGAAGTTCTGACCGCATACATGCCACAGAAGGACCTACTGTTTCCCTGGCGGACGGTACTCGACAACACAACGCTCGGCCTCGAAGTACAGGGCGTATCCAAGAAGATTGCCCGGAGCATGGCTCGTGAACTGTTCTCCGCCTTCGGCTTGTCGGGCTTCGAAAACGCAACTCCGTCACAACTGTCGGGCGGAATGCGTCAGCGTGCTGCCATGTTGCGCACCGTCGTGCAGGGCAAGCCGGTGCTTCTGCTGGACGAACCTTTCGGGGCTCTCGACTCGTTAACCCGTACCGAGATGCAGTCCTGGTTACAGGGCGTGTGGCAGCAGTATCGGTGGACTGTCCTGATGATCACCCACGACATCCGTGAGGCGATCTATCTCTCCGACCGCGTTGTTGTTCTATCGGCCAGACCGGCGACGGTCAAGCGCGTCGTCGACGTTGCACTTCCACGCCCTCGTGAGTTGGACATGATCACCTCGCCGGAATTTGCGGCTATCGAACGCGAACTCCTCCAGGTGTTGCACAGCGAGACCCTGGCCTCGCTGTCCGATCAGACCTCCTCAAAAGATTACTGAGAATGAACTGAGAGTGCGGGAGTTCACCGCGCGTTCATGTCAACAGATACCGGCCTTCCCCTCGCCACCCCGCCTTGGCCAGCCAAAACCAGGAAATTTCAGCAAGATTGGCTAGAGAAATGCGAATTACTGCCCGTTGTGCACACCACCGAACTCTCCAGTAACGTAGTGTGGACCGCCTACGCAGCCACTCACCAGAAGGTAACTGATAGGTAAAGTGCAGCGTGGCAGTACCAAAACCGCAACAGATTTGGAAAGGGACAGCGTGAGCACACTGCAGTCAGGTCAGAGTCTCGGAGTCGGCCAGGAACTCAAGTCCGACAACGGTTCCTACGCCCTCACCTTGCAGGACGACGGCAACCTTGTTCTCTCCGAGAACGGCCAGGCCGTCTGGGCCGCCGGCACCAACGGATCGGGCGGCAACCGCGCGGACGTGCAGGCCGACGGCAACTTCGTCATCTACAAGGACGCGGATGCAGTCTGGGCATCGCAGACCTCAGGCAACGAGGGCGCTTCACTCTCCGTCCAGGACGACCGCAATGTCGTTCTGTCGGCCGGCGGACGCGTCCTGTGGTCCACGGACACCGCTGTGGCAGCTCCGGTTACCGAGCCGACGCCCGAGCCTGCGGCCGCACCGGAGCCCGAGCCGGCTCCCGCCGCTCCGGCAGCGCAGACGTACACCGTCGAGGGTGGGGACACCCTCTGGGCAATCGCCGAGCGCTTCTACGGCGACGGCAACCAGTACCAGCGCATCGCGGATGCAAACGGCATTTCCAACCCGGATCTCATCAACGCCGGCCAGGTTTTGACCATCCCCGCCTAGGTCTCACCGGCTCATCTGCCCCGGGTATCGACGTTCGCCGATGCCCGGGGTTCTGCATTTCCCGGCAATTTTGTGTTGCACGACACACTTATCGGTATCCCGATAAGCCGCTTTCGCTGTTCCGCCTGTGTCCGGTTTCGCCTACAGTACTCACGTACTGCTCCCGAAGGTCAGGTGAACATGAAAGACAGAACAGTCATGATCGGCACTCTCACGGTGGCCGGTGTTTCTGTAGCTTCAGGTCTCGTCTTCGGAGGAGCAGCAGGCGCTTTTGGCGCCAGTGGCCCCGTCGTCACACCGCCCGCGCTGGTTTCGACGGTCACTGCCGATTCGCTCGCAGACTTCGAACCTGCAGCGTTCTACAGTTCCATCGCCGTGTCGACCATCGCGATCCCTCCGACGCCGACATGGGCCGTTGCAGCTGAGACCACCGCACCACGCAACCAGCCCTTGAACGTGGACGTTGCGCCCCCCGCACCAGCAGACCCGACTCCCACGACAGCACCTCCTGTCACCAGTGCCGTTGCACCTGCGACCAGCACCGTTGCACCTGTGACCAGCACCGTTGTGTCGACGACTCGAACGACCACCAAATCCACAGTGGCTCCGACAACAACGACGCCGAAAGTCACACCCGTCACGACTACCTCGAAAATCCCGGTCGTGACTATCGAATTGTCACCCGAAGACTGACCGGCTATTCATCACGAGCCGCGCCAGCGACAAGCAGACCGGCCGTGATCGGCGTTACACCGCCGACCTGCGAACACCGACATTGTCGGCCCCTCGCGTTACCGTATAGGTCTCAGCGTTGTGGAAGGAGGTGACTGATGGCCGTGCACGGATTCGATCTCGATCTCAGTGTTAACCGAGCTTGGACGGAGTTTCAAGCCCGCCTTGCCGATCACATCTCGATCATGGCCGACGGCGATGTCCTCGCTGTCGAGTCTGCGGTCGCTGCCTTCGACCCCGCTGAGGGCGGCGCTCCCTGTGTTCAGTTCTTGATCTGGGACAACAACATGGTGCGGTGCGAGGTTCCCTCCAACAACTTCCTGCACCCCAAGTTCGCACTCGACGACGCCGGCCTCCAAGCACTCGTCGACCTCGGCTGGGCTCCGCCCTCCGAGAATCCCGAAACCGACAACAGTTCACCGGCCTTCTGCGTCGATAAACGACAAAGCTGGGCAGACCAGTTAGCCTCGATGACCGTCGCGGCGTTCCGCACGGTGTTCGGAGTCCAGCACCCGGCATTCCTGTCCAGTGATCTCACCGGCAATCAGCAGACACCGGATTTTGATCCGTCGATCACCACCGTCGACGCAATGCCGATCCTCGATCCCACCGCGGCCTACACGCCACACGACGTCGACCACCTCAAAGAGCTGGTCACACTTGCCCTCATTCCCATGCTCGGCAATCTTCCGGAGCGTGACGGCGACGGCGACATACCGATTCGTGTCGGATCAACCGTCATGTTCATCGGCCCACTCGCGGATTCCCTTGACGTTCAACTGTTCTCACCCCTCGTCCAGGACATCAGCAACCGCACACGGGCCGCCGAGGTCATCGCGGATCTCAACCGAAAATGGTCCCGCATCAAGTTCGTCTTGATCGACGACAGATTGTCGGTGTTCCTCGAAGTCGCCGGCTCACCGTTTGTTCCTAAACACCTCACCGATACGTGCGCGTCGTTGACGTCGTTCCTGCGGAGCGTCGACGACGAATTTGCGGCGCGGATCGGTGGAGAACTGTTCTTCGCGAACAAGAACGGCGAAGTAGGCGCGCTGCAGCCAGAACTTTCCTTCGAGGATTTGCCGCCAGAGCTCGAGACTCTGCTTCACCTCGACCTTGATGTCGCCGACGATCTCGAAGCCGTCGCCGATGTCTGTGGCCGCGACCGCGACCTGATCCTGCAGTTGCTCCATGTCAGCAACGAATGGCAGATTCAGTTGCGAGGCCAAGCCGCCGATGCACAAAGTCGTGATGATGCCGAAGAAGCCGCAGGATTCTCAGCTCAGGTGACTATGTGGGAACGCATGGTCGACCGCCTACGCGGCGCACTGCGCCTGACTGTGCTGCCCAACGCCAAGACGGATCCGCCGGCAAAACCGCAGCCTGAGCAGATGGAACTGTTCGCCGATCCCAGCCAGCAAACGCTGTTCGACGATCCGTCCTGACGCTGCAGACGCCCTATTCGAAGTGTGACTTGAAAATTTGGCCGTGAACGCCGACGGTTCGGTCTACCACCTGCGAGACAGTGAAATCGGCTGCGGCAGAAAGATATGCGTACGCTGTTGCTCGATCCATTCCACGGTCATGCTCGAGGAAGTCGAGTGCGTTGACCACCGCGCGGCGCATCGCGCCGTTCAAATCGCTGTTCTGACCGTCGACCGAACCGTTGGGATCGGATAGTCCGATCGGAATCCAGGCCTCGTCGGTTTCGGCAAACGGATAGTTGTAGGCCACTGATGGTGCGTCGCCGGAACCCTTCTTGCACACGCTCAGTCGGAAGGTTCCGCGCAGTGAGCCCTCCATTGCCGTCAGTGCGGCCTCACCGTCACCCATCGACATGTGCGGATCACCGACGTAGAACAGTGCACCTTCGGCAAAGACCGGGAGGTAGAAGGTCGACCCGACGCCGAGGTGCCTGATGTCGATGTTGCCGCCGCCCAATGTCGGTGGGATGGAGTTGGACGTCGGCGATGTCGGGTCTTCGTCCGAGGAGTAGGCCACTCCCATCATGCCCATGAACGGGCGGAGCGGAAAGCGAACCTTTGTGTCGCCGAAGGGCATAACACCGTTGCCGTCTTCGATTGCGGTGAAGGTGGAGACGCCCCCGTATTGCATCGGATCTTTTGTTGCCCGCCCGTCGGTGGCGACAGGTGGCATGACCTCGTCCAAAGTGATTCCGGCAGGGGCTTTTCCGTCGGCGGTAATAGCGAGCGCGCCCTTGCCATGCCGGCTCGAGACAACACCGTACGGCACACGTGGAGTTGCTTCGAGTGTCTCGATCTTGAGTACGTCGCCGGGCATCGCACCTTCGACGAATACGGGACCGGTGACAACGTGCGGACCGTCTTTGTCGAAGTTTCGCTCGGTGCGGTTGTATTCGGCAGCAACGGCTATCGCGTCTTCGAGCACGTCCTTCTCGGAAACGCCTTTCCCACCGAAGTATTCGAGCGGATTACGTCCCTGATCCTCGAGAATCCCTTCATGCGACAACGCGTCGATAGTGACGGTTTGTCCCGATCGCATCCGCATCACTTCACGGGAGTGAATGTTGGGCACGTATCCCCAGAGCACGTCGGCGGGATCAGAACTCAGATAGTGATCGCCACTGATCGTTCCGCCTCCGGGTTGCAGGATCGGCACTCCACCGGCGAACGGCATTGCCGAGGAAGACGATCCGAGTGGGGCCGCATTGGAATGCGAGCAGGCGGATGCAACCCCGGCCACCCCGACACCGGCACCCAACGCCGCGACGGCGCGCATGAATCCGCGCCGCCCGAGCCCCTTGGTCAGATCCTGAGCTGCTGTACGGGCGAGAGTGTTGTCCATCGAGAATCCTCCGACTTGCGTGGCGATGTGTGGCTGCGGAGAAAACTAGACGGGCTTTGTTACTCGTTTATTACCATTTCGTGGCGAAGAGATGCCTTGGTTCGGAGCGAACCTCAGCGTCGACGAAGTCGCCACAGCGAGGTAGTTTCGCGCGCGCGAGCCGCATGGAGGGCGTCAGTTCGATCACTCACTTTGGCATGGGTCGGTTTGACGTCGACGCGGTCGATCACCGTCAATCCGCCCGCAGCGATCATCGCGTGCAGTTCCGCCCGCGTCCGCAGTCCGAGATGTTCGGCGATGTCGGAGAGAATCAACCACGCCTCACCGCCGTCTTCCAGATGATCGCCGACGCCGGCCAGGAAACCGTTCAGCATTGCGCCGGCTGGATCGTAAATCGCGTATTCGATCGGTGACGTAGCCTTGGCCGGAATCCAAGGAGGATTGCAGACCACCAGTGGCGCAACACCTTCCGGAAACAGGTCAGCTTCCACTACCGCCACCTGATCGTTGTACCCAAGTCGGTCGATGTTGGTGCGTGCGCATTGCAGGGCGCGCGGATCCTGATCTGTCGCAACTATTGCTTTGACACCGCGGCGGGCGAGCACGGCCGCCAGCACCCCGGTGCCGGTTCCGATATCGAAAGCCAACTCGGTGGACGGTAGTGGCGCAGCTGCCACCAGATCGATGTACTCACCGCGTACCGGCGAGAACACTCCGAACGCCGGGTGAATCCGCGCATCCAATGCGGGAATCAGTACGCCTTTGCGATTCCACTCGTGGGCACCGATTGCGCCCAGCAGATCGCGCAGTGAGCGGACCGACGGTTGACCCGTGACCCCGAACGCCTCCGTGAATGCCTCTTTCGCATCCGGCGCGCGCCGAAGCGGAATCATAAGGTCCGTGTCGAGAGGAATCAACAGCATGCCGAGAATCTGGGCGCGACGCCCCTGCCCCTGGCGGTGAAGGTGAAATGCTTGCGCAGGATCATCCGATCCGCGACGCGGTTTGCGATCGATCCGCGACGCAATCGCCTGAGACAGTTGGCGCGCGTTGTGGAAATCGCCACGCCAGAGGAGAGCTGTTCCCTCACAAGCCAATCGATAGGCGTCGTCGGCCTTCATGGTGTCGTTGGCGACCATCACCCGCTTGGGTGCGGGAGCCCCACTGGTGGAACCCCAGAGCGCACGGTGCTCGGTGTCATTCTCGGTCCACACAACATATTGTTCGGTCATCAAAGCCCTTCCGGCGTCGGACATGGAGCGGATAGGGCGTTCGACGCACTACGGCCGGTCTACCGGCTCGTGTGTTCCAGTTCTGCACATCTGCTTGTCTGGTGTCCACACTAGCTGGGACCGGCCGAGTTTCCGACGTTGCGCGCGCGGAATCAGTTCTGCTTGTGCAACGCAACAGCCCGTGCAATACGGGCCTCGGCGACGGCATCTGCTGCGTCGCCGGCCAGAATTCCGTCGGCTTTCGCCTTAGCGAAGATCTCTGTAACCGTGTCGAAAATCTTCTCGACCTGATCCTTGACCTGCTGCGCTGTAAGGTCTTTCAGCTCACCCGCTACCTGAATGAGGCCGCCACCGTTTGCCACATAATCGGGAACCCACGTGATGCCACGCTCGCTCAGAATTGCCTCAACCTCGGGTACTGTGAGCTGGTTGTTGGCTGCGCCGCAGATCACGTCGGCGGTGATTGCGCGGGCCGAGGCGTCGGTGAGCGTCGCCCCCATCGCACACGGTGCGTACACGTCGAGATCAGCGTCGATGACGCTGCCCACGATCGTCACCTGCGGGAAGTCATTCTTCACACGGTCCAGTGCTGCCGCGTTCACATCTGTTGCCAGTACTGCCGCGCCGTCGGCCAGGAGGAGTTTGATGAGCTCGTAGCCGACCTTGCCGGTGCCCTCGACTCCCACGGTCTTGCCCGCGAGACTCCGCGAACCCCAGTGCGCCTGCGCTGCCGCCACCATGGACTGGAAGACGCCCAGCGCGGTCATCGGGGCACTGTCGCCCGAGCCGCCGACCTTCGCATTGCGGCCCACCACAAAGTCGGTTCCACGACCGATGATGTCGAGATCGTCCGAGTTGGTTCCGACGTCGCCTGCCGTGATGTACCGGCCGCCCAGAGTCTGAACGAACTTTGCGTAGGCGCCGAGCAATTTTTCGGACTTCACCGCTGCCGGGTCGCCGATGATGACGGCCTTTCCGCCGCCAAGATCGACGCCCGCAATGGCCGCCTTGTAGGTCATACCGCGCGAGAGCCTCAAAACATCTGTGACAGCCGCGGATTCGTCTGCGTACGGGTAGAAACGAGTTCCGCCGAGGGCCGGACCCAGCGTCGTGGAGTGAATCGCAACGATCGCCTTGAGCCCACTCTCCGGATCCTGGAAGAAGCTCACCTGCTCATGCGGATAGTTGCGCAAGTAGTCTGCGCGGTCGAATACGCCGGCACTGTCGTCAGAATTGTGGGTAGCAACAGAGTTCACAGGCTCGGCGGTGAGAGTCATTGTGGGATAGACCTTTCCGAAGGATATTCGTGGCGCAGACATAAGATCGAGTGCGAATCACCGCAGGTACAGTGATAATCGAAAACCAAAGAAGGTTCCGCTGAGCGATTCGTGAAACCAATGCTCTTCCTGAGGTACGATTTGGTCAATACAAATCTCTTGAACTAATCAATTCGATCATTCAGTGACCGTCATCACTAAGAAGAGGTTCGCAAAGTGCTCAGCATCGACAAGCTCGACGTCCAGTTGCTCGGATTGCTCAGCAAGGACTCGAGGATGAGTGTGGCCGAGTTGGCCAACTCTCTGGGCGTAGCCCGAAACACCGTGCAAGCGCGAATGAAGCGCATGGAATCCAGCGGGATTCTCACCGGATTCCGCCCGAATCTCGATCTCCCCGAAGTGGGCATTCCCATCCAGGCGTTTGTGGGCCTCGAACTGGAACAGGGCAAGATCAGCGCGATCGCGAAGAGCCTTGCCGAGTTGCCCGAGGTCATCGAAATTCACGCCACAACCGGACGTGAAGATCTCCTGGTGCGCGTCGCTACCTCCACCCACGCTGCCCTGCAGAAGTTGGCGGAGCAGATCGTCAGCCTGCCGGGCGTTACGCATTCCACCACCACCATCGCGCTCACCAACCCACTTCCCTACCGGATTCAGCCACTACTCGAACACCTCACCAATGACGCCGGTTGGGGTCGTTCCACAGCCTTCCCTCGACAGCAGGACTGAGACGAACTGTCGCGACGACGCGCGGCAGTGCAGTAGTTTTGTCGTTATGAGTGAAATTCAGGGACAGCGCATCGCGTTCATTCAGGCGACGTGGCATCGCAACATCGTCGACCGTGCACGCGATGGATTCACCGACGAGATCGTAGGTTTGGGTTACGCCCGCGATTCTGTCGATTTCTTTGAGGTTCCCGGAGCATTCGAGATCCCGCTGCACGCTCGCCGTTTGGCACAGACAGGCCGCTACCAGGCCATTGTTGCTGCAGGCCTCGTCGTTGACGGTGGAATTTACCGCCACGATTTTGTTGCGACGGCCGTCATCGACGGTTTGATGCGCGTGCAGTTGGACACCGATGTTCCGGTCTTCTCTGTCGTCCTGACGCCGCACAATTTCCACGAGCACGCTGAGCATGTCGACTACTTCAGCACCCATTTCGTGAAGAAGGGTGCCGAAGCCGCTCGCGCTGTAGACGCCACGGTCAAGTCTTTGAAGGCCCTGCCCACCATCTAATCGTTCCAAGGTCTCGCTGAGTCGGATGCCGTCCGACTCAGCGAGATTTTTTGTGCCTACTTGGGAGTCTCAGCCGTTCTCAGGGTCGTTGCATTCGATGCGTCGACGGACTCGTAGCGGTCGACGCATTTCTGGAAGAAGTCACGCATCTCGGTGACGACTGCGATGTGGCTGTCCAATGACTTCTCGAGAGAGTCGCACCCGCCGACTGCCTTCAATGAAAACTTCCTCCCCAAGTCGATCCCCGATTGCAAGGTTCCCATCCCTGAGACATCCGTCAGATCACTCAATCCCAATTTCATAGATTTGAACTCCCCCAGCAGAGCGTCGCATGCGCCTGTCACATCTCGTGCGACGTTGGAATCAACAGCCAACCGCGGATCTTCAACGTTTTCAGCCCACTGCGACCAACTCATCTTTTCCCCTCGTTCGCATTCTCAATCGTGAAGTTTGATCTCTACTACTCGACGGACCGCACTGATATCAACGCGGCAAGTAACTTTCGAGATCGGCGGAAGACCTCATTGCCACTACACACGCCGATTCTTGCGGCCTCGACTCTATCGTTTGAACACGTATCCAGACTGATCCTTGATCAGCTGGGAAGACTACGTAGCACCCTTCGTCTACAGCGTCCGACGCTTTCCGGTACTGGATGGCCTTCCGGTCTCCGATTTCTACATCAGCTATGTCGACATATTCCGGATTCTTCTGTATGTCTTCGATCGTGTATAGCGTCGAAAGTATGGACAGTCCATACCAAGAAGCGCTCCATCTGCAGATCTTCCACCCAGGCTGCTCAATACCGAAGACATCAGCCTCCTCTGTCGCCGGATCAAGCCCAACACCCCCGATCACTGAATCCGGAATGTCCGTACACGGATTGAACAGTCCTTCTTGACCGGATGCGGGCTCAGCTACCCCCTCCATAGCTGAGCCGCACCCTGCCAGGGCCCATACCGACATCCCCGCTACCAGCAGTCGAAGTACCCCCCTCGATGCTCGCATCGCTCCCCCTTCGATATGGACTCACTATATTTGATGCGCCGACAACCCGATCGGTTCCCGCAACCGACAAAATCGCAGGTCCCGTGGGCCTGTTCACTTCCAGCGCACCTACAGCGATTGACGATGCTCACGGCAGTCGCATACTGGAGTGGTTGACCACAACTTCGGGAGGGCACCGAGTGAGCACACCGAAAGCACCGGCCAAACCAGCGATCCTCAGTGTCGACGACGATCCTGGGGTTTCCCGCGCTGTTGTCCGCGACCTTCGCAAGCGGTACGGCGAGAAATACCGGATCATTCGTGCCGAATCAGGCGATCAAGATCTCGAAACGCTTCGAGAAATGAAACTGCGCGGGGATGCAGTCGCTGTCATCGTTGCGGACTACCGTATGCCCGGTTTGAGCGGAATCGAATTCCTTGAACAGGCAATGGATCTCTACCCCGTCGCCAGACGCGTCCTACTCACTGCCTACGCAGATACCGATGCCGCGATCGACGCCATCAACGTCGTCGATCTCGACCACTACCTCCTCAAACCGTGGGATCCGCCGGAAGAGAAGCTCTATCCGGTCATCGACGCTCTCCTCGATGCTTGGGCCAGTTCCAGTCACCATCCTGCGGAAGAAACGAAAGTCGTCGGCCATCGCTGGTCCGGACGATCCTCCGATGTTCGAGAGTTCTTGGCGCGCAATCAACTTGCGTATCGGTGGTACATGTCGGACGAGCCCGAAGGGCAACGCCTTCTCTCCGCCGCCGGTGTCGACGCATTGAGCCTTCCTATCGTCATCGCACCCAATGGGGATGTTCTCGTCGAGCCGACAGACGCCGAACTCGCCGACAAACTCGGACTGAGCACCACCTTGTCCGAAGATTTCTACGATTTGGTTGTCATCGGCGGTGGGCCAGCCGGACTAGGTGCTGCGCTGTACGGAGCATCAGAAGGACTACGAACAGTTCTCATCGAACGACGTGCCACCGGCGGTCAGGCCGGCCAGAGCTCTCGCATCGAGAACTATCTAGGATTCCCCGACGGCGTATCGGGAGCTCAGTTGGCCGATCGCGCACGTAGGCAGGCAACAAAGTTCGGCGCCGAAGTCATCACTGCCCGCGATGTCACGGGTCTCGAAATCAACGGCTCTGCCCGCACGGTTCGTTTCGACGACGGCACGTCCGTCGACGCGCATTCGGTCATCTTGGCGACGGGTGTTTCCTACCGCCAACTTTCGGCCCCGGGACTCGATACGTTCACCGGTAGGGGCGTGTACTACGGATCCGCCGTCACCGAAGCCGCTCGGTGCAGTGAACAAGACGTCTACATCGTGGGCGGAGCCAACTCGGCAGGTCAAGCAGCCGTCTATCTTTCACGCGGTGCTCGCTCGGTCACCATTCTCATTCGAGGTACGTCCCTCGAAGCATCCATGTCGTACTACCTTATTCAGCAGATCGAAAAGAATCCGAAGATCTCCGTCCGCGCCTGCACCGAAGTCGTCGGAGCTGAAGGCGACGATCACCTCGAACGAATCACCCTGTTGAACAGAGCAACTAGCGAAGAATCGACCGTCGACGCACAATGGCTGTTCATCTTCATCGGCGCTGCCCCACTGACGGATTGGTTGGAGGACGTAGTCGTGAGAGACCGTAACGGATTCATCGTCGCCGGCCCCGACCTTGCCGCCGATGGCGTCACGCCACAAGGTTGGCCACTCGACCGCGCACCCCACCACCTCGAAACCAGTGTCCCCGGAGTCTTTGTCGCCGGCGACGTCCATGCCGAATCAGCCAAGCGGGTCGCGTCGGCTGTCGGCGAAGGAGCGATGGCCGTGATGTTCGTCCACCGCTATCTCGCTCAACAATAGGGAGATTCGATGTCTGTTCCACCGTGCAGCCCAGAGCTACTTCGCACACTGTTCTTGTTCGAGGAACTTACCGACGAACAGCTCGAAACACTCTGCCGGAGCGGTCATATCATTGAGATTGAGCGCGGTCAGGTCTATCTCGAGGGCGAGCCTGCATCATGCTTTTACGTTCTCATCGAGGGCGAGCTGATCATGTCGAAGCTCTCCGGCGGCGAAGACATCGAGATGGTGCGGACGTCACAACGAGGCGTCTACTCCGGCGGTTGGACGTCATATCTCGGAGACCTTGTGCCACAGATCTATTCAGCGTCACTGCGCGTAACCAAACCGTCGACGTTCTTCGTTCTGGATGCCGACAAGTTCGGAGAGGTGGTGCGCAAGTGGTTTCCGATGGCAGTTCATCTACTGGAAGGTGTGTTCTTCGGCAATCAGAACGCCCGCCAGATCATGGATCAACGCGAACGGCTTCTCGCACTCGGATCCCTCTCCGCGGGCTTGACCCACGAACTCAACAATCCTGCCGCTGCAGCAGTTCGGGCAACTGCATCTCTGCGTGAACGCGTCGCTGGAATGCGTCGCAAACTTGGCATGATTGCCACCGGCGCCTATGACCACGAATCGCTCGTCACACTCATGCATATGCAGGACGAAGTCGCTGAAGTAGTCGCCAAGGCTCCGACGCTCACACCCCTCGAGGCGTCGGATCGCGAAGACTCCCTGGGCGAATGGTTCGAGGAGCATTCAATCCGGGAGGGTTGGGATCTTGCGCCGACCTTCGTACAAGCTGGCTTGGACACAGACTGGCTGGAGAATGTTGCTGCGGCAGTCGATGAATCGGTTCTCGAGGGCGCGATTCGCTGGCTGAACTACACGATAGAATCCGAACTTCTCATGAACGAGATCGCTGATTCCACCACGCGAATTTCCACGCTTGTCGGTGCCGCCAAACAGTATTCGCAGATGGACCGTGCCCCTTTCCAGACCATCGACGTCCACGAATTGCTCGACAGCACCCTGATCATGTTGGGCCAGAAGATCGGGGATATTACCGTCGTCAAAGAGTACGACCGGACTCTGCCTCCGATCGACGCGTATGCAGGTGAACTCAATCAAGTGTGGACCAACCTGATCGACAACGCTGTTTCCGCGATGGACGGGTCCGGAACACTCACTATTCGCACAAGTCGGGACGGCGATCGAGTGTGTATCGAAATCTGCGATACCGGATCGGGAATCCCCGACGACGTCATCGACAGAATCTTTCAGCCGTTTTTCACTACCAAACCTGTCGGTGAGGGAACCGGTCTGGGCCTTGATATTTCGTGGCGAATTGTGGTCGGCAAGCACCACGGAGAGCTTCGGGTCACCTCTGAGCCTGGGGATACCCGATTCCGTGTTCTGCTGCCCATCTCCGGGCCTGAGCGCGATCCTCTCGACGACGCCGAGTAGCGCGAGCAAGTCTGGGCGCGCACGATGGATGACGCAACGTCAATGCAACGAAGGGCTGAACCATGACCGACGGACTTCCAGTAGGTATCGAGCCGAGCGTGCCGCCCAGCGGTACAGGGTGCGTCGAATGTGACGCTGTAGACGGGTGGTGGGTTCACTTGCGCCGCTGCGCGCAGTGCGGTCATATTGGATGTTGCGACTCGTCCCCTGCTCAGCATGCGAGCACTCACGCCGCAGCGACCAAGCATCCATTTATGCAGAGTTTCGAGCCTGGCGAGGATTGGTTCTGGAGCTTCGAAACCCAAGAGGCCTACGCCGGCCCCGAATTAGCATCGCCCACTTCACATCCCCTGGAGCAGCCGGTTCCAGGACCGGCCGGCCGAGTCCCCGCTGATTGGCAGGATCACATCCACTGACTCAGGTCGGTGGACCAGCATTTCTGAGCGAGTCAGCATTCGCCTGCTCTTGCGCCACCGCGTCGTCGATGCACTTCTGGAAATACGCCCGCATGCCATCGACTGCCGCAATATGACTCTCCAGTGCATTCACCAGCGAGTCAGTACCGCCAAAGGCCTTGTCCTGAAACTTCTTCTGGAGTGCGGGGCCTGAAGCCAACGTGCCGAAACCGTCAAACTGGTTAAGGTGCCTCGCATCATTGGCCAATAATTGGTACTCACCGATCAAAATCTCGCAAGCCTTCACAATCGGTCGAGCCACATCTGGATCTAGCCCGAATTCGCCCCCAGGATTTTGCACTGGCTCCTCTTTCTCTCAATCAAACGCTCTGACAGTGTGTCGGTTCAGCCCGACTTTGGAATCAATGGAACGATCACTTTCGCTGCTCGCTCAACCAGGGCGCAGGGCGTTTCAGGCCTGACTTCACCAAATTTTGCTCCAACACGGATCATCGCTGTGGCTGCAGAAGTCGCGAAGGCAACGTTGCACGCCGAGTCCCCGTCGTCGTTACGTTCCTGATAGATCATGAGCTCCCGCCCGCCTGCTTCGCCTCGACGCATATCTCTGATCGCCGTATTGCTCTTTACATCTTCGAGTGAATGCTTGGTTGACGTGAGGCCGAGAAAGAACCATGAGCCGTCCCAACTGCAGACATTGAATCCATCAATGTGAGTGTCTACGAGGTCAACCCTCTGAGTTCCCGGATCGACACCAACCGTCCGTAGGTCGTCGTCACTCAGAACTGCACAAGGATCGAACATTCCGATCGTGTCGACCGGGAACGCTTCACCCTCAACCGTCGAGGAACAACCCCCAACTAGCGCGGCTACGGCGGCCACTCCAAACGCAGTCCGACAAGCGCCCAACAACCCCACGGAATTCCCCCTGTCGACAAACCTCACAGTCTTGGACGTTGAACAGACGCGCCTGGTTCCCTCTCATTGCAATCCATTGCAACCCTTCACGCCGAGCCACAACTGCCCTAGCGTTGATCTACCAGCGGATTCACAATGAAGTGAGGTGCGGATTAATGAAGGCAGCACGGTTCCACGGGCAGAAAGACATCCGAATCGAAGACATTCCCGAGCCCGAAGTTCGGCCTGGGACTGTCAAACTGAAGGTTGCGTGGTGCGGGATCTGCGGCACCGACCTCCATGAGTATCTAGAGGGTCCGATCTTCATTTCAGCGCCCGGGCACCCTCATCCCCTCTCTCATGAGAATGCGCCAGTCACGATGGGACACGAATTCTCGGGCACCGTCGAAGAAATCGGTGAAGGTGTCACAGATGTCGAAGTCGGTGAGAACGTCGTCGTCGAACCGTATTTCGTGTGTAATGAGTGCGCTCCCTGCAAAGCAGGGAACTACCACCTGTGCACACAGATGGGTTTCATCGGTTTGGCCGGCGGGGGTGGCGGACTCAGCGAGAAGGTTGTCGTCGACCGGCGTTGGATCCACAAGATTGGCAACATCCCTCTCGACGAAGCCGCATTGATTGAACCGTTGAGCGTTGCCCACCATGCCGTCGTTCGGAGTGGTGCGAAAAGTGGCGACACCGCGATAGTCGGTGGCGCCGGACCGATCGGACTCCTCGTTGCGGCAGTTCTCAAGGGACTCGGTGTAACTACGATCGTCACGGAACTCAGCGATGCGCGCAAAGACAAGGCGCTGTCCAGCGGTGTGGCGGACTACGTTATTGACCCGAGCACTGAAGACGTCAAAGCACGCGTACTCGAAATCAGCGATGGCATCGGCGCCGATATCGGATTCGAATGCGCGGGGGTCAACGCAGTCCTCGATACGATGCTCGATACCGTCAGACCCGCGGGAGTTGTTGTCAACGTATCAATTTGGGGTAAGCCCGCAACCATCGACATGCAGAAGCTCGTACTCAAAGAGATCGATCTACGCGGAACCATCGCCTATGTCCGCGACCACGAGGCTGTCATCAAGATGGTTCAAGACGGGGTTGTCGATCTGGCACCGTTTATCACCGGCCGAATTCAGCTCGAAGATTTGATCTCGGAAGGTTTCACAACGCTGATCGAACACAACGACACAGCCGTCAAGATCCTGGTTCGTTCATAGCCAAATGAAGGCACGGAAGCGGTGAGCTCCCCTGTTACTCACCGCTTCCGCCTTTACGACGCTTCCCGCTCCTCGCTGACACACAGCGCGGAGTACTTCGCGAACGCGTCTTGCAAGGTCAAGGACTTCCGCCTGGCTGCGATATCGCGAGGCTTGGCCTGCGCAGCACATCGTCGGGCATGCTCGATCACAGCTTCACGTACGACGCTGGATATGTCCGCGCCGGTGAGCTCCTGGAGGGTCTCGAGCGCCCTCAGTTCCTCTTCGTTAAATCTCACAGTTACCGATCGTCTAGCCACAATCAGGATGCTACTTCGAGTCACAGCCAAATTGGTGAGCTACGTTCCGATGAAGCCTGAAAATGCACCACTCCAGGCGAATTGAGTTCCAATCACGCTGGCCAGAAAGCTCCGAGCGCCAGAGCTGTCGACGGGACCTGTGTCGTCACCCGACGGTCTCTTGCCACCGAATGCATGGAATAGCAAGCATAGGAGATGGATATCCTTGCCCTCGGCGCTCTAATCGATCTATGCTTGCAAAATAAAGCATAGGAGCCAGGATGGGCCACCCACGCAGGAGCGCACCAAATCGAAGTAGCCCTATGCCTGAAATTGCACGCATAGGTGAGAAGTTTGCCGAACGCCGAGTCCAGCTACGCCTCACTCAGCAAACACTTGCTGATTTGGCCGGCGTCTCTCGATCCAGCGTTCAGGCTCTCGAATACGGTACCGGTTCCGTAAAATTGGCGTCGGTCGTCGAGATCGCCGACGTACTTGGCCTGCGCCTACAACCGATGACAATCGCAGAAACCGAGTCGCATCGATGAAACGACCTCCCGCTGACTCACTACGCGAAGTCGAGAACGCAGACGTTTATATCAACGACACGCCCGTTGCGACACTAACGCGAAACACTGACGACTCCATCCAGTTCGACTACAACGCAGCAACGCCCACAAACTCCTCGATCCGCTCCCACTCCGTCTCATGGTCATTGCTCATCGACGGACACTATCCCGTGGTCACGACCGCGGGTGCAGTTCCTCCGTTCTTTGCCGGCCTACTACCCGAGGGCGTTCGACTCGGCGCAGTGGTGTCATCGACCAAGACATCTGTCGACGACCATCTGACACTGTTACTCGCCGTCGGCGCCGACATGATCGGCAACGTGCGGGTCGTGCCCACCGGCACTACCCCGCCGGAACGACTACCGATGTTCTCCCCTGAACGAGACACCGACTTCCGCAACATCTTTGGCCGCCTTGCTGGTTCCGTCGACGAGGACCCAGTTGCACTTGCCGGCGTCCAACCCAAGGTGAGTGCCAACATGTGGTCGGTACCGACGAGCACTGCCTCCGGTCCCGCGATCCTCAAACTCACTCCACCCACAGGGTTCCCGTCCCTGTCGGAGAACGAACACTTCTTCATGGAGATGGCAGCGGCATGTGGGCTTCGCGTACCACGCACTCGACTTCTGCACGATGCCGTTGGTCGAAGCGCCCTCTTGGTCGAGCGATTTGACCGAGTCAACGGTCGCCGCATCGCACAGGAAGACGCCTGCCAAGTTTCCGGTCTGTATCCGGCCTCGAAATACCGGCTGAAGACTGAAACTGCAATCACTACTTTGACCGACGCTTGCACGGACGGCGGCGGTTCCAAAGCTGCTGCAACACTGGAACTACTTCGTACAGTGGCTTTTTCATGGCTAATCGGAAACGGTGATCTACATGGAAAGAATCTGTCGATCTACGCACCAGATGAAATCTGGCAACCGAGTCCGGCATACGACCTACTCAGCACTCAGCCGTACACAGGCTGGAACGACCCCATGGCAATGAATCTGTACGGACGCGCAAATCGTTTGACACGCAGCAACTTCATCGATGCCGGGCACAAGCTCGGACTTCGCGAACGCGCGGTCACCCGAATGCTCGACGCCCTTGTCAACGCTGCGCAAGGCTGGCCTGAGCGTTGTACCGAAATCGGATTCGATCGCAGGACAACAGAACTCTTGACCGACCTCCTTCGCCACCGCATGACAACTCTGACGTGACCACCACTTCGATCGGAACCCGACATGAGCATTGACCACATCGTTTCAGCCGTCGGCAGCACAGCCGCAGACAAGATCAAGGCCGGCCTGGCGGCTATCGCTCAAACATCGAGCAACGCAACAACTCTGACCATAGATGGCGTCACAATTGACGTTCCGCCATCCGTCGGCGATGCAGTTGTTCAGCTTCTGACCTACCTCGCTAAGGGTGACAGCGTCGCGCTCGGCCCCGTCGCCGAACTACTCACTACATCGCAAGCTGCCGAAATCCTCGGCGTCTCAGACACATACGTCCGCAAGCTCGCCGACGCGGGGAAACTCCCGATCGAGCTGCGCGGAACCCACCGTCGGTTCCGACTCGATGACGTGATGGCCTACCGGGAGCAGTTCCCCAAGCGTTCCTAGCTCTTGGCGTACATTCCTTCGATCTCTTTGGAGAAGCGGTCGACGACGACGTTGCGCTTGATCTTGAGCGTTGCTGTCATTTCGCCGTCTTCTTCGGTGAGATCGCGATCGAGGATGACAAACTTCTTGATCGACTCGGCATGCGAGACAGCCGAATTGGCATCATCGATGGCCTTCTGCAGTTCGGCGCGAAGATCTTTGTCGTCACGCAGTTCAGCAACGGTGGCGTCGACAGGCTTGCCGTTCTCGGCCTTCCACTTCTCGAACACCTCAGGATCAACCGTCAACAGCGCCGTGATGTATGTCTTTCCGTCACCGACGACCACGGCCTGCGAGACGATGGAATGTGAGCGGATGCGATCTTCCATCGGGCCGGGTGAGACGTTTTTGCCACCGGCCGTCACCAGCAGATCCTTCTTGCGACCGGTGATGGAAAGGTAACCGTCACTGTCGAGTTCACCGAGATCTCCGGTTCGCAACCAACCGTTGTCAAAGGTATCTGCGGTTGCCTTCTCGTTCTTCCAGTAGCCCTTGAATACCACTCCCCCGTTGAGCTCGATCTCACCGTCCTCGGCGATACGAACTCCGTTGCCGCCCATGGACCGTCCGACGGTTCCGATCTTCTGAGCACCGGGGATGTTGACGCAGTGGGCTGCCGTGGTTTCGGTGAGACCGTAGCCTTCGTAGATCGGGACTCCGAGACCGCGGAAGAAGTGGCCGAGTTCCGATGTGAGTGCGCCGCCGCCCGAGATGGCGAACCAACATTCGCCGCCGAGAGCTGCGCGGAGCTTCGAGTACACAAGCTTGTCCGCGAGAGCGTGCTTTGCCTTCAGAATCAGCGAAGGACCACCCTTGTCGAGTGCTTGGCTATATTCCTTGGCAGTTGCTTCTGCGAAGGCAAAGATCGCGCCGGGCACCTTGCCGCCCGACTCCGCTTTGCGGGCCGCGCCGTCGCGAACCTTCTCGAAGACACGGGGAACGCCGAGAATCGTGTTGGGCTTGTATCGCTCGAATTGCGTCGTGATGGTACCAAAATCGGACCAGTGGGCCTGCGAAGCGCCGGCTTCGAAAGTGGCCAACGACACGGCGCGCGCAAGAACGTGCGCAAGGGGCAGGAAGGTGAGGACTCGGTTGCCGGGAACGGCAACCTTGCCGATCGAGGCGGTGAGAATGCCGCGCACCTCGGACAAGAAGTTGCGGTGAGTGAGGACGCACCCCTTCGGGCGTCCCGTCGTCCCGGAGGTATAGACGAGCGATGCCAGATCGTCAGCCTTGATTCCGTCGAGTCGCTTCTTCAGTTCTGTACCGTCGACGTCGACGCCGCCTCTAGTCAGCGTCTCGACTGCGCCGGCGTCGATCTGCATGACAGCCTTGAGGGTGCTCGGCGCATCCTGAAACAGTTTTTCGTGAGTCCCGGTCTCGACGACAGCCATGACAGCTTCGGAGTCTTCGAGGATCCAGCTGACCTGCCCCTGCGAGGACGAATCGTAAATCGGGACTGTCGCAGCGCCGACCGCCCAAATGGCGAAGTCGAAGAGTGTCCACTCGTACCGCGTCGCCGACAGCAATGCGACGCGGTCACCGGACTGGACTCCGGCAGCGATCAGGCCATTCGCGACGCCCGTGACCTGCTCGGCAAACTCCTCAGCCGAAACGTCGATCCACGTGTCGCCGTTGGGCCGCGAGAACACCGTGAGGTTCGGGGTTCGCTCGGCGTGTGTGAAAACCGTGTGCACCACGGACTCGTTATCGGAGATGACGAACTGGGCTTTAGCGCTGTAGTCACTCACAGGTTTTCATCTCCGTTGGTCTGCGATTCGGTACTGATTCTGAAACGGTGAAGGGCGCGGGCAAATTCTGCGATCTCGGACTCCGACCAATCCTGCAGCCTGCTGGTGACTTGGTCGAGTCGACGCGCGTCGGCGGCATCAAGATAGGTGCGGCCTGCGTCCGTGAGGTGCAGTGGGTTGCCCTGGCGAACAGGTCCGGGGTCGGCAAACACCCAGCCTGCGTCGATACATCCGCGTACTTGCCGCGAGATGGTGGAGCGGTTGACGCCGAAGACGTCGGAAATCTCGGTAGCTCGGCAGCCGTCGTTGCGGCCGATAAACGAGAGGAAGGAATGTTGCGCGATGGACGGCTGATCATCGGATTGGCGATCGCCTGTCATCAGCTGACGCGTCAGGTGCACCAGCTCGTCATGGACGGCTGGTGGGCCGGTGAGCGATTTTGCCCCTGTGTGTTGCACTGAGCAACTATAACGCCAGTCCCTACGCCCAACGCAAGGTGACCGCCACCACCGACAGCAAAAAGCCTCGGTGATGGCGGTCAGCGCTTACACCAGATCTTCGCCGTTGCGGCGAGCTTCCATCCAGTCCTTGATGAATCCCCGACTGATGACCGCCAGGACAACAGCGACCAACACAGGCCAGATCAGGACGTAGATGGTCAGTAGAGCTGTACTCATTCGTACTCCTTCAGTTTTGAGGCGACAGCTATCTGCCGGACACACCCAGCTCGGAAACATCGTCACGCGGATCCGTCTCGGGATCCTCCTCGTCGAAGTCACCTGTCCGCTGCTTGATCAACTCGAAATCGAATGTCTCGCTCTGGTTCACCGACATCGCGAAACACACGACGGTACTGACGGCATAGGCGACCAAAGATCCACTGAGCGTGGGGTAATCGTGGAGGAAGCCGATCGCGAACGGCGCCGAGATCAGGATCGCCAGCCCGCCGACGATCTGCGCAACCTTCAGCCCGAAGAATCCGAAGGCCATGAGCCCCAGCACCACTCCGATACCGATCACGGAGACGATGTCGAAGAGGATTCCAATCACACCGTCCATCGGCACCCAACTGAAACGCACCGGCAAGAACGCCGCGAGCGCTACGAGGACCGACACGGTGAAGGCCTTGTTGGTCACCTTGCCCCAGTAGAAACTCGCGATGACGGGGAATACGAGCGCACCCCAGAGAGCTCCGACAAATACCAGTAGATCCAGAATGCTCAATTGCAGACTTGCCAATGCAATCGCGACAGCCGTCGCGACGATCATTGTCACTCGACCGATGAGCAGCATCCGTCGCGGATTGGCCTTACCGGCGACGGTCTGGCCGTATACATCGGTCATCATGATCGACGAGAGTGCCGCCAGATCCGAGTCCGCCGTTGAGGACAGTGCTCCGATGATCATGACAAAGAAAACAGCCAGCAAGATTCCCGGCAAGTACGACGCCGCCATCTGCGGAATCAAGTTGTTGACGTCGCCGCCCATCGGCTCGACGCCGAGGTACAACGCGAGAACACCGAGCATGCCGACGCCGATTACCGTTGCGCCGTAGCCCACTGTGGCGGTGATGAAGGTGGGCTTGATCAGGTCTTCGCGGACCGCGAACAATCGCTGCGCGATGGTCTGGTTTCCGATTGCGTACGCAAGTACAGCAGCGATGTACGGCGCGCCTTGCTCGAAGAAGGCGACACTCGAGAAGAAGTTGCCCTGCTCAGCAGTGAGGTTGCCGGCGCCGCTCTCGAAGGCTGTAGGGAATCCTGCCGCGAAGAAGATGAACGGCACCAAAACGACTACCGCGCCGAGCATTCCGATCAATTGCACAAAGTCGGTCAGTACCGAAGCACGGAATCCCGACCACAGTGTGTACAGCAGAACACCCAGCGCAACGATGAAGACGCCCTGGATGAAGTTGAACGGGGACAGCAACGAAATCAGCAGACCACCAGCGAGGAAGTTCGACATCAAACTGATGACACTGCCGACGATATTGGATCCCGCAAGCATGAGCTGGCTGGAGCGGCCGTGGCGCGCATACATAACTTCGGCCAAGGTGTGGGCCTTCGGCGCTACTTTACGAATTCGCTGCCCGAACGGATAGATGAAAAGAATCATCAACGCGCCCCACAGTCCGTAATGAATCGGACCTGAGATTCCGTAGGTATATCCGGAGGTGGCGGATGCATACATCGACGACGCCCAAATCCACGTGGCCGTCATACTGGCAGCCGAAACACCGAATCCCAATTTATTGCCGGCGGTCATAAACTCGTCGGCATTTTCCTGCTTCTTACTGATACGAAGAGAAATGAGAAAAGTTCCACCGTAAAAAGCCACCAGTAGTGAAACAATTACCAACGTACTGAACTGGACCATATCGGATCCTGTCACGTCACATCCTTCGTTAATAATCGACAGAACAATGCGTAAAGATCCCAGTTTCGAATCCTTACGCTCTGTTGCTGCACGTCCGAGGAGTAACCGTCATACCAAAACCGGTCACATATTCAATTGACTAACAACACACAATCGTCGAACGAAAACCTATACCTCCATTGAGCGAATGCCAGAGAGCCGAGCCGACGCATAAGGTCAATGCGTCGAACATTGGGGCGGATTCAAGCTTTTGGCTCGACCATCCAAATTCAGCAACTGGAAATTGACCATAGCATGACCCTAGTTTTACGACACAAAATCCAAATTTGCCAATCCCTCGAAATTCGAGCATTTCACTGCCCAAAAAGTGCTTTCTTCCAGCGCATATAACAAATCCATATCGAATGAATCAGTCCACGATCCGATCCGTTTGACCTCGAATTTTTCAGCTACATCGACAGGACTATTCGCGCGAACCCGCGGCCCCATTCCGGATCACACGGAACGTCTCGATCGAGCGGGTTCGCGGCGATAGCGCCCATCATTCGCAGATACAACAGGGTGCCCCTCGCGACCGACGTCCAGTCATCGTCCTTGAGTTTGGTTCCACTCACCGTACGCCAACCCAGCGCAGCCAATCCCTCGATCATCACTTCATTCCGCTCGGCCTCCGATAGGCCAGCGGCCAATGTGAGTAACAGGATTCGGCCAGCCTCCTGCGCAAGCTCACCCTTCCCCAACGGCAGCACCGCGACGATATGCCTCCACAACTCACCTTGGTACGCGATCATCGATGTACCGAGTCTGATGAGAATCAATGTGCCTCTGTGCTTTCGGACCAACTTGAGTATCTTCGCGACTTCCAATAACTCCGAGAGCTGTGCACTACTACCGGAAGTGGTATCGATCCACTCACTGCCCCAATCGAGTTCGTCGCGAGCTGACGCAACCTCTTCCGGCGGAAAGCATCCGGATGCAGTCAACCTAATGCCGTCTCCGTTGGCGTGATTCAGCAACCAATACAGATGGGTCAGCGCACCCCAACCATGGTGTCCACTGCCGTGTTGACCTCGTCCAAGACGAAGCGCTCGGAATCGAAACCTGAGTCGTTCGTCTGCGCTTCCAGGAACTCTCGATAGCCAATCGGACCGCCACAGTCCTCGGGAGGGCACGCCCGTGCTCCGCCGAAGCAATACGGTGCAGAAAGAGGACCTCGTTTGACGATCTCCCCGAGAACCAGCATGTGGCTCCACCGCGCCTCAAAGTTGTACTCGTACCGCAGGTGGACCCCCACCTCGAACAGCACCTCGTCGAGACGCACTTCGTCCTCGCCGAACTCGTCTTCGCTGTCTATCCCATCGCACTCGATCACATCCCGCATGAGGTACCGGTCGGGGCCGACGCTCGATGTGCGTTTCATACCTACCCACTGATGTTTGTGTTGGTCGCCTCACCCCATCAGTGCCTGCACAGCCGAATGCAGTTCGTCGAGTTGGATATTCGACGGCACTGAGAATCGCCGCCAGATGGGCGGCGTGACACCGTCGAGTTCGATCGTCACCAAGTAGTTGACAACCGTCCGGCCACCCGACTCTCCGGGCGCCGGCCGCTCCTCGTTGGAGGTCGGCACCAACTGCAGGTGTGATGATTTTCGAACTCGTCGAATCGTCATTGATGGAGACTAGGACAGCCCTCCGACACGTTCGAGATCATCTCTGCTGCAACGATGTCGGCTTTGTCGGGCTCTGACTCACCCTGACAATCTCGCCTGCTCGGCCCGCACAAAATCTTGCTCAGTTGGCGCCGCGGCCGACTCCCATCCGGTTTCAACGGATCCTGCGTCGGACTCTTTGGCATGACTGCGCCTCGCGTACTCGTCGAATAGGTCTGACTTCTTCGCGAGCGTCGCGCGCATCATGACGTCGACGCTGTCCTTGGCCAGTAGTCGGTGCACCTGCACCGTCCGCACCTGCCCCATCCGGTGAGCCCGCGCAATGGCCTGCGCTTCCGTGCTCGGTTTCCATTGCGGCTCAGCCAGAATGACGACGGACGCGGCCTGGATGTTCAATCCGACTCCCCCGGCTTCGATCTGCGACAGCAACACAGCATGCCCCGCGTGGGCCGTAAACTCGTCCACCAGTCGCTGCCGCTCAGCTGTTGCGGTTGCGCCGGTGATCGGTCCGAACACCTTACCCGGCAGCGAGTCTCGAATGATGTCGAGGACTCCACGAAAGCACGAGAACACCAATACCTTCGCCTCGTTCTCCGCAGCTTCCTCCACGATCTCGACCATCCGCTCGAGCTTCGCGGACCCTGAGCGCGCTGCGGGCGCGTAAGCCGCTTGACGCATCGCCATGAAGTTGCCGCTGTGCACCGCAGACCGGTACGCCGACGCATCCTTCGCTCCGAGTAGCACCCAGTCCTCGACCTCGATCAATTCGGGAAGTTCGGTCAGTACGTCAATCTGGTTGCGGCGCAGATATACCGGAGCAACGATCTTTCGAAATCCCGTCGCACCGGAGAGACCGTCACGGACGTGGATTTTCCCTGCGACAGCCGGCTGAACGTAGCTCACGAGGTTCTTGAATTCCTCGACTCGATTTTCCATCGGTGTACCGCTGAGAAACACTGCCCATTCGCAAGAATCGAGCACAGTCCGCACTGCGCGGGCACGTTGGGTAGCGGGGTTCTTGATGAAGTGCGCTTCGTCGACGATCAACATGTTCGGGGTAATGGTCAGCGTCAGCGCTTTGAGCGTATCGAAGGTGGTTATGGCGACGCCGCCCCATCGCGCCCACTCTCCGAGATCGGCGTCCCGCTCGCTACCGTGAATCTGCCACGGCCGCAGTGTGGTGTGCTTGGCCGTCTCGTTCATCCAGTTGCTGACAACACTCGCCGGACACACAACCAAGACGTGACGCTTGTCCTGCGTCGCCAAATGCGCCGCGACAGCGAGGGCTTGAACTGTTTTGCCGAGGCCCATCTCGTCGCCGAGAATCGCCTTGCGTCGGGACAGTAGGTACTGCGCGCCGAACGCCTGATATCCGCGCAGAAACGATCTCAGGTGTGTCCGATCGAGCGTGACGCGGTCTGCCGCATTCACCAGGTCGCGGGAAATGAAGCCGTGCGTCGCCTGTGCTTCCTCGACTGTGCCGACTGCGACGAACTGACTCAGCAGTGCGTTGATTGTCGCCGCATCGCGCTCGTATTCGATCCACTGGTCGTCATAGCTCGGTGGCGGGTGAACGATTGCGAGTAGCTGCGCCCGTAAATCCTCGAGCCCAGGGGCCGACGCAATGGCGATGATCTGCTGAAGTGCTGCTTGTGCTTCTGCTCGCTTGGCTTTGCCCGAGAAGAATCGCGACAACCTGCTGCCCGCGCGCTGCGCCGGCACCCGCAGCGGATCAACCTGCTCTTTCAGAGACGTGATCGGACCACGCACTTGCTCAACTGCAGGTTCTGCATGCCGCAGTGTGAGCAACAGTCGCAGAATCTCGGTGTCTGTCTTCGACTTGCTATCCGGGTTCAACCGGAATCGCGTCTCCGAACGCACCCGCTTCTGCTGTGCGAGTGCTTCGGTGTGGATAGCCGACGCAGATTGGGGCCCGATGCCGGGCACCGTCCCCAGTGTCGCCGCCGACGAGTTCGCGACATCAGCCACCGTCCGGAACCGTGACTGCGCCAGACCGCCCATCCGGGTGCCCTTAGGTAGGGCGTCCTTGAGGGATTCCGCGGGGATCGCGCGCAGCGCGGCATCGATCTGGGCATCAAGCGCCCGAGTGACGGCGCTCGCAATCGATGCACGCACCGTGCGCGGCGTGTCGAGTGCCTGCTGCACGAGAGCGAAGAGCGCGTCGAGTGAGTTCAAAGTCTCATCCACATCGGACATGATCCACTAGCACGTTTTCAGTGCGCGCCGACTACCGTGGACCTGACATTCAACGCATAAAAATAGTGTCCAGCCCATGCTCGGGACTGGCACGGAACTGAGGATCCATGAGCGAGAACGACACCACCGCCGACCAGCCCCTTCACATCGACGGCGCTATGGCCATCGCAACGGACGAGCGTGACGAGTTGATTCGCTTGTGCGTCAAGTCCCTCGCCGAGATGTTCGGCAGCGAGCCCGCAACCGACGACGACGGCGACATTGTGGTGCCCGTGCATGGCTTCGTCGTCTACGTGACCGTCGCTGACGACGGCCCGCAGATCAATGTGTGGTCCTCGATCGTCACCGGCCTCGGCAACCCGGCCCATGCTGCAACGCAGCTGATCGAACTCGCCCAGGAATGGCCGCGCCTGCGCTTCGCATTCAGTGGCGACCACCTCCTGGTCTCGACCATCCTCGACGCGGACCCATTTGCCCCGCAGCATCTGATCAACCTGGTCGACGAGGTTCACGAGTTCACCCACGAACTTGACGACGATTTCGCAGCATCCTTCGGCGGCGCCCTCGACTGCGATGAGGATGACGACAGCTACGCGGGCGAATGCAACGTCGGCGGCTGTGGCGACGACTGTGACTGTGCATGTGGAGATGACGCCGACGCAGTCGACGGCGAGATTGGCATTACGGCAGTCACGCCGACTAGCAAGTAGCGCAACCGATCTTGACTACCGAGATGCATGCGCGTTGCGAATTATGCAGCGCGCGTGCATCTCTGCGAACGTTTGGATCACGCAGGGACTGGTTGTGGTAACCGCAGCATCGAGAACACCAACCTGCCGTCATCCATCCAGATCAGCTCCGACGACCAAGACCAACAACTCGACCCGAGCACTCCGTTGGATCGCTTGCGCCGTTACTACAAAGACCCGCCAAGGCCACCGAAAGCTGTATTCGCGCAGTAATTTCGACGTAGATTTTCGACACGATTTATCAGCAGACTCGACCGACTTCAGCCGGCAGACTGAAACTTCTGATAGCTCAACGCGAGCAACTCTGGATCCGGCCGCTCTGTCCGCGAGGACGGAATCATCATCAATTTCTGCCCGTGCCGTTCCTTGAGGCCATATTCAAGCATCGGACCGTCGATCTCGACGAGAAGATCCTGCCTGATCTCGACCACAAGATCGGGACTAATGCCGAGAATGTGTACATCGAAAGCAGCGTGATGGATCTTGCACATTGCTAAACCATTTCGTACCGAAGCGACACCAGCCTCATCCGAATCAGGTACGATATGTGCCGCGTCAAGCAACGAGCTGTGCCCCAAAGCGCAAACAGCACAGCGTGTTTCGTAGGCTCGCATCACTGTCGCACGGAAGACAGGCTGGTGCAGTCGTCGCTTCGTTTCGGAAATCAAGTATCGGCGCAGATGGGATTCAATCGGCGAATCCGTCATGTGAAGATCACGTGCAAATTCGGTTGCAACCACGAACTGGTGAAGAGATACTTCTTCTGCGACAAGAAATACGGGAAAGATCGGTTGGAACTGTCCCGGCCCGACACCGAAGAACCAGATCAGCGGCACCTTCTGCTCCATCGCCGCACGCAGCCCGCGATTGTCCTGGTGATCCGGGTCCACACCGCTCCACTTGTACCGGAGAAAGCCATCGGCTCCGACTGCGTCCTCATATGGTCGATCGGCACCTTCGCGACGATAAACTGTGCTGATCGAAAGAGCGGACGATAGTTGGCGTGGCTTGCGGATGCCGCGTTGGGGATCCATCAATCTGAACATTTCGCCGTCGATTGTGAAATCAAGCAGCTCTTGCTTGCTGATGGAGTCGAGTCCATCGTTGGTCCGCACAGTGAGGAACTGCATCGCTTCGCGACGCAGGCGCGTATCGAAAGCCTCAGGGCCATGCGCGATGCTCACAATGTCAGTCACGCAGGCGTCCTCTCCCCCGTATGCTCGTGCATACGCAGCGGCGTTCACGCTATCGGAGGTCATGAACACGATCCCAGTCACCACGCCGGACAACAGGAAATATGTCGCCGAGACGGGCGGATGTCAGCCGAGGCTGTTCGACACCTAGCGAACCTTCCGACTGTTATTCGACCGGTTCCTGGTGGCACCTATACGACCAGCCCATATCTTGCGGGGTTCCCGTCAAGTAGGACCTGCGTCACGCACCAAACAAGCGCACGGTAAACATGAAGGACATAGAAACAAATTCCCTTATCGGTAAACGAGGTACGACAGATGAACGGTGCAGTTGCCATCGGTGATGGCATATTCCAGATTCCAGTCCCCATCACAAATAACCCGCTGGGCAATACGCTTGTCTACGCGATGGAATCTCCCAACGGTTTGATCCTCGTCGACGCTGGTTGGGGCGATGACAACGGCTGGCAAGGCCTCAACGCCGGCTTGGCGGAGATCGGTCATTCGGTCACCGATATCGAGGGCGTTGTGGTGACGCATTTCCATCCTGACCACACGGGACTGTGTGGCCGGGTACGCGAGGCGTCGGGCGCTTGGATCGCCATGCACGAGGACGATCACGACCTCTTCAACAAGATGGCTACCACTCGCGATGACGACTGGATGGCACATCAACTCGGCAACATGACCAAGGCTGGAGCCCCGGAAGCCGATCGCGAAGCTTTCCGGCATTCAGCCGCCGAAGGAGATTCTCCGGTCGGCATCGAGTCTGCTCCCGACCGCATTCTCTCGGACAACGAGATCATCGCTCTGACCGGCCGCGGACTCCGCGTCGTCTACACCCCCGGACACACGCCGGGCCACGTCTGCTTCTACTTGGACGACGCGAATGTCATGTTCACCGGCGACCATGTCTTGCAGAAGACGACCCCGCACGTCGGAAACTTCACGTATCCCCTCGAAGAACGTGACGGACTGGCCGATTTCTTCGCTTCACTGCGACGCGTCCAGACCATGGACATCACACGCGGACTTGGCGCTCACGGTATTCCGATCGACAGTGTCGGTGGCCGCGCGGGCGAACTGATCGAGCACCACGAGGAACGCCTCGAACACCTACTCGAGGCTTTCGCGGATCAGAAGCTGACAGTGTGGGAGGTTGCGGCTCACATGAAGTGGTACAAGCCGTGGTCGGAGATTTCTCCGATGGGCAAGACCATGGCGTTGTCCGAAGGTGCTGCGCATCTGCGCCATCTGGTTGCGCGCGAGCAGGTTTCGCAGGTTCCGGATACGGACCCGGCGCTGTTCGTTCGTACGTACTAGAGACACGTCAGGGCCGACAAAACTTGTCGGCCCTGACTTTTACTCGGATTCTGCCCGGTCGATGATTCGCGTCGCCGCAGACCGCGGAACTACAACCACCGGAACCGGCGAGTAGCGCACGATTTTCGCGGCGCGCGATCCGAGGAACACCCGGGCGATGGGGCCGGCTTGACTTGAGCCGACGGTCAATACGTCGCCGCGATCCCAGTCGATGTCGTCCAGCACCTCGTCCCAGTTGCGGCCATGACCCACTACGGCTTCCATGGTGTCGGGCGTCTGCGGCAAAGCTCTAACGCGTTCGAATGCTGCGCTCGTTTCCCGCTCGACAACGTCCACCCATTCCTGGACCACCTGCCAATCGCCTTCGGTACCGAGTGTGGTCGGGTATTGGGCGGAGGAACGAACAGCGAAGGACGCCAATCGAAGTCCGGCATTGACCCGGGCGGCAACTGTCGCGGCAGCGAGTACCAGATCGTCTTGATCGGGAGTGCCGGCATAGGCCGCAGTGACTCGTCGCACCACGTCGCCGTCTTCGGCCCGAAAACCTTTCGGCGCCAGCGCAACCGGGACGTCGGAACTGTGAAGCAATCGAGATGTCACACTGCCGAGTGCGACGCGACCGAAAACGCCGGCGGACGACGAGTCCAGAATGATCATCTTCGCGTCGTGCTCGTGAACGACATCGAGTAGACCCCCGGCGGTGGAGTGCGCTTCTCGAACGACGTATCGCGCGTCGATGTCAGCGGGAACTGTGGCACGTGCCTGTGTCAGTGCTTCTTCGGCGTCGACGCGCGTCATTCCCGACTGCGGCGACAACGAAATCACCGAGCAGACGACCAACGGTTCACCGAATGATCGCGCCAACAGCGTTGCCAGTTGGATGGTTCCGATACTGCTGCTATCCGGTGCGTAACCGGCGACGACAGTCATGACTCGACCTCGAATCCCTTTTGCTCACCCAACTTGGAGTGCTTCATGGAGTAGGCGAAGTACCAGATGATCGCGACGGAAACCCAAACCAGGAACACGTAGATCGTGACCGTGCGGAGGTCCTTGATGATCCACAGGCAACCCAAAATCGACAGAATCGGCGTCACCGGGTAGCCGGGAACCTTGAAGCTACGAGGCAGATCCGGATCGCTGCGCCGCAACAGAATGACGCCCACCGAGACGACGAGGAACGCCACCAGCGTACCGATACTCGTCATCTCGGCAAGGAAACTGATGGGGATGAATCCGGCCAGAATACTGATGACGATACAGACGATGATGGTGTTGGGGACCGGCGTGAGCGTCCGCGGGTTGACCTTGTGGAAGACGGACGGAATCATGCCGTCGCGGGACATCGCGAACAAGATTCGAGTCTGACCATAGATGACGACGAGCGTGACACTGCAGATCGAGACCACCGCTCCGGCGGCCAACAATGTTCCCGGCCAGGTCGATCCGGTGACATCCTCGAGGATCGCGGCCAGTCCGGCTTCCTGTCCCTCGAATTCGTCGGAACTCTGTGCGCCGATCGCCACGACCACCACTGCGACGTACACCGCGGTGACCGCGACCAAAGCGATGAGAATTGCCAACGGCAGATTACGACGCGGATTCTTGACCTCTTCACCGGCCGTCGACACGGCGTCGAGGCCGATGTACGAGAAGAAGATGATGCCCGCAGCAGACATGACGCCGCTGAATCCGAACGGAGCGAAGTCCGCGAAGTGGTTGCTGTTCCAACCCGCGATACCGACGACGATGAAGAGAAGCAGAATTCCGAGTTTGATCGACACCATGATCGCGTTGGCCTTGGCCGATTCACTCGCACCGCGAATGAGCAGGACTCCACACAGTCCCACGAGGATAACGGCCGGCAGGTTGATGATGCCGCCCTGCTCAGGAGCTTGGGACAGAGCTTCGGGGATCCGAAATCCGAAGAGATTACCGAGCAACTGATTGAGATACTGCGACCATCCAACCGAGACAGCAGCAGCGGAGACCCCGTATTCGAGGAGCAGACAGGCGCCGACCGCCATGGCCGGTAGCTCTCCGAGCGTCGTGTAGGCGTAGGAGTACGACGAACCCGACGCTGGGACAGCTCCGGCCAACTCGGCATAACAGATTGCCGTGAGTCCGGCGACAACACCGGCAACGATGAAGGAAATGATCACTGCTGGTCCCGCGACCGGAACGGCCTGGGACAGGACGAAGAAGATGCCCGTACCGATAGTGGCGCCGATTCCGAACATCGACAGCTGCACCAGCCCGATACTGCGAGTCAGCTCACCGCCTTCGGTGTCGGCGCCGGTCTCCTTGTCGATCTGTATAGCAGGCTTACGCCGAAATATGTTTTCGACGACGGTAGCCATCGACGCTCCTCTCGAGTGACTCGTAGGAAACTGATCTATCTCCTAGAGCACCCGTAAGCGTTCCACTCCACAACCACCGATGCAAAGTGGTCAAGCACGGACGTTGTCGGTAGCCGGTGCGAGTATCAATTGATGACAACTTGTGGCCCCGATCAGCATGTATTTATCGCGCTCGGTACGCCGTGGCTGGACGCGGCGGTAGCGTTTCTCGAGCCCGAAGCTGACGTCAATCCTTGGAGCGTCCACGGCGACATGGCCGCGGGCGACATCCTGATCACCCTCCTCGATACCGAACCCCAGACGGTGCTCTGTGTCGAAACCTTGACCGCTCCGTTCTCTGACGGCATGGCACGTGTCGAGGTCGACTCGTTCAGCCTTCCGCTTGTTCTCCACATCGAGAAACGGCTCGCCATCGCGTTCCCCGTGGAGACGGGACAGATCGACGACGCAATGGGCGATGAAATTCTTCAGTCGCTCGAGTCCGACCGCTACTCCCCGTTCGGGGAATTCGACGCTCTGGATCCGACTTCGACGGCGGCGCATGCCCGCACACTCATGGAGGACCGCGGAAGGTGCACGGCCTGCTACGAACCGCTGCAGTTGAAAAAGTACCGATCCGGCGACATCGTCCATTTCCATTCAGCGACGCGTGTCTTCCGGCTGCACCAACTTTGTCGAATTCATGGTCACGAAAAACCCGCCGTGCCCGGAAGGCAGGGCCAATCGCACTGCCAGATGTTCCCCCGGAATGCCTGCTTACCCCTTCGCTCTCCATCCCTGGACATCCAATACCGGCTGTGTCGTCGGTCCGGACACCCCGAAATGGCGTTGCCTCGCCTGCAACCAGTCGTGGGGGCAGATGTTCACGTACCCAGAATCCAGCGAGGTCACCTAGCTCCACGCCTGGCGGCCCAACGTCAGATATGAACGGCCGCCAGGCCTGAAATTATCGATCAGTTCGCGGCAAACCCTGGCAGCCGCTCAACGTCCTCGATGATCGAGAACTCGGACGCGTCGCCCTTGATGATGCGACTGGACTCACCCCGGACGTCGACGGGTACATCGCCGGCCAGTGTCACGCGGTGAACACTGCGCGCCTGGGTTCCGTAATCGGAGACGCCGTAGTGCTGGGTGGCCTGGTTGTCCCAGATCGCCAGATCACCCGGAGCCCACGACCACCGAACAGTGTTTTCCAACTTGATGATCCGTGCCTGCAGCAGCTGGTAGAGAGCTACCGATTCCGACGGCTTGAGTCCGACGAACTCCTTGACGAAATGCCCCAGAAGTAGAGTCTTCTCCCCCGTCACCGGGTGGATGCGGACCACCGGATGCTCCGTCTCGTAGATCTCCCGCGTGAATTCACCGTAGTTGGTCACGCGCTGAGAGTTACCCTGCTGCACCTTGTCCACGATCTCGGCGTAGTCATAGGCATTGGTATGCACCGCCCGCAGGTTCTCGACCAACACCTTGAGCGAGTGCGGCAGCTGGTTGTACGCAGCGGTCGTGGACGCCCACGTGGTGGCTCCGCCGTACTCGGGAATGGTGGTGGGGCGCAAGATCGACGCCTTCGGGATGCGGTCGATGAACGTGACATCGGTATGCCAACTGCTGGCGGCGCCGTCGAGTACCAACAGCTTGTTGTCCTTGGACGTGAGCGTGGGGTGCGTGGTGGTCTGGGTGCCGAGGGTTCCGGCAAATTCGTACTGAGACACGTCGTCGAGGTGCTGCTGGCCGCGGAAGAACACAACCTTGTGCGCCGCCAAGGCATATCGAATTGCGTAGGCCGTCTCTTCGGAGAGATCACCGGAGAGGTGAACTCCGTCGATCCGGGCTCCGATCAGCTCTCCGACCTTGTGGACGGTGATGCCGCCGGCGGCGTAAATCTCTTCGGGTGTAAGGGTGACGCGCTCGAGTTCACTGATGGACATGAAATTCTCCTTGGGGAATCTAAAGTGAAAGAAGTTGGTGTCGAACGTGCGGATAGGTCAAACCGCAACAGTCAGGTCGAGCGCCGCAAGTGCACGTTCCCGTCCTTCGCGCTGACGTCGCGGATCCGGAATCGGAACCGCCGCAACCAATTGCCGGGTGTAGTCCTGACGCGGTGAGCGAAATACCTCTGCAGCGGGGCCCTCTTCGATCAATTCCCCGCTGCGAAGTACCGCTACCCGATCGGCTACCTGATGGACAACGGCCAGATCGTGGCTGATGAACAGGCATGCGAAGTTGTATTCCTCTCGTAGATCGGCAAAGAGCGACAAAACATCGGCTTGAACGGATACGTCCAGCGCACTGGTCGGCTCGTCCGCCACCAGCAGTCGTGGCCCCAGCGCCAGAGCGCGAGCGAGTGCAACCCGCTGGCGTTGTCCACCGGAAAGCTCACTCGGTGCCCGCTGCGCAAAAGACCTTGGTAGACGCACTGATTCGAGCAACTCCCCCACCCTGTTTCGCAGCAAAGCGCCGGTTGCAAAGCGATGAACCTCGAGGGGCTCTCCGATGCTCTGTCCCACCGAACGTCGTGGATCAAGCGATGCCGCCGGATCCTGGTGGATGAGGGCCATGCCCTTACGCAGGCCTCGCAGGTTGGTCGCCGAGATCGTCCCGAGATCCGTGCCGTCGAAGCTCACACTGCCACTGCTGGCCCGGATAACCCCGAGAGCTGATCGTCCGAGAGTTGTTTTTCCCGAACCTGATTCGCCGACCAACCCGACAACCTCACCGGGACGCACACTCAGGCTCACACCGTCGACGGCCCGAAACTCCTTGTTACCCAACCTCGACGGGTAGACGATGGATACGTCGTCGAAACGCAGGATCGGAGCGGCAAGCGAGTCTTCCAACCCTTCGACCAGAGCGACGGCCGGCCTTACGTGCCCAGCCTCCGGCAACCGCGGAACAGCGGCCAGCAGAGCCTTCGTATACGGCTCAGTCGGTGCCGCAAAGAGATCGAAGACCGACTGCTCCTCCACCACCTGCCCCGACTTCAACACAAGCACGCGGTCAGCGATATCTGCCACGACGCCCATGTTGTGCGTGATGAGCAGAATTGCGGTTCCCGATCGATCTCGCAAATCTCGCAGCAGTTCCAGAATCTCAGCCTGCACCGTCACGTCGAGAGCTGTGGTGGGCTCGTCGGCAATGAGAAGATCCGGTGAACCCGACAGCGCCAGAGCAATGACTACCCGTTGCTTCTGACCACCCGAAAGTTGATGCGGATACCAGTCGACTCGTCTCTCCGGATCCGGAATCTCGACCATCTTCAGTAGTTCGATCGCTCGGGAACGTGCTGCAGCCCGGGAGATCTTGCCGTGGGCCCGCAGCACCTGGGCGATCTGCCACCCCACCTTCTGAACCGGATTGAGTGCAGTCTGTGGTTCTTGGAAGACCATCGCAGCCTTGATACCTCGCACCTGATTCAACGTTGCCTCGTCGGCTCCAAGCACCTCCTCACCATCGAGTTCGATCGACCCACTCGCCTGCGCACCATCCGGAAGCAGCCCGAGAACGGCCCGCGCGGTCAGCGACTTCCCGGAACCGGACTCGCCGACCAGCGCGAGGATTTCTCCTTGCCTCACTTCGAGATTCACGTGATCTACGACGGTGGTCGATGGGCGTCGGGAATCGTCGGCGCCGAACGTGATCAACAGGTCCTTGATAGAGAGGACCGCTTGTTTCACAGCTGTACTCATCGCTAGTCCTTTTCAGTGTCGTAGAAGTTCAGCGTCGTGGAGTCAGATACGGCGGGCCCGGCCGAGAGACTGGGCAATAAGTAGGAAGCTCAGGACCAACGCAGACACGATCACCAGCGGTCCGACGGCGTAGGCCGGATTGGCATCAAGATTGGGGATAGCGCCGGCGATTATGGATCCCAACGACGGGTCCGGCGGGCGAACACCGATGCCCAGGAAACTCATCGCGCTTTCCGCAAAGACAGCAACGGACATCGAGAGGGCAATCTGCACTCCCAGCGGTTCGATGGCGTTGGGCAACACATGCTTACGGAGCACCCACCATCGACCCGCGCCGATTACCTCGGCCGATTCCACGAACGGCAACTCCCGCACCTTGAGAACTGTCGTGCGCACCAGACGCCCGAACAACGGTATTTCTGCAGCCACGATCACGGCAATGACCGGGCCGACCCCAGGGCCGGTGATCGCGACCAACGTAATCGCCAGAATCAATAGTGGGAAAGCAAGAATCACGTCGAAGATGCGCTGTGCGATGACGTCGGCGACGGGATTGATACTCGACACCAGGCCGGCCAGTGAGCCGATGATCGCACCCAGTGGAACCGCGACCAGCACGATGACGAGGTTGATCCGGATGCCGTAGAGAGAACGAGTGAAGACGTCACGGTTCACCTGATCAGTTCCGAACCAGTGCTGGGCACTGGCGCCCAAGAGATTTGCGCCCTCGATCTGCTCGTTGGGTCCGTAGTGGGTCAGCAGTGGTGCTGCAATTCCCGCTGCCGCGATAACCAGCAGAATCACGACGCCGGCCAAACCCTGACCGTGTGTCAGCGCCGCAAGCACCGGCCGCGATCGACGAACCTCAAGGTCGACGGGATGGTCGACAACAGTCATGATTGCCCTCCGATTCGGATCCGTGGGTCGAGGTAGG
The DNA here is from genome assembly GCF_030056815.1 of Rhodococcus sp. IEGM 1379. Taxonomy (GTDB): domain Bacteria; phylum Actinomycetota; class Actinomycetes; order Mycobacteriales; family Mycobacteriaceae; genus Rhodococcus_F. The sequence continues at coordinate 43,021 of NZ_JASHKR010000020.1, forward strand.
CGTGCACGATGTCCGTCACAAGCTGAATCAAGACAAATATCGTGACCGATAGCAGGAGAAGCACCTGCACCACCGGGTAGTCGCGTCGGCCGATTCCCTGCTCGATCAACTGACCGATTCCCGGCCAGGCAAAGATTGCTTCCACCAGAACTGCACCGCCGAGAAGGTGGCCAGTCTGGATTCCGAGCACGGTGAGCATGGTCGGCAGTGCGTTACGTAACGCACTGCGCGTGACCAGGTTCCATCGAGACACACCCGCAGCCTGGGCAGTGATCACGTACTGCTGCGCCATCTCGGTACGCAGGGCTTCCGAGAGAAATCTGGTCAGGGCGGCCGCGACCGGAAGTGCCAGGCACAATGACGGCAGCACCAGATACTGAAGCGTGATGTCGGGATGGGCGAGGTACCCGCCTGGTGGAACGCCACCGGACGGCAGCACCGGAATCACTACGGCAAAGATGAGGACCAGCAGAACACCGGTCACAAAATTTGGCAATGCCACCGACAGAGTATTGAGAACGTTCACCGCCGATGTGAGCCACTTCTTCGGCCACACAACCACCGCCACACTCAGGATCAGGCTCAGCACCACCGCTACCAGCAATGCACTGCCGGCGAGAACTGCCGTATTGCCCAAACCTGCCAGCACCAGATCCGAAATCTGACCGCCGAGGACAAACGAACGTCCCAGATCCAGGGTCAGCACGTCACCGATCCACGAAATGTACTGCGCCGGAATCGACTTGTCGAGGCCGAGCGAATGGCGAATGGCTGTAATCGCTTCGGGCGTTGCATCCGGGCCGGCCAGCGCCAACGCCGGATCACCGGGCACGAGTCGCATCACCGAAAAGATCAGAAGTGACGCAAGAAAGAGAACCACCACCGCCGACGGTAATCGGCCGGCAACATAGCGAATCATGTTCTCCCCTAGGCCAGGAAGGTGTTGGCGAACTGCGGCTGACGGCCCTTTGTCCACGCAAGATCACGAACGGTGGATGCGGCTGATACCTGCGGGACCACCACACCGATCTCGATCAGGAACAACTCGTCGAGTAGTTGCGTTCCCAGATCGGCGTACAGCTTCTTGGCCGCGTCACTCGAACCGTCCGGCACCTGCCACGCCGCCTCGGCCGCAGCAGAGTACGCCGGCGAACTGAACTTGGACGCATTGTGCGCGGCGTTGAAGGGATAAGCACTGACAGTCAACGTCGACGGAACATATTGGGCAAACGTGTGATTGGTCAACCACAGACCCTTGAACTCGGCGCCGATCAACTGTTTGAAGAAGACCGTTGCCTCGACGGGATCCAGCTCGACGGTGATTCCAGCCTCGGCAAGATTGGCCTGCACTATCTGTGCTGCTGCCTCGAAATCCGGGCTGGCGCCGGCGTACGTCAACGGAATCGTCGGCAGCGCGCCGACCTCACTCACCAACCCGCGGGCCTTCGCAACGTCACGGGTGTACGTCGAGTTCTTGGCAGCGTCGTACGCCGGCGACGATTTCGGCCACGGCAGATTCACGGCGTAACCCGTGTCGCGATAGACCTCCGTCATGATGCGGTCACGATCGATCGCATAGGCCAAGGCTTTTCGCGTCCGGACGTCGGTCAACCCCTCGGCGGTCACGTTGGCGCCGAGATAGACCTGCAACTCGGCCCCGTCGAGCGAGGTCGTCTCGAAGCCGCTGGTCTTGGCCAGCGTCTGCGAGTCCCGGAAAGTCAACGACGCCGGAGAAACCAGCGCGACCTGGCCGGATTTCAGTGAAGTCAGACGTGCCTGCGAATCGGGAACGATGCGCGCTTCCACCCGGTCGAGGTACGGCCGTTCCGCAATCCAGTAGTTCGGGTTGCGCCCGAACGAGATTGCACTGTTCGGCGTCCGTGATACGAAAACGAACGGGCCTGTACCGATGAAAGATTCACCGGCTACTGCTTTGTCAAAAGTCTGCGAGTCGAAAATGGGTGCCAGGTCGAGCAAGTCGAAGATATTGCCGGTTCTGTGCGCCAGGGTGATGACCAGGGTGCGTGGGTCCGAGGAATCAAACCCGGTGATAGCAGCGGCGGTACTTCTGAGCTGGGCGGAGAACTTGGGATCGGCGTAGGTGCGAAGCGAAAACTCCGCGTCGGCCGCGGTGAACGGTCGACCGCTGTGGAACGTGACGTCGTCACGCAGATTCAGCGTCAAGGTGAGACCGTCGTCGGAAAGCTTCCAGTCCTTGGCCAGAACAGGTTGCGGCACTACGGAATCGAGCGGATAGCGAGTCAATGTCTCGTACACGAGACCTGAAAGGGTGACACCCGCCGTGGTGGTACTGGTAAGCAATGCTGATGGGCTGATGTCGTCCGGGATTGCCAGCGTCAGCGTGCCGCCGCGAACCGGATTCACGGATTCTTCGGCCCCGGAGCGCTGTTCGCCGACCGCCGACGAGCACGCCGCGAGCGAACCGCTACCGAAGATTGCAAGGGCAGCGATAGCACTGCCACGGAAAAAGGCACGGCGGTCGAGGCCGGCCGTCGAAAGAGTCGAGTTCACGACAGTTATGGTCCTTCGTACGAGGGTCCGCAGCAGCGCACTCGAGGTGCGGGCATGCGAGACGGAGTGTGTATCGTCCTGGCGGCCTCGAACACCCCGGTAAAGGGGAAGTGAGGGCTACACCAGCCGGTGTGGCGCTGAAAAGATCAGCGCAGACATCGCAGAGGGACGGACACGGTAAACCTTCCGGTCAGATTCAAGGCGCCTGCCTTGATAAACACACTTAATCATTTCCCTCGATACTGAGGACATAGTTGAACTCACCGTGATCTGAACTCATGAGTCTGCTTACCGCTCAACGGGACAGCACCCCCGGTGCCGCAAACCATCGCGATAGCGTCCGAGAAACCCAACGCGATACCTGAGGAGACCCATGGCGCCCGAAAGCCCGGCCGAGCAGATCCGAACCACCCTCGCGCGGATCGCACACCTCGCTGATACCGGAACCGTCGAGGACTACGTCGAACAGTTCACTCACCAGGCCGAATGGACGATGCCCGCCAACCCGGACCGCGGATTGCCCACACAGGTACGACGCGGCCGCGAAGAAATCGCGGCCGGCGTGCGTGAGCGTCGTAGCGCCGGAATTCAGGGTCCGGGCACGTTCACGCGCCACATCACCACCGCTATCGCCGTAGATGTCACCTCGGAGACAACTGCGCGCGCCGAGGCTGTGTGGACGTTCTACGTCGATACCGCTACTGCACCTCGCCTGAGCGGCGTCGGGAGTTACGCCGACGAGTTCGAACTCGAGGACGGCCGCTGGCGACTGTCGAAGCGAGTGATCTCGCGCGGCTGACCAGAGCTGCCGCGGACTCCCGAAGATCATCCCCAGTGCCTGATCCACCCCGAACTTCGGCGTCCGCGGCAGCCATAGCGTCGTTGATCACCGAAGTCAGACCCTCCCAGTCAACCTGTTCCAGAGCCACTCCTGCCGCCCCGAACTGCGGAAGATCCGGCAGCGGCGGCAACTGCGGTGATGCTACGGCGTCGAAACCACCACCCAGCCAGGTAAATTCGACACCTTCCAGAACCGTGTCCGATAGGGCCGCCGAATCGATCCCGGTCATGGCCTGTGCGACGCCACCCAACTCGGGAACTTCGACGAAGCGCACGCCAGGCGGATCGAACGCGTACACGATGGCGCTAGACCGCTCGGTGGTGCCATGCGGATTGGATGCGATGAGGCGGAACTGCCCGGATTGCTTCAACGTCAACCGATGTCGTGACGCGCTGACGTCGAGTTCTTGTACTTCGCCCCATGGTGTTTCGAGAGTCAACGCGCGATGCCCGTGCGCATCCCAGGTGAATTCGATGGATTGGTTCCGGATCCCGTGTTCCGGGACTGCCCCGAACATATCGATCGCCGGCGGCAGCGAATGAGAAACCGTCTGGGAGTACAAGAATGTGTACCAGTCTACTGCGGAGGGACGGAGTTCCGGATCCTGCCCGAGGCCGCGCTCGAACATGTCGATTCCATCGTGGTCGATGCGCCCTGATAGCGGTGACAACGGTGACGTGTTCAATCCTCCGGCACCGAGAATGTCGCGAAAGAGCAGCGCAAGCTTGAACAGATCAGTACCGATGTTCTGAACACTCTGTCCGCGAGCAATTTCGGGCGGAGTCATGCCGGGCGAATGAATTCCCGGCTCCTGCCACGACGAATCGGCGGCACGTACGAACTCCGAGCCGATCAACAGCACGTCGATGGGCGAATCACTCGCGACTGCCCGCAACGGTCCGATGTCCCCGAACACTATGCCTCGCGAATGAAGAAAATGAAGTGCACGCGCGATCTGGGCGCAGTAGGTCGACCGGACGATGATGTTGTCGGGACCCACAACAACCGAGGCCCCCACATCATGTGCGTGGCCTGGACGGATCAGCCAGTCGAGAGTCCTCGCAACCGTCGTCTCGCCCGAATATGGTGTCCGCACACGCTCCTCGAAGCGAGAGTGGACCACCCCGGTCAGGTATCCGATCGGGGTGCCGGCGGACTCAACCAGTTCGAGTGGCCACAGAAACGACGCGTCGAGCGTGGCGCGTTCCTCTGCGGTCAACTGCCCACGAAAATTGACGAGCGCACGAACGTTGGATGCAATCTCGTTACTCGGACTCGCGAATTCCCGGAAAAGGCAGCGGAATCCGCGACCGACACCTTGGGGGGCTTTGACCTCCTGTACCGGAAACCCTTCCGGCACATTGATACTGCGCAGGATACTCAGGTCCGCAACCTCGATACTCATTCCCGGCCTTCCCCTACATCCTCGCTGTCACGACACCGCATATCCCACACCCCGCATCACTGCACTCAAGGCAGCACTTTCGATCACGTCACCGCACGAACCGTCTCGCGACTCCAGTACTACACGCACCAACCCTTGTACGACCTTCAGGAACAACTCCGGCGACGTCGACTCGCCGGCCACCGTTCGACGCACATTCGGAGCGAATTGGTAGTGCACGGCGGGCAGCGATCCCATCGCACCCTCCCCGACCAACCACACCAATAACGGTGTTCCGGTGTTGATCCCGAGCTTGCCGGCGCGCGCCAGAACAACGTCAGCGGAACCGACGACAACCGACAGCACCGTGGCCGCCGGCCGCTCCCGGAAACCCGGATCGGTGGTGCCGTGAGCACAATCAACCAAGCTGTCGAAATACGCGGCGCCCTCGTCGCGAGAAACGCTGAGGGCAAACTGATCCGATAGGATCGGCCGACGTGCGCATTCGTCGCTGATCCAATTTGTCAGCGGTACAACATATCCGAATACCTCCGAGCTTTCACCATCACCACCGACAACACGAATATCGACGTGCGAGCGGACGATTTTTTCGATCTCAAGCTGGGCGCTCACTACTCCATCGACTCCGGCGGCCGCAGGTGCGAAGCCGGGCCAGCGGCCCACGTTGTTTCCGTCATCCAATGCGGCAACGGTCCGGGCGCCGGCGCACTACCGGTGGCCGGACTCTGCGGATAAGCTCCGCCGACGTGCGCCGCGGTGACCGGGGCCGACGGCGCAGCAACCCGACTCACCTGCGGAGCAACCGGATTCACCGGGGTACTTTCCGCTACTGCCGGCGCGGCGCTAGTCTTCTCCAAAACCACGGCGGAAGGGGATGATCGCGGAGCGGTGGGAGTGGCCGACGCCCGTTGCGGCGCCGGACTCTCCGTCTGGGTCACAGCTGCCGCTCGTGGCCTCGCCGGTGTGGCACCGCTGGTCGGCCGGATCCGCCCAGCCCCCACAAGTCCACGCTCCCATTCGCGCAGACGCTCACTCGACACACGCTTGGCGTGCCTACTCCACTGCTCTAGCGCTTCGTCAACCACTTCCGCCTGATGCGCCACCACAGTCTCATTGACCTTCAGCACTGTTTCCTGCTGCTTGCCGATGCGATCCTGCTCGGCTTCAAACTCGGCATCTCGCCGAAGTTCGCTTACCCGCTTGCGTGTATCGATGATCTCGGTGGCATCGCGCTTCTCTTCTTCCTCGAAGGCTTCAACCAACTCGTCGTATGCCGTTCGTGAACCCGCGTTGGACATCACTTTGAACAGAACCGGGAGAAGTTCAACCAACATGAAGAGAATCGAGACCGCCATGTGAGCCATGCCAGCGGTACCGTCGCTGCCGGACAGGTCGTTCAGAGCCTTGAGCCTGGCGATGATTCCGGTGTTGGCCTGCTCAAGGGCATACGAACCGTTCTGCGCGCTGTCCACCTGCGAACGCAGTGTCTCCACTGTCTTTTCGACTATCGGCAGATCATTCTCCGCGTCAGCGACAGCCCGCTTACTCTCCTCGAGGAGAACGCCTTTGAGCCGTTCGACGACAGCAGCCTTCTCGCCTTCTTTGACCTTGATCTGATCCTTAGTCGCCAACCATAGCTTCTCGGCCTCATCTGCCAATCGCTTCTTTTCGACGCACATCGCAGCGCAACCAGCGACTCCGGTGCCGGCTGAGCCTTCTTCTTCCGCAAGTGCTCTGGTGCGCGCAGCATCGTAATCGGCCTTCTGCTTCGCTGCAGTCGTCTCGAGCTTGTCGATCTCCGCTTGAACCAGGCCGACCTCCGGATTGACTGCCGGATCCGCGGTAGGCCCGGCATTGATCAGGGCACGCATTTGAGCCAGCTCAGCTTCGGCTTCGGTCAGGTCCGCACTCAACGTCGAATCCTTGAGTCCCGTACGCAACTCTTCCTGCGACGTGAGGATATTACGGTTGAGCTGAGTTTCGATTTCGCTCTCGAACACCTTCAGCATCAACGGCGTCGAGATGACAAAGCCGATGACGATGGCCAGGACCACTCGGGGCAACGCCAACATCAGACTGCGGCCGATACGCTTTTCGCCGGAGAGTCCGATCACCAACAACCGGTCGAGGTTGAGAATCGCCAGGCCCCACACCAAACCGCCTGCAATAGCAGTCCATCCGGTCGCAATGCCGGTAATCGACAACGCATAGGCAGCCGAAATCGTGGCAAATCCAGCCGTCGTCAGCAATACTGCGCCCATCGCGGTCTGCTTCGCTACCGAGCCCGGAAGTTTCTCCAGGACATCGACGCGAGAGCCCGCTAAGCGCGCAAGAAAGTACTTTTTCATACCGATCCATTTCAAGTCTACGAGAAGAGATATCGAGGGCTATTTGTTCGACTGACCGAACCTGGCCAAGGTGAGCGGAAAGAGAATGTAAATCATCGTGAGGGACAACAACATCGGCAAGGCCGTCGACATCTGCCACATCCGCACGTACCCGACAAACGAGTAGCACGAATCGGCAACTACCGGTCCGGTGAACGACTGAATGGTCTGGCAGGGACCGTATGACGGCCAGGTCGGAGTGGAACCGTAAATTGCCTGCGGCGTTGTAGCGCCCTGCCAACCGTCGGTCATCTCCGCCATGACCGACGGAGCTGCCATCGCTGTGAGGTCGCCTCGAAAGAACACTTGCACAGCCGGCACCGAAAGCAGTGCTGCAACAACGACTATCAGCAGGTACGCGGCAACCTGATACCGGAGACCAGGCGCTGCACCAGGACTGATGCTTTCCAGTCCAGATCGGATCCGGCGATGTAGTTTTTGCACAGAGAACAGTGCGATTACCGCAACGACATATCCGAGCGGCCTCCAGAGAATCGACCCCAGTGCGATCACCGAGAGCACAGGCATCATCGTGACCACCAGCAACGACGCAGAGTACGGATTGGTCAGCAGTCCTCGTAGATCGGCGGTGCGGCGGGAAGCGAGTTCAATCACCCGTGTCCGTCCACGATAACGCCATACGAAGTCGCCAGTTCTGCGAGACCGCCGTCATACCCCTGCCAGACCGAGCGCACTCGCCAGCGGCCGGCCCTCATGTAGAACTCACCGACGATCATCGCCTGTTCCGTGGTGCCGTGTACACACATAGAATCAACGATGGGAACTTCGTTGTCCGTCAACACCATTCGAAGCGGGTTCAATTGACTGAACGAGCCGCCACCAGTGATGACAACCCCCAGCGCAACACGGTGATACCGCGGGGCGAGGGCACCGAAATCGATGTCCACACGTTGAGTGTCGGGCTGCAGCGTGGCAAGTTTGACCGCTCCACCGCCGCCCACCGGCGTGTTGTAGAAGACAAAATCCTGGTCGCCGTTGACCTTTCGATTCTCGTCGAGGAGAAACGCCACGAGGTCGACGTCCAGAGAGTTCGACGCGGGCTGGGTCCAGGACACCGAGCATCCCCAACGCAATGAGTCCGGCGACAAATCTACCGCTTCACCCATGACAATCGTGCGAAACTCCGGTTGCAGTGCAACCGGATTGGATGCCAATTGGGGTGCTGGAACCGATTCCGGCAGCCTGATCAATGGTTCCGGTGTGTGCACTGTCGGCTCAGAAACAGGTCCGGCGGCCAATCGATCCCGCCACGCAACTGCTGCGTCGCGACCCAAACCGCCGGCAACAGTGCCGACCGCAAGGTTGAACAGTTCGGTCTGATCGACCAGAGCCCACGGTGAGTGTTCCCGGATAACCTCTGCCGCAGTTCCCATCGACTCATGCATCTCCGGCGATGACGCCACGGCGATAGCCAAGGGCCACAACCGATGCACGCTCCCGCTCGCAAATTTCTTGTCGATGGATTCCTGAAGATCGAGCGCGTCGTGGGCCGTCTCCAGATCGACCAGTACCGCCTCGGCTAGAAGTGACGCCTGTGTCACAGTCACGGATATCCCGCGCTCGGTCTGATGCGGATCAACCGACATCTCTCCCAGGCTGCAGTTGTCGTCCTCGCCGATCACTACGGCGCCGGATCCGTCCCACAGAGCCAAATTTGACACGGGAACAGTTATCAGATGGCTGTCATTGGCCACCTGAGCCGAGCCCACGGCGTGCTGCCAACGGAATTCGTCTGCTGAACTGGGCGCGCCGAGCATCGACACGGCGCCACTCCACAGCCGCCCGACCTGCAAGTCACGTACGCCGAGAACAACAACCGGACCGTCACTACGCGACGCATCGACCGCGTCGAGGAGCAAACTCAGCACACCGGTTCGCCAGGTACCGGGTTCGAGGAGAAAGTCTAGGATCTCCGCGCGCGTTACTGCGCTCGGACTCGGATCCGATTGGGTCATGACGTCACTGCCAGTGCCACACGCCGCGGGTTGCGAGCACCCAGCGGACAGGATCGAGGCAACGGAATGGTGTGATTCCACTGGCGTGCAAGCGATCTCCGACGGGAGATTCTCCCAACGCTGACACAGCGAAGTACCGGTTGGCCAACGGCTTGCCAGTGTGCGGCTGGTCCACCGACATCACCATCGGGGTGGCGTCCAGCTTCTTGAGCAAGCTGCGTACTTCCTGATTGAGAAGCTGGCCGTCGCCGTCATGATACGGCGCCGGCCGCAAGCTGAAGTCCCGGGAGAATGCCGCCCCCGGATTGGACATGATACGACTCCAGTCACTTCCTTCGACGCTCTGAAGTGCCTGCAGTGCATCAAATTTGGAAAGAATGATGGCCAGATTCGGTGTACCCAAACCGATAATGCCCAGAACCGTGCGCAATACGGTTCGGGGGTCGCCGCCCACCCGCTCCTGAGTAGGCACCAGATCGTGCAGTTGGTTGGTCACCGATTCGACCTTCAGCGGATCGAACATGAACAGCACACCGTCCGCGTGCGCGAAGAACTGCAGCCACGGAGCTCGTGCGTTGTCCTGATTCTCGAGATCCTCGCCGGCAACGTCGCGAACCACGAGGATCTGCGACACCTTGTTCCAATGGCCGAGACTGAAAATTAGCGGCTCACGCTGGTACGGATTTCCGGTGTGCGCAGCCGGGGTGGCTTCGAGGATTCCCCGAGCCTCGTACAACGGGGCCTCGTAGTGATCGCGATAGTTGGCTTCCGTAGTGCTATCGAAAGGCTCGACGACGGCGTTGAAGCTCTCACCCAGCAATTGAAGCTGCTTGATCAGCACCGCAATGTAAACGGTCTTCCCCGTGGCGCGCGCACCTGCCATCGCGATGCAGGTGACCTGTGCGTTGCGCCAGCCGTCAACCAGCACGTAATGGCACGTGGGGCAGACTTCGCGGACGGGTCCACCGAGCTCGAGTTCAGCGTATTGCGGCGGCGGTGCCCAGCTCGCGTGGGCGTCTACTGGCCGACGCAACTCGATGATCTTGCGGGAAAGCACCTGGCCGCCGTGATATGCGCTGGCAACCGGGTCTGCCTCGGTTGTCGTACCGGACACCTGGGTCCAGGCAAAATGGTCAGCGGTCAAGCTGACGAAGCAGCGTGGGCATTTGCTCACGGGAAACCACCGGTGGTCGAATCGGACATAACAGGAGACAATAGCTGGGAAACGATCCGAGCCAGTACACCCGGATCAGCGATGAGAGTCGCCACCGCGCCGGGCGAGATCACAGTGCAGTACGCCTCCGCTGGAACCGTCCCCGGTAGCGCATCGGACAACACCACTAGATGCCGAATCGCCGACGAGTCAGCCGTTGCCGCAGCAAAGTCCGCCGGTACCGCGTCGGTGATCGTGAAGACGATTCGCCGCGAGGCCTCGGCCGACGGCAGAGCACGTGTGGCCTGGAAGCCGACACCGAGCGGCGCCGAATCCAGGTGCCCCTGAAGCACGGGAAGGAGATCGCGCAGTACGCATTCAGGCACCGGGTGCGTCTGCGAGCCGAGCACGGACACCACCGGTGTCACATCGCCGAGCACCGTGGACACACCGGCCAGCAGATCTGCGACGGCAGCAACACTGGAATCATCGAAACGACGCATCATCGACATGGAACTGTCGATGTCGATACTCACCGAGTACCGATCCGCATCGCGAAGCCGATCGGTACGCAGAATTCCGCGGGCACTCGAGCGGGCCAGCGATGCCAATTCACCCAGGGCAACGTCGACTTCAGTTCTCCGCGCAGCAATTTCGAGCGAATCAGCACCTAGCGTGACGGTGGCCAGATCGGCTCGATGCAGACCGGAAACATCCATCGGCCGAAGCTCCGCGCGATCGGGGTCGTGATCATTCTGGCTGTCGACGCCGATCGTCACCCGCAGGACAGTTCCCTGAGGAAACGCGACAAGCCCGTTGCCGGGGCGAGCCGAAATTGTGATGACGTCTGCAACGCGAGGAAGAATCATCAACCCCTGTCGAGGATGCACAGCACCAGTTGATTGGCCGGATTCCGCAGTGGCCGAAAGTTCGACGCCCACTCCACCCGCATCGGCGCTCACAGCCAACGGTCGGCGCGGAAGTTCTACTCTCCCAGATCCATCGAGCACATATGCGGGCATCAGCCTTTGTCCTTTCCGAACGTACGAGCAATAAATCCTTGTGAAGGAGCCTGTTTCGCCTTCGCCGTGACCAAATAGTCGAACCATTGCCACGCATGAGGCCGGTATCTGTCGACGTCCACCGGCGGATCGACTGGCGGCCGACGACGCACTTCGTCACGAAACATGTCAGCGATCGGCGACAGACTGTTGCGGTCGACGCCATACAGATCGGCCAGCGATTCACTGGCCAGCGACTCCAGGAGTCCGTTTCCGTTCTTGCTTCCGAGTCCGAGACTCGTCAGGAGATCCGGAGTTGGGCGTTCCGACTCGGGGGCTCCATCCGTCAAGAGCATCACTGTTACCAGCAGCCACTCCCGATCGATGACCCTCGACCGAATCAGCTCGGTGATATTGGCGCTGACGTAGTTGCTCGGCCCCAGAATCGATCGCCTCAACCCGGCGACCTGAGCGTCACCAACAAACGGCACAAAGGGCGCACCGTGTCTGTCGCGAGCCCATCGGGATGTAAAGAGCAGAACCGCGAGCCTGTCCAGGATATCGTTGGACAGTTCGGCAATCTCGGCTGCGTTCATGTGGCAGTAGTCGATGAGGGCGGGTCGCATCAGCCCTACCCGATACTGCAGTTCCCCGGAACCCTGCTCTGCCCATCGATCGATGAATCGCACCTGCGCCCAGGCCAATGCGGTTTCATCGCCACGCCGATTCGGCGGGGTGATGACCGTATCCAGCCGTTGAGCCTCCACGTCGGTACACAACAGATGTGCTGCGGCCGTCGCGAGTTCACCTGATCTCGGATTCAGGTTATGCGACAACATGATCCGCTGAAGGAACCGTGGCGCAATCACTCCGGGAAATTGTGCGGCCAAGTTCACGAGATCTTCGGCAAGAAGATGGGGGGAACTGAGCAATCTGCTCGCCGGTGAGGGCACAAACCCACCGTTGTAGGCCTCCCACAGAAGGCGCCACAAGGATTGCGGCACATAAGTTCCCCAACCGTCCGCACCGTGATCAGACGGCCCGGAAAGTTTCCGGAGCACCAAATCCGACGCCAACGCCACGGCAGACTCCGCGACGACCTCCGGGTGCACGTCGATTCGCCCATCCGTGGGCAGATCGTCGAACTGCAGCATCCATTCGATCACATCACCTGGTACGCGAGCGCCCAATGGTCGGGTTGCGAAGTACCCCGCGCCTTTTCCATCCGTGACGCATCCCCGAAGCAATCCCCGAAGCGGGGCATCGATCGCACCGACGCCCTCGATAAAGGACGAGGCAACCGCTTCATCGAACAACAGGGGCACCACTGCCCACTCGACAAGACTCTGCACGACAGTGACGATGGCATCATCGGTCACACCGGCGAACATGATCACATCCGCAAACCGAAGGATTTCCGTTTCGATGAGGAACCGATTGTCAGACTGCGCACGCGAATTCATGACACTGAGCCGGTTGAAGAAATCCTCTGCCGTTGCCTCTACCATGGTCAAGAGCCGACGTGATGGCCGAAATTCGAAGCGCCCCAACTCATCACGAAAGTTACACGGTCCGCTCGACCAACCCGGGACGCACCGAACGAACTCGAGGAACTGAAGCCAGCGCGCTTCGGACTGATCAGGTGTGCTGTTAGATATCGCCAAAATGTCGTGCAGAATCTGGGAGGGCTCGCGAGGCTGCATATTCGCGGGCGCCCATGCCGAGGCTGGCGCCAATCCCGTCAATCCCACCAATTCTGGTGCATACCCCTGTACTGGTACAGCTTTGGAGAGCGATACCGCTGCCGTATGCGGCGCAGGCTCGCATTGAACACGCAAGACCGGAGGCGTCGGAACATGATCGACTACGCGCTGCGCTTCGATGTGCGCATCACTGAAGTCACTGTCCCCCAACACTAGTGTCGCCAGGGGCCAAGCAGTTTCGGTGCCACGGACCGGGTTGGCCTCTGCAATCGCGTCCAACTTTCCCAGCGCCGTGGCTGCCGTGTCTGGATCCAGTAGCACTGTCTGCGCCAGTACCGACCATTCAGTGACCGGGACCAGGACATCACGGGTCGTCCGATGCTGTTCGACGTCCAACTCACCGAGCGACGGGGTTTCGAGTTCGCTGAGAACCACAACGTTGCTCGGAAGCTCCAATTCGGCCAGATCCTCGACCGGCACGCAGACCAAGTGCACGTTGAGGGCTTCGAGGTCTTCGACACTCGGGCGCCGCTCATAGGTCGAGAAGTAGAACCGCGACGCCGCCGACGCCGACATCAATGCGCTTACCGCACCGATCCACAGCGCACTGCGATCAGGATCTTCCACACCGAGCACGACTGTGCCGCCAGTCTCGACTGCGCACGCCACTGCATCGAGCAGCACGTACAGCACCCCACTCCTCCAGCCTCCGGGATCGAGGACGAAGTTCACGATCTTTGACAGATCCACGGCATCACCAGCCGGAAAGGTTTCGGTCGCAAAGATTTCCGAGCGCACTACCATTTCTGCGCCATACGGCATCAGCCATCCCGGCGAGTGCCAGAGTGAAATCGGCCTTATGAGCGGCGGCAGTTCCGGATTCCGGTCGACGAGCACGTGAACGAAAACGTTGCCCGGTCGTCCCGATGCATCGGAGCCCGCTTGTACCGAATGCCAGTACGCGACCGCTGCACCGTTCAACGGTCCGTAATGCAGACGCCGGGGCCGCGACTCGATCTGCTCCTGAGTCGGAAAGGCCGGGGGCGCAACAACAGTCTCGAGCCTGGTGTTGATTCCGGCACGCACCGCGTCCTGTTCGGACTCGTCGAGTTCCCCGACGACGTCCTTGACCTGCCAGCCGCCGAGCACCTGACCGCGCCCGAGAGCCGGCCGATCAAACGAGGTATACGTCAACTGCCCGAACCGCGGCCGACTGACACCCGCCAAAGGTTTTGTGTCATCTAGGTTTTCACTACTCATCCCGCCTGCCCAGCTGACGCGCCGCTGCCGTCGACCCAGAGCTTCTCGACGGCCGGGTCGATCAGAGCAAAGGTACTCCGATGGCTCGGCTGCAGATCTGCGAACAGCCGGATATAGCCGTAGAGGCCACGTACGTCAGCACTCCACGTCGCTCCCCGATCAGCACGACTGAGCTGGTTGGGCTGGAATTGCTTCGAACGTCCATGGCCGTCCGCTCCGGCAGCCCACACGTCAACGGCGGTACCGTCCATCGAGCTCAAAGGCAAGCGATTTGCGTTGTGCACCAGCATAAATGGCGGTGAACCATGCGTATCACGTTCCGGCGCAAGCGTGATATCGACGGAGCCGGCACCACGCGCGACAATGTCGTACTGCACTCGCAGCAATCCGGGATAGTCGACGACGGCCGGAGCGCCCAGCACCTTGGCACCGGCGGTGTACGACACGGGAACCACGTGCACCGAGCACCCGATAGCCGGCAACTGCGCGGGGAAATGCAGGCCGCCATCCCGCTCGTAGCGGTTCCGCGAAATCTCGTGCCCGGCCGGCTGAGCCAGCGCACTTGCCGAATCCATATCGCGTGTACTGACATACACCTCGATGGCTGCCGCACCTTCGGGCCAGGCGAACGTCAATAGCTGCTCCGCGCAGCGCTCCACCAGACGCAAATGCCGGACCGCTCCGAGTGGTCGCGTCGCCGATACCGTCTTCCCGACCTGAACGCTGTTGTCGAGAGTCGTCACCGGCGTGAAGTAGGCGCGCGTCCATCCTCGTGGCCAGGACACTTCGGCCATCACACAATTCCCGGTCTGGGCGCCCTTGATCGGATGGATCAGACGCGCATCGGTCGGCAGGCCGCCGGATGCTTCGAGAGCGCCTTCCGCCAAGACCGATTCTTCGATGCCGGGTTTCGGGCCGCTCTCGGTGCGGTAGATGACGACCTTGCCTACCGGCGGGCTGCTCCAACGCAGGTCGAAGCGGGGTTCCTCGGCGTCACCGTAGGTCTCGACCGACAAATCGAGTACCGGCGAAAGAATCACCGAAACCGCAACGACCTCCTCGATCGGCGGGGACAGTTCGGTACCCCCGTCTACCGGCACTTCACAGATAGCTCGATACAGATAGCGCTGACCGCGCTCTGCTGTCGAGTCCACGAATCCACCGAGGTTGTCGTCGTCGGGATGGAGCCGAACCTGACCGCCCGTTCCGGGACCGCCCGACAGTGCCATCCGCATGACGCGAACAACTTTCACTCCGGGCCAGGTGTCCCAGCGTCCGATGACCGTACCTTCGTCTTCTGAAATCGCCAGATCCACGACGGGACTGATGATCTGAGCCGTTCCGATAAGGGTCGGCTGCTCCGAGGCCGCATCGGAGATTGTCCGTCCGACATGGCACCACACCTGAACGAATCGCACTGCCGAACTCGGCGAACGCAAATCTGTCAGGGAGACGTCCGTCGTAGCACCGAGCAGTTCACCGGCTTCCGGCTTGTAGGCACGGTTTTCCTCGTTGGAGACAACCCGGTAGATGACAACCTGTCCGCTGCCGGCCGGATACGGTTCCCATTCGAAGCGATATCCCCCCTGAGACTTCTTTGCAGCCAGCTTGATTCCGTTGTCGACGTCGATGGAATAGTCGAATTCACAGAAATCGTCAGCACTCAGGTCGAGCAGATTTGCGACGACCGGCGTCTGCGGCACGACGGGTGCCACTGTGGCAGGTTCAGTAGCCGGCACACTGCTCGGAGCGGCCGCGCCGGAGCTGTTGTTGTCTAGTCCGGCAATGATATTCGCGATGTGTCCAGCCATGGGCTTGGCTGTGCGCGGAAGCATCGATTCGATTTCGGTGCTTGTCCGTCGGTTGGAACGCGCGATCTGCGTGAGATGCGCATCCTTGATCACGCCGATCTGCAGTTGGTCAGCCGCAATCGCTCCCGATCGCCATTGCAGAAGTGCGTCGAGTACTTGTCCGCTCATCGCTCAAGCCTCTTTCAGAAATTCATGCCGTCGATGGACGGCGCTCGGAAGGGATCGGAGACGGGGGCCGCACTGGGTGCACCACTGAAACCGCCGAGTGCCACGGAGTCCGGCGATACCGGAATCTCGTAGGAGTACTCGTCCACGGCGACTTTGCCCTCGCCGCCGAATTGGAGTTCCTCCCGGGCGAGCCCTTCACTGAACTGCGTAGTCACCGCGATCAAACCCAGTCCGAGCCGCGCTTGATCCGCACGGCCGCCGCGCACCGCTGCGCGACCACTGGTTGACGCGAGGTCCGTCAGCAACGTCCGATCGAAGAATCCACTCTCCGCGAACTCCCCCCGAACGCCGACGCCCGCCATGAAACCGTCGAGAGTCAGTATCCGAGACTGCCCTTCACCCCGAACCTCGACCGAGGACACCAACTCCGTGATCAACGAAGCCTTGGATCCGCCCAGCTCGGCCAGAGCGCGTTCCCACACCACATCGGCGCCGTCGAGTTCGATTTCACCGGCCGCCAACTTGGACGACCAGACATCGAGTGCAGAACCCGAACCCCAACCTTGCTTGGCGTACAGCAATTCTGGACTTTGCCGCACGTCCAGCCCCAGCGCCCCCAAGTGATCGCCGGCGCCGCGAGCCAGTTCGTCCCAAGGCGACGTCATCCAGCCCACGGTGAACAACTCACTGCGCAGTCGCTCGGCAACTTCGACGATCCGAACGGCCTCCGGACGTGCTGATCCGATGGCAGCTGAACGCGGAAGTCCCCAATTGATCTGGCGTGCCGAACCGGAACGCTTCGGCGCTTTCCCCAGCGGCTCGGCCAGGAATGCCCCGAGTGCACCGCTCCACGAAACATGCTGGCGGTAGGCCGCGCTCAGTCGATCCAGATCACGCAAGGCAGTGCGAAGATTCGCCTGATCTGCTTCCAATTCGCCTGTGGCTCTACGTTGCCTGTTGATCATTTGAAACAGTTCTTGCTGACTTCGAGTGAACAAGATGAACAAGCTGGAGAACCAAATGATGATTGCCACAACGACGATCAAGGCGCAGTGCCACCACACCAGAACGTCGCGATACGTCAAGTACCCCGCTACACCCATGATCACGATAGACAGGAATGTGATGATCTGAGCCCATCGCGCGAGACTGCGCTGACGCCCACGAATCCCCTCGGATTGGTCCTCGAATCCGGAGTGCGCGCGCAACTTCGTAAGAAGACTGCTGATTTCGCTTCGCGTCGAATGCATACCCTCGGCAAGGATCTGGCCGAATGCGAAACCGTACGAACGACGAATGGTCTGCCCCCAGGCGTCCACCGCACTGACGGTTCGACGCGCTTCCAAGCCCAGAACCTGATCTTGTTCGAGTTCACGCAACTGAGCGCGGAAATCCGAGATCGCCATGACATCATGTGCATCCAATCCGGATACGCCGGTGCTGGCCGCGATAATTCCCGGTACGTCGGTAAACCGTTGAGCCTTACCCGGAACGATGTCCCCGGCAATACGAATCACGGCCCGGTTGGCGCCGACCTGAACTGGCGGCAATCCCTGCGAACGCTCACCCGCGTCAGCCAAAGTGAGTGCACCCGCGGAGTAGTCGCTCCACAACCTCGACAAGTCGGCAGATGCTGCGTGATGTCGATTCTCGGTTCCGGGGTCCAAGGCCGTCATCATCTGACGTGACGCGTCACTGAACTCGGACCACTTCACCGAGCGCCCGTCCGGTCCCACTCCGTTGACGACAATTGTGTACGCCGAGGAATCCGATCCGAAGACGGCCGAATTGACTGTCGCCGCAACAGCGCCCGAGACTCCCCGCGAGACGCGGTTGTAGAAGGCCATCGGAGCATTTCGCAGAGCGGAACCGATGAAACTGAAGAACATCACCAGCGCCCGCCACAGACCGATCGCCTGCGAACCCTCGTCCACCGGCCGCGGTACCCGCGACCCGACGAGCATGCCGCGATGCTTGGTCCACAGGTTCTGGGCCATTCTCCCCGTTGCCAGCGATACATCTTCGACGTAGACAACGCTGCCGCCGGCATCGAGCGGCAATGGAAGCGGACCACCGATGTCGAGAACTTGCTCCCGCAAATCGTGTTCCGCCCCGGACGTTTCGAGTCGCCGATAGAACGACCGCACCAACCGAATCGCGTCACCCGGGACTACGTGCAAGTCATCGAACGGCGCGTGCTGAGCATGAGCCCACAACCCTGCAATACCGGCAATGACCGGAGCGGCATTGCGTCCGATGACCACCGCATCCTTAGTGGCCTCGAGAGAGACGTGCCCCATGCCCGGGCCGTTGGAATCTTCCGGCGCGATCAACAGGTTGTGCCAACCGGCCAAAGCCGGCACGGCCGACGCCGGCACCCTCGCACCACCACGGGTCAGAATCATCCTGAGTCGAACCAACTGCGCACTACCGGAATTCGCGACCAGCATATCCGCGATAGCCCGCTCGGAATCGACACGAACTGCCTGAGCACCCTCGATGAACGGCACCAGAACACAGAGCCGGACCCGAGTGACGCGCGTCGATGCCAACACGTTCTGGAGGGCAATCGTGGACGACTCTCCCCCCGCGACGGAGGTAGCGGTCACCCCCGCAGTACCCGCCATTGCGTCGTGCTCGTCGATCCACAGGAATGGGTCGAGCAGTCCTGCCGCCGAAAGATCGGTCAGGACGTCACGCACACCGTCAGCCGGCCCATGGGCCGCGAGGAAAACCGTCAACACACTCATGTCAGAACTGTCCTAGGTCGGGAATCACGATGTCGTTGTCTCCGAAACCGGCCGAAGGCATTGTGGGGATACCGCTTTGCACCGGACGCATGGCTGCTTCCTCACATTCCTTGACCATTGTCGACAACTCGGCAGTCGCCCAGAAAACGTCGGGCGCGAGGTCACGGAAGATCGGGGTCTTGGACGCCTGACCTCTCGAGGTGATCAGGGAGAAGGTGCCGCCACCGGCCGCACCGTCCTGACCCGGAGCCATATAGTGGTGGCCGGCAAACGCATTCAACCGATCAAGCCACTCGACGGCCTTGGCGCTGCGCTCCTTGGTCGTGGAAGCCCCGTCCGATTCCGGAACCGCCGACGGCCATCCGGTTTGGGTTTCCCCTGTACGCAGCCAGTCCGTCAACGCGGCCTTCGCCGAGATCTCGTTGATGCCGCGTGCCGGATCCTCCAGCGTCGCATCGTAAATCGAGCGCAAAGCCCGGTACGGATACATCGAGGACATGACCGGTTGCTGGTGCGACTGTGCCATCGCCAGGAGTACCGACTCGAGCACTGCCGGCAACCAGTCGTTGTTAGCGCCGAAGCGTGCCGGCGGAGTGAGCAGTGGGTTCGGGAAATCCAGCCACGCACTGTCCGCTGCCGACCAGACTCGCACCGGCTCGAGGAACGGCGGCGCCGGAATCCGGATGCGCCCCAGCACAAGTCCGAGGAACCAGCCGGCTGTCATCGCGCGACGCTCATTCTCGTGCATGGGCAACGACGCAGCCAGCGGCCTCGACCGACGCATCGACCAGAACGCTTCCTGCTGCGACGGCGTCGAATCCGCCCACTGCTTCGCGGCCGGCTTGAGGACCGAATCGTAGGCTAGCGGTGAGTAGTTGGGATACGAGCCGAAGATGTCGAGTCGCTTGAGTCCGCCCTCATCCGTCAGTACGCGTCCGAAGCCGTCACCGGTTTCACGATCGATCTTCGGGTTGTGACTGATGACCTGAGCCAGCAGGTCCGACACCGGAAGGTTGAGGAAAGGCACGGCCGAGAACTTGTACCGGTACGCGATCTGCTGACCCGGGTGCAGCGCTTCCATGGCCTGCTGGTTGACGCTCGCAAGCGGACGAGCGAGTGAGAGCGCCTCGCCGAACTTCGAAAGCAACAGCGAAGTGCGCTGCGACAGCTCGTATTCAGGGACTCCCGAGGCCACGATGTAATCACGCAGCGTCACCTTGCAGAACCGGTCGAAGGACTCTCCGGTCCGCGAGACGTACGCCCGTGCACGGTCCAGCAATTCGGCGCCGCGCAGGTGAATGTCGTAACGAGCGGCCGACGGGATGAGCGCTTCGTTGGTGGACGGGTTGACCGGGAACGCCTTGGAGCGCCACGTTGCCGTCCGTTCGATCAATGGCACAACCTGACCCGGTGCACGCGAACCGTCGGTGGTGGGCCACTGTCCGGTGACAACTCGCTGCGACGCGATCTGCACGGCCGTCTCGAATGGCGGCGGCACAGACGAATCCTCGGCAACCGCCATCGGCAGGTCACTGCGGTACTGCGAGAGGAACTCCGCCGACGGCGTCAGCATCACCTCGTTGTTAGCCTCGGCGAACCGCTGCGGAACACGCTCTGCCGCGTCGGAGGGCCAGGCTGCATACTGGTCCGTCTCGAGCCTCGCCAGTCCGACATCGATTGCCGGTGTCTTGCTCGCGATCCGCAGAACAGTCTGAGATTCGTTGAGAGCGGCCAACAACGGCGTCGTGATCTCCGGCACCAATGCGGCCGCGATATCGCGAACCTTGCCGGACAGCGTCGAGTAGATCTGCCGGCTGACGTTGCCCTGGTACTCCGCGACAACGGAATCGATAACAGCGGCGCTCATCGGGATCGTCCCGTTGAGGCTGGCCAGCGTTGCCGTGACACCCGGCGTGGGTGCGGTGATGTCCGCCGGCGCCAGCTTTGCCA
This sequence comes from Rhodococcus sp. IEGM 1379, assembly GCF_030056815.1. Classification (GTDB taxonomy): domain Bacteria; phylum Actinomycetota; class Actinomycetes; order Mycobacteriales; family Mycobacteriaceae; genus Rhodococcus_F. The sequence continues at coordinate 63,958 of NZ_JASHKR010000020.1, forward strand.
GGTCTTCGGCGGCCGGACGAATAATGTCACGCAGGTACGCCGCCAAACGGTTGACAATCGCTGTCGCGTAGGGCAATCCGAGAGTGGAGATGGCTTCGCCGACCATCGACTCGATGTTGTGAACGATGCGATCCTGCCAACCGAAGGCATGCAACAGAGCGGCATTGTCCGACGTACCCCGCAAGGCGATCGAACGCCCACGGATAGCCATCTGGACGTCCGGAACCCACTGCTTGGCATTCATTCCGTCGCCGGAAGGGATATACGGGCGGAGTTGAGACTCGACGATCTGACGCGACATCCGGCCGATCTCGTCCCACGGCAGAACAGTTCCCGTGATCCATCCGCCGACGTTCGCCGGAGCAGCACCGCCGCCGCCGGCATTACGATCGGACAGTCCGACGCGCGCCAAAATCGACGGCCATTGGCTGTCCAGAATCGCGTTGACCTGCTCCTCGTCCGAGGCCGGGTTCCCGCGCTGAAGGTGCCCGTCGAGCAAACGGTCGACGCTACTGCGAGCGAGTCGCTGAGCGGAGTATTCCGCGTACCGGTCGCGGCCCATGCTCAGGCTCGAGAATCCGAATGTGCCCCACGGCAAGCTGTCCCACGCCCCGGCTCCCCACCCGATGTGCTCACGCAGACCAGCCAGGCCGCCGCCGTTGGTGAGGTCGTACTGGATGAACTGGCGAGTCGCGGCGCCACTCATCATCAGCCCGGACAGTCCGCGTCCGAGACCGCGGTAGATCGCATTCTGGGAACCGTCACCGAACGGTGCGCCTTCGGTACCGACTCTGCGGCCAACCGGGAATACCCGGGCGAACGGAACTTCGGCACCCTCACCGTTCTGCTGGCCCAAGGCCTTCAGAATCGTGACGTCGTGGTCGCGCGCAGAACCCATCTGGCTGGCGACGATCTCGCCGAGCATCGCCAATGCGTTTGCGCTGACGCCGGTAGTCGCGCTCTTACCCAACCCGTCGAAGATGTCGGGCGCGACCATGAACACACCCATCATTCGCGGATCCAAACGCGGTATGAGAGTGAGCAATCGGCAGATGTCCAGCGCCATCGACGCACCGGCGCCACCAGCCATCGAGGAAACGACCAGCACGATCGGGGCTTCACCGGGATCGAAGGACCCTCCGCCCGGAATGTTCAGCGAACGCATCTCGGTCTCGGTTCCGACGGTGAACAAAGTGTCCCAAGCCCGTTGCAGCACTTCGCTGATACCCGTTGTCTTACTCAGCGTGATCATGCGTCCGAGTGCACGGAACTGGCCGGCTCCCGAACCTATCGGCACCGGCACATTCCGCGGATCGCGGGGCGCCCAGGTCGCGATCGAGCTCAACTGCTGACGTGCGGTCAGCTGGTTGGAGAGTGCGTTGTCCAGCACCGCATATGAATCACCTTGCGGCCCGCTGCCGAAGTAACTACCACCCTGGTCGCGGACATTGTTGAGTCCGTCCGGACCTGACTCGGGGGCGGTCGGAACGTCGAGGCTCACGAACTGCCAGCCGGACGGAATCTTGTCGACGCCGGCAGCTGCAAGATCGGAGCGCAGCTGATCCATCATGTAGGCCAACGTGACCGCGCCCGATCCGCCGCAACCAACTACCAGAAAACGCCTCATGCCGGTCCTCTCGAAATGATGATGCTTACGCTGAAAGTCATTACCGCCCTCGACCGTCCGGCGGTCCGAACGGATCGAACCCGCTCGGCGGCGCAAATGGATCCGCGTTGCCGCCGGCGGCCGGCGGCGCCCAAGTCGACTCATCCGGATGTCCGCTTGCCGGCTGGAAACCGCCCGGTACGGCTCCACCCTGCGGGCCACCGAACGGGTCGGCCGCCGACGAAACCTGCTGGCCGCCCGGACTATTCGGCCCGCCGGAAACTCCACCGGTACCGGGAGTGCCGACTGATGTTGCACGCAACTGGGACACCGCGTTGGCTACGTTTCTCCGGACGTTGTCGAGCACTCGTCCGACCCGATTCTCGTCGGCATCCGCACTGATCAGCAGCAACAGCGTCGAAGATTCTGCGGGGCCGTTCGGATCGTGGAAGACCGCCCACGAGTTGTGTACTGCCAGCGGAAGTCGTGCGTTGCCGGCTTTGTCCGTTGCCGGAGTCGAACCCGACGCACCGAGCAATCCCGGCAGTGCTGCACTGACGTATCCGGCACCGACCGGTGACAGTCCGACGTGTGTGCGCAATTCGACGCCGTCGGCGTCGAGCACGCGAGTCGCTTCGTGCATTCCGCGAACCGACTCGACAAGATCACGGTCACGCAGTTCGAACGGTCGCCCCTCGCGGAGAATTTCACCGTTTCTGATCTCGATCGGGAATTGCTTCGCCTTGAGCCCACCCGCCGGAATTTTTGCGGTCAGCCACTTACCCAAGTAGAGAAGCAGCAGCGGGATACCCGGACCGAGGATCAGTGCGACGATCAGTGTCAGCCAGAAGCGGCCCGGAGCGACCTGCTTCTGGACGTCCGCTGTGAACTCCACGGGCACGGAGACCTCGCGGTCGTTCTCCCCAGCCGGCGATACCAACAGTGACATCGTGCCGCTGACGGTTCCGTTGGCGGCGTTCTCGATGTCGATCGACACCGGCAGTGTGCCAGTCGAATCGAGGCACTGCGCGTCACCCGACGTGGTCAGCACAACCGATCCGATGCCATCCGGTGATCCCTTGATCGACACCGGATTACCCGCGTCGAGTCGAACGCATCCTGCGCCGGTGACGTCGAGAGTTCGATCGAACCGTCCGCTACCTTCGAGCGTGCCGAAGTCGACTCGCGTCGGAAGCGACGGGAATCCGATCGGAGGAGCGACGGGCAGAGCGATGTCGACCGACTGAGGCGTCAATGCCGTTCCCGGCTCGACGCCACCGTCCGCTCGCGTTGCGTTCGCCGTCGTGACGTTGAGGGTGAGGCGTAGCGTCGAATCTCCGGGTGGCACGTCGGTGAGGTCGAGTTCTAGCGACTCACCGATTCGGTCCTTCGGCAACGGCGCTGCCACGTCGTGGACGGTACCGGTCGAATCCACGATCGAGACCGACAGTTCTGCCGATCCCAGCAACGTTTCCGGATCGATCGGCGCGCGATCGGCTCCGACGATTCCGAGTTCGATGGCACTGGTCTTCTCACCGGTATGAACTGCGGTCGTCTTCTGGCCCAGCCACGCCGGAAACAGGTTGCCGGAAATATGAATGTTGGACTTGGATCGCGCCTGCGACGCAGACCCTGTCGGATCGACGAATGCCAGTGCCCACACGCCCTGCCATTGAGGCGAACCCGCATCGGTCATCGAGAAGGACACCGAATTCGGCGATTCCCATCGATAGTTGATCTCGACCCCGCCGAGCTGTCCACGAGAATCGGTTCCCACGGCGGTCAACGGCAAGGCCAGTTGCTCTCCGTTCGGAGAAATCAATGTCGGGATCAAGCCAGGTGCGTCTGCAAAGCCGAGCACGTTGACGGCGCTGATCGAGCTGTCCAGGACAAACCTGTGCTTGCCTTCCTCACACACGTCTCGGACGCAGACACCGCTCTCACGTTCCAATGGCGCCTGGCCTGGCGTGCTGATGGAGTCAAATGCAAACAGCAGGTCGTCGATGTTCTGGGCGAGGAAGAATTCACCGGGCGGCGGAGCTTGCACAGCGCCGCACTCAGTACCGTCGCCGGAAGTTCCGGAGGTGATCGCACGCATCAGATCGAAGTCGTCGGCGACGGCAGTACCGGCCGCAAGACCGACGCCGAACATCTTGATTCCGGCGCTGCGTATCTGGTCAGCGATGCCGGCCGGTCGGCAGATCGATGCGGTTGCCGCTGCAATGACCGCCTTGACGCCGTCCGGCGAACCCAATGTTGCTCCCGGCGCATAGGGCTTGCTGCCGTCGCGTTCGGTGAAGTCCAGTTTGCCGTCGGAGAACCATGCGATTGCCTGGCACCGCCTGGATCCGTCGGCGTTCTGCGGGCGATCACCCAGATCGCCCCGAGCGCCGTCCATCGCCCCCCAGTAATCGGTGTCGATTCCGTTTGTCCGGCTGCGGAACTCGTCGACCGAACTCTTGAGCGTGGGTAACGTTCCGGAATCGAGAGACGTCCAACCCGTGTGCACCGTGTAATCGCTCGAGAACCCGGCGATGGCGACGTTGAGGTCTACCGCGGCGGATTCTCCGAAAGCAGTAAGACGGTCCAACAGGAAATTTGCTGCGGATACTCGCGCCGCATCGGGGTCGGATATCTGGAGGCTCGACGACTCGTCGACCAGAAGGAGGAGATCTCCCGCCTGTTGCGAAGCGAGGCAAGAACCGAAGTCCTCGACCGCCGAAGTCGTATTTCCGGCTGCTTGCGCCGTGACGACTCCGAGACCGCTAGCGGCATTGAGCATCAGTATTCCGAAAACGAAGAGCGCGCCGGCGCGCATTCTGCTCACAGCCGTCCAATCCAATCAGCAATGTTCCACGCACTGATCAGTACTGCAATGCATGAAACAGCGAGTACGACGCGGGTCGCCCAGGGCACCCACAATGGCTCCGAATAGAACGCACTGGCCCGGGCCTGCGTATCTCGGTAGGTAAAGGCAGCAAGCAACCCGATTGCCACGGGGCCACTGAGCACCCAGGCGACGACAGCAAGTGGCCCCGAATCGAGCACAGCCAAGGCTACGACGGCCACGATCAGCCCGATCACCGCAGCGGCTCCGGCAGCGGTCAACCATGCTGTCGGCGCGGTACGCATCTGAACGGGTGCACTTGGGCTGACAGCACCGAAGGAATCGACGGCAGCCATACCCGGCGGTTGCCCGAAGGCCGATGGGGGCTGCCCGAAACCCCGTGTTGGCTGCTGGCTCAGCGGCGGAGCGCCGAATCCGCCGGAGGACCGAGTGAAGTCGCCGGCTCCCTGGTCAGGTACGCCACTGTTTCCCGGCTGCGGACGTGAATATTCGCTGAAGTCGAATGGATCAGGCGGACGTACCAAGGAACGCTCCTTGCAATGGGAATTGAAACGGCAACCAGAACTCGGAGAGCACTTACTGAAATACTTCGGTCAAACGAACCGCATTGCTACATTTGCGTTATCAGGGCGTCGAACGACCACTAGGGTCCCTCCCGGAATTGCACGAACATATATCACCACACGAGTCGGACAATTTCCTCGGTGACCCTCGAAATGAACCGAGCCGAGGTATAGATCTCGGACGGATCGCCCAGACTAGACTGGAGATTCACCGCCGATGTGCGGCTTGTAAATCGAAAGGCACGTCATCACGCAATCTCCCGCTCCGCACGACATCTACTTCGTACCACCGGAGCAGGACACCCCTGAACCCGTGAAACCCGTCTCGGCTTCGGTACGCGCCCGATTGAACGATCGCCCTGAAACCGTGCGATTCAAGAATCGGTTCGCACTCCCGATCACCACCACGACCCCGCTCGAAGCGATGATCGAGGATCTTCTGTTCATCCGCGACATTCTCGACGCGGCTGGAATCGAATACCTTCTCGTCCGCGGCAACGACGAGCGCGCGGTCATCGCCGTCAACTGGATCTACCGCAAGAAATTGCGGCGCGCCTTGATCGAAGGGTGCCAGGACACACCGTTCTATTCGAAGACTCTCGACGCAAAGAAAAGTCCGGCACTCCTGATCGCCGACGGCAGTATTTCCACCACACCGAAAGCACGCATCTTTCGGTTGTTCCGCCCTCGGGTACATGTGACGAGCGGCCTCAACTACGGGGCGAATATCGGTCTTCAGATCGAACTGTGGTCCATGTCCGAAGAAGAAATAGTTCTACCCGTGGAGAATTCCCTGACGCGGCGCACCGTGCGACCGGAAGAAGCAGTCCGCGGGACGGTGGAACGTTTCGGCAGAACCTGGCCGACGATCGAGAACATGTTCGCCGACCACGCGTCGGACATCAATTTCGACATCGACCTCGTCTTCTCGTGGGTTGACGGTTCTTCCAAGGAGTTTCAGGCTCAGCGGGCACTCCGGATGAAGAACTACGTTGTCGGTGAAGGCGACGATTCCGCGGCGCGCTTTCGACAGATCGACGAATTGAAATACGCACTGCGATCCGTGCACATGTACGCCCCGTGGATCCGACGGATATTTATTGCTACCGATTCCGAACGACCCGCCTGGCTCGCCGACGATCCGCGCGTCACATTCATGCCGAGTGAAGAATTCTTCGCCGATACAACTGTGCTGCCGACACACAACTCGCAGGCCGTCGAATGCCAATTGCATCACATACCGGGCCTTTCCGAGCATTTCCTCTACTCCAATGACGACATGTTTTTCGGCCGACCCGTCAGTCCGGACATGTTCTTCTCCCCCGGCGGTATCAGTATGTTCATCGAAGCTGACACCCGAATCGGGCTGGGGCATAACGACGACGACCGCAGTGGATTCGAAAATGCGGCTCGGGTCAATCGACGACTCTTACAAGAGCGGTTCGGATTGATGACAACTCGTCATCTCGAACACGCCGCAACGCCCTTGCGTAAAAGCGTCATGGCGGAAATGGAAGTCGAATTCGCGGCGGATTTCGCAGCAACTGCGGCAAGTACTTTCCGCGCGAGCTCCAATATTTCGGTGACCAACTCGCTGTACCACTACTACACCTTGATGAGCGGACGATCTGTCGTACAGAAGTCTGCGACAGTCAAGTACGTCGACACCACCGTCCACGCTGGCCTTCGACAGATGAATTCATTGCTCGAGAATCGTTCGATGGATTTCTTCTGCCTCAATGACGGCAGTGCACCCGAGATCGACCTCGAGCTGCGCACACAAAAAGTGACCGAATTCCTCGAGAATTACTACCCCATCCCAGCTCCGTGGGAGCACCGCAGTTGATCCTAACTGCCTGCAGTACTTAATGTTTCACTGACCACAATGCCCGCAGCGGCCAATTTGACCGCCGCTGCGGCAGCGTCGACAGGCTCACCCACTGTGGGGTAGGCGCCGATCGGAACCACCGAATGAACGATCGTGTCGGCGTACACGTGAACCAGATTGCAGCCCTGTGCACCGTCTCGGCCACGCTGGCCACCCACTTCGACGTTGAGGTCCTGGGTGTAACAGGTCGACGACGCCACCGATACCGGAATCCCGGCGAAGGTCGCCATCGTCGAATAGTGCAGGTGCCCAGCCAGAATGGACCTCACATCACTACCACGAAGCACATCGGCCAACCGTGACTGGTCTCGAAGTTCGACAGAAACCGCCAGGTCCTGAATACACGGAACCGGCGGATGATGAAGGGCCAGAATCGTTCCGTCCGGAGCGGGACTTGCCAACTCGGTTCGGAGCCATTCCAACTGGGCGTCGGTGATCTCGCCGTAGTGATGACCGGGAACACTCGAATCCAGAGTGATGATGCGGAGTCCGTTGACGTCGTACACACGATCGACCGGCTGTTGTGACGGCAACTCGTTCAGCAACGACGTCCGGAAGTGTTCACGATCGTCGTGGTTACCCATCGCCCAGATGACCGCGGCACCGACGCCGGCTGCCACCGGCTCCACAATTGCCTTCAGTTTCTCGTACGCATCAGGTTCCCCGCCGTCGGTCAGATCACCGGTGAAGATCAATGCCTGCGGGCGCGCCCCGGAATTTTCGACACCGGCCAGGACCTCGCGAAGTCGCGCTTCCGCATCGACTGCGTCGTAGAGGTCCCCTTCGGCAACGAGGTGGGTGTCACTCACGTGCACCAGGAAATGCTTGGGATGTGGGTACTCGGCATGTCGAACGCTCATCGGTCTCTCGCTTCCGCTAGCCGACGTGCAGGCGCCGGTGCACCTACGAACTTCGACACTAGTCACCGCCCATTTCGCACTGTCCGGGCACACCCTCGAGCAGCCCGCGGCAATCGGTAGTTTAAGCAACGAGTACTCTGTGCCGAGTGTTGCTCCTGACCTCTCGACGCTACGTCGACCTTCGCCTGCAGGCGAGCGCTATGTGTATGCGCTCGCTCTGACCTAGCGCGTACCAGGACACATTTTTCGCGAAACCCCGCCTGAATCTCTTCATGGCGTGCTGTGTTTTGCTCTCTTCGATTTTTCGAAAGGCATTGTCATGCCCAGCTCCACCCAAACCGGCGCACCGGAAAGCTCAAGGACTCGATTTCCTTCTTGGGCAACATCATTCGGACCGCAGATTATCGCCGGCCTCATCATCGGCGTGATCATCGGCCTCGTTGCACGTGCGATGCCCGACGCCGCCGACGGCAATAGCAACTGGCTCATCGGCACCGTGGCGACCATCGGTTCCAGCTACGTCAAGCTACTCACCGTGGCCGTGATTCCGCTGGTGTTCACTGCCATCGTCAGCTCGATCGCCAACCTCCGTGAGGTCGCGAATGCCGCCCGCCTGGCAGTCCAGACTTTGCTGTGGTTCGCGATCACCGCGTTCATCGCCGTGATCATCGGTATCGTCGTCGGCCTGATCACCGATCCGGGATCGCGGACCGATGTCGCCATCGATGCGGCCAAGGAACCGAAGAGTTCCGGTTCCTGGTGGGCGTTTGTCACCGGTTTGGTACCCAACAACTTCCTCGGCCTGGGCGCTAAGACGTCAGTTGTGGAAGGCGCAGCCACCACGTCGCTGAGCTTCAACGTTCTGCAGTTGCTCGTCATTGCCGCAGCTATCGGTATCGCCGCTCTGAAGATCGGTGCGAAGGCCGAACCGTTCCTCGAGTTCAACGCTTCGTTGCTGGCCATCATTCAGAAGATCCTGTGGTGGATCATCCGTCTAGCACCGATCGGCACCGCCGCCCTGATCGCCAACGCCGTCGCAACCTACGGCTGGGACGCCATCGGCTCGCTCGGCGTCTTCACGGCCGCCGTCTACATCGGCCTCGCCATCGTCTTCTTCGTCGTGTACCCGGCCCTCATTGCCGCACACGGCCTCTCGGTTCGGAACTTCTTCTCCGGCGTGTGGCCGGCCACACAGCTCGGCTTCGTTTCCCGCTCGTCGATCGGCACCCTGCCGTTGACCGAACGCGTCACCGAACGCAATCTCGGTGTTCCCCGCGAATACGCGTCGTTCGCCGTGCCGCTCGGTGCCACCACCAAGATGGACGGTTGCGCCGCCATCTACCCCGCAATCGCAGCGATCTTCGTCGCCGGTTTCTACGACGTCCCGCTCTCCTTCACCGATTACCTGCTGATCATCGTGGTTTCGGTCATCGGTTCTGCTGCAACTGCCGGCACCACGGGTGCAACGGTCATGCTCACGCTGACCCTCTCGACGTTGGGCCTCCCGCTCGCCGGCGTCGGACTGCTGCTGGCTGTCGAACCGATCGTCGACATGGGCCGTACCGCAGTCAACGTCACCGGCCAGGCACTTGTCCCGGTCATCGTCGCCAAGCGTGAAGGCATTCTCGACACCGCACGCTTCAATGCTCCGCGCAACGGAGATCCCTTCTCCGAGGAGCTTGTCGACGCCTGATCACTGCTTCACACGGCAGCGTCCCCGCACCATTGAGCTTTCGGTGCGGGGACGCTGCTGTGTGCCAGGACTAACGCTCAGATTCCGAGGGCCTTCGACAGCGTCGGCCAGGCCTTGGGGAGTTGATCACGCCAGTATCCCCACGAGTGTGTTCCGTTGGGCTCGTAAGCCACCGTGGCCGCGATACCGAGTGAACGAAGTCGCTCATCGAAAGCGTGGGTACACATGTTGGCGACCGCCTCGATAGTCCCGCCGACAATCAGACGATCGGCAAGGCTCGGGGTCTGCAGGTTCTCGTGCGGACCCGGTGCTCCGGGTCCCACTGACAGGTAGATTTCCGTTCCTCGGAGTTGCTCGGCATTGCGGAGTGAGTCGTGGGCTTCCCACTCCGGTCCACCAAGTTCGCCCCACATATTGCCCGGGTTCCCACCACGCGAGGTCACGGTCGACAAAATACTGGCACGACCCCAGAGATCCGTGGTCGAATAACAACCGCTGAAACCCGCTACTCCCTTGTACATTCCGGGGTGTCGCCCCGCAAGCATCATTGCGCCCTGCGCACCCATCGACGTGCCGGCAATCGCCTTGACGCCGTTAGTTGCAAACCGCGCATCGACGAGCGGCGGCAATTCCTCCGTGATGAACGTTTCCCACCGGTGCAATCCGAGCTTCGGATCGACATTCTGCCAATCCGTGTACATTCCGGCCTTGCCGCCGTTGGGCATGACGACGTAGACATTCTTGTCCGCAAAAAAATCCGGCGCCCCACCGAAACTCATCCATCCGCTCGACTCCTCCGATCCTGCCGCACCGTCGAGAAGATAGAGAGTCGGCCGGGGTGCGGAATTGTCCGCCGGGAGCAGGATTTCGACGCCCACCTCGCGTTGCAGAGCAGGTGAAGCAATCGTCAGGCGCACAGCCTGGGATCCGGTGACACTTTCACCGACGATTGTCGCGGCCCCCATCCCGCTGCGCAGTTCCGGACGAATCCCCGGGTTACCCTGCATGGAGCCTGGCACGGTGGAACCGTATTTCAAGCCCTCCACGCTGTCGGAAGTCGGTGTCGCACCCGCCACAGCGGTGGTGAACACCTGAATCCCGAGAGCACACAGGGCTGTCGCGACGACTCCGGCCCGGCGCACAGAGGTGGGCGAAGTCAGGCTCTTCTTCATCAGGCTCCCAAACAAGTAAAAATGAAATCCAGTGAAGAATACCGTCCAGTTCAGAAGGAACCTTCGGTACGCCCGTCCTTACACACAGAACGTCCCTGCCTCAATTGATCGATGCAGGGACATCTGATGTTGTTCGCCAGATCTTAGACGCCGAGCGCCTTCGACAGAGTCGGCCACGCCTTGGGGAGGCGCTCACGCCAGTATGCCCAGGCATGCGTGCCGTTGGGCTCGTAGTCGACCGTTGCCGCGATATCAAGATCCTGCAATCGTCGGTCGAACTGCCTCGTACACTCCTCGGCCGCAGCTTCGATACCGCCGCCCACGACCAGACGCTCACCGAGATCAGGAGACTGCAATGTTTCGTCCGAACCCGGCAATCCGTTGGCCACCGAAATGTAAATCTCTTTACCGCGCAAACTTTCCGCGTTCAAAAGAGAGTCATGTGCTTCCCACTCGGGTCCGCCGAGTTCGCCCCACATGTTGTTCAGATCCCCACTGCGCGAAGAAACTGTCATCTGCGCGCTTGTCCTGCCCCACACATCCATCGTCGAATAGCAGCCACTGAAAACCGCAATTCCGCTGTACAACGTCGGGTTCCGGTGTGCAAGCATCATCGCGCCCTGCGCACCCATCGAATGGCCGGCAATCGCCTTGACACCTGTGGTCTCGAACCGCCCATCCATCAGTGGCGGCAGTTCCTGAGTGAGATATGTTTCCCACTTGTTCAGGCCGAGCTGGGGATCCATGTTCTCCCAGTCCGTGTACAAGCTAGCCGCGCCGCCGTTCACCACCACCACGTACACATTCTTGTCTGCGAAGAACTCGGGTGCGCCGCCCTGCGTCATCCACTTACTTGTGTTCTCCCCCGCGTCGACGCCGTCGAGTATGAAAAGGACCGGGCGCGGTACCGAACTGTCGGCGGGAAGCAGAATCTCGACGCCGACTTCACGTCGCAATGCGGGCGACGCGACCGTCAGGCGCAGCGATTGAGAGCCTGTGACGCTCTCCCCGGTGATCTCAGGCGTGACGATATCGTCGCGAAGCACCGGTAGTGGTTCGGGCGCATCCCGGAATATCTCGGGCATAGTGGTCCCGAAACCCAGGCCTCCGAAGGACTCGATGGTCTCCATGGCCCCGACACTGCCGGCGCTCTCGAGGGTTCCGGGACTCGGAGCAGCACCTGCTGCCGTGGCACCGACCACCTGAGTGGACAGCGCGCACAACGCGATCACCGCTACGCCGAGCTTTCCGAGTCGGGCGCGAGCGGTCGATGTGACGTTCAATTTGACTCCAAAGGTTAAATGCGATCCCTAGAAGATACCGCGCAGTCGCGTTAAATCTCTTATTTCGGGCACGCAACCCTGATACACAAAATGTCCCCGCATCGATTGATCGTTGCAGGGACATCTCATGTTGTTCCCAGATCTCAGACGCCGAGCGCCTTCGACAGAGTCGGCCACGCCTTGGGGAGGCGCTCACGCCAGTATGCCCAGGCATGCGTGCCGTTGGGCTCGTAGTCGACCGTTGCCGCGATATCAAGATCCTGCAATCGCTGGTCGAACTCGTGCGTGCACTGATTTGCCACCGCTTCGATACCGCCGCCGACGACCAGACGCTCGAGGAGTTCAGGCGTCTGCAACGTTTCGGCCGAACCAGGCAGTCCGTTGGCCGTCGAAATGTAGATCTCTTTGCCGCGCAGACTTTCCGCGTTCACGAGCGAGTCGTGTGCTTCCCACTCCGGTCCGCCGACCTCGCCCCACATGTTGTTGGGATCCCCGCCGCGCGAAGAAACCGTCCACTGGGTACTCGTTCTGCCCCACACATCCATCGTCGAATAGCAGCCACTGAAGACCGCTACTCCGCGATACAACTCCGGATTTCGATGAGCAAGCATCATTGCACCCTGCGCACCCATCGAGTTGCCGGCAATCGCGTTGATGCCATTGGTATTGAATCGCGTGTTGATCAACGGCGGCAGTTCCTGGGTGATGAAAGTTTCCCACTTGTGCAGGCCGACCTTGGGATCCGCGTTGTCCCAGTCCGTGTACAGGCCCGCCACGCCACCGTTGATCATCACGACGTTCACGTTCTTGTCTGCGAAGAACGCCGGAGCGCCGCCAATCGTCATCCACCCGCTTGTGTCTTCCCTCGCGTCGACACCTTCGAGCATGTAAAGGGCAGGGCGCGGTACCGAATTATCGTGAGGAAGCAAAATCTCGACGCCTACTTCGCGTCGCAATGCGGGCGACGCGACCGTCAGGCGCAGCGATTGAGCGCCAGTGACGTTCTCACCTTTGATCTCGGAGATTTCGATGTCGTCGCGCAAGGCCGGAATCGGTCCCGGATCATTCTGGAATACCTTGGGTATCGTCGAGCCGAAATCGAAGCTCCCGACGCTCTCGAGGCTCCCGCCCACACTCCCGAGACTGCCGGTGTTCGCCACGCTCCCCTCAATACTCCCGAGGCTTCCCAGGCTCCCAGCGCTCGGCTCAGCACCTACTGCCGTTGCACCGATCACCTGCGTGGTCAGCACACACAGCAAAATAACCGCAACCCCCAGCTTGCCGATTCGGGCGGGCGCGGTCGACTTGATCTTCAATTCGACTCCAAAAGGTAAAATGCGATCATTGAAACATACAGGGCAGTCGCCTGATATTTTTCTATATACGTCACACAGTCCCGAGAGTGTCGGCACCCCGGATTAGTCTGGAGCGATGCAACCGGCAGCAGCGACAGTCCTCGACTTGGACCAGATCCGTGCTGTCGTCGGTACAACAACGTTTCAGCGCGGCCTCACCTATTTCCGACAAGGCGCGGTCCGCGAATTCGAGTGGGCCCCGGCATCAGAGACCATCGTCGGCGAGGTTTCGGGTACCAAGACATACGTCACGACGGTCTTTCTCACACGCCGACCACACGGTGTCGTCACCATCCTCCGCGGCGTCTGTACATGTCCGGTACGTATGAATTGCAAGCATGTGGCCGCACTCGTCGTAGCTGCCGCGGCGCAGGCAGAACTACCAAAACCATCCGTGAACTGGGAAGATTCACTGCGCACTCTACTTCGAAGCGGTCCTGTCGAACACGCAGCGACTGATCTCGGCATTCAATTCACACTTCGAACACAGGGCGAGCGCAGACAACTACTAGTCAAACCCGTGCAACCCGGAGCCCGGGGATGGATATCCGGCGGGTTGGCCTGGAACAAGCTCGGCACGTCGTACCAGCATCCGGCTCGACAAATCCGCATCCTGCACGACATCCACCTGCTGTTCAACGGCGGATCAGTCTATCGGCACCAGACCGCCACAGATTTTGATCTGGCAGACTTCCCGAGCCCCGGACTCTGGACATTGCTCGCCGAAGCCCGCAGTGCCGGCATTCCCCTGATGCACTCCGATCCAAGACTCGGGCCCGTCACGCTCGAGCACAGTGCGCACCTATCCATCGACGTGACAACCGGCCCCGACGACGGACTGATCATCGCGCCGAGTGTCCAGATCGCCACCGATACCGAGGGACCGAATTCGACACCGTCGATCTGGCGACTCATCGGTCCCTCTGCGCACGGAGTGTTCACCGCAGATCCCGACGGTACTATCCGGCTGGCCCCACTGAGTGATCCCATCGCGCCGGAGCTTCAGGAATTCTTCAACGCGCGCAACACTATTGACGTACCCGCAGAGCACCGCGACACATTCACATCGCGCTACGCCGTCAACCTCGGTGCGCTCGCAGATATCGTCTCCTCCGACAACTCGTATGTTGCGCCGGCCGTCACCGGACCCGTTCTGCATCTACAGGCCAGCTTCAGCGACGATCATCGCGTCGACCTGCGGTGGGCGTGGCATTACGCCGTCGGCACCGAGCGCTTTTCAGTAGCGGTGGAGGCACACTCCACCACCGTCGACTGCCGCTCGTACAACAACGAACAGAGCATCCTCGACACGGTGCTCCCCCTGCTCACACCGACCGGCAACCCACCGAGCTCCCAGAAATTGAGCGACGGCCCGTTGACCGGCCTGGACACCATGCGATTCGCTCTCGACGTCCTACCTCTACTACTCGATCACCCGGACACCGAGGTCGCCGTCATCGGGTCGCCGGCAAACTACAGAGCTACCGACGATTCACTCGTTATCGGACTCTCCACTTCTGCTTCGTCGGACAACGTCAGTTCCGACTGGTTCGACCTCGACGTCACCGTCAACGCAGACGGCCAAGAAGTGCATTTCGCGGACATCTTCGCCGCACTCAGTCGCGGTGACACCGAACTCCTACTCGCCGACGGTGCATACTTCAGCCTCGACAAACCCGAACTCCGTGAACTCCAGCGCCTCATTGCCGAGGCTCGCTCGCTCCTCGACCGACCCAACGGGCCGCTCAAGATCAGCAAGTTCCAGGCCGGACTCTGGGACGATCTCACTTCATTGGGAATCATCGAACATCAAGCAGCGCAATGGAAAGAGCAAGTAGGCGGGCTACTCGCTCACCCCACTATCGAGCAAGTCGACGTCCCCGAGACGCTGCAAGCCACACTCCGCCCCTACCAGATCGACGGGTACCGCTGGCTCAACTTCTTGCGAAAGCACGGCCTCGGCGGAATCCTCGCCGACGACATGGGCCTCGGCAAAACACTGCAGACACTGGCGATGATTGCCGTTGCACGCCAAACGGATCCGACGGCACCGCCATTTCTGATTGTTGCACCGACCAGCGTTGTGTCCAACTGGAAATCCGAAATCGCAAGATTCACACCGGAACTCGCAACCGTAGTCGTGGCCGGAACTCTCAAACGGCAAAATATCGATCTCACCAACATCGTTGACGGCGCCGACATCGTGCTCACCTCGTACACATTGCTTCGACTCGACGCCGAATCCTATTCCGCAAACAGTTGGTCCGGCCTCATCCTCGACGAGGCCCAGTTTGCAAAGAACCATAAATCCAAAGTCCACCAGTGCGCCCGGAACCTCGAGACACCGTTCAAGCTCGCAATCACCGGAACTCCGATGGAAAACAACCTGACGGAACTCTGGTCCCTACTCTCGATCACTGCGCCCGGACTCTTTCCGAATGCCGCGCAGTTCACCGAACAGTACCGTCGACCCATTGAAAATGACGGCGACACAGACCGTTTGGAACAATTACGCCGACGCGTCAAGCCCTTGATGATTCGACGAACCAAAGAACAGGTAGTTCACGATCTTCCGGCCAAGCAAGAACAAGTGCTCGAGATCGAACTCCACCCCAAACACCGCACGCTCTACGACACTCATCTCCAACGTGAGCGCCAGAAGATCTTGGGATTACTGACCGACGTCGACAAGAATCGATTCACGATCCTTGCGTCCCTCACACTCTTACGTCAGCTCAGCCTGGACGCTTCGCTGATCGACGACAAACACACCGCCATCCCATCGGCAAAGGTCGACGCGCTTGTCGAACAATTGGACGACGTCGTCGCCGGCGGGCACCGAGCTTTGATTTTCAGCCAATTCACCGGATTCCTCACCTCCGTTCGCAAACGGCTCGACGCCGAAAACATTCGCTACTGCTATCTCGATGGCAGTACCCGCAACCGCGGAGAAGTGTTGGACGAGTTCAAGACCGGCACTGCTCCAGTGTTTTTGATCAGCCTCAAAGCTGGTGGCTTCGGTCTCAACCTCACCGAAGCCGACTACTGCTTCATTCTCGACCCCTGGTGGAACCCTGCTACCGAAACGCAAGCTGTGGACCGCGCCCATCGAATTGGCCAAACCCGGAACGTCATGGTGTACAGACTCATCGCCAAAGACACAATCGAAGACAAGGTCATGGCACTCAAAGCCAAGAAATCCGCGTTGTTCTCGAGCGTCATGGACTCCGACGAGTTGCTTAGCTCCACACTGGAAGCCGACGACATCCGCGCACTATTCGACTGAAAGGCAACAACACCTCACACCCCCCACCCCAGAATCTTGGGTAGCGGTATGGTGAATCAGGAACAGAACTCACGAATGTGGAAAACCACCACACTCGAACGAGAGGAACCTGAATGGGCGTCACACTTGCCAAGGGCGGCAACGTATCTCTGTCGAAGGCAGCACCCAACCTGACCAAGATCTCGGTCGGCCTCGGATGGGACGCAAGAAGTACCAGCGGCGCTGACTTCGACCTCGACGCCAGCGCCTTGGTCACCGGCCCCGAACGCAAGGTACTTTCGGACCTTCACTTCGTGTTCTACAACAACCTCCGCTCTCCGGACGGTTCCATCGAACACACCGGGGACAACCTCACGGGAGATGGAGACGGCGACGACGAGGTAATCAACGTCGACCTCTCCGCCGTACCTCCCAACGTCACTAACATCTTCTTCCCGGTATCGATTCACGACGCCGACGCGCGACTCCAGTCATTCGGTCAGGTCACCAACGCCTACATTCGCGTCGTCGACCTTTCCACCGGATCTGAACTCGCACGCTACGACCTCTCCGAAGACGCCTCGACGGAAACCGCGATGATCTTCGGTGAGCTGTACCGCCACAACGCCGAATGGAAGTTCCGGGCAATCGGCCAGGGCTACGCGTCCGGTCTCGCCGGTATCGCTCGCGATTACGGCGTCAATATCTGATCTGTCCAGAAGCAATGGGGTTCGGGCCGAAGTTCAAAGTCGGCCCGGGCCCCATTTTTCTAGCGTTGCAGGACTGCCCGCGCAAGATCGACTGCCCATGGCATATCCCGCGTCGAGCCGATTCCCAAGAGATCCTGACCAATCGCTCCGATCAGATCGAGAACCTCGACTGTGGTGTGCGCACGCTTCACCGGCACCGCCGACTCCGACGTCAAAACAACCGATGATCGGATCTGTGACAGAGAGCCCGCAACAAGATGATGGCGATCCGACGGGTCCAACCCCGCCGCCACCGAAAGAAGGATCAGAAGTTCGACTGCCCGCGCACTTCCGTGGGGCGCAACGGGAACCTGCGCGACGATGCAGTCCCACATCACATCGACATCCTCCGACGCCAAGCGTCCCCGACGGGTCAATACGATCTGGCCCTTCAGCTTCCTCGCCAGACCCCAACTGCGCAGAAGGACGAACAACCGCGTGGCCTTGGGCAAATTGACTGGCCCGAGTGCCGGCTGATCCAGCACAACGTCGACCGTCGAGTCGAAAGTCGCCACATCGATTCCCTCGGCGTCGATCAAGGTCAACAGCATCTGAAGTCGAGCACCTGCCTGGGCACGAACCTCGTTCGATATCTCGGACGAATCGTCGATACATGCTATTTCGAAGACATCATGCAGCTCGGGCACACTTGCCGGCGCAAGCAATTCAAAAAGGTCACGAATGTCGAAGTCGCGAGGGAACGACGCTACAACTGACTCACTCTTCGCAATTCCAACACAACGGGATAGTCGATCATTGACCTCGTCGAGGTCAAAATGCTCGGGATCGAAATCGGTCTGGGCCCATTCCAAGGTCCACTCACGCGATCGCAGTTCTTCGGAAACGAGCACTCCGAGCAATTGCTCGTATTCTTCGGGGCCAACGCATGCTTCCGGCGGGCATGCACCAACTCCCTCGACGCAAATCACAGAAATGTCGATATCGCCGTCGTCGACCGCATCCAGAATCAAAGTATGACGCCAGCTCCCCATGCGACCGTAGCGATACTGAATCTTATCTCCGGGCAAGACCAGAATTTCGTCCAAGCGGATTTCGTTTTCAGCGACGGCGATCTGACCCGCACCACGACGATCGGAAACTCGGTGAAGCGGCACGTACTCCTCGAAATCTCCGGGGAAACGCGTGCCGGCCTTTCTCCATGTATGACCGTGCATATCGCGCCAACCCATGGCGCGCTGAACGAGAGAATGGAGGTGGTCCAGCGTGACATCGGAATTTACGATAATCCGACGCGATACCTGCGTGGAGATGCCATCAAGTTGGAGCGAGATCCGATAACTCACCGATAGCGAACGCCTCTTTGTTCGAAGCGAGCAGCCGAATGGATATTCCGGAGCACCGTCATCGTGATCGGATGCATTGCCTTCTTGCGCATTCAGTTCTTCCGGTACAAGTCGCAGATGCGATGCGCCGGAGTCACGGAAGCCAACCATAGATGTCCACTATGCCACGGATTGCCGACAATCCCTGGGTATCTTTCTCCAGCCCGTATTTCATCCACCCTGGTATCGAGCGAACGGTACGCCCGACACCCCCCGACCGAGACAACCACACCGTGCGCACCACCCCCGCCGGCCGGAAACCGGGACCCGGGAACCGGGGACCG
>NZ_JASHKR010000118.1 GCF_030056815.1 Rhodococcus sp. IEGM 1379
TTCACATTATCGACGCGGCCACGTAGCGCTTTGCGCGCAGGGTACCTGTGCTGCGGCAGCACCGTTCATCACGTGATCGAATTTCCCGGTATTCGGGCCCGAACAAACTTGCAACAAGTTACAGTTTCGACGACGGACCACCTAAGGAGAACCCTGTGCGTTACGGACTCAGCTTGTTCACCAGCGACCGGGGCATTCGCCCTGCCGATGCCGCTGTCGCGGCCGAAGCCAGCGGGTTCGACGCCTTTTACGTCCCCGAGCACACACACATTCCGGTGTCGCGGGATTCCGATCATCCCGGAACCCAATCCGCGGCACTGCCGGATGACCGGTACATGCGCACGCTCGATCCGTGGGTAGCACTTGGCACTGCTGCATCGGTCACCAGCACCATTCGTTTGGGTACTTCGGTGGCCCTGCCCCTCGAACACGATCCGATCACTCTCGCGAAGACCATTGCGTCACTCGATCATCTGTCCGACGGTCGAGTCGTTTTCGGAGTCGGATTCGGTTGGAATGCCGAGGAACTCGCTGATCACGGCGTTCCTCCGAACAAGCGTCGCACCGCATTGCGTGAATACCTCGAAGCCATGGGCGAACTGTGGTCGAAGGACGAGGCCTCGTACGACGGCCAGTTCGTGAAGTACGGCGCAAGCTGGGCCTGGCCCAAGCCGGTACAGAAGCCCCGCCCGCCCATCCTCCTCGGCGCGGGAGCCAGCGAAAAGACATTCACATGGATCGCCAAATCCGCCGACGGCTGGATCACGACCCCGATTCAGCAGGAAATTGAAGAGAACGTCACGCTACTGCGCAAGATCTGGGCGGACGCCGGTCGCAGCGGTGAACCCGAAATCACTGTTCTTGCCGGAAAGCCCGACCCCGAGAAGCTCGCCCACTGGGAGAGCATCGGAGTTACCGAGGCGATGTTCGGAACTCCCGACAAGGCGCCCGAAGAAGTTGTGGAGTACATCAAGCGATTGGCCGGCAAGCTGGGCGCGTGAGGTCCACCACATCATCTTGACCTCAAGTGTACTCGAGAACTTAACGTCGAAACAGCACACACCAAGTGCATCGACAGCAATAATCGAGTAGCGAAGGGCTGAAACCCGTGACGACGGAACTGGTTGGACCGCAACCCGATTCAATACCAGCGATGCCGATCCGTACCTCATTTCTCGACGCGTTCTGCAACCACCCGGCCGGCGTCGCCGTCATCACCGCCACCGGCAATGACGGCCCGGTCGGGATCACATCGTCGTCGGTGATCTCGATCAGCGCCGATCCAGCAGTACTCGCATTCTCGCTGCAATCCCGACGCGGATCTGCCGCCGCAATCGCCACTGCGACCAGTTTCCTAGTTCACCTTGCCCATTCCGAAAATGCACAGCTGGCTGCAACATTTGCGACGCGCGGCGCCGTCCGGTTCGGCGACGACATGGAGTGGTCGTTCCTCGAGACTGGCGAACCAGGTCGAGGTTGAAGTGGCGGAATCCGGCTCAGATCCGCCGCATCACCGAAACCACCTTGCCGAGAATGGATGCGCCGTCGCCGTCGATGACCGCATAGGCGGCATTGCGGGGCTCGAGGTAGACGTGGCCGTCGCGACGACGGAGCACCTTCACCGTGGCCTCGCCGTCAATCATCGCGGCGACGATCTCTCCGGAATGCGCCTCCTCTTGGCGGCGCACGACAACAACATCACCGTCGCAGATCGCGGCGTCAACCATCGACTCGCCGCGCACCCTCAGCCCGAACACAGTGCCGGAGCCGACAAGTTCTCGAGGGAGCGCCAGCACCTCGTCGGCATGCTCGTCAGCGAGAATCGGCGTGCCGGCTGCAATGTCGCCGACGACCGGAACCCTCACGTTGTTGTCGGACGCATGCCCCGACTTCCCGCCGACGAGAAACGGCCGCACGTCCAACTGCCGTGTCATGGCCGTACCGCGGCGGATGAAGCCCTTCTCCTCGAGCCCCTTCAGATGCTTCGATACCGACGACGTCGAGCGCAGTCCTACCGCGTCCCCGATCTGCCGAGTACTCGGCGCGCATCCATTGGCGTCCACCCAGTCTCGGATGGTTGCCAGAATCCGCTGCTGGCGCGGCGGCAGGGTGGAGGCGTCGAGGCCACCGAACATATCAATGTCGTCGTAATCGGTCACCCACGAATCGTAGTGGGGTAGCGACAACCCTTGAGTGCATGTTATCTCAGGTAACATGCACCCGATGTGGCCGAACCGACGGCTGCGGCTCGAGCCCAAGGGGATAGCAGTGCTGGATATCAGCGGTTTAATCGCAACATGGAGCCCCGCACTGAGTAGCGCAGCACGTAATGCTTGGGGACTGTCATTCGGCGACGGCGTCGAACAACCCCAGCGCACTCCGAGCACGTTGATTACCAGCCGCCCACATCGCGATCTGTACCGCTTCGGCGAAGCCTCGGGCACACCCGTCCTCCTTGTACCGCCGCTGGCCGTCACCGCACACTGCTACGACCTTCGTCCGGGTCAGAGCCTCGCCGCACACCTCAGCAACGGAAGCCACACGCCTTACGTCGTCGATTACGGCACGATGCGATATACCGACCGCGACATGGGATTCGAAGCCTGGGTCGACGACATACTTCCCGAGGCAATTCGTACCGTCTCCGAATTGCATGACGGTGCAGCCGTTTCCGTTATCGGCTGGAGTCTCGGCGGAACGATGACCCTACTGACTGCGTCGGCGCACCCCGAACTGCCGATTGCGTCGATCACCACCATCGGCACGCCCATCGACTACACCAAAATCCCGGCTATCAGCCCACTTCGACTCATCGGCAAGTACACCGGCGATCGCCCACTGACCACGGTCACCGACCTGGTGGGTGGACTTCCCGCTGCCATCGTGCAGGCAAGCTACCGAGTGACCGCGCCACAACGGGAACTACTCAAACCGTGGTTTATCGCCAAAAATCTGCACAACACCGAAACTCTGGCCCGGATGGAATCGATCGACAACTTCATGGCCGAGATGCCCGGATATCCAGGCAAGGCCTTCCAACAGATCTGTGAACAGCTCATCCTGGGCAACGGCCTGCTCAACGACGCAATTGTGCTCGCGGACCGAAACATCAAGCTGACCAACCTCAATGCACCAGTACTGTCGATCTCCGGAACGTCGGATGTCATCGCACCGATTGCATCGACGGTGGCGATCACGTCGGTCCTGACCGGATCGCCGTCCGTCCGATTCGAAACTGCGCCAGGCAGCCACCTCGGTCTCGTGGCCGGCCCGACGGCAAAAAACTCCACTTGGGCGTACATCGACAGTTTCTTGGAAGAAATTGCACTACAACTTGTTTCGACGCCCTAGCATTCAGTCAGCACAGCAACTTCACGGAGCCATGTCGAGCCAGCCCACAAATCCCGACGGGTCGTGACGACCCATCGCTGCATGCTCGAACATGCCCCAACCCTCGGCACCGTTGCACGTTGCGCGCGCGATGTGGTCGATGGTTCCGTAGGGAAGTTTTGCGGTGATCGCAGGATCGGTGAGGTCGTAGACCGACGACGACGTCCAGTTACGTCCACGCCATTCGCCGTGCGTCCAATCCGAGTCACCGCCGTAGCCGGCACCCACGTTGAGTGCGACAAAACCCAAGGTGTCGATGTCGACAACGAGTGCCTCACCCGACGGCGTGGTGAGGTGCAGACGGGCACTCTCCGGATGTCTGGTGCCGGTGCGGTACTTGATTTCCGTACGCGGCCAACCTAATTGTTCGACTCGGCCGTCACGGAAGGTTCGCGTCGCGTGGTTCAGTGTGCGGTAACCGTCCGGGCTTTCCTGCACGATCACCATCAGGGCAAAGTCGTCGAAGCGCAGTGGAACATAGGTCCACCAGTGGCCGTCAGTCGGATTTTCTACCATGCGACCGGCCGGGTCCGGCTCGCCGACGGGTCTGATCCCCCACGAGCGGTCGCGCGTTCCCGTCCACACCGCCGGGTCGACAACTAGATCTTTTCCGCCGACATTCATTGTTCCGGACCAGCTTCCGACCTGCGCGAAGCGAGTGGCGTCGAGGATCGCACGGGGGCCGGCCATAAGTGTGTGATGCTCTTCGAGCACCGAATCGAAGGCGCCGTTCCAGGTCATATCGAAGGCGAGATCATCGTGTTCACAGATGACTCGGATAGTCTGCAGCGGCTTGACTACCTCGATTCGGTACCCACCCACCTCCGCCTTGGTCGACGTTTCCCCATGCGCATCCGAAAAACGAACGGCCACTTGACTGTCTGCGGTGCGGACCGTCGCAAACGCGTCGACAACTCCCAGGTTGGGGTAGACCCCGAGTCCTGTCACCAGAAAAACGTCACCCGTACGATCGTGAGCGTTGAAGTAACAGCGATCGTAGAAGTTTCGGTCGGTCGACGTCATGCGTGCCATCGACAACGGTGCCTGATGCACCGGGTATTCGTCGAGATCGATCGGCTTCATTTCTTCTCCCATTCGTAAGTTCCGTCAATAAGTCCTGCGAGCATCGCGTGGTGCATCACGTACTCGTCGAGATTCTCCGGAGGCTGCTTCTCCCCGAAATGGATTCGGCGTCGTTCGATCTGTGACATGACGATTCCGTGTCGCAATGCGGCGTAGACCAGATAGAAGTCCAAGTCGCGAATGGTAGCGCCCGTGGCATTCTCGTATTCCGCCACTACATCGTTGCGTCGGAACATGTCCGGTAACCCCGGCATGGAGAACTGCTCGGCCAAGTCCTGGAACTGGCGGTGAAAGAAGATGAACCAACCCAGATCCAACTCGCGCGGTGCCAACGTCGCAGATTCCCAGTCGAGCACGGCAACCGGATCTGTTCCCTGGAACATGATGTTGCCGATACGGGCATCACCCCAGCACAGGACGTCTTCGCTGGGCTCGGTCGGCCAGTGCTCTTCGAGCCAGTCGAATGCGCTTTCCAACACCGGAATTCGTAATCCGTCATGACGACGGGTCCATTCGTAGTACGCGCGTTCGCCCTCGAAGTGGCGACGCAGGCCCGAGTCGTCGTTCAAGAATGGCAAGTCTGCATCGGTGCCGTGAATTCGCGCCAGAATGTCGACGCTGTTCGACTGAACGCGCGCTCGGTCTGCGATGCCGGCTTCTTGAAGCCACCCACCGAAGACGTACGGCGGATTGTCGACCGGAACGGCACCGGTGACACGGTCCATCACCAGGAACGGAGTCCCCAGAGCTTCAGCGGACTTCTCGACCCAGCGGACCCGCGGTACCGGCACGTCACTGCGCTGACGAACCGCAGCCAAGACGTCGAACTGAGCTTGGAGGTCGTAACTGGGGAAAACCGGAAACGCCGTAGCTTCGGGCGCCAGACGCGCCACCAACTGCGCTGTCTGCGCGACGCCGCCGTCTGTCCAGTCCAGGTCGAATAATACTGAGACACTGGACATTCCCGAGTGAGTAGGACGACTCAGGTTGTAGACGCGAACATCGGTTGCAGTATCGAGCGTTGCGCTGAGCCAGCGCTGCAACTGAGTGGAGACAACCTCCAGATCGGTTTCCGTCGTAGTGATCGACGCTTCCGCTTCCTGCGGCATGCTCGTTGTCACGATAGTGAACTCTCCCTTCGCGCTACGTAATTCGCTTCCTACTCGAACTCCGCACAGTCACCGGCAGCGGCGGAGCTTTCGACTAGGTCCAAATCCTTGTACTGGAGGCCAAATATAGACTCAAGTTCACCTTTATGGAAGAGTTTGGAGAAATTGGAAGTGGAGACTCGATGCCAACGAATCAACCGATCGCCCTCAGCCGCCGTGAGCGCAACAAATACGAGACACGTCAGCGCCTGTTGAGCGCCGCTCGAACACTCTTCGCCGAGAAGGGCGTGACAGGTACAACAATCGACGACATAGCCGAGATGGCAGATGTCTCGAGGGCAACCTTCTTCAATTACTTCCAGACCAAGGACTCACTGGTCTCCGCGTTGCACGACGGACACATGCAGAAGTTGGCCGTCTTGATCGACGGCCTGCTCGAGCAGGACCTGACAACAGTTGAGCGGGTTCGGCTCGTCTTCGAAGACGTCACCGATGCAACACGCCGATTCCGCATCTATCTACGCGGAGTGACCGGCGAACTCGAACGGGACCTGGCAAGCAACCAGATCAGTCACGAACGAACCGAACAGTTCAACGATCAAATCTTGCGAGTACTCGAACCCGGAATCGGTGCCGGAGAAGTTCGAACGGACTTTCCGGCCGAATTTCTCGCTCAGACTGTTGCAGCCGTGTACATTTCGTCGGTCCGATACTGGCACCAGGACTCTGACTACGACATCACCGAAGGCTTCGACACCACCATGCGATTCATCGCCGAATCGATCGAAGCCCGCGGCGCTAACTCGTAACTCCCGCAGCCACAGCGGCCTTGTACCAATCCGGAAACTCGCTCAACAATCGTGAATAGAGTTCGGCATCGGAAACGGTATCGATGTCGTCGAGCGCAAAGAATCCCGCGTTGTCGACAATCCTGCCGTCCAGGTCGTCGAGTTTCTCGAGTACGCCGTAGTTCGCCTTTCCGATTCCCACGAACTGCCAGAACGCGGGCAGCGCCGATGCCGCGCGCATGAGTTTTGTGATTTCCCGACGCTCGGAGAACCCCCCGTCGGTGAAGAAGAGGACAAGTGTGGGGGTGGCGCCCGGGGTCAGACGCGAAATGATCTCTGTCATGATCGGAATCTCACGATTGACTGCGCCGATCGCGTCGTAGTTGAACCCGCCGTGTTTCCCACGTAGATGCAGATAGGTCTCCGACCAGGATTCTGCCTCGTGCACCGCGATCTCCGGAAGTTTATGGAAGCCAACCGCATACAGGTACGGCTCGAGCTTTCCGTCGTCGTCCACCTGGATCGCGACGGGAATCATGCGCTCGACGACGCGATGCACCACCTTGGTTTTGTACTGCTTATTCATGCTGCCGGTTTTGTCGATCACCAAGATGACGCGGGCCCTGATCCCGTTGCCGCCCTTGGTCAACAGCACCTTCGCGACTTCACGCTTGCGGAGGTCGAGCTTCTCGCGCTTGACCATCGACAGCTTGGCTTCATCGGGAACGGTGCGAATTCCGTCGGCGGCAACCGGCGCTGGTTCTTCGTCCACTGATACACCGAAAGTTGTCACCAGGTCTGCCAGTCCTCCGTCCCAACCGGCCGAGACATTGCGGATCTTCCACGTATCTCCGCGTCGGTAAATTTCGATCAGCACCGCAGCGCGTTCGGTGGTGAGACCCAATGAGGGAGCAGAAATCGGCGTGCCACCAACGGACTGGATGGACGCCCCCAGATTCGCCACAGCAGAGAGTGTCCCGGCCACATTCTCGTCGAGTGCCACCGCGATGCTGAGCATCGCAATGTCGGCCGGCACTCTCGCGACATCGATGTCGACGACCCCGTCGTTGTCGATGCGCACCGCCCCTTCCACGGAGATCGGCTGATTGAAGAAGATGAAGTCGGCGTCGCTGCGGACCTTGTCGCCTGCTCCGAGCTGAAAAATCATCAGGTCGACGGTGCCGGGAGCGGCGCCCGTCACCGCCACTCGTAGCGAGTTTCCTTCGACAACCGTGTTCGCCCCACGCAGCAATTTCATGCTCGACCCCTTCGAGTGCCCATGCGCAAACCCTATCGAGAGCCGGCCACGCCATTCGGTCCGGGAATAGATGCCTCCCGCCGCGTGTAATATTTGTGTAAGCAATACTTGCGAGCGCAAATAAATGAGGAGAGTGACCGAGGATGGACACCGACGAACCGGTACGCAGCCGCACCTGGCGCAACCTGGTGGTCGCGCACAGCACCATCCTCGGCAAGATGGAGACTGATCTTCGCTCCGCTACCGGACTCACGCTCGGCCAATACGACGTACTCCTGCGCTTGCACGAGGCCCCGGGCAACTCCCTAAGGATGGGTGACCTCGCCGAGCAAGTACTGGTCACCACCAGCGGAGTCACCCGAGTCGCGGATCGCCTGGCAGAAGCCGGTCTGGTCGAACGGATCCGCCCGGACAACGACCGACGCGTCGTCACCATCTCACTCACCCCGGCCGGCAAGAAAACCTTGCGCGCCGCCTCTGACATCCATCGGCGAGGGATAGCGGAATACTTCGCCGATCTCATCGAACCGGAAGAACTCCCGGTCCTCGACAAGTTCTTCAGTCGCCTCGCGGCGCACCACACCAACACGGAAGATGCCTGCGACTTAGGTGTCCGGCAACTCCCCATCACCCCCACGAATCGATAGAGAGAAAAACATGGCATTCGAACTCGGCATCTACCACTTCGGAGAACTCACCCCTGATCCCGCAACCGGCCGGACGATGAATCCCGGTGTCCACCTTCGCCATCTGGTGGAGCAGGCAACAGTCGCCGATCAAGTCGGACTCGACGTCTTCGGCGTCGGCGAGCATCACCGGACAGACTTCGCAATCTCGTCGCCCGCGGTAGTGCTGGCCGCGATGGCTCAGGCCACCAACTCCATCAAGCTTTCCAGCGCCGTCACAGTCCTCAGTTCCGACGATCCGGTCCGTGTGTTCCAGCAGTTCTCCACCGTCGATCTCCTGTCGGAAGGTCGCGCCGAGATCATCGCCGGCCGAGGCTCGTACACCGAATCATTCCCGCTGTTCGGTTACGACCTGTCCCAGTACAACGAACTGTTTGCCGAGAAGCTCGATCTGCTTCTCAAGCTGCGTGACGAGAATCCGATCAACTGGGACGGGCACCTCCGCCCCAGCCTGGTCGACGGCGATGTGACGCCACGCCCGGATCGCCAGATCCCCGTGTGGATCGCTGTCGGCGGCACTCCCGCTTCGGTGGTTCGCGCCGCAAAGCTCGGACTTCCGTTGTCGCTGGCCATCATCGGCGGTAGCTACCAACAGTTCGAACCCTTTGTGGACCTATACCGCCGGGCGGCAGCCGATTTCGGCCATGACCCGAAGAACCTGAAGGTCTCGATCGCGTCGCCAGGCTTTGTCGACACCTCGAAGCAATCTGCACTCGATACGTCCTACCCGTACTTCCAGGCCGGCTGGATGCAGAACCACCACCAGCGCGGAAACGGAGTTCCCATGCCGCGCCGAGCTTACGAAGCTCAGGCCACCACCGCCGGCGCATTCTTCCTGGGCGGTCCGCAGGAGATCATCGACAAGACGATGGCGCAGTACGAACTGTTCCACCATGACCGCATCATGATCCAGATGGGATTCGGCAACGTCCCCCAGAAGGACATGCTGCGAGCCATCGAAATCCTGGGCACCGAGGTCGCTCCCGTCGTCCGCCAGGAAATCGAATCCCTGAAAGCATCCGAGAAGTAGGACTCCACTCATGACCACTCCACTCAAAGTTGTTGCTGTCGTGGGAAACCTGCAGAAACCGTCGAAAACTCGTGCACTGGCCGATCTCATCGTCGACACACTCGGCGATTCCGAGCAGATCGACGCCACCTTCATCGAAATCGTCGATCTGTTGCCTGGTTTGACGGGCACACTCGATCGCGATCAGATAGATCCGGCCACCGCCGACGCACTCGCTGCGGTCGAGAATGCAGACATCGTCATTGCGGCGTCACCGGTTTTCCGGGGGTCGTATCCGGGATTGTTCAAGCATTTCTTCGATCTGGTGGATCAGTACGCCTTGGCAAACACTCCGGTGATTCTTGCTGCGACCGGCGGCAGTGATCGACACGCACTTGTTCTCGATCACGCATTGCGCCCACTCTTCGCGTTCTTCCAAGCCTGGACAGCTCCGGTCGGAATCTATCTCAGCGCAGGCGATTTCGATGGCACCACCATCCTCAACCCCGAGGTGTTCGAGCGTATCGAGATGGCTGCCCGGGACGTCCTGCCTGTTGCCCGAATGCTGGCGGACCGCGCATCGGTACCGGCATGACAACTGAATCGACGCCCGCCGGACGACGCATGGTCGAGCAATTGAGGCAGGTCCACGAACCGCTGCGTGCCGATGTCGAGGTACTCGAACAGGCGCTGGTACTGCTGGCCGACGAAACAGCCGACCGCCGGGCGATTCCGGACATGATTGCCGGTCTGACCATCGCGGATTTTGTGTGGCAATTGCGCGTCAACTGCGATTTCTACTGCAATACTTTGACGCTGCATCACACGATCGAAGATCAACGGATGTTCCCCGTCATGACGAGGAATTTTCCCGAACTCGCACCGGCAGTCGAGCGGTTGCAGTCCGAACACAAGGCTGTCGGTGAAATCGTCTCGGAGGCAAAGAGTGCGTCACTGCAGTTGAGCACCGATCCGGCCGCTGTGGAGCGTGCGCGTGCTGCCTTCAGCGAACTGGCCGATCACATGCAGTCCCATCTCGATTTCGAGGAGGCCACGCTGTTTCCGTACTTCCGGAAGATGGATCACGATTGGCACTACGGCTGACCTCGCCGAATGCTCAGTGAATCTTCAGGACAATCGCAGTAGCGTCGAGTAGGAACCCTCTTGTCAGGAGATCCTCATGACCAGCTCGGAACAACCGACCCAGACTGCCATTCCCCAGAACCCCGAACGCCCACCCGTTAATGCCGGGTGGGCCGTGGCGTCTCTGCTCTTCTTCTGGCCCCTGGCATTCGCGACATTTACTCATGCATTCAACGTGTACCCGTTGTGGGCCGACGGCGATGTGGCGGGCTCGCGCTACGCCTCGGATCGAGTGAAACGACTGGGGCAGATATCGCTGATCATCGCCGGTGTACTTCTTC
>NZ_JASHKR010000119.1 GCF_030056815.1 Rhodococcus sp. IEGM 1379
TGCCCGATGACTCCAAGGGTGCGTGCGTTGTTCAATTGTAAATCTCTCGATAGGTGCAGGTAGAGATGTCAGACCGGAGCCTGAATGAACTGCAGAATGCAGAAGCGCTGGCAGAATGCCTGGACCAGGACCGTCAATTGCGTGCTGGGTGCGCTGCTGTCGAGCGCCGGCGGCATCAGAAAAGCGCGCCGGTATGGACCCACCTTAGTCCCGTTCCGTGATTACCCTGGCGGCCGGGCGAAGGTTCTGTGAAAAATGGTTCAGCCGCGCCGGAGAAATCCGGCGCGGCTGAACGTCAGTGGAGAGGTTAGCGGGTGGCAGACCCGAGGGCCTTGTCGAAATCTTCGCTGTTTGCCTGCGAACCGAGAATCATGGCCAGGCGTACCAGCATGCCTTCGCGGTCGGCCGGTTCCGCCGTATCGAGAGCGTCGGCGAGAGACAACCACACATGCTCTCGGCGGGCCTCGTCGCCAACTGCTTCGGACGTCACGGAGGCGGTCGCGTCGAACTGCGGCGGAGCAGTTCCGGCGGTGAGATGTTTGGCAACGTCGATCAATTGTGCGGGATCGCTGATCCGGCACAGCACCAAGCCGTCCGGCCGAATCACGAAGATTTCGCCATCCCCGGCACCGAGCGTCGAGGCGAGATCTCCGCGAGCGTCAGGGATCGTCCCGTGAGCGCCGCCCACGGTCATCACCTGCACCGTTTCCGGTGCAAGTGACTGAGCAAAGTCAGCAGCCTGTCTGTCGAGTTCGGATGCTTGCTCTGCGGACATGCCGAAGGCCAGCACGCCGAACCCCGAGCCGCGCAGGCGATTCAGTGACGTTTCCGACGGTCCATCCGTAGTGCATACTTCGACGATCCGATCTTCGAGGGGATCGCCGGGGAGTACGCCCTGCGTGCCCGGCGCGGTCGCCCACGTCAGTGGCGAGAGGTGCGCATGGGTGGCACTGGACTGGCGAGGATTGATCAGATGTGCGAATTCGTTTCGGGTGGTGGCAAGTTCGAGTACGGCGTCGCGTGTGGTCCGGTATCCGTGGCTGCCGGGAGACATGATGAGTGTCGACTTGCCTGCGTTATCCACGTTCTGCTGCCAGGCGCTGCGACGCTCCGTCGAATAGGCCTGCAGGAGAGCGGTATCGGCTTGTCCGTTGATGACGGCGGCAAGCTGCCACGCCAGGGTCTCGGCGTCTTCCATCCCCGAGTTGAGTCCGCGAACTCCGAAGATCGGAACCAGATGTGCTGCATCGCCGGCGAACAGTACGCGGCCGTGGGTGAAATCTTCCAGTGCCAGCGCGTGGGCGCGGTAGAAGCCGAACCATTCCAGGGTCCACGGAATGTCGCTCTGGAGCCATTCGAGGTGGCGGGTGATGCGATCGCGGATGCGCTCTTCCGCGGTCTCGGCCGCGGGATCGTCGGACGCGTCGAGTTGGTAGTCGATCCGCCAGATGTCACGAGGTTGCCGGTGCATGATGATGGTCGAGCCGGGATTGCTGGGAGCGTCGAACCAGACCAGGCGCTCGGCGGGAAGTTCCGACTCCCAATGAATATCCGCGATGACGTAGTTACCTTCGTAACTGTTGCCCTGCAGGCGGATTCCGCTCAGCTCGCGCATCGTGCTGCGGCCGCCGTCGGCAGCGACGACCCAGGCGGCGCGGAGTTCGCGAGCACCGAAGGCCGTGTCGACCGTCAATGTCACCTCGTCGTCGCTACGTGAGATACCGGCGATCGACGACGACCAATGGAACGTGACCAAGGGATGTGCGAGCAACGTGTCGGTCATGATCTGCTCGAACTCGGACTGCGACACGTTGACCATGGGGCCACGCGCGTCGTGCTTGCCCGAGGCCATGCGGAAGTGCAGTACTTCCTGATCGCGGTAGTAGCTTCGTCCTCCCACCCACGGCAAAACGATGTCTTCGAGTTCTGTACCGAACCCGAGGCGCTCGGCAACTTCGAGGCTGTGCCGGGAGACGCAGATCGCGCGGCTGCCGAACGACACCTGATCTGCCGCTTCGAGAATCGTGACACGGATGCCGCGCGCGGCCAGGCCCATGGCAACACCCATGCCCACGGGACCGGCGCCGACGATGACAACCGGGAGGGCGTCTGCCGACGGGGACGTGGAGCTGAAATCCTCGGGAGCGTACTTCTTCGGATGAAAGTAAGTCGACATGATCACGAGGCTTTCTGTGCGGCGGAAGGTTCGGGGAGCAGCAGAATCGACACCAGGCTGATCACTGCAATCACGACGAAGTAGACGGTGATGGCAAACGATGTGTCGAATGCGGCGAAGAGTGCAGTGGCGATCATCGGTGCGAGACCGCCGCCGAGGATCGCGCCGATCTGGTAGCCGAGGGATGCGCCGCTGTACCGGATATGAGCGGGGAACAATTCGGCGAACAGGGCGGCCTGTGGACCCGCACAGCAGCCCAGCGTGAATCCGAGGGCAATCATCGAGATCAGCATCACGGGGATGACAGCGGTGTCGATGAGTGGGAAGAACACCGCTGCAGCGACTACCAGCGCGATGGAGCTGCGGATGTAGACGGGTCGCCGTCCGAGGGTGTCCGACTTGTGGGCGCTGAATGCCATGCCGGCCATCCAGAACGGGCAGGATGCGATGAGCAGGAACAGCATGGTGGTCTTGCTGAATCCGAGTTCCTTCTCGCCGTACTTGAGGACGTAGACCATGTACGCGTACGCGATTCCGTTGGTGGCGATGAAGGTTCCGCCGGCCAACAACACAGTTTTCCAGTGTTTGGTCAGGACTTCGAGTATCGGCATCGAGTCGGCAGGAGCCTTGGTCTTCGATGCCGTGAACTCCTCGCTCTCTTCGAGGCCGAGGCGGATCCACATGGCGACGCCGACCAGAACAGCGCTGAGCAGGAACGGAATTCGCCAGCCCCAGGAGTTGAACGTCGCGTCGTCCATGAAGGCTGCAAGGGGAAGGTAAACGAGGTTTGCCACCAAAACACCGGCAGGAACACCGATCTGCGGAGCACTGCCGTAGAGCCCCTTCTTCCCTTCGGGTGCGTTCTCGGTTGCGACCAGCACAGCCCCACCCCACTCGCCGCCCACTCCGAGGCCCTGGATGAAGCGGAGCGTCACCAGCAAGATCGGCGCGAATACTCCGATCGAGGAGTAGTTGGGGAGCAAGCCGATAGCGACAGTCGCGCAACCCATCAACATGAGGGAGGTGACAAGCATGGACTTGCGTCCGATGCGGTCGCCGAAATGGCCCATCACGATTCCGCCGATGGGGCGTGCGATGAATCCGACAGCGAGTGTCGCGAATGCTGCCAAGGTTCCGGCGAGATCGGATGTGCCGGGGAAGAACTGCTTGCCCAGAACCAAGGCGGCAGCAGTGCCGTAGATGAAGAAGTCGTACCACTCGATGGCGGTGCCGACAAAGCTGCCGAGGGCAGCCTTGCGTGCCTTGGCTACAGCGGTAGTCCGCTGCGCGGTCGGCGAGGCGAGTGAAGTCATGAAATGCCTTTCGAGATGAATGTGGCTTGAAGACACAATGACGTGGACCACAACACTTGAAAAGCGGAAGAATTGGGTGATATTGCACTGAATTTCCGCATTAGAGACAAAATGCCTGTTGGGAGGGTTAGCTCGCTCTCTCAGATTGTGAAACGAATTCTATAAATGCCCGAGCGACGCGGCTCAGTCGTGCGTCCTGATGCCACGCGAGTACGACGTTCACCGACGGGACCACCGGGGATCTGATTGTCTTGACGACCACCTCGAGGCCCTCGTAGGTGACGTCGAGGCTGGGGCGCTGCAGAAGCAGCGTCCATCCCAGTCCCCGGCCGACAAACGCCCGGGCTGTCTCGAAGTTCGCAGTTCGGTAGGCCACGTCCGGAACGAAACCACCGGCACGGCAGACGTCGAGGGCATGTTTTGTGCTCGGGGGAGCATCGAGTAGGACCATCGGGAACTCTGCGAGGTCCGGTAAGTGAATTTGTCGATCGGATGCCGCCAGTGGGTGCTCTGCACTCAGGACGATCAACGGTTCGCGGGTCGACAACGTAACCATGCGCAGTTCCGGAGACAGATCCAGGTCGTAGACGATCGCCAGATCCAGTTCACCGTTTTCCAACTGCGCCTGCAGTCGGTTCTGGGTGTCTTCGCGGAATTTTACCGAGGTGGCGGGATATTCATGAGTGAACCCGGCGATCATCGACGGCAGAACAGTCGGCCCCAAAGCCGGGTAGCAGCCGATTGCGATGGGTCCTGAAATTGTTCCGCCGGTACCGAGCGCATCGGACTCGAGCTCACCTGCTTGTTTCAGCAATGCTCGAGCTCGTATGAGGACGAATTCCCCTGTGGGCGTGAGTTGTACACCGAATGACCGGCGGCGGACACAGAGTTGAACCTTGAGTGCGCGTTCGAGTTCCGTGATGGATGCAGACATTGCCGAGGGGGACAGGTGCATGCGCTCGGCGGCCGCGCTGATGGTTCCGGTCTCGGCTACTGCGACAAACGCAGCAAGCTGACGCATGGTGTACGTGGGGGCGGGGTCAACTCGCGGCATGACAGTAGACGTTAGTCGTCATTGTGTGGCACCTGGACCGCGCTGCAGCTCGAGCTAGTGCTCTGACCTGCGCTGTCGTGGTGCCCCCGGCAGGATTCGAACCTGCGACCTTTCGCTCCGGAGGCGAACGCTCTATCCCCTGAGCTACGGGGGCGCACCGAAAATTCGGTGTGCCGATTGGGCTGGGTTAGCGTAGCGCATCACACCCGTGCAAGACCAAACCGGGTCGCAGAACCAGGAGATATACATCGATTCGGGCATCATTTCGCCTAGGCTCGGCGACGGGCACAGATTCGGGCAGACTGCTCGATCACCATTGTGAGCAACGGGAGTCGTCGATGACCGATCGCCAGTATTCCGAAGATCAACTAGCGCTCGACCTGCGATGGTGGGCGGCCGCGAACTATCTGACCGTCGCGCAGATCTATCTCCAAGACAACACGTTGCTTCGAGAGCCCTTGCAAGCGAAGCACATCAAGCCGCGACTGCTCGGCCACTGGGGAACCAGTCCAGGCCTGTCGATGATCTACACGTTGCTCAACCGGCACATCGCCACCACGAACTCGGACTGGTTGTACGTGACGGGGCCCGGCCACGGTGGACCCGCGATGATCGCGTCGACGTACCTCGAAGGGACGTACTCGGAGATATATCCCGAAGTGTCCGCCGACGCCGACGGTATCCACCGCATGTGCCGACGATTCTCGGCGCCGGGCGGAGTGCCCAGCCACGTCAGTGTGCAGACGCCGGGCAGTATCCACGAGGGCGGCGAGTTGGGGTACGCGCTGGCACATGCGGCCGGTGCGGCATTCGACCACCCGGACCTACTGGTGGCCTGCGTCATCGGTGACGGTGAAGCCGAGACCGGTCCGCTGTCGGGATCGTGGAAGCTCCCGGCATTTCTCAATCCCCGACGCGACGGTGCGGTGCTGCCCATCCTGCACGTGAACGGCGCCAAGATTGCCGGGCCGACGGTGTACGGACGCAGTAGCGACGAAGACATCAAGGCGTATCTGGGCGGCCAGGGATGGGATCCCGTCGTCGTGTCCGGCGACGACCCGACGAAGGTCTTCCCGGACCTGTACGACGCGATAATCAAG
Organism: Rhodococcus sp. IEGM 1379; assembly: GCF_030056815.1. Taxonomy (GTDB): domain Bacteria; phylum Actinomycetota; class Actinomycetes; order Mycobacteriales; family Mycobacteriaceae; genus Rhodococcus_F. The sequence continues at coordinate 5,644 of NZ_JASHKR010000119.1, forward strand.
GCGCACAGCAAGATCCGTGAGATGCAGGTGTCGGCGCGCGCCGGTAATGAGTGGAACGGCGCTTGGCCGGCAATCGTCTTGCGCACTCCCAAAGGGTGGACCGGCCCGCACACCGTCGACGGGAAGTTGGTGGAGGGCACCCACTGGGCCCATCAGGTTCCGTTGTCCGGAGTGCGAACCGATGAGGCACATCTTCGGCAACTCGAGGAGTGGATGCGCTCCTACCGTCCCGAAGAGTTGTTCGACGCGAACGGATCGTTGATTCCTGAACTTGCCGTGCTGGCGCCGGTCGGGGACAAGCGGATGGGCAGTACGCCCTACGCCAACGGTGGACGACTACGCGTCGAATTGCCGATGCCGGCACTCGAGAAGTACGCGCTACCCATCGAATCGCCGGGTTCGACGTTCTACGAGACCACCAGGGTGCTCGGTGAACTGTTGCGGGACATCTACGCCGCCACCGAAACCGACGACGGCGGCGGAATCTTCCGGTTGTTCTGTCCGGACGAAACCGCAAGCAACAGACTCGGTGCGGTATTCGAGACAACCGAACGGTGCTGGCAGTTGCCGATCACCGAGTACGACGACGGACTCTCTGCCGACGGCCGGGTCATGGAGATACTCAGTGAGCATCTTTGTGAGGGCTGGCTCGAGGGATATTTACTGTCCGGGCGGCACGGAATGTTTGCCAGTTACGAAGCCTTTGCGATGGTGAGCGTCTCGATGCTGATCCAGCACGCCAAGTGGCTCCAGCATGCCGTCGACCTGCCGTGGCGGGAGCCGGTTTCCTCGCTCAACGTGTTGCTCACCAGTACGTGCTGGCGCAACGATCACAACGGTTTCAGTCATCAAGGCCCCGGAATGATCGACGCCGTGATTCCTTTGGCGCCCAGCGTGATCCGGGTATGGCTGCCGCCGGACTCCAACACGCTGCTCTCGATTTCGGATCACGCTCTGCGCAGCATGAACCACGTGAATGTGATCGTCGTCGACAAGCAACCGCACCTGCAGTACTTGACGCTCGAGCAGGCGCACGCGCATTGCGCTGCGGGCGCGTCGGTCTGGGATTGGGCCGGAACGGAAGTTGCCGGGCAAGAACCCGATGTGGTGCTGGCCGCAGCGGGAGACGTTCCGACACAAGAGATTCTGGCCGCCGCCCAGCTGCTTCGCGAAGGAACGCCGGACCTGTCGGTGCGGGTTGTCAACGTGGTTGATCTCATGGGCCTACTGACGCCGACCGAACATCCACACGGATTTGGTGAGCAGTCGTTCCGGAACTTGTTCACTGCCGAGACGGACGTGGTGTTCGCCTTCCACGGCTACGCCCGGGCAGTCCATCAACTCCTCCACGGACGCCCCTCTCCGGAGCGGTTCCATGTCCGGGGATTCAGTGAACAGGGAACCACGACAACGCCGTTCGACATGGTGGTCCTCAACAAGATGAGCCGCTACCACCTGGTCATCGAGGCGCTGCGACGATCCAAGCGTCGGACCACCGGGGCGTCGGAGTTGGTCGAGTTCTGCCGGGCTCAACTGGACAAGCACTCGCGCTACATCGTGGAGCATCTCGCGGACTTGCCGGAGATAGAAAACTGGACCTGGTCCTGACAAAAGTCAGGGCCAGGCCCAGTTCGATTCGAATTATTGCCGGTTAGTTCATCGGCAGGGGAGCGGCTCCGCGAGCGGCCAGCATGCTGGCCAGCAAAGTGGACTCGCTTTCCTGTGTGTTCACCATCGTCGTGGACAAGGACTTCACCGGATCAGTGATGGCATTGGCTGCGGCGTACTCCATCATCGGAAGGCCGCCCTGGTGATGGCGCAACATCAACTGGAGAAAGAGGGTGTCCAACTCGGGGCCGGATGCAGCATTCAACGCTGCCAGATCTGCGGAAGACGCCATGCCGGGCATCGTGGTCACAGGGCCGGAATGATCCATCGTCATCGTCGTAGACGCTCCGTGCGAATCGTGTCCGGTGGACGAATCTGAGGTCATCCACTCCATGTACGGGCCGACAGTGGAAATCGGTTCGTCCCACATCGTCAACCATGCCTGCATCTGACCGATCTGATTCTGCTGGGTGGTCAAGATGTCGTATGCCACCGTGCGCACCTCGTCGTCTGTGGACTTCGTCAACGCGGTGGACGCCATTTCGACGGCCTGACCGTGATGGACGAGCATGTCCTGAGCAAAGCCGACATCCACCGAGTCCGATGCCGGAACGGTGAGTGAGGACTTCGCGTCGGGGCCCAACAGATTGGTGAACGCGCCCAGAGCGAAACCGATGGCAATGGCGCCGATGAGACCGATGATCAGTAGAGCGGTGCGCTGACTCGGCTTCGACGAGCGGTCGGTGTCAGGTTGACTATCCACCTGCGGGAACCTGCTCGTCGGTGGCCGGTGTGGTGCCGGTGCCGTCCATCGGAACCGCGTCGGGGCCCGGAGGTGTGGGGTCGAACGGCGACGTTTCTGCGGTGAACAGCGGGTTCGTGCAGCTGGCGCCGACCTCGGGGTAGACGTTCGGGTTCAGCTTCAGAGCGGTGATGAACTGGTCGATGCGCTCGTCGTCAGCGTTGTCGATTTCGAGGCGGTGGCCCCAGGACTGCAGCGAAATGGGGCTGCTCTGGCCGGGGTACGGCGACATCAGCATGTAGCCCTTGCTGTTCTCGACCCGCTTTGCGAGGCTGTCGATCTGGCTCTGGTCGATGCTGTCCGGGTTGTAGGAGATCCAGACCGCACCATGCTCGAGTGAGTGAACAGCGTTTTCGGTACGGATCGCCGACGCGTAGACAGTGCCCGTGCAGTTTGCCCAAGTGGCGTCGTGCGGGCCACCGAACGGCGGGCTCTGGTCGTAGGCGACGCGCTGCGTGGCTTCGACGTGCTGGCCGGCGGGGTACTCGATCTTGAGAACACCGTCGATGTTGTCGGACGGATCCTTGTTCTCGGAGCTGTACTTGTACGGCTCGAGGGCTTGCTTCTCTTCGACCTTCGGCCACAGATTGATGCCGAGCACGGCAATCAGTCCGAGTACTGCGACGCCGGCACCGATCGACAGCCACGGAATCTGGCGGGGAGCCGGAACGCCACCCTTGCCCTTCTTTGCCGGGCTACCGCCTTTGTTGGCGGCCTTGATGGCTTTGGCTGATTTGGCCCCGGATTTGTTCTTGGGACCGTGACTATCGGAACCGCTTGGCATCGATTGGGCTCTTTCGGTGTGTGGGCAAATGTGCAGCATGCCCTCCCGCCGGATGTACTCGGCGGTAGCTCGGGCATTACCACTGTACTTTCCGAGTCTGAGGGCAATCTGGGAGAGTGGCGTGCGACACGCCCAAATCGGTCGTCAGCCTACTCTCGGGCGCCCGCGCGTGAGGCGAGTCTCCACCTCGAGTGTGCAGGCAATAGGATGGATACCTGTGACTCCAGCTGACCTTGCCGAACTGCTCCGCGGAACCGCTGCGAGCGTCCTTGCCGAACGCGGCCTCGACGTCTCGGTGCTCCCACAAACCCTGACCGTCGAGCGTCCTCGCAACCCTGAGCACGGCGATTACGCCACCAATGTTGCGATGCAGGTAGCCAAGAAGGTCGGCGCCAACCCGCGCGAATTGGCCGGCTGGCTCGCCGAGGCACTCACGGCTGCCGACGGTATCGACGCAGCCGAAATTGCCGGCCCGGGCTTCCTCAACATCCGCCTCGCTGCCGACGCCCAAGGCGCCGTCGTCGTCGGAGTTCTCGAAGCCGGTCCGTCGTACGGCAGTGGCAACTCGCTTGCCGGTACGAAGATCAACCTCGAATTCGTCTCGGCCAACCCCACCGGACCCATCCACCTCGGTGGAACCCGTTGGGCTGCAGTCGGAGACGCGCTCGGGCGCATCCTGTCCGCGCAGGGTGGTCTGGTCACCCGTGAGTACTACTTCAATGATCATGGCGCACAGATCGACCGCTTCTCGCGTTCGTTGATCGCCGCAGCCAAGGGCGAGCCTGCTCCCGAAGACGGTTACGCCGGCGCCTACATCGCCGACATCGCTGCAACCGTCCTCGCTCAGCGCCCCGATGTCATGGACCTGCCCGCTGATGAGCAGCAGGAAACGTTCCGGTCCATCGGCGTCGACTTGATGTTCACCCACATCCGTCAGACCCTCCACGATTTCGGCGTCGACTTCGACGTCTACTTCCACGAGAACTCGCTCTTCGAATCCGGCGCAGTCGAGAAGGCCGTCGAATCGCTCAAGAGGTCCGGCAACCTCTTCAACGAGGACGGTGCCTGGTGGCTCAAGAGCACCGACTACGGCGACGACAAGGACCGCGTCGTCATCAAGAGTGACGGCAACGCCGCCTACATCGCCGGTGACATCGCCTACTTCCAGGACAAACGCGCTCGCGGCTTCGACCTCTGCATCTACATGCTCGGTGCCGATCACCACGGCTACATCGGCCGCCTCAAGGCTGCTGCCGCTGCTTTCGGCGACGACCCGGACACCGTCGAGGTACTCATCGGACAGATGGTCAACCTCGTCAAGGACGGCGTCGCCGTCAAGATGAGCAAGCGCGCCGGAACCGTCATCACCCTCGACGACCTGGTCGAGGCAATCGGCGTCGACGCATCGCGTTACGTCATGATCCGGTCGTCGGTCGACTCCAGCATCGACATCGACCTCGATCTGTGGACCAAGACCAGCAGCGAAAACCCGGTCTACTACGTCCAGTACGCGCATGCACGCCTCTCCGCGATAGCCCGCAATGCTGCCGACCTCGGTCTGTCCGCCGACTCGAGCCACCTCGCGCTGCTCACGGCCGAGCAGGAAGGCGACCTGATCCGCACGATCGGCGAATACCCGCGCGTCGTCTCCAGCGCCGCCAATCTGCGTGAGCCTCACCGGATCGCCCGTTACCTCGAAGAACTCGCGGGTGCGTACCACCGCTTCTACGGCGCGTGCCGCATCCTTCCGCAAGGCGACGAAGACGC
>NZ_JASHKR010000021.1:0-4954 GCF_030056815.1 Rhodococcus sp. IEGM 1379
CGAAGGCGGCCGTACGGTCGGCGCCGGCAAGGTTGCCAAGATCATCAAGTGAGACCCTTGTCTTGCTAGTTGATTCATAGCTTGCAAAGAAAGGCGCTCATTCCCTTCGGGGAGTGAGCGCCTTTCTTGTTTGTCTGCGACCTAGCGGACGACAATCCGCAGTGTCTACTACTGCACAGTGTCTACTACTGCACAGTGTCGACTACTGCACAGCGTCGACGCGATCGAGGTGGAGCAGAACCTGGACGGCAATGTCCGAACCGTCGAGATTGCGGCGTACTGAAGACGCGATGCGCTCGGCGCGGGCAGTGAAGTCCACGACGTCGATGCCAGGATCCGCAGTGACGACGATGGACAGTGTCGGGAGTCCACGGTCGACGGTGGCTCGACTCTTGGTGTTACGAACACCGGGCAGTTGTCCGAGTTCGGAGGCAACTCCGGATGCGACGGGCCCGAGATCAACACTGACGTCGGTGCCGGATTCGGTGTGCTGGAGTTCTACGGCGCGGGTGCGGCGTCGCCCAAGATTCAGGGACAGCAGTCCGAGTCCGACAACGACGGCGACGATAAACGTTCCGGTGAGGAACCAATGCCACCAGTCCTCTTCGGGAATTCCGAGGAGTCTGGGCCGGTCCAGACGAGAGACCCATGTGCGGATCAATTTCACGCCGGCGTCCCACGCAATGATGTAGCCGCCGGCGGCGAGGAGTGCGACGCCGATGACGAGCACGATTATTCGATCGAGTCCTGCTATGTAGCGGTTCACGATTCGACCTTCTGGGTTGCGACCATTTCTCGGGTGAGCAGGGCCCTGGCGAGAACAGTCAGTTGTACCGGCCGTTGCAGGATGTCGAGGTGTGGTTGAACAGCGGCTTCGACGGCGGTGATCAGTGCGTCGTGATCGCCGCCGGCGGTATCGATGTGGACCTTTGCGTGCTTGCGGTCGACGGTAGTGCGGGCGCGTAGAACTCCGGGGACGGAGGCAGCGTGGCCGCTACAGAGACGGGCAATGTCGGTGGGGCGCATCCACACCGTCGATGCGGCTGGGTTGCCCAGTGCTACATGGGTTTTCGCGCGAGGTTTGACGGCCGTGGCGATCAGGACCACCCCGGCGACCACGGCAGCGATTGCCGTGGGCAGTAGCCACGGTTCCCAGTGCAGTCGTGATACCCATTCGACAGAATTCTGGATCCACGGTGCAGATTCGAAAGTGCCTCGGTTGATGAACCATTCACGGGAAACTACGAAGGCAAGGGCGAGTAGCCCGAAGGCGACAACAACTGCCGATATTGCTGCGGCCGGTGCGGCGGATGGTACGCGAGGCGGAATCCACTGTGAAACCTGTTCGGTATCAGTATCTTCGATGCTGACGGGTGTTGATTCTTCCGGTGCGCAGGTGGCGGCGATCATGACGTTCATGTCTGTCAGCGGATATCCGGTGAGGGATTCGACGCTGCGGCCGACTTCTTCGCGGACTCGTCCGGTGAGATCTACAACCGAGCACGGCCAGGTGACGGCAATGAAGAGGTTGACGGCTACGGCGTCGGCACCCATGGCGATGTCGGCTCGGGGGAGGTCGCGTCCGGTCAACCTGGTGAGTCCGCCCGTCTGGCGAACTACGCCGGGAACGTTGACCGCGGCTGCCGTCGCGATCTTGGACATCGCGCGATCCTTGATGACGAGTGAGCCGCGTTCGCCCGGATCCGGTTGTGCCGTGCTCGAATTCGAGCGCTCAGCCACGGCCGCGGCTTCGGAGGATGGCACCCAGATCGAGGTGTCCGTCGCGGTGTGCGCCGATGGCCATGCCCGCTGCGCCGAGCAGGACAGCGAAGACGAACCCACTGAATCCGCCTAGTATGCCGGCGAGTGCGAGGAGTAGACCGACCAGCAGTCCGACTGTAGTGCTGTTCACGTCAGTTCCTTTCTTCGAAAATTTCAGCAGAATCACTATCACCGTCACCATCGACGACGACGACGACGTCGCCGACAGTGACGGTGATCGGTACGTCGACTACCTGCCCGACTGCTTGTCTGACCTGCTCGGCGACAGTCAGTACATTGGCGGGGTACTTCACGGAAATGTGTACGGCACAGGATGTTTCGTCCAGGACGACGCCGGTGATGCGTTTGCCCGGTAGATAGGTTCCGACTTCGCCGAATTGGCCACCGTGCAGTTCGGCGACACCGGGAACGGAGAGTGCGGTGTCGGCGACAGTTTCGGCAGCGCTATCTGTGGCGGCCGGGCCGGTATCGGTCATTGAACTCTCGGCTTGGCTTCCGACTCGAGGGTCGGGTTCTCGGATTCTCCGAAGAGCATGACGTCGAAGACGGTGATGTTGACTTCGGTGACTTCGAGACCGGTCATGCGTTCTACCGCTGCGATGACGTTGCGACGGATGCCGAGCGCCAACTCGTGCAGAGCCACTCCGTACTCGGCGACGATGCCGATGTCGATGGCGGCCTGCTTTTCGCCGACCTCGACGGCCACGCCCTGAGCGTGGTTGACCCGGGCTCCCGGGATTCGGTCGCGAAGTGCGCCGACGGCACGGGCGGTGCCACCACCGACGTCGTAGACGCCGTTGATCTCACGGGTGGCGATGCCGGCAATCTTTGCGACGACCGCGTCGGCGATGATCGTCTTACCTTGGGTGCTGTGGAGAGCGGCAGGCCCCGGGGCGCCGAATTGGACGCTGTTCTTTTCACTGGAATCGCTGGTCATACGGGGCTCCCTGCTCGAGTTTCAGTGTGTGCGTCTCGTCTCCTGTCAACTGTAGTGACTTCTGTTATCGACGCGCGGTGCACCACGCCTACGTCCGTATTTGGTATGACAGAGTCTTGACGTAACAAGTGTCGACGCTCATAGTGTGCGTCGAAAGTGACGTAGGACAGACAGGTTGGTGTGTGGTGGCACGGATTGTGATCGTGGGCGCGGGATTATCGGGGCTTCGGACCGCGGAGGAGCTGCGCCGCGCAGGCTTTGACGGCGAGATCGTGCTGGCCGGCGGTGAGACTCATCTTCCGTATGACCGACCGCCCCTGTCCAAGGAAGTAATTCGTGGTGACAAGGACGAGACGACATTGCGTCCGGCTGAGTTCTTCACGGAGAACAAGATCGACTTGAAGCTGGGTTCGCCGGCTCTCTCCGTGAATACGGCAGCGAAGACGGTTGCCTTTGCCGACGGTTCCGAACTCTCGTACGACGAGTTGGTCATCGCGACCGGCCTGACACCGCGCCGGATCAGTGGTCTACCGCAACTGTCGGGTGTCCATGTACTCCGCTCGATCGAGGAAGCGTTGGCGTTGCGCGCAGATCTTGCGCCGGGCAAGCGTGCGTTGATCGTCGGAGCTGGGTTCATCGGTTGTGAGTTGGCGTCGAGCATGAAGTCGCATGGCGTTGAGGTGACATTGCTCGAGCCGCAGCCCACTCCGCTCGCTTCGGTGCTGGGTACGACGGTGGGCGCTCTCGTCGAGCGTCTGCATCGAGCTGAAGGAATCGACGTTCGAGTCGGCGTCGGCCTGAAGACGCTCTCCGGTGACGGTGCCGTCGACACCGCTGTTCTCGCAGACGGTTCCGAAATTGCTGTCGACGTGGTTGCCATCGGCGTGGGTTCTCTCCCCGTGACGAATTGGCTTGCCGATTCGGGTATCGAACTCGACAACGGTGTCCTCTGTGACGCGGTTGGCCGCACGAGTGCCGATCACGTGTGGGCGGTAGGCGACGTGGCGGCCTGGACCATCGGGGAGCGGCGCAAGCGCGTCGAGCACTGGAGCAACGCGGGCGATCAGGCGAAGGTCCTCGCCGGCGCCTTGACCGGGACCGGTGACCCGAATGCGGCCGCGCAGGTTCCGTACTTCTGGAGCGATCAGTACGACGTGAAGATTCAGGCGCTGGGGACCGTCGCGCCCACCGATCAGGTCCACATCATCAAGGACGACGGGAAGAAGTTCGTCGCCTACTACGAGCGTGACGGACTGCTGGCAGCCGTGGTCGGTTGCGGCAGTGCCGGGGCCGTGATGAAGATGCGGATGAAGATCGCTGCGGGTACACCCATTGCCGACGTGTTGGAGTCCACTTCAGCGTGAGCTGATGAGGCTCGGTCCGGTTCGGGACGCTAGATTTGTTCGGTGATCGTTGCGCTCATCGACTCGGGACTTGGTCTGCTCCCGACTTCTGCATGGCTACGACGCCTGCGTCCCGAACTGGATCTCGTACTGTCCTTGGATCCCGACGGTGCGCCGTGGGGACCCAAGCCGGCGGAGTGGGTGATCGAGCGGGTTCTGGGCACGGCGCAGCGAAGCCTGGATCGAGGTGCGCAGGTCATCGTCCTGCCATGTAATACGGCGAGTGTGACGGCGCTCGACCACGTCCGTGAGCTGGTCGGACCCGGTGTTCCGGTTATCGGCACAGTGCCGGCCATCAAACCGGCGGCGACTGCGTGTGATTCGGTCGCGATCTGGGCTACTGCGGCAACAACGGCAAGTCGTTACCAAGCAGATCTGATTGCCGAGTTCGCCGACGGCAGCGATGTGGTGGGGGTGGCGTGTCACGGCTTGGCCGACGCCATAGACCGTGGTGACCGGGCGGCTGCCTTGGCGGCAATCGCGTCGGCCGCTGCGCGCACACCGGATGACGTGCAAGGCGTCGTGCTGGGATGCACTCACTATCCGTTGCTGAGGGATGAGATAGTTGCGGCTCTTCCGGCGGGAGTGCAGTTGTTCGACAGCGCGGAGGCTGTCGCGCGGCAGACACTGCGTCGAATCGATGCTCTCGAGACCGATATTCCAGCAGGCTCGGGCAAGGTCGAGGTGTTGGTGAGCGGGCGGCCGGGCAGCCTTCCGTCCAGCGCCGAAGCTTTCGACGCTGGACGGATCTTGGGCGCGATCAGAGCCTGAGTTCTCATGGGCGGCCACTCCGTGATCGCCGCTTCAATGGGCGGCCACTCCGTGATCGCCG
>NZ_JASHKR010000021.1:5054-14415 GCF_030056815.1 Rhodococcus sp. IEGM 1379
ATGGGCGGCCACTCCGTGATCGCCGCTTCAATGGGCGGCCACTCCGTGATCGCCGTGGTGCATTCTCGCGTTCATGACCGGCATCGCGCTCGCCGCCACCACGACGGTCAGCACTCCGACGATCCAGGCGGTCCAGGATGCGCCTGCGAGGGCGTGGAAGTTCATGACCCAGGGGGAGATGAACATCAGGAGCCCGAAGACACCCATCGCGTAGTCGGCCACGGCCATGCCCGGTCGTGCCATGTGTGCCAGGCCGGAGAGTGCTACGAGTACACCCAGGACGACCAGTGACCACATTGCCTTGTCGGTGGTGACGAGCCACATGGGTGACAGTGCGGCAAAGACACCGAGTACGACGGCTACGGCATCCTGCATTCGATTCCACGACTTCATGGCGAAACCTCCTCGAACGAAGATTGTGTCACTCTCGAGTACACGCTTGTCTGAGTCCGAGTTCAACTCTGCGCCAATTGCATTCGGGTTGCAGTTGTCCGCCTGCCGGGCAGTTTTGTATCAAGATTTGTAATCATGTGCGCGAGCGTCGATCAAGCCGTGCGACAGCGGTTCTGCTCTGAATTGTGAGATGGTGTCGGCATGGGTGATCCGGGCGCGCGCGACGTGTGTGACGCGTTGGCTGAACGTGCGAACAGTGACGACGCAGTCCACCTCCAGCGGTTCTTCAAAACCGGGCCGGGGGAGTACGGCGAAGGCGATGTATTCATCGGCGTCCGGGTGCCCAAGACGCGGACCGTGGTGAAGAAGTTTGCCGATCTCGAGCTACCGCAAGTTGATCTACTGCTCGGCAGCGAAGTTCACGAGCATCGATTGGCCGGACTGTTGATCCTCGTGACGCAGTTCGAGAAGGCCAGTAAACTGCGAACCTTCGACGACGCGACCCGCCGGAAGATCGCTGACTTCTACCTCGACGCCGTGGAACGTGGTCGGGTGAACAGTTGGGACCTGGTGGACTCGTCGGCCGGTCAGATCTTCGGCGGATGGTTGTTCGATCGTGATCGGAGTCCGATATTCGAACTCTCGGCGTCAGGTGACTTGTGGCGTCGACGCGTGGCACTGCTCTCGACGTACGGGTTCATCACGCGGGGCGACTCGTCGACAACGCTCGAACTCGCAGAATCGGTTCTCGGCGATCGACGCGATCTGACGCAAAAAGCGATGGGGTGGATGCTGCGTGAGGTAGGTAAACGCGTCGACCGGGACTTGCTGACCGGGTTTCTGGAGCTCAATGCCGCTCAGATGGGTCGCACTGCGTTGAGTTATGCGTGTGAGCATCTGAGTGCGGCCGAGCGCGCCTATTTTCGGGCGCTCCGTCCTAGTGACCTTTTGCCGTGACGGACTGTGACACTATCGATCGATGCCCGCTTCTCCCGCTCGGTTGACCTGAGTGCCGAGCGCAAGCCTCGTCTGTGAGGGCGGGGTTAGCGAGTGCCTGTTGTCGGCGTGTGTCGTAGGGGTGTGAGAGTCTCTCGGGTATGAGCATCGTGCAGCGCGCCTGCCCCGCCGAGGGTGCGCAACTCGATGCGCTGACCATGCACTGCGATCACGCGCGATTGATCGACAACCTCGGGTTGGAGCAGCGGTCGTGGTGGACTCCGTCTCGCCGACATTTCCGGCAGAAGATCACCGTCGCCTCGCAGATGCGGGATCTGACCGAAGCCAGAGCTGAATTCGATTGGCTCCGCGCCGGTTCCACGGTCGGGCAACAAGGCGCCCTGCGAGATCTGGATCGAGCATTCACCAATTTCTTTGCCCGCTGCAGCGGGTACCCGACGTTCAAGAAACGATCCGGGGCGCGGCAGGGATTCGTGGTCCGTGATCTGGCGGTGCGGCGCATCAACCGGAAGGGGGGCGAAATTCTGGTCCCGAAGGCCGGGAGGGTGCGGTTCCGGATTTCCCGGGCCAGGACCGACATCTGTGCGGCGACGTCGGCTCGGATTGCACTGACGAACGGCCGGTGGACGGTAAGCCTGACAACGCCGCCGGTACCTCGCCGCCAAGCGTCCACCACACCAGTAGTGGGGATCGATCGGGGCGTGGCGAATTCGATCGCCACCAGCGACGGCCGGATGTTCCACGCCCCCGGTTTCAGTGCTGGGGAACAGGGTCGGTTCGTGGCGCTGCAACGCCGCCTCTCCCGGCAGCAGAAGGGATCCGCGAACCGGGACCGCACGAAAGCGAAATTGGCGCGGTTGCGGTTGCGGCTGCGTCTGGCCGATCGGCGGGGTGACTGGATCGAACAAACCACCACCCACATCGCGAACACCTACGCGGCGGCGGTCGAGAATCTGCCGATCTGGTACCTGACTCGGCGGGCGAAACCGAAACCGGATCTCGACAATCCGGGAGTTTTCCCGCCTAACGGTGGGCGGGCGAAGTCCGGTTTGAATCGGGCGATCCTCGCGTCGTGTTGGGGGAAGTTCGCGCAGCGTCTCGCCCAGAAGATGTCGGTTGTCGCGGTTCCGGCCGTGTACACGTCCCAGGAGTGCTCGAACTGCGGTCATATCTGTCCGGAGAATCGCGAGAGTCAAGCGGTTTTCCGGTGTCAGGGCTGCGGTTTCGAGCATCATGCGGATACCAATGCTGCGATCAATGTTCGTGATCGCGCTTTCGAAATCGAACATCAACCCGGGGGCATTCTGGGGGATCGGGTGTGTCAGTCACGCAAGCGAGCCGCATCAACCGTCTCGGTGGCGTGAGCTGTCGGGGAATCCTCGTCCGTGAGGGCGTGGAGGATGTCAACTCTGCTCGATTAACGACGGCCACCACGATTGTGTCGTTGCTTGCGGCAAGTTTCCTGGCGTTGGCGTATCTGGTGTACGTCGTCCGAGCAGTCGAGCCGGTTGATTTTCTCGTCTACCGATACGCAGCAGATTTGTTTGCGACCGGCGGTGATGTGTACGAGGGAAACCTCGTCGGTCCGATGATCGCACCGGAGGGGATGCCTTTCACCTACACCCCGTTTGCGGTGCTGTTGTTGTGGCCCACAGTGCTTTTCGACTGGTGGACAGCGTACCTTCTGTGGTCGCTAGTGTGCATTCTGGTAGTCGCGTGGACGGTGTGGACGTTCACCCCGAAGTCGATCAGGTTGCGGCCGTGGGTGATGGCATTGATTCTGCTCGGTGTATCGGTGACACCGACTGTCAGCGCGCACATTTCGTTCGGTCAGGTCAATCTGCTGTTGATGGCGCTCGTGTTGGTCGACATCACCCGCCGCGAAGATTCGTGGCTCGGCCGGCACTTTCCGCGTGGCCTTCTGATCGGCATTGCGACGGCCGTCAAGCTGACGCCAGGATTGTTCATCGTCTATTTTGTCGTGACGAGACAATGGCGTCTGGCGATCTGGAGTTCGGTGGGGGCGGCGGTGGTCACTCTTGCTGCTGCGCTGGTCGATCCGGCATTGAGCCGAACATTTTGGACTGACGTCGTGTGGAATCTCAGTGATCGGGTGGACTTGACCGGTGAAGCGATCGCCAGTTCGGGCAACGGTTCACTTCAAGGAACTCTGGCAGCGATGGGTTCGTGGACGGACCCGTTGGTGATGCCGCTCATCGCAATCGTGGGTGTGCTGGCGCTGTGGATCGCGCGGAGAATTTATCTCGAGGGGCGTCTCATCGACGCAGCCTTGGTGATCGGGTTGAGCGCGCCGATACTGTCCCCGATCAGCTGGATTCACCACTGGGTGTACCTGATTCCGGCGGCGATCACGATCTTGTTCAGGATTCGGTCGCGTCGGGGCGTCGCGGTATTTGTCGCGGCGCTTGTGGTGATCTACTGCGGACCGAGTATGGGGGCGCAGTTGATGGAAGGTTCGCCGCTGCTGTTCCCGATCGGCGTGATCCTCCGGGAGGGGTTCATCCTCGTGAGTGTGGCAGTAATAGTCGCGCTGTTGCGCATGCAACCCCGAACGCTGTGGCGTCTTGCGCCGCGAAAGCGTTCGGCCCCCGATTCCGTGGGGAATCAGGGGCCGAACAGTGCCGAAGGATCTTCGGTCAGAACTCGATCTTGAGGGTGTCGGTGACAGGCTTGGCCTGGCATCCGAGGATGTAGCCGTTGGCGATGTCGTCGGCGTCGAGGACATCGCAGTTGTCCATCGTCACTTCGCCTTGGATGACGGTGCAGGCGCAGGACCCGCATTCACCTTCCTGGCAGGAGTACGGCACGTCGAGACCCTTGGCGAGCATGATGTCGACGAGGGTCTGCTTGCGGGGCCAGACGAGGGTGTGGGTTTCGCCGTCGAGTTCGACCTCGACAGTGGCAGCATCAGCTGCTTCTTCGTCGGTGACCTCGGCAAGCTCGACGTCCTTGAACGGATCGCCGGCGAGGGAGTTGAAGACCTCGGCGTGGACCTGCGTGCGGGGCATCCCGGCTTCGGCGAGTGCCTTGTGCACAGCGTCCATGAAGGGGCCGGGGCCGCACATGAATGCTTCGTAGGCGACAAACGGCTTCGCGAGGGTAGCGAGCTGAGAGACGGCAGGCAGGCCCTGTACCGATTCGATCCAGTGGACGACGGTCAGTCGGCCGGCGTGCTGCTTCGCGAGTTCACGGAGCTCAGCGCCGAAGATGACGGACTTCTCGTCGCGGTTCGCGTACACGAGGACGACGTTGCCGTTGCCCTGCGTGAGAGCGGACTTGAGGATCGAGATGACGGGCGTGATTCCGCTGCCTGCGCCGAAGAGCAGGAAGTCGTGATCAAGCGACTTGGGGGTGAAGACACCGGACGGAGGCAGGACCTCGATGGTGTCGCCGACCTGAACCTTGTCGCACAGCCAGTTGGAGCCGTAGCCGTCGATGGTTCGCTTGACGGTCACCTTGGGGGCATCGTCTGTGAACGGTGAGCTGGCCAGGGAGTAGCACCGTGCGACCGAACCGGTTTGGTCGCTCGGGATGCGGAGCGTCAGGAACTGTCCGGGCTTGTAGTCGAACTTGCCCTTCAGCTCTGCGGGAATTTCGAACACCAGCGACCGGGCGTCTGAAGTCTCTTCTACGACTCCGGACACGGTGAGTACCGCCGATCGCGAACTGTGCGGTACCTCGACTGTCGTCATCGCGAAGCAAGTCCTCTCGTGAAGCTGGGTGAAGCGTAGGTCAGTGAAACGCCGCATATAGAACGTGTTCTAGTTCAATGTTAGCAGCGATGAAAAGCTACTGGGGATCCTAGCGGTCAGGTAATGCGTTCCCGATCAGCGGGAACCAGACTGTCGTGAGGCGAGTGTCCTGGCGGTCCGGACTGGCAACTGCCTGTCCGAACGGGCGGTTTGACCACGGCTTCCGGACGGTAATCGCAGCAGGGTCTATGCGTGGACTGTCGGCCGGTCCACAGTCGAATGCAGATGAGATGCCGATCACATGTGAGCGGCTCGAATCCCTCTCACCGTCACATTCACGCACATTCGCGAGGAGTCAAGAAGATGGCTATCGAGCTCAACCAGATCTGGGATTTCCCGATCAAGGAGTTTCACCCCTTTCCACGGGCACTGATGGGTGTCGGCGCCCACGACATCCTCGGTGTCGAGGCCAAAAATCTCGGCTTCAAGCGCACGCTGCTGATGACGACCGGTCTGCGCGGTTCGGGAATCATCGAGGAACTGATCGGCAAGATCGAGTACCAGGGCGTCGAGATCGTTCTCTACGACAAGGTCGAGTCCAACCCCAAGGATTACAACGTCATGGAGGCCGCTGCCCTTTACCAGAAGGAGAAGTGCGACTCGATCATCTCGATCGGTGGTGGCTCCAGCCACGACGCAGCCAAGGGTGCTCGTGTCGTGATCGCTCACGACGGCCGCAACATCAACGAGTTCGAGGGATTCGCCAAGTCCACGAACAAGGAGAACCCGCCGCACATCGCCGTCTCGACCACAGCTGGTACGGGTTCCGAAACCTCGTGGGCGTACGTCATCACCGACACGTCCGACATGGACAACCCGCACAAGTGGGTCGGCTTCGACGAAGCGACCATCGTGACGCTCGCAATCGACGATCCGCTGCTCTTCTACACCTGCCCTCAACATTTCACCGCGTACTGCGGGTTCGACGTACTTGCCCACGGCAGTGAGCCTTTCGTTTCTCGCCTCGATTTCGCACCGTCGCTCGGTAACGCCATCTACTCGGTGGAGTTGGTGGCGAAGAACCTGCGCGAGGCTGTCTTCGAGCCGCGTAACCTCAAAGCTCGTGAGGGAATGATGAACGCGCAGTACATCGCGGGTCAGGCTTTCAACTCGGGCGGTCTGGGAGTCGTGCACTCGATCTCCCACGCAGTGAGTGCGTTTTTCGACAGCCATCACGGCCTGAACAACGCCATCGCGTTGCCCCGAGTGTGGGAGTACAACCTGCCGTCGCGCTACGAGCGCTATGCACAGTTGGCCGGTGCGCTCGGCGTCGATACCCGCAATCTCACCACCGTGCAGGCGGCCGACGCGGCTGTCGAGGCGGCCATCCGCCTGGCCAAGGACGTCGGTATCCCGGACAACTTCAGCCAGGTGCGCACCGACTCGTACGCGAAGAATCAGATGAACACCAAGAAGTACGAGGGTCGTGGTGAGGTCATCAAGGGCGACGAGAAGACCGTGCTTGCCATCTCCGAGCACATTCAGGACGACTGGTGCACCCCGGGTAATCCCCGTGAGGTCACTGTGGAGTCGATGATTCCGGTTGTCGATCACGCGATCAACAAGTCGTACTTCTGACCTGTCGGGCTTTCGGTCCTGTGCGCCTTTTCGGTAGTTCGCACCACCGAAAAGGCGCACAGGGGCTATGCCCCTTCCGAAAAGGAATGCCCATGTCCAGAGCCTTTTCCACCGGTGCCGAACTGAAGGAAGCCTTGCGCGAGCAGGACTACATCGCAGACGACGAGTTCGCTGTGGTTGTTCATCTTGCAACGGTATTGGGGCGCCCGCTCCTGCTCGAAGGGCCGGCCGGAGTCGGTAAAACCGAACTGGCGAAGTCCCTGGCTGCGATCGCGGGACGCAAACTCGTGCGGTTGCAGTGCTACGAGGGGCTCGACGACAATCGAGCGCTCTACGAGTGGGACTACGCCAAACAACTTCTGCATGTGCAGATGCTCCGGGACCGGATCGGCGATCAGGTCGCGGAGTTCGACAGTGTTGCCGACGCCTCGAAGTTTCTGGCAGATCAGGACTTCGGGCTGTATTCCGAGAATTTTCTGTCGGTTCGACCACTGCTCGAGGCGATTCTCTCGCCGGAACCGGTGGTGCTTCTGGTCGACGAGGTGGATCGAACAGAGGAATCGATGGAAGCGCTTCTTTTGGAAATTCTGGCCGAACAGCAGATCACCATCCCCGAAGTCGGCACGTTCGTTGCTCGCTCACAACCGTGGGTCATTCTGACGTCCAACGACACTCGTGAACTGTCGCCGGCACTCAAGCGCCGCTGCTTGCACTATCACCTCGGCTATCCCACCTCGGAGCGTGAACGGGAGATCGTCACTGCCCGAGCGACTGAGGTCGACCCGGCCACTGCGGCCGAGGTTGTCGAGCTGGCACGAATCTTGCGAGACCTACCACTACGCAAGAGTCCCTCCATTTCCGAAGTGATCGATGCGGCCAGAGCTGCAACCATTCTCGCGGCCGGTGGATTGGGCACGACGTCAGAGAGCAAGGTGCGTGACATCCTGCTGACGGCATTGCTCAAGTACTCCTCCGATGTGACACTCGCGAAGCAACGCTTCGACGGAAAGATCCCGGAAGTATCGTCGGGTCGCGGTGAACCGATCGAACGTGCAACGGTAGCAAGCAAACCCGCGAATACGACGACGGCAGTGTTCAGGGGGACCGGTGGCCGTGATTCGGATCAACAAGGAATCCGCAGTGGCAGCGGACTCCGCTCGACGCGATGATGACGCTCGGTGCCAGCACCGTTTGGCAGCCGTCGTTTGTTCTCGACGTGGTGTCTGCGAGTTTCGGCCGATTGCTCAGGGCAGCCGGAGTGTCGGCATCGCCGGCGGAGGTGATCGAGGTTCGTCGGGTGCTTGCGATGGTCGGGGCGTCGGATCGGGACGTTCTGCGTGCGTGCCTGCGTGCGGTGTGCGCCAAGTACTCTCACGAGCAAGCCGGATTCGAGCGTGCGTTCGACGCATTGTTCCGTCCGGTGCCGGGCAGGCAGGTGACAGAGCGAATCGCGTCGC
The DNA here is from genome assembly GCF_030056815.1 of Rhodococcus sp. IEGM 1379. Taxonomy (GTDB): domain Bacteria; phylum Actinomycetota; class Actinomycetes; order Mycobacteriales; family Mycobacteriaceae; genus Rhodococcus_F. The sequence goes on from NZ_JASHKR010000021.1 coordinate 13,213, forward strand.
GAGCCGAGATAGCCGACGGACTGCCTACCGCGCTCGATATCGACGAGGATCAAGAAGTCGGCCGCTATGCCGAGTACAACGAGCGCGCCGCCGAAGTGGGCGACTACTTCGATACTCCGGAGGCCGAGAAGGGATTCAATCCGCACAAGGACGACGATGACGTGTCGATGACATCGAGTGACGCGGAACTGTCGGTCGATACCGGTTCGGATACCGGTCGGCGCGGCGTCAGCTACACGGTTGACGTCGACCGTGCGTCGTCGGCAGTTGTTGGCAATCTCAGCAACGATGTTGCTGCTGCCGTGGTGGGTTCGCTGTCCTGGGACGATCCGACATCAATTCTCGCGTGGCTCGACGCCTACGATCCGGGTAAGGCATACGCCGACATCTCCGATGACGGACCGTTGACGACGGCGCAGTTGAACCGGCTCGTCGAGGCCGTCGAAGCATTTGTCCAGGCGCTCTCCGCAGCGGTGCTGTTCGAGAGTGCCCCCGAGGTGCCGACCGCTGACGGGGCCACACATAACGACATCGAACTTGTCTGCCATGAAGTTCTGCGGCGTATGCGCGGTCCGTCGAGACCCAGGCCGCGCGAACGCGCGCGTGGACGTCTCGATATGCGACGCACGGTGCGATCGAGTCTGCGGACCGACGGCATCCCGTTCCATCTGGTGGTGAAAGCGCCCCGACCTGATCGGGTTCGACTGCTGTTGATTGCGGACATCTCGTTGTCGGTGCGGCCCATCACCGCATTTACCTTGCGATTGGCACAGGCGATGCATCGGCGTGCGGATCGATGCGAGGTGCTTGCTTTTGTCGATCGCCCGGTCGACGTCACGGACACATTGCTTGCCAGCAGTGGGGACGGTGCGTTGGCTGCTGTCCTGGCACATCCCGGTCTCGATCTGGAAGCGAGCAGTGATTACGGGCGGGTGCTCACCGAATTGTTGGACGAGCACGGAAATTCCCTCAACTCGCGGACTTCCGTCATCATCGTCGGTGATGGACGGTGCAACGGATTGCCGCCCCAGGTCGACAAACTCGCAGAACTACGCCGCAAGGTCCATCGCTTGGCCTGGATCACCCCGGAATCACAACGCTATTGGAATCAGGCTTCGTGTGCGATGCCGGACTACTCGGAAATCTGCGACGAGGTTGTGGTTGCCAGAGATGCCGCGCAGCTGATGGCCAAGGCTGCGGAGT
>NZ_JASHKR010000021.1:14515-76323 GCF_030056815.1 Rhodococcus sp. IEGM 1379
TAGGGCACGCGCTTCGCTGACGCAGGGGAGTTAGGGCACGCGCTTCGCTGACGCAGGGGAGTTAGGGCACGCGCTTCGCTGACGCACGCGAATATCCCCGCTACCGACAGTCGAGCGCATAGTACCTACCCGTTCGGGTAGGTAATCACCTCTCCTTGGGTGGGTGTTTCCGATTCGATGCCCGCGTACTCTCGGACCCGGCGCCTGTTAGGCAGATCACAGTCTCGGCGTCCTGAGAGAGGAGAGTGGGAGCCGTGTCGGTGGACGCTCCGGACGCCGTGAACAGTCGTGACAGTTCCGGCCGTGCAACTAGTGCTCGCCTGGTGAAGTTTCATGCTCCCGAGATTGTGTTCGGTATCGGTTCGCTCGTCGAGGCGGCGCATGCAACTCTCCGTTTCGGCGGTTTCCGGCCGCTTCTCGTGACTGATCCGGGCCTGATCGAGGCAGGGTGGGTCGCGGAACTCGAGGCGCACCTGGCCGAACAGGGATTGCGTGCGTGCGTGTGGGCAGGGTTGACACCCAATCCCAAGGACTTCGAGATCGCAGCAGGCTTCGAGGTGTATCAGGAAGGCGAGTGCGACGTCATCATCGCGCTCGGCGGAGGCTCCGTCATCGACGCGGCCAAAGGTGTAGCTGTACTGGCGGCGAACGGTGGCAACATCCTCGACTACGAGGGTGTGGATCAAGCCACCAAACCGATTCCGCCACTGGTCATGGTGCCCACGACTTCGGGTACGGGTGCTGATGTCTCGCAGTTCTGTATCGTCACCGATACTGCCCGAGGTACCAAGATCACCATCATCGGCCGTGCTTTGGTCCCCGATGTCACGGTCATCGATCCTCGTTTGCTGACCACGATGCCGGAGTGGCTCAACGCAGCAACGGGATTGGATGCATTGACGCATGGAATCGAGGCTTTCGTCTCGCTTGCCCACAATCCGCTGACCGACCACCACGCGCTGCGAGCGGTCGGGTTGGTCACCGAGAACCTGGTGCGCACAATCCGTGATCCTCTGGAGATGGATGCCCGATCGGTAATGGCGCAGGCCAGCCTCGAAGCAGGATTGGCGTTCACCAACGCAATTCTCGGTGCGGCCCACGCGATGAGTCATCAGGTGGGCGGAATGCTCGACCTGCCGCACGGCGTCATCAACGGCATTCTGCTGCCCCATGTCATCCGCTTCAACTCGACGACGGACGCAGCGCCGTTCGTGGCAATTGCTGCCGCGCTCAATCTTCCGGAGCAACGCGGCGGTGCCGAGGAAGCAGCACTGGCGGTGGCAGATCGCGTCGAGCGACTTGCGCGGGAAGTCGGTGTTCCGAAAGGTTTGGCAGAGTTGGGCGTTCGTGAAGAAGACTTGAGCAGGCTCGCGAGCTTTGCGTTGCGGGATGCCTGCATGTCCACCAATCCGCGTGAAGCCACGCAAGAACAGATGGTGGCATTGTTCCGGGGCGCACTGTGAATCGGGTGCGAGGGCGCACTGTGAATCGGGTGCAGTCATGACCGCAGACCTGTCGCGGCTCACTGGATTGCGTTCGGGGAAAAGTTCCTTCTATCCCCAGTATCGCGGAGCGGCCGAGCGTCTCGAGCGCGTTGTGCATGCCTTGGAATTGATTTCGCGGGCGCTGGTTCGAACTGTCGACGGTCCGGAGACCCTGATTTGTGCTGTCGCGGAGGCTGCACGGGCTCACTTGAGTGCGCAGTGGATTGTGTTCGCGTTGGCCGACGGAACGCTTCCCGACGCCGGGCCGAGACGGTTGGTTCTCGGACCCGATGCCACTCCTTTTCTGGTGGGTAACGTGGAAGGTCCGCCGCTGCCCGACGACGTCGTCGGTTGTCTCGACGATATCCGCTGCGGCAGAATAGAATCCAATTCGGTGATCGACCCGCACTATGCGTTCGTTCCGATTGTCCTCGGGGGTGGGGTGGTTGGTGCATTTGCGGCCTGGACATCACAAGATCGGATTCTCGACACTACCGATGGTGCTGTCCTGAGTATTCTGGCCAGTCAAACTGCTGTCGCGCTCCAGAACTCGGCGCTGTATCAGCGAGGGCAGTTGCTCCTCGAACGAGCGGAAGACGCGTTTGCCGAGGCCAACAGGACTGCGGCTGACCTGGCGGTTCGAAACCGTGAGTTGGAATCGACTCAACGTCAACTCGGGGTGGCGCACCGCCATCAAGTGGTTGACGACGAACGCCATCGCATTGCTCGTGAACTCCATGACAGCGTGACGCAGGCCGTGTTGTCGGCGGGTATGCAGATCGAAGTGTGCCGCAGCGATATCCCGGAAGCCGAAAGAAGTGAAAGACTTGATTTAGCAAAGGATTTGACCAGGCGAGCGGTAGAGCAATTGCGGTCGGCGATCTATGCGCTCAATCATTCGTCGGACGAGGGTCGGACGTCGTTGCCGGAATTGCTCGAGCAACTGAGCGTGGTTCACATGCCCGACGAGTTGGCAGTGAGTCTGCGCGTCGGCGGCACACCGGCCGAGCTTCCCAGCGGCACGGAACATGCATTGTTGCGCATTGCCGGAGAAGCGTTGTTCAATGCTGCAGTCCACGCTCACGCCACTCGGGCGGTCCTACGGTTGACGTATCGACCTGATTCGGTGATTTTATCGATTTCAGACGACGGCGACGGCGATCCCGCGCGTATGAGATTGATCCTCAAGCTTGCTGCGAGCAACGACGTCGACGGACGGCACCGAGGTTTGGCCAACATGCAGTCTCGGGCACGCGAGTTGGGCGGCACGCTCGAGGTTCGGCGTGCGAGGATCGGGGGAGTTCAAATCATAGTGCGAGTTCCGTTTTCGGGGCAGTGAAATGACGAAGGTATCTGTCCCACAACCGAGATCGAGGAACGATGACATCTGCACGCCCCATCTCCGCCGACGTTCTCCGTCCTACCGAACGTAGTGTCATCCGCATCGTGCTGGTCGACGATCACGCGATGCTGAGGCAAGGTCTGCGGTCGGTGCTCGAACGCGAGAATGATCTACGCATCGTTGGTGAAGCATCGTCGTTGGCAGAGGCACTCGCGGTCGTAGATCGGGTCGGCCCCGACATCGTACTCATGGATTTGAAGCTCTCGGCCAGTTCGGACTACGAAGGTCTGACGTTGTGTGCGCAACTGTCATCGGCACATCCCGAACTCGGATTGCTGGTTCTCACAACCTTTCTCGACGACCACCTAGTGGTGCGAGCGGTTCACGCCGGGGCGCGCGGCTATGTCGTGAAAGATGTCGACACTACGGAACTGGTGCGCGCGATCCGTGCGGTGTCTCGGGGTGAAAGTGCTTTCGACTCACGCAGTGCCTCGGCGGTGGTGCGCTCGCTGAACCGACAGTCTTCGGCCAAGGATCGGTTGACGGACCGCGAACTCGAAGTTCTGCGATTGCTTGCAAACGGATTGTCCAACATCAAGATCGGAGAGAGGTTGTACATCTCACCGACTACGGTCAAGTTTCACGTCAGCAATATCATGCGCAAACTCGAGGTGAGTCGCCGTGCCGAGGCGGTGTATGCGGCGAGTAAGCAGGGGCTCATCTGAACGGAGAGGTATGAGGGTCACGGCGTTGGTCGACGGTCAGTTCGCCGGTCAACGCGTCGCCTGGACGCAGGGGGCGGAGGAATTGCACGTCGCGCATGCTCTTGCCGGCTATGACGTTCCAGTGGTCGTAGATGCTTTCGACCACGAGTTTCTGGCAGATCGCGAGTGTATGTATTCCGCTGCCGATCAACCCGCCGAAGACACCGGATTCGGCTGCTTCCTTGTCGGTGTGGAACCACTGGGGATCCCACCGCGCCGCGAACTCCAGGATTCTGTCGTATCTCCGGCGGGCGTGGCGTGATACTCGAAACATACGCCACGGGTACCTGGGGTTAGCTCGCCATTAGAATCGGAGCATGGTCAACAATGCTCGGGTCGATCCGAAAGCACTGGTCGGGGAGTGGAACTTCGAGCGAACAATCGTCGACCGCATCGGTGGGTCGACGAAGCGGGTCGTTGGGCAGACTGCCATCGAGGAAAAAATTGACGGTCGACTCCGGTGGTACGAGAGTGGCACGCTGTTCGACGGCGACCTCGAACTGGCGGTATTCCGGACATTGTTCATCGAGCAGCAAGACGGCAACTGGGCGGTGACGTTCGAGGACGGCCGCGAGTTTCACGAGTGGAATCCAGGTCAGGATGTCGAGCATCTATGCGGCGCCGACACCTACCGTGGACGGGTCGACATCGAGGCCGCAACTGAAGGGTGGTCCGTCGAATGGACCGTGTCAGGGCCGAGTAAGGACTACACGATGACGACGTACCTCACTCGGCACTGAGAATTTTGCTACTCGACGAATCTCGCTACTCGACGCCGATGGTGACTTCGGTGGATTTCACGAACACCGTCGCTGGTTGACGGTTGCCATTACGGTACCGAGGTTGACCGCGGTGATAGTGCCGGTCAACTGGTTTCGGGTGGGCAGTCGAATCGGCATCCCCCTGCTTTTCGGGTGTATCTCCTGAGAATAGGGGATTGCCGCAGTAGATTCCCGAGTATGAGTGAACCGGTGAAGGGCCCTGCGTCGTATTTCCCGTCGATCGAGAAGAAGTACGGTCGGCCGATCGGTGAGTGGCAGGCCATGATTCGCAGTTCCGAACTGACCAAGCACATGGAGTTGGTCGATTGGTTGAAGTCGGAACACAGCATGGGACACGGTCATGCGAATGCGCTTGTCGCGCATACTTTAAAGGAAGACGCGTAAGAATTCGCGCCTACTGTGCGTCGAGTACCAACCAACCGCCGTGGTGCTCGAAGACCTCGAATGGGGCCCCTGTCTTCTCGCCCACAACGCGCAGCGATTCGAGATCGAAAGTCCGAATGTGACCGTGGCAGGCAGTGGCCTCGTCCTCGAACGGCACAGCGATCACAACGCGCTGCCGGGCGATTCGCAACGCCTGGGCGATCACCTTCTCGCCCACAGTGTCGTCCACGTGTTCGAGGAGGTGGATTGCAGTGACGGTATCGACGCTCTTGTCCGGGGCAGGCACCTCGCCGGCATCGCAGATCAGAGTCTTGATGTCGATGCCGAGTTCGGGGGCCACTGCGTCGAGCAGAATCATGGTTCCGGGGTGAATGTCGGTGGCAGTCACGCTCATTCCGGCTTTCGCGAGCCGCAACGGGAAGAAACCGAAGCACGATCCGAGATCGAGGACGCTGCCCCGAACCCATTCCTGCGCTTTCTCGTGAATCGGTGCAAAATCGGCACTGCCGTCGAGTAGTTCGTTCAGCGAGTTCCGATAGTAGGTGGTCCAGGCTTCGAGGGCTCCGTCGACGGTGGAGCGAACCAGACCCACCATGGTGAGCTCGAATTCGTCTTGACCGAAGTCTGCGTCCTCGATCGACGCGGTGACGCCGGCAACGAGGCGCTCGCTCAGATCGGCGGCGGTCAGTGAATGCCGCACCAGCAGTCCGTCGCCGTTGCGGCTGAGCACCAGGGGGCCCGACTTCACGCGTTCGACGGTGACATGCCCGAACGACCATTGCCCCGGCGCCGAGGGTGCGAGTGAATCCATGACTGCGGGTGTCGAGGTAGCCATCAGTGTCTTTCGCTAGATGCTGATACCGGTGCGCAAGGCCTGCGTTCCGGTTCGCAGAAGTTCGGGTAGTTCCAGAGCGTCGTCGGTGAGCCACTGTTCGTACGCGGCCATCGCGACACCGAGCAGAAGGTAACCCACGGTACGTGGACCGTGGTCGGTCGGTTCGAGATTCATTCTCCGAGCTGCGTACTCGGCGACCACATGCCGCCAACCTTCGTGCATCACCACCGAGTATGCCTGAAGAGTGGGCACAGTAAGGATGAGTTCCATCCGTTTGCGGTGCACGGCAGTCTCTTCGGGCGGAAAAGTGTTGAAGGTCAGGAGTGCGGATTCGAGTGCGTCGACCAGTGGCAGTTCTTCGGGGAGCGAATCGAGGTGTGCACGCATCTCGTCGAGGTGGGCGTCGAAGTCGCCCCAGGGGACGGCGTTCTTGGAGGGAAAGTAGCGGAAGAACGTCCGCCGGGCGATGCCGGCGGCGTCGGCGATCTGGTCGACGCTGACGTCGTTGAAGCCGAGTGTGGAGAAAAGTTCGATGCCGATTTTGCTGATCCCCTCCCTGGTCGTGGAGGGGCGGCGACCTATCCGAGCGGACGGGTTTTTGCGGCTACGCATTCTTTTTTCGCTCCATGTCTGTCATTGTGCACTCGATGCCATTACAGTGGTGAACCGAGTCACAGTGAAACCCCACTCGTGACCACAGATTCAGGAGGAATCCATGTCCGATCGTGACAATAAGGCACTCGACAACGACCTGATCGAAGAATCGCTCGTTGAAGAGGTCTCCATCGACGGCATGTGCGGCGTGTACTGACCGTGCCTGCTCTTGATCTCGATGCGGGGTGGAAACTCCACCCGCAGGTAGCGCTTCGCCCCGAACCTTTCGGGGCGTTGCTCTACCACTTCGGAACGCGCAAGCTCTCGTTCCTGAAGAACACGACCATCGTTGCTGTGGTCAAGGCGTTGCCAGACCATCCTGATGTCCGATCCGCACTGCGTGCGCAGGGCATTGCAGATGACGCGGCTCCCCAATATGCCCGTGCGCTGAGCACTCTCGCCGATTCGCACATGATTGTGCCTGTCTGATCCAGACGATTCCTGTCTGATCGGTTTGCTCGCTCCACCGTGCGGAACAGCCCTTCTGCACGTTCGCCCGCTTCATACTTCGCGAGGACACAGCCATGACCTCAGTTCTTGAACATTCCTCCACGCCGGCACCGGTGGGTCGCCTTGTCGATCAGTTCGAACTCGGACTCGACGCACCCATCTGCCTGACGTGGGAACTTACCTACGCCTGCAACCTTTCCTGCGTGCATTGCCTCTCGTCTTCGGGTCGCCGTGACCCCAACGAGCTCAGCACCGAACAGTGCAAGGCCATCATCGATGAGCTGCAGCGCATGCAGGTCTTCTACGTCAACATCGGCGGCGGCGAGCCCACCGTGCGCTCCGACTTCTGGGAACTCGTCGACTACGCGACGGACCACCAGGTGGGAGTCAAGTTCTCCACTAACGGCGTCAAGATCGACAAGAAGGTCGCCGAGCGTCTTGCGGCCAGCGACTACGTCGACGTGCAGATTTCCATCGACGGCGCGACCGCTGAGGTCAATGATGCTGTGCGCGGACCGGGTTCGTTTGCCATGGCAGTGCGCGCGCTGGAAAACCTGAAGGAAGCCGGCTTCAAAGACGCCAAGATTTCGGTTGTCGTCACCCGCCACAACGTCAGTCAGCTCGACGAATTCAAGGCACTCGCGGACATGTACGACGCGACCTTGCGCATCACCCGTCTGCGTCCCTCGGGTCGTGGCGCGGACGTGTGGGACGATCTGCACCCCCGTCCGGAGCAGCAGCGTGAGCTCTACAACTGGCTGGTTGCCAACGGTGAAGGCGTCCTGACCGGTGACTCCTTTTTCCACCTCTCCGCTTTCGGAGATGCTCTGCCGGGTCTGAACCTGTGCGGTGCCGGTCGCGTTGTCTGCTTGATCGACCCGGTCGGTGACGTGTACGCCTGCCCGTTCGCTATTCACGAGCAGTTCCTTGCCGGAAACATCGTGAAAGACGGTGGCTTCCAGCATGTGTGGCAGCATTCGGATCTGTTCCAGGAACTGCGTTCACCGCAGACCGGTGGCGCGTGCGCAAAGTGCGACCACTACGACTCCTGCCGCGGCGGCTGCATGGCAGCCAAGTTCTTCACCGGACTGCCGATGGACGGCCCCGATCCCGAGTGCGTCATCGGTAACGGCGAGATGGCGCTTGCGGGTGCCGGTGAGGTTCCCAAGTCCAGCGTCGACCACTCGCGGTCCGGGCAGCGCAAGACTCCTCGCGCGTCGGTTCCCTTGACACTGATGATGCGTCCCCCTTCCAAGATCTGTGACGAAAACCCGCTTGCGGGAATGTAAGTAGCTTTTCGCTACTTGCGCTACGAGAGGTTTGTTTGATGGCTAAGAATGCTTTCTTCGAGACCGTCGCTGAAGCTCAGCGACGTGCCCAGAAGAGGTTGCCCAAGTCCGTGTATGCGGCGTTGGTGGCTGGGTCTGAAAAGGGCCTGACTGTCGACGATAACGTTGCTGCATACAGCGAATTGGGTTTCTCACCGCACGCGGCGGGTTTGCCGAACGAGCGCGACATGTCCACAACCATTATGGGGCAGGATATTTCGCTCCCCGTGATGATTTCACCGACGGGCGTGCAGGCTGTGCATCCCGACGGTGAGGTTGCTGTTGCGCGGGCCGCTGCGGCACGAGGAACGGCCATCGGACTGAGTTCCTTTGCCAGCAAGTCCATCGAAGAGGTTGCTGCGGCCAACCCGCAGACCTTCTTCCAGATGTACTGGGTCGGAAGCCGCGACGTGCTCCTTCAGCGCATGGAGCGCGCTCGCGCCGCCGGCGCCAAGGGCCTGATCATCACCACCGACTGGTCCTTCGCGTACGGCCGCGACTGGGGCAGCCCGTCCATCCCCGAAAAGATGGATCTCAAGGCGATGATCCAGTTCGCACCCGAGGGCATCATGCGCCCGAAGTGGTTGTTCGAGTTCGCCAAGACCGGCAAGATCCCGGATTTGACGACGCCGAACCTCGCCGCACCGGGCCAGGCTGCGCCGACGTTCTTCGGTGCCTACGGCGAATGGATGCAGACCCCGCTCCCGACATGGGAAGACATCGCGTGGCTGCGCGAGCAGTGGGGTGGCCCGTTCATGCTCAAGGGCATCATGCGTATCGACGACGCGAAGCGTGCCGTCGACGCCGGAGTCTCCGCGATCTCCGTCTCCAACCACGGCGGTAACAACCTCGACGGCACCCCGGCACCGATCCGCGTGCTCCCGGGTATCGCTGCAGCGGTGGGCGATCAGGTGGAAGTTGTTCTTGACGGCGGTATTCGACGCGGCGGCGACGTCGTGAAGGCACTTGCTCTCGGCGCCAAGGCCGTCATGCTGGGTCGCGCTTACCTGTGGGGCCTTTCGGCAAACGGTCAGGCCGGTGTCGAGAATGTTCTCGACCTTATGCGTATGGGTATCGACTCGGGCCTGATGGGTCTCGGACATGCCTCCATCAGCGAGCTCAGCCCCGCTGACCTGGTGATCCCGGAAGGTTTCACCCGCACGCTGGGCGCCTGACCCTCGCCTGGTGATCGAACTGTGAAGTGAGTATCGACGAACACACAACCCTGGCCGGACGCACAGTCCGGTCCAGGGTTGTTTTCGGTCCGCACGAGACCAATCTCGTTGTGGGACGGTCATTCTCGGATCGGCATCGTGGTTACTACCAGCGCCGGGCCGAAGGTGGCGCCGGGATCATCGTCACCGAAGTTGCCTCGGTTCTGGAGAACGACTGGCCGTACGAACGGGCGCCGCTGGCATCGTTGTGCGGTCCGGGTTGGCAGTCGATCTCGGCGGCATGCGCTCCGCACGGCACTCTGGTTCTTGCCGGGCTGGGGCACACCGGAATGCAGGGTTCGAGTGCCTACTCACAATCAGTGTTGTGGGGGCCGTCGCGGGTAGCTGATCCGGTGACACGCGAGTTGCCGATCGCGATGGAGCAGTCCGACATCGATGAGATGATCGCAGCTTTTTGTTCCTCCGCGGCGCTTGCAATGGCGTCGGGGATGGCCGGAGTCGAGATTGATGCCGGCCCTCGAAGCATTCTGCGGCAGTTTCTTTCAGGGCTGACCAATACTCGCACCGATCGATACGGAACCGATCGAGTGGCACTGCTGCGCGAGGTGGTTGCGGGGATTCGTGAGGCGGTGGGGCCTGCCGCAGTGATTTCCCTGCGGCTGTCCTGCGACGAGTTGGCGCCGTGGGCGGGCGTGACGCCGGAGTTGGCGGCTGGATATGTGGCTGAACTGGAGCAGTACCTCGATCTGCTCGTAGTGGTGCGCGGTGGTCTCTACTCGGTTTCGCAGTACCGCCCGGACTTTCACGAAGCGCCGAACTTCAATCTGGATTTGTGCTGCGGTGTGAAGGGTGCGGTATCGATTCCTGTTGTTGCACAAGGCAGTATCGTGGACGTCTCCGACGCCCGCGAGGCGTTGAGTGTGGCCGATTACGTCGAAATGACCCGGGCCCAGATCGCCGACCCGGACCTGGTTCTCAAATCTGTCCGCGGCGATCAGCCGCGGCCATGCGTGCTCTGCAATCAGACATGCCTGGTGCTCGACTCCCGCAATCCGGTGGTCACATGCGTCGGCAATCCCAGCGCAGGCTTCGAGACGGTGGATCCTGATGAGCGAGAGAAGGATCCGGTGTCGGGAGCCGCACTAGTTGTGGGCGGCGGACCAGCAGGGTTGGAAGCAGCAAGAATTCTGGCTGGGCGGGGTTGTTCGGTGACCCTCAACGAGCGGTCGTCAAGGTTGGGCGGCATGATCGGAAATTTTGCGCAGGGAGTTGGGCGAGCACGGTTCGGATTGCTGTCGAAGTGGCTCGAGGACGAATGCCGGGCGCTCGGGGTGGTCCTGTGGACCGAGACAGAGGCGGGATCGCAGGACATCGAGGATGCGCGCGCACAAGGTGAGTTGGTAGTGATTGCGACGGGTAGCGTTGTCAGGCCCCCGACGTACCCCGTGGATTCCTCGGTTCGCTGGATGGACGCGTCGGCGGCTCGGGAGCTAGTCGACGTGAAAGGCCCTGTCGTTCTGGTCGATCCACTGGGTGGGCCGATTGCAGTTGCCATCGCTGAGACACTTGCCGAGCGGGGCCTCGCTGTGTCGATAGTCACCCCCGACACGATCATCGGTTCGCGGTTGGGGATGAGCGGGGATCTGGTGGGCGCCAACACCCGAATCCAGCAGGCCGGAATTGTGCGGGTGTGTTCTTCTCGGGTTGTCGCGGTCTCCGACGGTGCTGTGGTTGTCGAGAATGTCTACACGGGCGTGGAGACGCAGTTGTCGTGCGCCGTGGTGGTCGACTGCTCACCCCGTCTGCCTGATGATTCCATCCAGAATTTCGCGAGTATGCACGTCGGAGATGCAATTGCTCCGAGAACTGTTCTCGAATCCATGCGCGAAGGACGCTCCGCAGGGTTTACTGCTAGAACAAGTTTCAATTCCGATGAGAGGGTCAACCCATGACACAGGCACGTTCACTCGAGGGCCGCGTTGCATTCATCACCGGCGCAGCGCGCGGTCAGGGCCGCTCGCATGCCATCCGCCTGGCTCGTGAAGGCGCGTCGATTATTGCCGTCGATGTGTGCGCGGCAGTCGCGGCCGACAACACCTATGAAGCAGCGACGGCAGACGATTTTGCCGAGACCGTGCGTCTGGTTGAAGCAGAAGGCTCAAAGATCTTTGCCCGTGAGGCCGACGTCCGAGACGGCGCGGCACTCGCAGCCGTCGTCAAGGAAGGCGTTGAGCAGTTCGGTCGACTCGACGTCGTCGTAGCGAACGCCGGTGTCTGCAACTGGAACCGCTTCTGGGAAATGTCGGACGAGCAGTGGGAAACCCTCATCGACATCAACCTGACCGGTGTCTGGAAGACGCTCAAAGCTGCGGTTCCCACCATGATCGAGGGTGGCCGCGGTGGATCGATCGTCGTGATCAGTTCCGTTGCCGGGCTCAAGGCCATGCCCGGCCAGGCTCACTACGGTAGCGCGAAGTTCGGTCTCGTCGGACTCACACAGGCTGCGGCAAAGGAACTGGGGGAGTACAAGATTCGCGTAAACTCCATCCATCCGTACGGCGTGAATACACCGATGGGCACCGATCAGGGTGCCCTGGCGATTTTTCAGAACTACCCGCAGTACCTGCCCAACTTTGCACCCATCCTCACCGACACCGCGTTCGCGGAGCCGGAGGAGATTTCCGATACCGTCGCGTGGTTGGCTGGCGACGGATCACGCACCGTGACGGCAAGTCATTTCGCGCTCGATCAGGGCAACTCCAAGGTCTGATGACGCCATACCGTCGACTCTTCGCGCCATTGCGCTTGGGCAACCTGACTCTGCGTAACCGGGTCGTGTTCTCCGCACACCTGACTAACTATGCCGCGGACGGTTTGCCTACAGCGCAGCACGCCGCGTATTACGGGGCGCGGGCAAAGGGCGGGGCCGGGCTGATCATCAGTGAGGAACATTCGACTCATCCGTCGGATCGACCGTACGAGAAGATGATCGAGGGCTATCGGCCCGAGGTGGTCGAGGGGTATCGCAGGATCACCGAATCTGTGCACGTGCACGGTTCGGTGATCCTGGCGCAGATCAATCACAACGGCGGGCAGGGAGCCGGAACATACTCGAGGCTCCCGCTCTGGGCGCCCAGCGCAATCGCGGATCCACTTTTTCGTGAAGTCCCCAAAGCTGTTGACGACGCAGACATTGCAGAGATTCTCGACGGTTTCTCACTGGTAGCGCGCAACTGCATAGCCGGCGGTTTCGACGGCGTCGAATTACAGGCGTCGCAGTCGTCGATAGTCCGCGCATTTCTGGCACCGTCCACAAACCGTCGCACTGATCGGTATGGCGGCACAACGGAGAACCGGGCGCAGTTTCTGCTGGAGGTCTTGCGTGTTCTCCGCGAGGCGATCGGACCGGACCGAGTGCTCGGGGTCAGGCTCAGTGGTTACGAAGGTACTCGCGGCGGCATCGAACTGGTAGATGCTGTCGAAACTGCGCGGCTCGTGGAGGCAGACGGTCAGGTCGACTACATCAATACCGCCATCGGGATGGCCACGGAGACACTGTATCTGATCGAGGCCTCGATGGCAGTGCCGGCCGGCTACGCGAATTTCATTCCGTCGGCGATCAAAGAGGTTGTCTCGCTGCCTGTGATCGGTGTGGGACGGTTCAAATCTGCGGAGCAGGCTGAGCAAGCGCTCGACGAAGGACTGTGTGATCTGGTGGGAGTAGTGCGCGGCCAGATCGCGGACCCGGATTTTGTGAACAAGGCTCGCGCTGGTGAATCGGGAACGGTGCGAACCTGCTTGTCCTGCAACCAGGAATGCGTCGGGCGGATGGGGCTCAACCGTTGGTTGGGGTGTACGGAGAATCCGACGGCCGGTCGAGAGTCAGTCCTGTTGCCGTTGCAGTTGTCACTGCCGCGACTACCTGGTCGAGATGTTGTTGTGGTCGGCGGTGGCCCGGCGGGTTTGCAGGCAGCGGCGACTGCCGCCCAGCGAGGGCATCGGGTAACCCTGTTCGAGCGTGACAGTGTTCTTGGTGGGCAAATCCGCACAGCGTCGGTGATGCCTACTCGCCGAGAGTTGGGTGACCTGATCAGAAACCTCGAATCTGAATGCCGCAGAAACGGTGTCGAGATATTTTTGGCAACGGATGTCACTTCGGCGATGCTGGCGGGTATGGCCGCTGATGTTGTTGTGATCGCAACGGGAGCGCGGCCCGTTCACCCACTCTGGGCGGGGGATTCTGAGCGCGTCGTCGGGGTCAGAGATGTGCTCGATAGGAACGTACTGCCGAGCGGATCGGTATTGGTGTTCGATGAACTGGGATTTCATCACGGACCCTCGGTTGCGGAGTTTCTGGCTGATCACGGCTGTGAGGTCACCATCGCGACCAACGGGATGGTGGTCGCTCAGGATTTGAGCATTACCTTGGATTTTGAGACCTGGAACCGTCGGGCACACGAGAAGTCGATCACGCAGCGCACGGATCTGATGGTGACGGCAGTGCATGGAGATAGTCCGTTGACCGTCGATTTGGTGCACCACCCAACCGGTGTGGCGGAGACCAGCGTTGTCGACTGGGTTGTGTACGCGACACAGCAGGAACCTGAAGATGATCTATGGAACATGTTGCGAGGAAGTTCCTTCGAAATTCATCGTATCGGTGACGCGTTGTCGCCGCGTCGGTCGCATGCCGCTGTAATCGAGGGTCACCGTGTGGCATCGGCGATCTAATCTGCGCTGCATAACGCCATGAACACCAACAACGTGTACACCAGGGCATGTTTCTTCCCCGTTGCACACGTTGACTATTCGGTTGTTCAAGCTGCTGTCGGTGGACTGTTTCCCGGTAGCGGAACCTGATACGGATCGACCGACATCGGCGGGCAGAACCGAGTTCTCCGATCGTCCCCGATCTCGACACTCCACTCGGTGTGGTGCAACAACCGGTGATGGTGACCGCACAAAAGTATGAGGTTGCCGAAATCGGTTGGGCCACTGTCTATCCAGTTGAAGGCCAAGGCTCGCCGCTGTGGGACTGTAGCAGTTCGCTCGTCGATTCCCGCGGAAAATGCCGTTTTGGTCGAGCAGGATTCGAGTGACCGTGCAATCGCACGCCAGCATGCGGGCGGTATCGAGACTGATCGGCCCAGTTGGTGATCGCATCCCCGAGTTCCTCGATGGGCGACAACAGATCTTTCAATGCCTGCAGATTCGTCAGGTCTTTCGCGGTGGCCGTGATCGTCAGGTGCGGTTTGACGCCACCTTCGACGGGCTCGAGGCCGGCCATCTCGTAGCGGCGCAACATCTCACAGAAACCGTCGGCACGCCGAAGTGCCGGAGTACGAGCATCTTTCACACCGTCGATTTCGGAATTCGGCTTCGAAAGCCCGGACAGTAGAACGATCAACCGGGCGCCGTTGACGGCGTCTAGGTTACCTTTGACGCTGACGTGACCGTACAAACCTTTGGATGCATAGAACTCGTTGCGCTGAAGAATCCTCCCCGACGGGGACGCCGTCGGCGCGGTTTGCCGTACTTCTTTTCGATGCGCCGGACGACGGCTCGGACTTCCGTCGCAGTCGGAAACCTTCTTCGAGGCGAGGTCCAGAAGGATTTCCCGGGCCTTTTCGACGTCGGCGATAGGCATGTTCTTGGATGGGTGTTGGCAGAACTGCGCCACCTGCCGCGCCTTCTGCATATCGATATCACCGTCGTGAAAGGACTGTGCGACTACAGGTTCAAGCATGAACAACCGCGCGAGCGAGACCAGTTGACTGTATTCGCCAATCTCGAGGTTGGTGGACCGATGCAGCCACTGGGCGATGGCCCGGAAGCCGGTGTCAGGGAGAGTGTCACGGGTGAACATTTTCGACAACGAGGTGCCCCAGGCGCGATTGCATGTCATGGCGGGCATAGACCAGGTCGAGAACCTCTATTTTGAGACCCTCGCAGTCCAGTCGCCACGCTTCCCGATTCCCCATGCGCTAATTCTCATCGAAACAGGAATTCGATTCCTAGGGATATTTCGGACAGTTTCGAAAAATATACTACTCGAGAGTTGTTGGTATACATAAATATTCGACATACCGGCAGAGGCAAGGTGGGCGGAGTTCGTGCACTTGACCGTTGGCGAATACCATCGGATGATGACCGAAGTCCGAGAGCTGTCCGCCATGCCGAGTCCTGATCTCGAAGGTACGGCCCTCACCGTCGTGGTCCCGGTCGGTTCGTTGGAGCAGCACGGTCCGCACCTACCTCTCGATACCGATACTCTAATTGCCCGAGCTGTCGCCGGCGCGCTTCCCGGCGTCGTGGTTGCGCCCGCACTCGAGTACGGTGCGAGCGGGGAGCATGAAGGTTTTGCGGGGACTATTTCTATCGGTGCCGAGGCCATGGAAATGGTGATCGTCGAATACGGGCGGTCGGCGTTTCGATGGGCAACTCGGGTGTTGTTCGTGAACGGTCACGGTGGAAACGGCCCGGCTTTGGCCAAGGCGGTGGCGCTACTGCGCTACGAGGGCCGTGATGCGGCCTGGATGCCCTGCGCAGTTCCGGGGGCCGACGCTCATGCGGGCAGGACAGAAACAAGCCTCTTACTGCATCTTTCGCCGGATTGCGTGGATATGGCCCGTGCAGTGGCCGGAAATATTTCTCCGATCGCAGACCTGATGCCAGGATTGCGTTCGGGCGGTATGGTCGCTGTGTCGGATAATGGAGTTCTGGGTGATCCAGTCGAGGCAACAGCCGTGGACGGCGCACAGATTTTCGGCGGGTTGGTGCAACGCGCGACGGATGGACTGGCTCGGTGGGAACCGGGTCCGGATGGGAGGCTTCGGTGATGATTGCAACCGATGGGGGGCGGGCGATCTACCCGAACCGATTCACGGTGCTTGCCGCGACGATCGCCTGATGCGACCCGCACGACTCCCCGATGGCTTCGGCATTCGGTTGGATCCCAAAGTTCGCACGTACTCGGGTGGCCGCGTGCTCATCGGCGGTTCGCCGACGCGCATGCTCAAGCTCGCTCCGACTGCGGCCGCGATGATCGGCGACGGTTTTCTCGAGGTCGTCGATCATCAGAGTGCGGCAGTGGCGCGCCACCTGCTCGATTCGGGAGTGGCAAATCCTCGACCCATGTCGACGCCGTCAGCGGCCGACGTCACTGTTGTGATTCCGGTGAAGGACAACAAGTCGGGTGTCGAACGGCTGTTACCCGCTCTCAAGGATCTGACTGTGGTTGTCGTCGACGACGGATCCGAGTTTCCTCTGGAACCCCGTCAGTGTACTCCAGGAACTGGCTCGATCACTGTCGTCCGGCACGAGAAGACGCGTGGTCCGTCGGCTGCTCGAAACTCGGGGTTGCGTTCGGCCCAAACACGTTTCGTGGCATTCCTTGATTCCGACGTCATTCCGCGGGCGGGTTGGCTCGAGCTGATGCTGGGTCATTTCAGTGACCCCGGAGTTGCATTGGTCGCGCCGAGGATTGTGGCTCTCGATCCGTACGGGACGGCGTTGGCTCGCTACGAGAACATGCGCTCCTCCTTGGACCTGGGACGCAAGGAAGCTGCGGTCAAGTCGGGTAGTCCGGTGGCTTACGTGCCCAGTGCAGCGCTGATCGTGCGCCGCGACGTGGCCCTCGAATGCGAAGGTTTCGACGAAAGCCTCGAAGTGGCCGAAGACGTCGATTTCTGTTGGCGTCTGCAGGCCGCCGGTTGGCGCCTGCGTTATGAACCGGTTGCGAATGTGGCCCACGATCACCGAGTGCAGTACGACAAGTGGTTCAGTCGCCGTGCCTTCTACGGAACCGGCGCGGCGCCGCTGGCCGCGCGTCATCCAGGGTCTGTGCCGCCGATGGCCATGTCGTTCTGGATGTTGTTCTCGTGCATTGCGGCTGCCACTCTCACCCGGTCCGGGCTGACCGGCGCAATCGGGGCCTTGCTGTTCACCACGTTCCGCTTGCGGAAGATGTTCACAGGGCTACGTCAGCCGACGCGCATCGCGGCCATTCTTGCTGCCCAGGGATTTGTGGGCGGGTTTTGGCAACTCGCGTCGGCGATGTGCCGTCACTATTGGCCGGTCACTCTGTTGGCGGTCATCAGTTCACGCAAGATTCGACGCTTGGCGCTTGCTGCAGCAGTCGGGGAGGGACTGGTGGATTGGTACCGGCACCGTGAACCCGGTGGGCTGGGACCCGTGCGGTACGTGTTGTTCAAGCGGGCTGACGACGTGGCGTACGGATTCGGCCTGTGGCGCGGTGCAATCGAGGCGCGCGACCTGGCTGCGTTGAAGCCTCGAATTACCAAGTGAGTGTTCCGGATTACGCCGATTTTGTGGTTGTCGGCGGCGGCACCACCGGTTGTGTGATCGCGGCGAGGCTCAGTGAAGATCCTGCAGCGAAGGTGTTGCTGCTCGAAGCGGGACCCGGCTATCGGTCGACGCTCGAACTTCCGGCGGTACTGAATGATCCATATCTTTTGCCGGTGGGGCCGACCAGTGAGCATACGTGGACGTACCCGGTTGAGTTGACGCCTGATCGCCTTTCGACGATCTCGCGCGGGCGGACGTTGGGAGGTTCGGGGGCTGTCAACGGTGCATATTTTGCCCGAGCCACACGCGCGGATTTCGAGAGCTGGCCACAATCGTGGAGCTACGAGAAGGTATTGCCGTACTTCCGTCAGTCGGAGACCGATCACGATTTCGGCGGGCCGTATCACGGTGAGCGCGGCCCGATTCCGGTTCGTCGGCGGCAATTGGATCACATGCATCCGCTGAGCGGACAGTTTCACCAAGCGGCTGCCGAGGCAGGTTTTCCCGTCGACCTCGACAAGAATGCTCCGGACTCGGTCGGCGTCGGCCGCGTCCCGCTCAATATTTCCGAGCATCGCCGAATCAGCACTGCGCTCGGCTATCTGATGCCGGCTTTGGGCCGCGCAAATCTGAGCGTCGACGTCGGTGTCGTGGTCGTTCGTATTGTCTTCTCGGGAACCCGCGCCATTGGGGTCGACGTCCTCGACGGCACACAGCTTCGACGTATTCGTGCCGCTCATGTCGTGGTGTGTGCGGGCGCGATTGCGACACCGCATCTGCTGCTCAATTCCGGTCTCGGATCAGCCGAGCACCTTGCTGCCCACGCAATTCCCGTCGTAGTCGATCTTCCCGGAGTTGGACAGGGGTTCGTAGATCATCCGGAAGTTCTGATCCCGTACCGATATTCGACGCCCGAGTTGCTGCGATACCGAACGCCGGTTCTGGAAGTGACGCTCAATGATCCGGATCTCGAAGTCCGTCCGTACACAGCATCATTCGCGGATCTTGTGCCCGGCGTAGCGCCGATGGATCACGGTATGGGTGTTGTCCTCATGGCACCCCACAGTCGTGGAAGCGTCGAGCTCGTCGCGATGGCTCCGGCGGGCGCGCCGCGGATTCGGTACAACTATCTGGAATCGGGCCACGATCGCGCGACGATTCGTCGGGGCATGCGATTGGCCGAGAGCCTGCTGGAATCAATCGCCGCTACCGGACTGATCGAGCGACCGGACATCGACTACTCGGACGAGTGGATCGAGTCGAGGCTGGGAACGTCGCTGCATATGAGCGGCAGTTGTGCGATGGGGGTGGTGGTGGACGAGCAGTGCAGCGTCTTCGGCGTCGACGCACTCAGTATCGTCGACACCTCGATCTTTCCCGCTATCCCTAGTCGTGGTCCGCACGCAACTGCGGTCATGGTGGCGGAGCGTGCGAGCGAATTGGTCAAGGGAGCGGCCGGATAAAGGAAACCGCATGGTCGGCTTCAGCATTGACTTGTGATCG
Source organism: Rhodococcus sp. IEGM 1379 (assembly GCF_030056815.1). Lineage (GTDB taxonomy): Bacteria > Actinomycetota > Actinomycetes > Mycobacteriales > Mycobacteriaceae > Rhodococcus_F. The sequence goes on from NZ_JASHKR010000021.1 coordinate 33,524, forward strand.
GCATTACAGTGGCAGGGGAGCGGAGGAACGCAGAATATGGCACGTGAACAGGCTGTGTACGGCAACCCGTGGGTGGCAGTACGGCCAGGAGATGACGTGGCGGTGCTGGCACGTCGACTCTCCAGCGCTCACCAGTCATTCATCGATGCCCAGGACGGGCCGGGGCATGGCCTTCCAGACGACTCGCACGTACGTTCCGTCGTGCTCGAATCCTGGATGCGCAGCCGGAACAAAGGTGTAGATCCCGACGTCGTCGGAAATCCTGAGATGCTCGAAGGTTTCGAACTCGAGAACTACCGATCGACGCATCCCATGTCGCTCATTCGTCCGGTGATCCGAAAGTTGCTGGTAGAAGATGCTGCCGAGACCGGGTTGTTGATCGCGATCAGTGACGCACACGGCCGATTGCTCTGGGTGGAAGGCGACAGTTCGGCCAAGGACAAAGCGTTGTCGATGAACTTCGTCGAAGGTGCCGACTGGAGTGAGGATCGTGTCGGTACCAATGCGCCGGGCACTGCACTTGCAATCGATCACTCGGTGCAGATCTTCGGCTCGGAGCACTTTAATCGGACGGTTCACGATTGGAGTTGTTCGGCGGCGCCGGTCCATGACCCCACTACGGGGCAGATTCTGGGTGCCATTGATATCACCGGCGGGCCACGCGTCGCTGTTCCCGAGGTGTTGTCGTTGATCCGTGCAACCGTGGCAGCCGCGGAATCGGAACTGCGGTTTCACCTCCTCAACTCGCCGATCCCGCTGACGGCCTCAGCGCCCCGGTTGGAGACGTTCGGCGGCGGACGGCCCACACTCGTCCGTGGGGGCGAGCGGATCCAGATCTCGCAACGTCATGCCGAAATCTTGCTGTTGCTCTCCGAGCATCCCGAGGGCCTGAGTGCAGATCATCTTGCGGTTCTCCTTGACGAAGGTGAGCTGGACGGTGTCACCATCCGCGCTGAAATGTCTCGCCTACGTAAGGTTTTCGGTGCCGACAGGTTGGCGTCGAGGCCGTATCGCATCATTGCCGAGTTCACTACCGATATCGACGACGTTCGGAGTGCCTTGGATCGAGGTGACGCGGCGACTGCCATGCGCCTGTACACGGGACCGGTTCTGGGCGGATCTGCCTCTCCGGGCATCGACGCCATCCGAGATGAACTCCGCACGCGCGTTCAGGCAGCCCTGCTTCGCGGCGGCGATGCAGCTCTGTTGGCGCGCTGGACTACCTCCGTCCACGGGCGCGAAGATTCCGTCGTTTGGGAGGCGTACTTGTCGACGCTCGATCCAAAATCTGCACTGTATTCCCAGGTCAAAGCCAAGATTCACGTCCTCGACCGCCAGTTGGGCCTCTGAGCGCAACGTACATGCAACGTTGCCGCTCCTAGTGTTGTGAATCACACCCCGCCGGGGGTGGGGCTGTGGTCATGATTTCGATGGTCACAGGCGAAGATCCGTTCACAGAGGAGCTTGCAAATGACCGTGTACGCCCGCCCAGGTACCGCCGACGCGATCATGTCCTTCCAGTCTCGTTACGACAACTGGATCGGAAACGAGTGGGTCGCACCAGTCAAGGGCCAGTACTTCGAGAATCCGACTCCGGTAACGGGGCAGAACTTCTGCGACGTGGCTCGCTCCACTGCAGAAGATATCGAGCTCGCACTCGACGCGGCACACGCAGCCGCTCCGGCTTGGGGCAAGACCTCCGTTGCCGAGCGTGCCATCATCTTGAACAAGATCGCCGATCGCATGGAAGAGAACCTCGAGTCCATCGCACTCGCCGAGTCCTGGGACAACGGCAAGCCGATCCGCGAAACCCTCAACGCCGACATTCCCCTTGCCATCGATCACTTCCGCTACTTTGCGGGAGCTATTCGCGCACAGGAAGGTTCGCTGTCCGAGATCAACTCCGACACCGTTGCCTACCACTTCCACGAGCCACTCGGTGTGGTCGGCCAGATCATTCCGTGGAACTTCCCGATCCTGATGGCGGTCTGGAAGCTTGCCCCCGCACTTGCCGCCGGTAACGCAATAGTCCTCAAGCCCGCGGAGCAGACCCCCGTCTCGATCCTGCACCTCATCGGCATCATCGGCGACTTGCTGCCGGCCGGTGTTCTCAACATCGTCAACGGATTCGGTGTCGAAGCCGGCAAGCCGTTGGCGTCGAGCCCCCGCATCAAGAAGATCGCCTTCACCGGTGAGACCACCACCGGACGCTTGATCATGCAGTACGCGTCGCAGAACCTCATTCCGGTCACTCTCGAGCTCGGCGGGAAGAGCCCTAACCTGTTCTTCTCCGATGTCCTCGCATCCAACGACGATTACCAGGACAAGGCCCTGGAAGGCTTCACGATGTTCGCCCTCAATCAGGGTGAGGTCTGCACGTGCCCGTCCCGTGCCCTGATCCAGGAAGACATTTTCGACGACTTCCTCGCGATGGCAGCTATCCGCACCAAGGCAGTGCGCCAAGGCAATCCGCTCGACACTGAGACGATGATCGGTGCGCAGGCCAGCAACGACCAGCTCGAGAAGATCCTGTCCTACATCGAAATCGGCAAGGCCGAAGGCGCCAAGGTCATCACCGGTGGTGAACGCGCTCAGTTGGGCGGCGACCTCGCCGGCGGCTACTACGTGCAGCCGACGATCTTCACCGGGAACAACAAGATGCGCATCTTCCAGGAAGAGATTTTCGGACCGGTCGTCTCCGTCACGTCATTCAAGGATTACGACGAGGCTATCGAAATTGCCAACGACACCCTCTACGGCCTCGGTGCCGGTGTCTGGTCACGTGACGGTGGAACTGCCTACCGCGCGGGCCGCGATATCCAGGCGGGCCGTGTGTGGACCAACACGTACCACCAGTACCCGGCACACGCTGCGTTCGGCGGATACAAGCAGTCCGGTATCGGCCGTGAGAACCACTTGATGATGCTCTCGCACTACCAGCAGACCAAGAACCTCCTGGTCAGCTATGCGCAGAAGGCTCAGGGGTTCTTCTGATCCGGCGATTGCACTAGGTCAGTTCGAGTAACAAACACACGGAGGTTGGAATGGACGCCACGGATCTTGCTACGTCGGATGGCAGCCCGGTCGGCGTCGTTCCACCCCGTCTCGTGACCACCGCTGGGGCGGCCGATCTCTTGCGCCGCCTCAGTGGGAATCACGGTGAACTCATGATGCATCAGTCCGGTGGATGCTGCGACGGCAGTGCGCCGATGTGTTATCCCGCCGGCGAATTCATTGTCGGTGACCGCGATGTACTGCTCGGTGTCATTGACCTTCGGCTCGGGGTCGGAGACATTCCGGTAGACCTGCCGACGGGAATCGACTCCGTTCGGGTGTGGATCTCCGGCTCTCAATTCGAAGCCTGGAAGCACACCCAGTTGGTTCTGGACGTCGTGCCCGGCCGCGGTGGCGGATTCAGCTTGGAAGCTCCTGAAGGATATCGATTCCTCAGTCGAGCAAGGGCTTTCACGCCCGAAGAAAATGCGTCCCTGAACTTGTCGACCATTCTGGTCGGTGCGGACTGGGAGGCCGGAGTACGGCCGAACCCGCCCACTGTTCCTCAGGTTGTCGCCGAAGCGGTTGACGCCTGCCCCGTTCCCGGCGCAGTCGGTCGAGCCTGAGCGGCTACGCCGCGAGCGATTAACAGCGGCGTAATCGCGCGGCGATCGCCCCCTTAACTTCACAGCCATAACGTTCACTTCACACGGCGCCTGCCACAGTGCGCCGCTGCATTCTTGACAGATCCAGGGGGATTGACATGGCTCTTTCCGAGCAGGTGCCCGGCAATTCGGCCGGTGCCCAGGCCGGCAGTCATCACGATGGCGCCGACTTCCACGCCGAAGACAATTCGTATCTCGAAAAACGAACACTCCGAAAAGGCACCGCCGGATGGGTGCTGCTGGCCGGGTTGGGTGTCAGCTACGTAATTTCCGGGGACTACGCCGGATGGAACAACGGATTAGCTGAAGGCGGATTCGGTGGTCTGCTCATTGCGGCCGTTGTCATCGCTGGTATGTACCTGGCCATGGTGCTGGGAATGGCGGAGATGTCGTCCGCGCTTCCGGCGGCCGGCGGCGGGTACACCTTTGCACGACGTGCATTGGGCCCTTGGGGTGGATTTGCCACGGGCACAGCAATTCTCATCGAGTATTCCATCGCGCCGGCAGCGATCGCGACGTTCATCGGAGCCTACGTCGAGTCCCTGAACCTGTTCGGCATTACCGACGGGTGGTGGGTGTATTTGGCGGTGTATGCAATCTTCATCGGGATTCATCTGACCGGCGCCGGTGAGGCACTCAAGGCGATGTTCATCATCACCGCCATCGCACTGGTGGGATTGATCGTCTTCGCGGTTTCTGCTGTGGGACTGTTTGATTCGTCCAATCTGACCGACATCGCCGTTGATTCCACCGCTGTGGGGTCGTCATCCTTCCTGCCCTTCGGGCTGCTCGGAATCTGGGCTGCAGTGCCTTTCGCAATCTGGTTTTTCCTTGCGGTGGAAGGTGTTCCGCTCGCCGCCGAAGAAGCACGTGAGCCGGAAAAGAACGTTCCGCGCGGCATCATCATCAGCATGCTGATCCTGATCGTCACCGGTGCAGCCGTTCTCTTCCTCGCAACCGGAGCGGTTGGCGCCGACGCATTGGCTACCTCGGGAAACCCGCTGGTCGAAGCACTCGGCGACAGCGGCGCAGCCAAGGCAGTCAACTACATCGGACTCGCCGGACTGGTCGCAAGCTTCTTTTCCATCATGTATGCGTACTCTCGCCAGACGTTTGCGCTCTCTCGCGCCGGATATCTGCCCAAAAACCTCTCGATCACCAATAAGCGCAAGGCTCCGACACTGGCACTCGTCGTTCCCGGCATCATCGGATTTGCTCTCTCGCTCACCGGTGAAGGTGCCATGCTGCTCAACATGGCGGTATTCGGCGCAGCCGTGAGTTACGTGCTGATGATGGTGAGCCACATCGTGCTTCGTAAGCGCGAGCCGAACATGCCCCGCCCGTACCGGACTCCCGGCGGGATCGTTACAACCTCGTTTGCCCTCGTCATCGCCGCTGTATCGGTGGTCGCAACGTTCCTGGTCGATCCTGTTGCAGCACTTATTACATTGGTCGCATTCGGTGTCCTAATGGCATACTTCGGTCTCTACAGCCGTCATCACCTTGTTGCCAACTCACCCGATGAGGAGTTTGCTGTACTTGCACAGGCGGAAGAGGAACTGGGATGAGCACGTATCACCAACAGGTATCCGGAACCACCTACTCGTTCGACGGTCTCGTCGACCTCATGGCCAAGGCGACACCGCTGCGATCAGGTGACGAGTTGTCCGGATGCGCTGCGCAATCCGATGCGGAACGTGCTGCTGCCCAATGGATTCTGGCAGATCTACCGTTAAAACTCTTTCTGGAAGACCTACTCGTTCCGTACGAGGACGACGAGGTCACCCGGCTCATCATCGACAGCCACGATCGTCTCGCGTTCCAATCGGTTGCGCATCTGACCGTCGGCGGATTTCGCGACTGGCTGCTCGAGATCGCGTCGGCGCCGGGCGCTGCGGCCGTACTCGCGGCGGTGAGCCCGGGCCTTACCCCGGAGATGGTGGCAGCGGTCAGTAAGATCATGCGCAATCAAGACTTGATCGCCGTCGCCAAGGCGATCACCGTGACTGCCGCGTTCCGGACCACCATCGGACTGCCTGGGCGGCTCAGCACTCGGCTGCAGCCCAACCATCCCACCGACGACCCACGCGGAATTGCGGCAGCCACACTCGACGGTCTTCTGATGGGCTGCGGTGACGCCGTCATCGGTATCAACCCCGCGACGGACTCTCCGCAGGCGACGTCGGATCTCCTGCATCTTCTCGACGACATCCGGCAGCGATTCGAAATCCCGACACAATCCTGCGTGCTTTCACATGTGACGACCACGATCGGGCTGATCGAATCCGGTGTTCCGGTGGATTTGGTCTTCCAGTCGATTGCCGGTACCGAAGGTGCCAATTCGGGTTTCGGAGTGAACATTCCGCTGCTTCGTGAAGGCAACGAAGCCGGACGGTCTTTGAACCGTGGGACCGTCGGAAACAATGTCATGTACCTCGAGACCGGGCAGGGATCAGCTCTCAGTTCTGGACATCATCTCGGTACCGGGGGAGCGCCGGTAGATCAACAGACACTCGAGACACGGGCCTACGCGGTAGCCCGCGATCTCGAACCACTGCTCGTCAATACGGTGGTGGGCTTTATCGGGCCCGAGTATCTGTACGACGGCAAGCAGATTATTCGGGCCGGTTTGGAAGATCACTTTTGCGGAAAGCTTCTGGGCCTGCCGATGGGTGTCGACGTCTGCTACACCAACCATGCCGAGGCTGATCAGGATGACATGGATAACCTGCTGACGTTGCTCGGAGTGGCCGGCGCAGCCTTTGTGATCGCTGTTCCCGGCGCAGACGACGTGATGCTGGGCTATCAGAGTCTCGCGTTCCACGATGCGCTGTATGTGCGCCGCGTACTCGGCTTGCAACCTGCCCCCGAGTTCGAGGCGTGGCTACACGGTTTGGGGATGACGGACGACAACGGGCGGGTGCTGCCCATCGATGCCGGATCATCGCCACTGCGCGCGCTGGCGGTGCGCTCATGATGCAGCGTGAGCTGGCGGTGAAGTCATGACCGACAACAACGCGCCCGTCTCCGATTTCTGGGGCCCGCTTCGTAAGACCACCCAGTCCCGGATCGGGTTGGGGCGCACCGGAGATTCCTTGCCCACCAGTCGAGTTCTCGAGTTCAAGGCTGCTCATGCCGCGGCCCGCGACGCGGTTCATGTTCCACTTGATTCACAGACTCTCGCTCAGCGTGTCGAAGCTGTCGGCATCGGAGCGCCTGCGATGGTGACCAGCGCGGTGTCCTCGCGTAGTGAGTATTTGCGTCGACCGGATCTGGGGCGACGGCCGGCAGACCTGCGTTCGATCGAGTGCTCCGACAAGGAGGTCGGATTCATACTGGCCGACGGACTTTCGCCGCGCGCCCTGATGGATCACGGTGAGCAATTGCTTTCCGCGCTGGTTGCGGTATTGGGGGAGCGCTATTCCCTTGCGTCGCCGGTCATTGCGACCAACGCGCGGGTTGCGCTCGGTGATCACATAGCGTCGGCGATGGGAGTGCAGACCGCTATCGTTCTGATCGGCGAACGCCCCGGCCTGTCCGTCGCAGACAGCGTCGGAATCTATCTGACACACCTCCCACGCGTCGGATGCACCGATGCCGATCGAAACTGCATCTCCAATATCCATCCGCCGGAGGGGCTGGGTTACGAACAGGCTGCCCGCGTCGTTGCGAGTTTGGTTTCCGGCGCCCGAAAATTAGGCCGCTCAGGTGTACACCTCAAGGACACCTCGCGCACAGACGAGTTGTCCGCGGGCGAGGTGCTGACGCTCGAATAGCTCTCAGACGTACAGGACGCGATGTTTGATGCTGCCCTGGATTTTTCCGACCAAATTTCCCGCGTGAACAAACCAACGGCCACGTGGCATCGGGCAGATCCGTTGGGGGACTACAGGGTTGAAGATGAGTAGCGCGAGTACGGTTGTTGCGAGCTCCCGTGGAGGCGTCCTTTTCTGGCCGTGATCACGGAAACGTGAGTACAGCTGCGCCGTCGCAATTCCGTAGGCGCGCGTTTGATTCCACGTTCCGCGATAGGTGCCGCGTAAGCGGTACGCAACCACAGCATCCGGAGCGTGCGCCAGTGTCATTCCGGCCAATTGCAGGCGCCAACTCAGGTCGATGTCCTCGCCTGAGGTGACGTAACGGAGGTCGAATCCGTCGATCGCGTCAAAAGCTGTGCGCCAGATCCCGAAGGTGCAGGTAATGCCGTAGGGAAGGAAATCCTGGCTGCCGAACTGTGTTTCGGTGGTGAACCGGCGCCACGTGGCGACCTCGGGGGAGTTGATCGACGTAGTTTCCACGACGCCGCCAACAGCATCGGAGTTTTCGGCAGCTCGCGTGATGGCGGTCAGCCACGATGGGTGCACGCGGTCGTCCGCATCGCAGAATGCGATGAAATCCCCGCGGGATGCTGCAACTCCGATGTTGCGCGCGTAGCCGCCTCCTCGCGCATCAGCGGCATTCACGAGCTGGAGGGACAAGGCATCAGTGGAGGGGTGGTTCGCAATGAACTGTGCAAGACCGTCCGTTGAGCCGTTGTCGCTGACGATGACTTCGAACTCGCCGTCGTAATCTTGTGAGGCGAGAGCTGTCAGCTGTTCGTCGATGTGATCCATAGCGTTGTACGCCGGGATCACCACGGACACGAGGGTGGGTTTCACGCGCCAAAGGTACCGTATGTCCGGTAGGTCGCTCGCGTCGGTTAGTTTCCTGGTGACAGGCAGCAGCGCTACGGCCGGGCTCGTTGTGATGAGATTGGGTTGCCCGTCGGAGCAGATTGATTTTGCCCAGTGGCGCAGCGAGCTCTCGGGTGGAGTTCGCGTCGAATGCAGAGCCGCCCTGGCGGCACGTAATGAGGAGAATGCGATGGCCTTTGCCGGCAATGTGGACGAGTTGGCGCTGCTTCAGTCGGTGCGGCTCAAGGGCCGGGTTGGATCTTCCGTCCTTGCCGAGCATTTGGGAGTCAGCGCCGCGTCCGGTCAGGCCGCGTACGACGCCCTGATCGCGCAGGAGAAGGCACTCGAGAGTGAGGGCATGATCAGCCTGACCGAGAAGGGTCTCACTGAGCTGAACGATCAACTGGACGCCGAGCGCGTCTCGATCGACGAGGATTCGATTCTCGATGTGCTCGAGGCGTTCCTGCCGCTGGACGAGGAATTCTCTGCCCTCGTTGCCCGTGCCGACGCAGACTCTCTCGCAGACCTGGACCGTCGCGCGGCCAACGTGTTCGATGATCTGTCGGCATTCGTTCCGCGCTTGTCTCGCTACCAGGACCTGTTCTCCGACGCGTTGACGAAAGTTCAAGCGGGAGAGTTGAAGTGGATGGCGGAGACGGGTATCGACTCGTACGCCACCGTCTGGGTGGAGATTCGCCAGGAGTTGTGTGAGGCTGCCGGCAAGACCCAGAACTGACGGCAGTATCTGAAAGCGGCCGCTCAACTCGGTGCGAGTTGGGCGGCCTTCTTTTGTCTGGATGCAAGGTGAAACCCGTTACCTTTGCGTATGAATCGTGATGCAAGTCACGATCACCCACTTTCGGGGGTGGTGCAGGGGTGAGCCGCATCACTACCTTTCCTTCTATCGACGGTGACACCCACAGGGAGCCACCACCGGACCACGGAGGAAACGAGTGACAACAGTCTCTCCATCAGGGGAAACCAGTGCCGCCGGCATTGCAGCAGTCCCCGCCAACAAGACGAGCGTGCGGCGAGTTGCCATCGCCAGTTGCATCGGCACGACTATCGAGTTCTATGACTTCTTCATCTACGGAACTGCTGCGGCACTTGTGTTTCCGACGGTGTTCTTCCCTGCGTTGGGTGCTACTGCCGGCACGGTTGCCTCGTTCGCTACCTTTGCCGTTGCGTTCATCGCACGCCCCGTCGGCGCAATGTTGTTCGGGCACTTCGGCGATCGCATCGGCCGCAAGAAAACGCTGATTTCCACGCTGCTGCTGATGGGCATCTCCACGCTCCTCATCGGTCTGCTCCCGGGCGCCGCCACTATCGGTATTGCGGCACCGATCATCTTGGTGGTTTTGCGATTCGGGCAAGGTTTCGCGGTCGGCGGTGAGTGGGCCGGCGCGACCTTGCTGACTGCCGAATACGCTCCACCGGGTAAACGCGGCTTGTATGCCATGTTCCCGCAGTTGGGCCCGGCCATTGCGTTCATTCTCTCCAGTAGCACGTTCCTCATTACCGGCGCGGTTCTCGGCGACACCAATCAGGCGTTCCTCGACTACGGCTGGCGTATTCCGTTCCTGTTCTCCATCGTTCTGGTCGGCATCGGGCTCTACATGCGCCTCGCTATCGAAGAAACTCCGGTGTTCAAGGCCGAGCAGGCCGATCGCGTTGCGGCACAGAAGGACGAGGCTCCTCGCACACTGCCGTTCCTGGATGCCTGGCGCTTTCAGTCCAAGGAAATCCTGCTCTCGGCAGGCGCTCTGGCTTGTCTGTTCGCCTTCTTCTACATGGGCACTGCCTTCTTGACGAGCTACGGCACCAAGACACTCGGCTTCTCACGGCCGTTCGTCTTGACGGTCGGCATAGCCTCCGCATTTGTCTTCGGCGCCGCAATCATCGTCTCGGCGCTGTATTCCGACAGGATCGGGCGTCGCAAGGTCATCATGATCTCGTGTGGCATGGCCGTCGTGTGGGCGCTGGTGCTTTTCCCTCTTCTCGACACCGGATCGCCCATGGCGTTCGTTCTCGGAATGTTCGGAACGTTGATGATCTTCGGAATCGCCTACGGTCCCTGCGGCGCCCTGCTTCCGGAGATGTTCCAGACGCGCTACCGCTACACCGGGGCCGGCCTCGGCTACAACCTTGCGGGCGTCCTCGGCGGCGCTGTACCGCCGCTGATCGCAGCGCCGCTTGCTTCGGCATACGGGAGCATGGCTATCGGCATCATGCTGGCCGTCCTCGGTGTGTTGAGTTTCGTCTGCACCTGGGCTCTGGTGGAAACCAAGGACCACGCACTGTAGTCATGGCAAACTGCTTGGATTGTCCGTGGGTCTGTGTCACGACGAGGGTGGTGTCGGGATTGGTGACCGGTGCCCCGCGCGTTCGGACGATTCGAGGTGCTGAGTTTCGACCTTTGAACTTAGCCAGATAATAACTCGCCTCGATTCTGGTCGGTGTCCACGGGGTCGCCGTGGGCCGAGAGTTCCGGATATGTCTCGGTCGATCGGTACATTGGCCGAATTCGGACCTTTGCCACTATTCACGTCTCTCCTGTTTTGAGAAGATCGCCGTACGAAGCGTAATTGCGCTTCGTACGGCGATTTGTTCGTTCGCGGGGGCGGTGCTCGCTTGCAGCTTTCCGAAAGTGGAACCGCTCGACCGCGCCGCGGGGGAGGCAGTAGCGTTGGAATTGACACGTGTTCACTGCGGCGGCAGTGGTGAGAGGTCGCAACAAAACTGCAGTTCGAAGCAGATATGCGCTGCGGTCAGCCGATTGGATTGGACGATCGTCCGACACGTGATTCCATTTTGAAGTAATCGACGTTCCCGTCGCCTAATCTGTCGGTTGCACATCGGCAGGATGCAGTTGTTGTGGTGGTTCCAAAAGGAATGAGGTGGCTCGGTGAATTCAACGGGCAACGAAGCTGTGAACGGTATGTCTGGGTCGTCGGATCTAGAAGCGACGGGTTCCAATTCAGACATATTTCCGCTATCCACTGCGCAACGTGGCATGTGGTTCGCTCAGCATCTGCTGGGTGACGTTCCGGTCAACATTGCCCAGTACGTCGAGATCCTTGGACCACTCGATGTGCAGTTGCTATCCGATAGCGGATACCGGGCGGCTGTAGAACTCGGCTCGGGACTACTTCGCATAGTCGAGATCGACAACGAGCCATTTCAGATGATCGATACCGAGCGTCCGGGGGAGATCGCCCGGATGGACTTCAGCAATCATCCCGATCCCGTTGCAGCTGCCACCGAATGGATGCAGGCCGACTTTCGGGCTCCCGTCGACATGGTCACAGGCTGGTTGAATCGGTCGGTCACTCTGCGCCTCGCTGAAAACCATTACTTCTGGTACACGAGAATGCACCACATCGTACTCGACGGTTTCGGTGCGATGACGTTCATGAATCTGATCGCGCAGCGCTATACCGAGGCGATCGAGGGAACCCCTGCAGCCCCCGCAAATTTCAGTGACCTCCGGGAGATCCGCGAATACGAGGACAAGTACCGCGGATCGCGCCGTTTCGAGACCGACCGCGCGTACTGGGCCGACGTCACCCGAGACTTCCCGCATCCCATCTCTCTGGCCGGACGCACCGCGCCCGTAGGTTCGCAGTCCGTAGTCGTCAGCGATCACATGTCCGTCGACACCGAGGACGCGGTGCTGGCGATGGTGGCGAGGACGCCGGGAGCTTCCTTCGCGACAGTCGCGATCGCCGCAGTCGCAGCATTCCTGTCCCGGTTGACCGGAGAAGACGACATAGTCCTCAGCCTGCCGGTCTCGGCTCGAACAACAGCCAGGCTCCGCCGGTCCGGCGGCATGATGTCCAACGTCGTACCGATCAGGCTTTCGACTGCCGGGCACAAGGACACCGGCACCTTGGTGCGTGAAGTCCAGTTGGGATTGACTGGTGCCTTGCGGCACCAGCAGTTCCGTCACGAGGACATTCGCCGCGAGGCCGGCGTCGGAAGTGCGCAGCGCGGTTTCTTCGGTCCGGCGATCAACATCATGATGTTCCACAGCGAGATTCGACTCGGCTCGAGCCTCGGCCGGCTCAACGTGCTCTCGACCGGTCCCGTGGACGATCTATCGATCAACATCTATCCCGCGGTAGTAGGCAGTCATGCCCACATCGACTTCGAGGCCAATGCCAACCTCTACACGCGCGACGACCTCGCCGCGCACCACGCGCGGTTCAGTGAGTTCCTTCGTGATTTCGCCAGAAGTGGTGACGAAGAGCAGATTTCGTCGATCGACGTTCTGCATGAAGATGAATACCGCGACTTGGTTCCGGCAATGGGAGCGCCGGCCACACAGCCGCGCCTGTTCGCGGACCTCCTGCTCGACGGGGTAGTGGCCAATCCTGACGGAATAGCGGTGTGGTCGGCCGGCCATACCCTCACCTATCGTGAACTCGATCAGCGATCGAATCAGCTTGCGCGCGTTCTGATCGACGCCGGCACCGGCCCCGAGACGCTGGTCGCGCTCGCTCTCGATCGTTCGGTCGACGCCCTCGTCGCGCTCTGGGGAGTGGCCAAGACAGGCGCCGGGTTCGTTCCGGTCGACCCCAAGCTTCCACAGGCGCGAATCATCCATCTGCTCAGCGATTCCGCCGTCCGGTTCGGGATCACCGCGGTCCGAACGATGGACGCCCTTCCCGGTCTCGTCAGCTGGATGGTCCTCGATTCCGACCAGACCCGCGTGGATATCGACTCCCGTTCCGTATCCGCAATTTCCGCTGACGAACAGCTCTCCACACCGTCGATCGACAACGTGGCCTACGTGATCTACACGTCCGGATCCACCGGACTACCGAAGGGTGTCGTCGTCACCCATCGTGGACTCTCGCAGTTCGCGGCATCAGCTCGACCGGAACTCCGCATCACCGCGTCCTCCCGGGTTCTACGTTTCTCCTCTGCCAGCTTCGATGCATCGGTATTCGAGATGCTGCAGGCTTTCAGTGCCGGTGCAGCCATGATCGTCACACCGCCCGACGTCTACGGCGGCGAAGAGCTCGTAGACCTCTTGCGCGAGCAGCGGGTGACCCACATACTTTCCGCCCCTACACTTTTGAACACGGTTGACCCCGAAGGTTTGCCCGATCTCGAGGCCGTCATGGTCGGCGGCGACGTGTGTACTCCGGATCTGGTCGAAAGATTCGGTCCAGCATGCCGTTTCACCAACAGCTACGGGCCCACCGAAACCACGATCGTCATCACCACGAGTGAGCCGATCACGCCAGGCCTCCCCGCGACGATCGGAGGCCCGATTCAAGGCGCGTCCGTGGTCGTGCTCGATCGTAAGCTTCGACCCGTCCCGGTGGGCGTTGTGGCGGAGCTGTATCTGAGTGGCCCCGGACTTGCGCGCGCATATCACGGACGCCCCGATACCACCGCAGAACGCTTTGTTGCCAACCCTTTCGGTGAACCAGGGTCGCGGATGTACCGCTCGGGCGACGAGGTGCGGTGGACGCCTGACCATCAACTCGAGTTCATCGGTCGATCGGACTTCCAGGTCAAGATTCGTGGATTCCGCATCGAACTCGGCGAAATCGACGCGGTCCTTGCCGCTCAGGATTCGGTCGACTTTGCGGTCACCGTCGCACATGAGGCCACGGCCGACAACACAGTGTTGGTCTCCTACCTTCGACCGGCTCCGGGTTTCGACTTCGACTCCGCGGCGATTCTCGCTGCCGTAGCCGAGCAACTGCCGGCACACATGGTCCCGACCACCGTCATTCGGCTTGAACACGTACCGCTCACGCCAACCGGCAAGCTGGACCGCCGCGCTCTGCCGGCGCCGGTGTTCACCGCCCCGGAAGACGAATACCGAGCGCCCACCACCGAGGCCGAGGAAATCGTCGCCGGAGTATTCTCCGAACTGCTGGGCATCGACAGAATCAGTGTCGACGTTTCGTTCTTTGCGCTCGGCGGCAACTCCCTGATCGCGACCAAGGTGATCGCGCGGGTCAATACGGCTCTTGACGCCCATCTCGGCGTGCGCGATATCTTCGACGACCCGACGGTATCCGGTATCGCCGCGAAGGTCATGGCGCACAGCGGTATCGCTACGGGTCGCCCGCCGCTCATCGCCTGCGTGCGACCCGAGCACATACCGCTCTCGGCCGCGCAGCAGCGCATGTGGTTCGTCAACCAATTCGACACCAGCTCAGCGGCATACAACGTGCCGATGATCGTGCGGCTCACCGGTGAACTCGACGTGCCGGCTCTCAGCGCTGCACTTCTCGCCGTGATCGAACGGCACGAGTCGTTGCGAACGATGTTCCCGGACACCCCGAGCGGCCCGCATCAGGTTGTACTGGCGGCCGATGAAGTGCACACCGACCTGGCTCCGGTTGTCGTTTCCGACGAAGCCGACCTGCGTGCACAGCTACGTGAGTTCTCACTTGCCGGTTTCGATGTCACCGCGGCAGTGCCGTTGCGAGCGAGACTGTTCGAAGTTCACAGCGGTGATTACACCTTGGCGATCGTGGTCCACCACATCGCGACCGACGGATTTTCGCTCACCCCGTTGGTGCGCGATGTCATGGTGGCCTACAGTGCGCATCTGGCCGGACACGTACCGACCTGGAGTCCCCTGAACATCCAGTACGCCGATTACACCTTGTGGCAACGCGAACTACTCGGTGACGAGAAAAATCCCGAGAGCCTCGCTTCGGAGCAACTCGGTTACTGGTCGTCCACGCTGACCGGACTTCCTGACTTGCTGGAACTGCCCACCGATCGACCTCGCCCGAATCAGCAGTCCCGTGGCGGTGCCCGCGTCGAGTTCCACATCGACGCCGACGTCCACGGCGCTATCGTAACTACTGCGCATCAACATAATTCAAGCGTCTTCATGGTCATGCACGCGGCGTTGGCCGTGTTGCTGGCGCGGTTGTCCGGAACCTCGGACATCGTGGTGGGCACCCCGGTCGCCGGCCGTGGCGAGCCGGAGCTCGACGACTTGATCGGTGTTTTTGTCAACACTCTGGTGCTACGCACCCAGGTGGACTTGCAGACACCCTTCTCCGACTTGCTCGAACAGGTTCGCGAGATCGACCTGGGTGCCTTCGGCAACGCCGACGTTCCCTTCGAACAGTTGGTAGAAGTGCTCGCGCCCGCCCGCTCGACGGCTCACGCTCCGCTGTTTCAGGTGCTCTTGGAATTTCAGAACAACGCGGCAGTCCGCTTGGAATTGCCGCACATGACCGTCGAGCCGGTGCGATTCGATCTCGAGATGTCGAAGTTCGACCTACAACTGACCGTTGCCGAAGTTCACGATGCCGACGGCGTCCCGGCTGGAATGACCGCCGGATTCGTCTTTGCCACAGATCTTTTCGATATCAACACCGTTGAGGTTTTTGCTCAGCGTTTCCAGCGCATTCTCTCTGCGGTGGCGACAGATTCGTCCGCGGCTGTCGGTGACATCGGTCTTCTCGAGGTCGCCGAGCGAGAGCTCATGACCATCGGATGGAATGACACCTCACACGAGTTCTCGTCGGTTACTCTTTCGGATCTGGTTTCGGACCAGGTGGCGCGGACACCGGACGCCGTAGCAGTGACATTCGACGGCGAATCGCTCACCTATGCGGAGTTCGACGCTCAGGTCAGCAGACTTGCTCGAGAACTGATAGCGCAGGGTGTCGGGCCGGATTCGATCGTCGGTGTTCTGCTGGCAAGGTCGACGGAGTTGCTGGTCGCTGTGCACGCAGTCCTGCGAGCCGGTGGCGCGTATGTGCCGCTGGATCCCGAGCATCCGTCGGAACGCATTGTGTCGATAGTGAAGTCGGCCCAACCGCTGCTGGTGCTCACTTCTTCCGAGCAGGGTACGGCCGCGACGGAATTTGACGGAGTTCCGTGTCTCGACCTTGCAGTTGTGGATCTCTCTGGTTGGAAGAGTGCGCCGGTAACCGATGCGGATCGATGTGCTCGCCTGGTTCCTGCCAATACGGCATACGTCATCTTCACGTCAGGTTCGACGGGTGTTCCCAAGGGTGTTGCGGTGCCGCACTCGGCAATCGTCAACCAGTTCCTGTGGCGCCAGGAAGTGTACGGACTTGACCACTCCGACGTAATTCTCGTCAAGACGCCGGCAACGTTCGACGTCTCGGTCTGGGAGATGTTCTGGTCCTTCATGTCTGGGGGACGGGCCGTGATTGCGGAGCCGGACGGGCACCGGGATCCGCACTATCTCGCGTCGCTGATCGAGCGCGAAGGCGTCACCGTGACGCACTTCGTTCCGGCTATGTTGGAACTCTTCTTGTTGGAAGATGTCGCCGAGCGCTGTGATTCGTTGCGATTGGTGTTCTCCGGCGGTGAGGCGCTCAAAGCGTCAACTGCGGTGCATTTCCGCGGGGTGATGAACGCACGCTTGCAGAATCTGTACGGTCCCGCTGAGACCGCGGTGGACGTGACCTATCACGCAGTCACCGAAGAAGACTCGGTGCTCGTGCCGATGGGCGTACCGGTCTCGAACACCCAGGTCTACGTTCTGGATCCACGACTCAATCCGGTACCGGTCGGCCTTGTCGGCGAACTGTACGTCGCGGGCGATCAGTTGGCCCGTGGGTATGTGGGGCGTCCGGATCTGACCGCAGACAGGTTTGTGGCAAATCCGTTCGGAGCAGGTGAGGATTCGTCGCGTCTGTATCGGACCGGTGACCTGGTTCGGTGGACCGAGCGCGGCGAGTTGGTATACGTCGGTCGAGTCGACTTCCAGGTCAAACTGCGCGGTCAACGGATCGAACTGGGAGAGATCGAGGCTGCGCTGCTCGGTCACCCCGCGGTGACGCAGTCGGTGGCGCTCGTTCGCAATGATTCCGCGACGGGGGATTACCTTGCCGCGTACGTCGTGCTGGAGGCCGGGACCGAAGTCGACGAGCGTTCACTACTCGAATCCGTCGGCAAGGCGCTGCCCCGTTACATGGTGCCGTCGGCGTTGTCGATCCTCGAGGCCTTGCCGCTCAACGCAAACGGCAAGCTCGACCGGAAGATGTTGCCGAAGCCGACATTCGAGCGGCTCACCGACTACGTGGCACCCCGCACCGACACCGAGGCAATGGTGGCGGAGATCTTCGCCGAGATCCTGGGGGCCGGCGTCGATGCAACGGGAAGATTCGGCGTCTACGACAGCTTCTTCGACCTCGGCGGTAACTCGCTGGTCGCAACCCGAGTTCTGGCGCGGATCAACGAAGCACTGAATGTGCACGTGAGCGTGCGAGAGTTGTTCGAGACCCCTACGATCGGTGGATTGGCAGCACTGGTCGACGGCGCGGAATCTTCGGCTTCCGATCGCCCGGCGCTGACGGCTTCGGTGAGGCCGGAACACATTCCGCTCTCGTCTGCGCAATCGAGGATGTGGTTTCTCAATCGCTTCGACCCCACTTCCGGTGCCTACAATGTTATTGCGGCGCTGAAGCTTTCGGGATCGCTGAACGGCCCTGCGCTGACCGAGTCGGTGTCGGATATCACCACCCGCCACGAGGCATTGCGGACGATATATCCGGAGTCTTTGCAGGGGCCGCACCAGGTGGTATTGCCTGCGGCAGAAGTAGTTCGAGATCTGACACCGCAGCAAGTCGATGCAGCCGAACTAGAAGCCCGTATCCGTGAGGCCGTGGCCACCGGATTTGACGTGACCTCGCAGGTTCCCGCCGCATTGACCTTGTTGAGTGTGGCGGAAGACGAGCATGTTCTGCTGATGGTGGTCCATCACATCAGCGTCGACGGCTGGTCGATGCGTGTTCTGGCCCGAGATCTGGTGCAGGCCTATGCGGCGCGGATCGAGGGCAATGCACCCGGTTGGCGCGCGCTCGAGGCGCAGTACGCGGACTATGCACTGTGGCAGCGTCAGGTCTTGGGATCGGAAGACGATCCGGCATCGTTGATCTCGCAGCAGGTCGGCTATTGGAAGGGCAATCTCGACGGCCTTCCGGACCAGCTCGATCTGCCGGCGGACCGTCCACGTCCGGTGGTCGCGTCCAACCACGGCGCAGATTTTGCATTCACCATCGACAGCAAGACCCATGACGGTTTGAACCGATTGGCCCGGGCACACAATGCGTCGCTGTTCATGGTTGTGCATGCGGCGCTGACAGTCCTTCTCGCCCGGCTTTCCGCCACGTCCGACATCGCTGTGGGCACACCGGTCGCGGGTCGCGGAGACGCGTCACTGGACCAGTTGGTAGGCATGTTCGTCAACACGCTGGTGTTGCGGACACAGGTCGACGGCGCAGCTCCCTTCTCCGAGTTTCTCGGACAGGTGAAGCAGTCCGATCTGCGCGCTTTCGAACATGCTGACGTGCCTTTCGAGCGACTGGTCGAGGTGCTGAACCCGGCACGTTCGCAGGCTTGTCATCCGCTCTTCCAAGTGGCACTGTCCTTCGAAAACCTCGAACGGGCCGAGCTGGAACTGTCGGGTCTGACCGTGTCCACGATGGAGTTCGACACGGCCTCGGCTAAGTTCGATCTGCAGCTGACGTTGTCGGAGGGGCCGGCCGCGAACGGCGTGTCTGCGGGAATGCCGGCAACCTTCACTTACGCCACCGATCTCTTCGACGAATCGACCGTGGCTGAGTTCGCAGCGGGACTGACGCGGATACTGCGTTCGGTGGTCGCGGATGCGTCTGTGGCCGTAGGCGATCTGGAGTGGATGTCGCGCGGTGATGTTGCAGCGCTGACGACGGTCGAGAGCGACGACGCGATGCCTTCGGCTCTTCTGGTCGACATTCTCACTGCCGGGTGCGCGATCGATCTGGATGCCATCGCGGTGCGTTCGGAGGGTCGTTCGGTGACCTACCGTGAGTTGGACGAGGCGTCCTCGCGGTTGGCTCGGGTTCTGATCACACGCGGTACGGGTCCGGAAACAATTGTGGCACTGGCATTCCCGCGTTCATACGAGATGGTGGTTGCGGTGTGGGCAGCCGCGAAGTCCGGTGCGGCGTATGTACCGGTGGATCCGAATTATCCGGCGGATCGTATTGCGCACATGCTTTCGGATTCCGGTGCAGTGCTGGGTGTGACGGGGTCGGAATTTGCCGGGCAGCTGCCTGTGTCGAGTTCGTGGTTGGTTCTGGATGTGCCGGACACGCAGGTTCTTCTGGCGGCGTCGTCTGCGGCTGCGGTTACCGATGTTGATCGTCTGGGTGTTCTGCGTGCGGAGCATGCGGCGTACGTCATCTACACCTCGGGTTCGACGGGTAAGCCGAAGGGCGTGACGGTCACGCATACCGGTTTGCGGGGGTTGTTGGAGTCGGCGACAGCGCGGTACAGGGTGAGCGCGGAGTCGCGGGTGCTGCAGAACTGTTCGCCGAGTTTTGATCCTTCGGTGCTCGAGTGGATGGTCGCGTTCCATGCGGGGGCGACGTCGGTGATCGTGCCGCCGTCGATCATCGGTGGCCACGAGTTGACGGAGTTGTTGCGGGTCGAGCGGGTAACGCACGGGCTGATCACGCCGGCTGTGCTGGGGACTTTGGATCCGTCGGTGTTGGTGGATCTCGAGATGGTGTCCATCGGTGGTGATGTGACGGCGCCGGATTTGGTGACGCGGTGGGCTCCAGGACGGACCTATTTCAATGCGTACGGTCCGACGGAGACGACGATCATCTCGACGTATGCGCAGTTGCGGGCAGGTGATCGGGTGACGATCGGTTCGCCGATCGAGGGTGTGTCGGCGTTGGTACTCGATGAGCGTCTACATCCGGTGCCGGCGGGTACCAGGGGCGAGTTGTATTTTGCGGGCGCAGTGTTGGCTCGTGGCTATCATGATCGGCCGTCGTTGACGTCGGATCGTTTTGTGGCGAATCCGTACTCGGTGGATGGTTCGCGGATGTATCGCACGGGTGATGTGGTGCGGTGGATCGGCGGTACCTCGGGTACTGCGGGTGAGTTGGAGTATCTGGGGCGCAGTGACTTCCAGGTGAAGGTGCGTGGTTTCCGCATCGAGCTCGGTGAGATCGATGCAGTGTTGTCGGGCCATCCCGATATCGAGTTCGCGGTGACGGTGGGGCGTGAGTCGCCTTCAGGCGCTACCACTTTGGTGTCCTACGTCGTCGTTCCTGCAGGATTTGACGGTGAGCTCGACGTCGAAGCGCTGGCCAAACATGTCGGTGCAAGTCTTCCCGCGTACATGGTGCCGTCCGCGATCGTCGTGCTCGATGAGGTGCCGCTGACGCCGGTCGGCAAGCTCGACCGAAACGCGTTGCCGGATCCTGTTTTCGAGGTGCGTGAGTTCCGGGCACCGGTCACGCCGGTAGAGGAAATTGTGGCGGGAGTTTTTGCCGAGATCCTCGGAGCCCCTCGAGTAGGCCTCGACGACGACTTCTTCGAGCTCGGTGGCAACTCGCTGATCGCGACGCAGGTCGTCTCGCGACTGGCTGCCGCACTCGAGACCCGAATCCGGGTGCGAGACCTGTTCGAAGCTCCGACTGTCGAATCGCTGGCTTCGCGGATCGAATCACAGGTTGGAGTCGGCGGGCGGGCGGCGCTGACGGCACAAGTGCGTCCTGAGCGGGTGCCGTTGTCCTTGGCGCAGCAGCGGATGTGGTTCCTCAACCGCTTCGACTCGGTATCGAGCGTGAACAACATCCCCGCCGCGATACAGCTCACCGGCACACTGGACCACTCAGCTCTGCAAGACGCGATCGCAGATGTGATCGAGCGTCACGAAATCTTGCGCACCATCTATCCCGAACACGACGGCACCGGCTACCAGTGCGTGCTCACAGCCAACGACGTTGCCGTGGCCCGAGGCATAGACCTGACGGTCGAAACGATCGCTGTGTCGGATACCGTCGACCGCATTACCGCGATAGTCTCGCAGGGGTTCGACGTCACCTCGTCGGTGCCACTGCGCGTGCGACTGCTCCAGGTCGCCGACGACGCGTGGGTGCTGGTCTTGGTGGTGCATCACATTGCAGCAGACGGTTTCTCGGTCGCACCGTTGATACGTGACCTGATGGTGGCGTACTCGGCTCGCACTCACGGCGAGGCCCCGGGTTGGGCGCCGCTTGCCGTGCAGTACTCCGATTTTGCACTGTGGCAGCACCAAATTCTCGGCGTCGCGGACGACACCGAATCTGTTATGTCGCAGCAGATCAACTTCTGGACGAGTGCGTTGGCGGGGCTCCCGGATCAGTTGGATTTGCCCACGGATCGGGTGCGTCCGGCGGTGGCGTCGAACCGTGGTGCGACGTATTCGTTCGCTCTCGATGCGGAGTTGCATTCGGCGTTGAATGTGTTGGCGCGTAGTCGTAATGCATCGTTGTTCATGGTGTTGCATTCGGCGTTGGCGGTTTTGTTGGCGCGTTTGTCGGCTACCTCCGATATTGCGATCGGTACGCCGGTTGCGGGGCGTGGTGAGCAGGCGCTCGATGATCTGGTGGGTATGTTCGTCAACACGTTGGTGTTGCGTACCGATCTTGATCCGGCGTGGACGTTTGCCGAGTTGTTGGATGCGGCTCGGGAGGTGGATCTGCAGGCTTTCGGTCATGCGGATGTGCCGTTCGAGCGTTTGGTGGAGGTGCTTAATCCGGCGCGGTCGCAGGCCCGGAATCCGTTGTTCCAGGTGGCATTGTCGTTCCAGAACCTGGCAAAGACCAGCCTGAAACTGCCTGGAATGTCAGTGAATATGGTCGAAATCGACAGTGGCACTGCAAAGTTTGATCTTGCCCTCACGTTGGTTGAGTCCATTGGAGAAGCGGGTGAGCTGGGCGGTATGGCCGCGCAATTCTCTTACGCCACAGATCTGTTCGATGAGGCGACGGTGCGTGGTTTCGCGGATCGGTTGGTGCGGATTCTCGAGGCTGCGGCGGTTGATCCGTTGGTGGTGGTCGGTGATGTGGAGGTGCTCTCGGAGGCGGAGTGGGTGTCGTTGACTCAGGTTTCCGGTGGTCCTGCGTCGGTGGTGGGGACGTTGTCGGATGTGTTTGCGGCTGCGGTGGCGGTTGATCCGTCGGCGGTGGCGTTGGTGTTCGAGGGTGCGTCGTTGTCGTATGCGGAGCTTGACGATCGGTCGTCGCGGTTGGCTCGGGTGTTGATCGATCGTGGTGTGGGTATTGAGGATCGGGTGGCGGTGGCGGTGCCGCGGTCGTTGGAGTCTGTGGTGGCGTTGTGGGCGGTGGTGAAGTCGGGGGCGGCGTTTGTGCCGGTGGATCCGGCGTATCCGGCGGATCGTGTTGCGCACATGGTGTCGGATTCGGGTGTGGTGGTGGGGTTGACGTCGGCGGAGTTCGTGTCGGTGTTGCCGTCGGGTGTGGATTGGATTGTGTTGGGGTCCGGGGTGTGTGCGGATCTGATGGCGGGGGCGTCGGGGGCGCCGGTCTCGGATGTGGATCGGGTGGGGCTGGTGCGGCCGGATTCGTCGGCGTATGTCATTTACACGTCGGGGACGACGGGTGTGCCCAAGGGTGTGGTGGTGACGCATCGGGGTGTGTCGAATTTCTGTGCGGAGCAGGTGGATCGGTACGGGTTGACGGGGGCTTCGCGGACTCTGCATTTTGCGTCGCCGAGTTTCGACGCGTCGGTGTTGGAGTTGTTGTTGGCGGTCGGTTCGGGGTCGGCGATGGTGATTGCGTCGCCGTCGGTGTATGGCGGTAGTGAGTTGGCGGGGTTGCTGCGCGGCGAGCGGGTGTCGCATGCGTTTGTGACGCCGGCGGCGTTGGGTTCGGTGGATCCGGCGGGTCTTGATGATCTGCGGGTGGTCATTGTGGGTGGTGAGGCGTGTTCGCCGGAGTTGGTGAGTGCGTGGACCGGTGTGGGTTCGGGTGGGCGCCGGTTCTTCAATGCGTACGGTCCGACGGAGGCGACGGTCGCGACGAATATCAGTGGTGTGTTGTCGGCGGGTGATGTGGTCACGATCGGTGGTCCGATTCGTGGGATGTCGGCGTTGGTGCTTGATGAGCGTTTGCGTCCGGTTCCGGTGGGTGTGGCGGGTGAGTTGTATGTCTCGGGTGTTCAGGTGGCTCGGGGGTATTGGGATCGTTTCGGTTTGACGGCGGAGCGGTTTGTGGCGAATCCGTTTGGATCCACTGGCTTCGGTGGTGTGCGGATGTATCGCACGGGTGATGTGGTGCGGTGGACTTCTGATCGAGCGATCGAGTATGTGGGTCGTGGTGATTTCCAGGTGAAGATTCGTGGTTTCCGGATCGAGCTCGGTGAGGTCGAGTCGGCGTTGTTGGCGCATGGTTCGGTGGATTCTGCGGTGGTGGTGGGTCGGGAGTCGGCTGCGGGTGTCACTGTGTTGGTGGCGTATGTGGTTGCTGCTGTGGGTATTTCGGTGGATACGGCTGAGTTGGCGGAGTTTGTGGCGGGGGTGTTGCCGGGGTATATGGTGCCGTCGGCGGTGGTTGTTCTGGATCGGTTGCCGTTGACGGGTGCGGGTAAGTTGGATCGGAAGTTGTTGCCGGAGCCGGTGTTCGAGGCGAGGGAGTTCCGGGCTCCGGTGACGGAGACGGAGCGCGCTGTTGCGTCAGTCTTTGCCGATGTTCTGGGCGTCGAAGAAGTGGGTCTCGACGATGATTTCTTCGATCTGGGTGGCAACTCTTTGGTTGCGACGCAGGTGGTTTCGCGTTTGGGTGCTGCGTTGGATATGTCGGTGCCGGTGCGGGTGTTGTTCGAGGTTTCCTCGGTGGAATCTCTGGCTGCTCGATTGAGTTCGGGTGTCGGTGAGGGTGGCGGTCTGGCTTTGGTGCCGATGGTTCGTCCGGATCGGGTGCCGTTGTCGTTGGCGCAGCAGCGGATGTGGTTTTTGAACCGCTTCGACCCGGCGTCGCCGGCGTACAACATTCCGGTTGTGGTCCGGTTGACCGGCAACGTGGACGTACAGGCTCTGGCACTGGCTGTGAGCGACGTCATGACCCGGCACGAATCGCTCCGCACGGTGTTCCCGGACTCGGAGGAAGGCCCGTACCAGCTTGTTCTGGAAACGGAGAGTGTCCTGCTGGACCTCGACCCGATTGCGGTGGCAGACGAGCAGGAGTTGAAGTCCGCGGTGTACGCGGTGGCGGGCAGCGGCTTCGACGTCACTACCGAAGTTCCGTTGCGCGCCGCTATCTTCCGAATCAGCGAACACGAATACACGCTTGCCCTGGTGGTTCATCACATCAGTGCCGACGGCTTCTCGATGGCCCCGTTGGCTCGGGATGTGATGGTGGCGTACACGGCTCGGGTTTCCGGTACGAAGCCGGGTTGGGTGCCGCTCGAGGTGCAGTACGCGGATTACGCACTGTGGCAACGTGATCGTTTGGGTAGTGAAGCCGATGCGGATTCTCCGGCCGGCACCCAGCTGGCCTTCTGGAAGCGTCAACTCGCATCGGCCCCGGCAGTCATCGATCTGCCCACGGATCGTAGTCGACCGGCTACGGCCTCGATGGCCGGTGCGAGTGTCGAATTCACCGTCGACAGGACGGTGCGTGAGAAGCTGAGTGTGGCTGCGCGCGAGCATGAAGCCAGCATCTTCATGGTGATCCATGCCGCGCTTGCCGTTCTGTTGTCGCGGCTCAGCGCCAACTCGGACGTCAGCGTCGGAACCCCGATCGCGGGCCGAGGTGAGGCAGCACTCGACGCGTTGGTCGGTATGTTCGTCAACACCTTGGTGTTACGTACCGAGATCGATCCAGCGGCCAGCTTCTCGGCAGTGCTCAGTGATACGCGTGCGGTAGATCTGGATGCGTACGAGAATGCGGATATTCCGTTCGACCGCGTTGTCGAAGCTCTCGATCCGGTGCGTTCGCAGGCTCACACACCGCTTTTCCAGGTGTCGCTGTCGCTGCACGAATCCGCTATCGGTTCTGTTGAGTTGCCCGGTGTGGTCGTGGATTTCTACGAGACGGATGCCGGCGCCGCGAAGGTCGACCTCGAACTGACGATGAGCGTAAATGTCGACGGCGGATACACCGGGAGACTGACATACGCCACAGATCTCTACGATGCCGGAAGCGCCAGGACATTCGCGCGGCGCTTCACTCAGGTGCTGACGGCCGTAGCCGAAGACTCCGATCGGATCATCGGAGAAGTACCGATCCTCGACGCGGAAGAAATATCCGAGTTGGCGTTGTCGACCCGTGAGACGGCGCCCGCACCGCGCGTGCTGGCCGAGATCCTCACTTCCGGCGTTGCGATTGATCCCACGCGCGTTGCTGTTGTCGCCCAGACTGGGAACCTGACCTACGCCGAGTTGGACGCCGAATCGAACCGCCTGGCCCGAGCGCTCATCGCTCGCGGCGCAGGACCGGAACAGTTTGTCGTTCTCTCGTTCACCCGTACTGCGGAATCGATTGTCGCGCTGTGGGCAGTGGCGAAAACCGGTGCCGCATTCGTGCCGGTGGACCCGGCCCTGCCGGCTGACCGGATCGAGCACATGGTGCGTGACTGCGGCGCAATCCTCGGTCTGACCACTTCCATTGTGTCCGCGACGCTGCCGGGAGATCTGGACTGGCTCGAGATCGACGGAACCGCTGATGCCGCCGTCTCTCGCGGGTTCTCGGATCAGGCTCTGTCAACGTCGGATCTCTCCTTGCCGACTGCGCTGTCCAATCCGGCTTACATGATTTACACCTCAGGCTCCACCGGACTGCCCAAGGGCGTTGTTGTCACACACAGTGGCCTCGCGTCGTTCACCGGTGACGCTCGCACCGAGTTGGCGGTTACGGATTCCTCACGGGTGCTGCGCTTTGCCTCATCCAGCTTCGACGCCTCCGTCATCGAAATGGTGGTGACGTTCAGCGTCGGCGCAACCCTGGTGGTAGCCGATCCGTCGATCATCGGCGGCGACGAACTGGGTGCGCTCGTCCAGGCGGAACGCATCACGCACATCCTCAGTGCACCGGCCGTGCTCGGCACGGTGGACACCGAGGCGTTTGCCGGTGTCGAGACTGTCATCGTCGGTGGCGACGTGTGCCCGCCCGAACTGGCAGCGCGGCTGGCGCCGGGACGACGGTTCTTCAACAGTTACGGTCCGACCGAGACCACTATCATCATCACCGTCAGTGAGGATCTCACCGCCGGCCAGTCGATCGACATCGGACGCCCGATCGCCGGGGCCGGGGCCCGGGTACTCGACGCACGTTTGGGGCCTGTCCCGCGCGGTGTCGTCGGCGAGCTCTACTTGAGTGGACCCGGCTTGGCTCGTGGATACCACGCTCGCAGCGCTCTGACAGCGGAGCGTTTCCTGGCCGATCCGTACGGTGCGCCGGGGGAGCGGATGTACCGCACCGGCGACCTGGTTCGCTGGAGCGCTCGCGGCACTCTCGACTTTGTGGGTCGCAGCGACGATCAGGTTCAGTTGCGTGGCCTGCGCATCGAATTGGGAGAGATCGAGGTTGCGCTCTCGCAGATCACTGGTGTGGCGCAGAGTGCGGTTCTGCTGCACCGTGATTCCCGTACCGGCGATCGCCTTATCGCCTACGTGGTCGGGGAACAGGATGTGGAACTCGTCGACGCAGACCTGAAGACGCAGTTGGGGCTCTCGTTGCCCAACTACATGGTTCCGACGCAGTGGGTTGTGCTCGAAGAATTGCCGGTCACTACCGCCGGCAAGCTGGATCGGCGCGCGTTGCCGGTGCCAGGTTTCTTGTCCGAGAGCGTATTCCGTGCGCCGTCGAACCCGATCGAAGAGACTGTCGCGGGGGTCTTTGCCGACCTGTTGGGGATCGAGCGGGTGTCGGTCGACGACAGCTTCTTCGCGCTGGGTGGAAACTCGTTGCTCGCGACCAGGTTGGTGGCGCGGGTGAATACTGCGCTGGGAACTTCTCTGGCTATTCGCGACATCTTCGACTACCCGGATTCCGCTTCGCTTGCACGGGCAGCTGAAAGCAGTTCGCGCTCCGCTGATCTGCCGAAACTGGGATCAGTGCCGCGGCCGGAACGAGTGCCGTTGTCGTTGGCGCAGCAGCGGATGTGGTTTTTGAACCGCTTCGACCCGGCGTCACTGGCGCTCAACATTCCTGGGGCAATTCGACTGTCCGGTGAATTGGATGTCACGGCGATGGCGCGCGCCGTCTTCGACACTGTCGACCGGCATGAGGTTCTCCGAACGATCTATCCGGAACACGACGGAGTCGGTTATCAGAAACTGATTCCTGCTGGTGATTGTGCGCTCGAACTTGTACCGGTTCCGGTTTCTGAGTCAACGTTGACCGAACAATTACTGAGTTTTGCGTCCATCAGCTTTGACGTCACCACCGAGACTTCGTTCCGGGTTCGATTGTTCTGCTTGTCGGAAACAGAGCACGTCTTGATGTTTGTGGTGCATCATATCTCCGCGGACGGTTTCTCGTTGGCACCTTTGTCGCGGGACGTGATGATTGCTTACTCGGCTCGCATGAACGGTCGGGCCCCGTCCTGGACGCCCCTGCTGGTGCAGTATGCAGACTTCTCGATTTGGCAACGACTGACACTCGGAGACGAGAACGACGAGCAGTCTGCGATGGCGAAACAGACTGCTTATTGGACACATGCACTTTCCGGTACACCCGAACAACTGGTACTTCCGAACGATCGACCGCGTCCTCCTGTGGCCACGAACCGAGGTGCGCAGTACCACTTCTCGATTCCTGAGGCGATGATCGACGGGCTCGAACATCGTGCGAGTGCCATCGGGGCAACCCCGTTCATGGCTGTGCATGCGGTGCTGTCGATTCTGTTGGCACGAGTCAGCGGGACTGACGACATTGCGATCGGAACACCCATCGCGGGTCGAGGTCAAGCTGAACTCGACGACATAGTCGGTATGTTCGTCAATACCTTGGTGCTGCGTTCCTCGGTTGACACTTCGTTGAGCTTCGACCGGTATCTCGAGTCGATCCGTGCGACTGATCTCGCCGCCTTCAGCAATGCGGATGTGCCGTTCGAGCGTTTGGTGGAGGTGCTCAATCCGAGTCGTTCGCAGAGCAGGCATCCACTGTTCCAGGTGATGCTGACCTTCCAGAACCTGGAGCGCGGTGAATTCGAACTGCCAGGACTGGCGATCGGCGCAGTCGACATCGCAGTGGACATGGCGAAATACGATCTCCAGCTCACGGTCTCGCCCGGAAATCGCGCCGGCGGGGATACGGATGCGAGTTTCACGTATGCGACTGATCTGTTCGACGAGTCGACGGTTCGTGGTTTCGCGGAGCGGTTGCAGCGGATTCTTGTTGCTGTGGTGGCGGATTCGTCTGTTGTGGTCGGTGACATCGATGTTCTCGGCGCGGGAGAGCGGGATCTGGTTGTGTCGCGGTGGAACAACACGGCGGTCGAACTGGAGCCGGCGACATTGGTGTCCTTGTTCGATGAGCAGGTGGCGAGGACGCCGGACGCTGTGGCGTTGGTTTTCGAAGGTGAATCGCTGACCTACCGTGAGCTTGATGCCCGGTCGAATCGGTTGGCGCGCAGGTTGATCGCCGAGGGTGTGGGTCCGGAGTCGTTGGTGGGGTTGGCGATGCGGCGCAGTGTGGAATTGGTGGTCGGGATGTATGCGATCGTCAAGGCCGGTGGTGCGTATCTTCCGATCGATCCTGATCATCCGTTGGCTCGTACCGAGTACGTGCTCGAGTCTGCGGCGCCGGTGTGTGTGTTGAGTACCGCGCGAGCCGGCGTTGTGTTGCCTGCGGGTGTGCCGGTGTTGACGGTGGACGCAATGGATGTGTCGGGCTTCGACGACGCTCCGGTTACGGATGCGGATCGGATCCGGGTGCTGGATCCGGCGTCGGCGGCGTATGTCATCTATACCTCGGGTTCGACGGGTCGGCCTAAGGGTGTTGCGGTTTCGCACAGCGCGATTGTGAATCGGTTGTTGTGGATGCAGGCGGAGTACGAGTTGACTGCGGCGGATGTGGTGGTGCAGAAGACACCGGCGACGTTCGACGTGTCGGTGTGGGAGTTCTTCTGGCCGTTGCAGGTTGGTGCTTCGTTGGTGGTGGCGAAGCCGGACGGGCATCGCGATCCGATGTATTTGGCGCAGCTCATGTTCGACGAATCCGTGACGGTTGCGCACTTCGTGCCGTCGATGCTGTCGATGTTCACGGCGGTGGCTCCGGCGGATCAGTGTGTGTCGTTGCGGCAGGTGTTCTGCAGTGGTGAGGCATTGCCGGCGAGTTCGGCGGCGGCGTTCCGGGCTCTTTCGGATGCGCGGTTGCACAATTTGTACGGGCCGACGGAGGCTGCGGTGGATGTGACGTTCCATGAGGTCACTGCTGCCGATGCCCTGAGTGTTCCGATCGGCGCGCCGGTGTGGAATACGCAGGTGTACGTCCTGGATGCGCGTTTGCAGCCGGTGCCGGTGGGTGTTCCGGGTGAGTTGTATCTGGCGGGCACCCAGTTGGCGCGAGGTTATGTCGGTCGTGCTGATTTGACGGCGGATCGGTTTGTGGCGAATCCGTTCGACCTGGGTGCGCGGTTGTATCGGACGGGTGACCTTGTGTCCTGGAACAGTGTTGGGGAGATCGAGTACATCGGTCGTACTGATTTCCAGGTGAAGTTGCGTGGGTTGCGGATCGAGTTGGGGGAGATCGAGGCTGCGTTGCTGGCGCAGGAGTCGGTGGCGCAGGCGGTGGTGTTGGTTCGGGAGAGTGTGCTGGGTCAGCAGTTGGTGGGGTATGTGGTGCCGGCTGCCGGTGTGGTGGTTGATGTCGATGCGGTGAAGGGTGTGGTGGCGCAGCGGGTTCCGGGTTATATGGTTCCGGATGTTGTGTTGGTGTTGGATGCGTTGCCGTTGGGTGCGTCGGGTAAGTTGGATCGGAAGTTGTTGCCGGAGCCGGTGTTCGAGGCGAGGGAGTTCCGGGCTCCGGTGACGGAGACGGAGCGCGCTGTTGCGTCAGTCTTTGCCGATGTTCTGGGCGTCGAAGAAGTGGGTCTCGACGATGATTTCTTCGACCTGGGTGGCAACTCGCTGATAGCGGTCCAGGTGGCAGCTCGGATTAGGGTGATACTCGGCCGGGATGTCCCCGTTGCGTTGATGTTCTCGAACTCCACTGTCGAGGTACTCGCGCAGCGCCTCGACACTGACGTTGAGGGCAGCCGTGACAACGGACTCGGCGTCTTGTTCCCGATCCGCGAATCCGGAACTGCGTCACCGGTGTTCTGCGTGCACCCGATCGTGGGACTGGGTTGGTCCTATGCCGGACTCGCCAGGCACCTCGATTCGGAAATCCCGATCTACGCTCTGCAGAATCCTGCGATTCGCGAAAGTGACTTCGCTCCCGAAACTCTGGAAGAGGTTGCCGTTCGCTACGTTTCGGAGATCAGGAAAGTGCAGGCCTCTGGTCCGTACCGTCTGCTCGGGTGGTCGTTGGGAGGCGTCATCGCTCACGCGATGGCGGTTCAGTTGCAGCATGCCGGAGAGGAAGTGGAACTGCTTTCGATGATGGACAGCTTCACTTCGTCGAGCCGCCCGGTCGAGGACTCCTCGCCTGCCGTCACGATGAATGACGTGCTGGGTGGACTCGGGCTAGATCTGTCGGAGACTGAGACTGAGACTGAGACCGATGCCGCGGGAGTGCTCGATGAGCGGAGCATGGCCGGACTGCTTGCCGGGGTGACTGGACAATCGGCGGAAGAGGCCGCCGCGACAATCGAACGGATGTTGCAGGGCGCTGCACGAAATTCCCGAATGATGTGGGAGTACCAACCTGAACCGTTCGACGGCGACGTGGTGTTCTTCACCGCGGAGTCCGACGATCCGAGCGGCCGAGTGGCTGTGTCCGGATGGGAGTCGGTCGTGACCGGGAACGTCTGCAACCACGGCGTGCCCACGACGCACTGGCGCATGACCTCTCCGGAAGTCCTGCACATGGTGGGACCGATCGTGGACGACATGCTCCGGTCTGTGGGGGTCACCAAGCATTGACGAGCTGGCGCCACACGGCTCCGAGGCCGTGCGGCGCGATGTTCAGGTGGTCCCTTTCCAACCCTGGAACCAGGAGAATTTCACCCCTTTGTGGGGGTAACGAGGCAGTGGGGCAGATCACTAAAGTCTGTCCCGTTGCGGTTGGCACACTCGGTGATGGTGTCCGAACTCTGCACAGTTACAGTCACTCCACAGCGTGCACTATGTCGTAGATCACAGTGGAGCGGGTAAATTCGTCGGTGTGAGGGTCCGCCCACTGTGGACTCTTGCAGAGGTGCCTGGATGGGCGCCTGGAGAGGACACAAATATGAGCGCGTCCCTACCCAGTTACACCTCAGGCGTCTGGGATGGCCCGATGTTGGGTGACACCATCGGGGACAATCTTGATCGCACAGTTGCTGCACACGGCGACCGTGATGCCTTGGTGGATCACGCGAGCGGGCGACGCTGGACGTATTCCGAGTTCGGGGCCGCGGTGGATGCGCTGGCGGCCGGGTTAATCGGGCGAGGCGTGCATAAGGGCGATCGGGTGGGCATCTGGGCTCCGAACTGCCCGGAGTGGACGTTCGTGCAGTACGCCACTGCGAAGTTGGGTGTGATCCTGGTGAACATCAACCCCGCCTATCGCTCACACGAGTTGCAATACGTACTCGAGCAGGCCGCGATCTCGGTACTGGTATCTGCTCCCAGTTTCAAGACCTCCGACTACGCGGCGATGATCGACACGGTCAGGCCGCAGTGTCCGGACTTGACGTCGGTGATCCTGCTGGGCTCGTCGGATTGGAATGACCTGCTCCAGGAAGGCGCCGCAGCGCAGGCCGTGGACCCGGGTCGGCTCGCCTCCGCTCAGGATGCTCTCTCGGCCGACGATGCAATCAACATTCAATACACCTCGGGCACTACGGGTTTCCCCAAGGGCGCGACGCTCAGTCACCACAACATCCTTAACAACGGCTACTTCGTCGGGGAGCTGTGCCACTACACCGAGAATGATCGGGTTGCGATCCCGGTGCCGTTCTATCACTGCTTCGGGATGGTGATGGGTAACCTTGCCTGCACCAGTCACGGTGCAGCCATGGTGATTCCGAGCCCGGCCTTCGATCCGCGCGCGGCACTCGAAGCGGTACAGGTAGAAAAGTGCACGTCGTTGTACGGGGTGCCCACCATGTTTATCGCGGAACTGGCGCTGCCGGACTTCGAGTCCTTCGACCTGTCGAGCCTGCGGACCGGCATCATGGCCGGTTCGCCGTGCCCGGTCGAGGTCATGAAGCAGGTCATCGAACGGATGGGGATGACCGAGGTGTCGATCTGCTACGGCATGACCGAGACGTCGCCGGTGTCACTCCAGACTCGTTCCGACGACACCATCGATCAGCGCACCGCCACTGTCGGCCGGGTCGGTCCGCACCTCGAGATCAAGATCGTTGACCCGGCAACCGGATTGACGGTTCCGCGTGGCGAACCCGGTGAATTGTGCACGCGTGGATACTCGGTCATGCTCGGGTATTGGCAGAACCCCGAGAAGACGGCCGAAGCCATTGACGCTGCGCGTTGGATGCATACCGGAGACATCGGTGTCATGGACGATGCCGGGTACGTCGCGATCACCGGACGGATCAAGGACATGGTGATCCGCGGCGGCGAGAACGTGTACCCGCGCGAGATCGAAGAATTCCTGTACACCCATCCCGACATCCTCGACGCCCAAGTGATCGGTGTGCCCGACGCCAAATATGGCGAAGAACTGATGGTGTGGATTCAGATGCGCGAGGGCGCCGCCGAACTCGATGCCGATTCTGTACGCGCATTCTGCACGGGGAAGTTGGCGCACTACAAAATTCCGCGTTATGTCCACGTAGTCGACGAGTTCCCGATGACTGTCACAGGAAAGGTGCGCAAGATCGCGATGCGCGAGTTGGCAATTGAACTGATCGGGCAGGGCTGAGTCATGCCTGACATTTCAGGAGAGCGAGGTCCGGTTCGTCCCGAGATTGCGCTCTCCTGGAAGCGGTCGAGACTGAGTGGAGTGGACCCGTCCGCAGCCATTGCCGTGGATGCCGCAGACCAGGACAGCGAGAGTCGACTACTGCGAGCAGCGACCCCGGTTCTCGACGAGGTATCACTGCAGATCGCCGGTACCGGATTCTGTGTCCTGCTGGCAGATCGGGAATGCCGCGTCGTTGCTTCGGTGTACTCGAATAGTTCTGTCCAGCGGACGATCGAAGAATTGGGTGTGGTCAACGGATCACGGTTCGGTGAGGAACATGCCGGCACCAATGCGCTCGGTACTCCGCTGGAAATGGGTCGCAGCATCGTCATCCACGGAGACGAGCACTTTCTGGATAGCCTCAAAGGATTGAGTTGCTACGGTCAGCCGATCCTGCATCCTGTCACCCGCCGGGTAGAAGGCATCCTGGATATGACGGGTGTTGTTTCCCAAGCGAATCCACTGTTCGCACCCTTTCTGGCCCGGGCGGCAGCAGACATCGAGAAGCGACTGTTGGAAGGTTCCAAGGCCTCGGAACAGCGCTTGGTCGATGCCTTTCAGCGTGTGTCCCATCAACGTCACGTCGCAGTTGCAGCAATTGGTGACGACATTCTGCTGAGTAACAGGACTGCGCTGGACCTGCTGGAGGCGGCGGATCACGCGTCGTTGCGTTCCTTGGTTGCCGACCTGCGCCCGGATCAATCTCGATTGGTCACAGTCGAATTGGCTTCAGGTGCGCTAGCGCGTGTCCAGGCCGACAGGATTTCGGGCGCCGACGGCGGAGCGGTCTTCCTGGTGGAGCCGGTTGCGCGCGAGCGTATGCCTATCAGGCGGACGCAGAAACGGGCGCCGTCTCCCGGTGAAAGGGTGCGCCGAGATCTGTTGCGTGCGCGCGGGTCGTCTGCGGCAGTTGCGATCTCGGGCGAGGCAGGTTCCGGCCGCACATCAGCGGCTGCTGATGTGGCTGGAAATGTCGACGTGAGATGGCTCGATGCCACGAGTGCCGCAATCGAGGGTCGTGAACAATGGATCACCAATCTGGTGCAGGCTACGCGTCGGCGCACCGGCGTAGTGGTAATCGAACAGGTTCAGTTGCTGCCGGATTCGGTGGTGCCCTTGGTTGCCGACCTGATCGATTCGAGCGTCGACGGTCTTCGAATCCTGTTGACCAGTGGGCCTGCGCCTGAACTTCCACCGACAACAGCCGCGCTGATGTCACGTTGCGCATTCAGGATAGGCATTGCGCCACTGCGTGATCGGCGCT
Organism: Rhodococcus sp. IEGM 1379; assembly: GCF_030056815.1. Taxonomy (GTDB): domain Bacteria; phylum Actinomycetota; class Actinomycetes; order Mycobacteriales; family Mycobacteriaceae; genus Rhodococcus_F. The sequence continues at coordinate 67,941 of NZ_JASHKR010000021.1, forward strand.
CCGAGGTACCTGATCTCGCCCAGGCGATACTCGACGGAATCCAGCCGGATCTACGACTCACGGCCAGTGCCGTCGAAGCACTGTCGGCAGCCGATTGGCCGGGCAACCTCGCCGAGCTGCGAGTAGTGCTGACACGCGCCGTGGAGGAACGTTCGAGCAATCGCATCGACGTGGCCGATCTTCCGGAGGAATACCGCACGACGGCCAAGGTTTCGCGCTTGGCGGGCCGTGAGAAGGCGGAGCGGCAAGCGATCATCGGGGCGCTGAAAGACTGTGGAGGCAACAAGGTTCACGCATCGGCGCAACTCGGCATCAGTCGCAGCACGCTGTACACGCGAATGCGGGCGCTGGACATCACCACCTGACTGCTATGCGTCGGTTCCCTTGGCAGACCAAGAGCGGCACGATGTATGGCTTTGGGGGAACACGATCGGCTCCTGTGTCGGGCTGGTACCCAGCGAATGCTCGTCGGTGCCATCACGATCGCAGGGTTCGATCACCAAGACCGGAAACGGTCACGTATGTCGATTATTGGTCGAGGCTCCCCGGGCATCATCGCAGGTCAGCTGTCATGGCAGAGACATTTCGCGAAGCGGGGTGAGTGTGGCGGTCGGCCAGTTGTGGCGGAGAGTGGCTCTCAGTCCTGATGCGGTGCGCGGTCTGACTGGTGGTGTCAACCCTGCGGTGTGGTCCCACGCGGTTGTCGGCGTGATGTGCGCGGCGGCAAAAGCGTGTTCAAGGGTAGGTCAGGTGCGGCTTGTCCACTCGATCGGCGTCGGCGTGCGCAGGTGCCGCGACCGGTCCGGTAAACCGCTGTGTCTCCCCATGCGAGTGGGGAGACACAGCGATCTGGATTCGACTATTCAGGTGTTTCCGGAGTCTCCGACGAGAACCCGTCGAGGAATGCGATCAGCTTTTCGAGCATTGTTGCAATATCAAAATCTTCCAAGCTACCCATTGTGTTCGTCCTTTCGTTGCTCTGTCGATGACGTGTAGGCCCTACGGAAACCAACATAGGGCACACAGTGCATTATTTCTCCTGACCTAGGGGGTTGATGGGGAATCGTGCCGTTTAGCAAAATCTGGGCAATTAATGAATAATTAGCATGCTCACCGGCAAAATGTTCAGAATTTTCCGGCGCTATCGAAGGGTAAATAAGTCGTGGGGCAAATCTTGAGAAATATTTTCACCATATTAATTCACTGGGGTTCTTCTGTCGTGGAGACTCCGATGCGAGGTGGTGCAGCAACAATCAATGACGCCAAAGTAGTTAGATTTTCAATTAGTATTTCGTCGCGCGCTGTCCTGATTGTCGACTCTTCGGATATATTTTCGTTAGAGTCAGTCTGTCGAGCCACGCGGCTCCGATGCTGATTCATATGCACACGTAGCCCGGAAATGGCCAAAGCAGATTTGAGCAACAGGACAATTTGAGGTGAGGAGGCTGTTCTTCGACTTCAAAATTGCTGGTAATCCGCTGTTCTACCCCCTTGGTTTGGGTAGGCGGGTTGCCACTCGAGCGCGTGTCTTCTCTGGGGCATCGCGCACGTAATATCTAGCGAGGAGGGCAAAATGTGAGGCAGAGGCAGCAGAGTGCCGTTTTTATGTGCGGAGAAAACGACGTCTATCTCCGTACGTCTGGAGAAAGCTCGGGAAAATCCCTCATTCGCTCACTGAATATTTCGAGCGAATTTTAAACGAAGTGTGCTAGGCGACTTATTTGACGTTATTTGACGGTCAGATTTGGCTAAAATTCGATCAGGAGTTTCGTCCAGACAAGGCTGATCAGGTGGTTCGCATCGTCGATGCAGCGCCGGTTCAGCTCAATCGGACGAGGAATGGATCTCTTCGCGTTCTTCGGTTTTCCCGGTCGCGCCTGCGCGTTCGTTGGTGCGAACTCTTTAGCAAGAGATTGAAGCACAAATCCCACAGATGGGGATAGGCGGCACGGGCACCGGGCGTGGAGAAAGTTGTTGGGTGGTTCAGGTGCGGTGAAGGCGCGGCGTGCGCTTTTGACTGCGGTGATGCTGATTCCTGCACGGGTGGCGATGGTGTGGCGGCGACGGCGAATGTGCTCTTTGTTAACCGCGGGGGCGGCAAAGGCTCACGGTGTGTGCAAACTTCGGACAGTTAGGGCCCTCGGAACCGAGGAAGTATGGCGTGCATCACATTCGCACGTGACTACTTCAGAGGAGTTCCCGATGACGGCTGTAGCCGAACACACCATCAGTCCCGCGGTTCAGGGTTTCCTGAACGGACCGAAGAAGCTCTATATCAACGGCGAATTCGTCGACGCAGCAACGGGAAAGACCTTCGCAACCTACAATCCGGCCGACGGTCAGAAGCTCGCCGATGTCGCTCACGGGCAGGTCGAGGACATCGACCGGGCAGTACGTGCCGCGCGCAACGCCTTCGAGGACGGCCCCTGGTCACGAATGAAGGCAAACGAGCGTGAGCGGATGATCTGGCGCGTCGGTGACATCCTCAGTGCACGCGCTGAGGAGTTCGGCCAACTCGAGGCGCTGGACAACGGAAAGTCCGTCGCGATTGCGACCGCCGTCGATGTTGCTTGGGCTGCAGACGTTTTCCGCTACTACGCGGGTTGGGCAACCAAGATCGAGGGCAGCACGGTCAACGTGTCCATGCCGTTCTCGCCCGGTGGAGAGTTTCACGCATACACGCTGCGTGAGGCGATCGGCGTGTGCGGTCTGATCGTGCCGTGGAACTTCCCACTCTTGATGTCCTCGTGGAAGCTTGCGCCCGCACTCGCAGCCGGTAACACCGTCATCCTCAAGCCTGCCGAGCAGACACCTTTGACTGCACTGCTTTTGGCCGAGGTTTTCGAAGAAGCCGGCTTCCCGCCAGGCGTCGTCAATATCGTTCCCGGTTTCGGTGACGCCGGTGCAGCCCTGTCCGGTCACGACGATGTCGACAAAGTCGCATTCACGGGTTCGACCGAGGTGGGCAAGAAGATCGTCGACGCGGCCAAGGGCAACCTCAAGAAGGTGACTCTCGAACTCGGTGGCAAGAGTCCCAACATCGTGTTCGCCGACGCCGATTTTGATGCAGCGGTGGAGGGTTCGCTCAATGCGTGGCTGTTCAACCATGGCCAGTGCTGTGTTGCCGGCACGCGTCTGTACGTTGAGGATTCGATCTTCGAGAAGTTCACCGAAGCCGTCGCGCACGCCGCGAGTCAGGTAAAGATCGGACCGGGACTCGATCCCACCACCCAGCTCGGACCACTCGTTTCGCAGGAGCAGTTCGACAAGGTTACCGGTTACCTCCGCGAGGGAATAGCTGACGGCGCCCGCGCTCTCACCGGCGGTAAGCGTTGGGGCGATCAGGGCTACTTCGTGGAGCCGACCGTCTTCGTCGACGTCAAGCCCGAATTCTCGATTGTCCAGGAGGAAATTTTCGGACCAGTTGTCGCGGCCCTTCCGTTCAGCGCAGACGACGGACCGATCACTGCTGCAAACGATTCCATCTACGGCTTGGCGGCCGGCATCTGGACTCGCGATATCTCCAAGGCCCACCGCACGGCAAAGCGCCTGAAGGCCGGCTCGGTGTGGATCAACCAGTACAACGGATTCGATACCGCGATGCCGTTCGGTGGATACAAGCAGTCCGGTTGGGGCCGCGAACTGGGTGCTTCCGCCATCGACCTGTACACCCAGACGAAAGCCGTCAACATCGCTCTCTGATCGACCCGCATTTCACCTTCGCACGTCCGACAATCAAGGAGATCACCAGTGAAGACCAAAGCTGCTGTACTGCTCGAGCCCGGAAAGCCTTTCGAGATCATGGAACTCGACCTCGATGGTCCGGGTGTCGGCGAGGTACTGATCAAGTACACCGCTGCCGGACTGTGTCATTCGGATCTGCATCTCACCGACGGCGATCTCCCGCCGCGCTATCCCATCGTCGGCGGTCACGAAGGTTCGGGAATCATCGAAGAGGTGGGACCCGGTGTCACCAAGGTCAAGCCGGGCGATCACGTCGTGTGTAGCTTCATTCCCAACTGCGGTACGTGCCGCTACTGCTCGACCGGTCGCCAGAATCTCTGTGACATGGGTGCCACAATCCTCGAAGGTTCGATGACGGATGGTTCCTTCCGGTTCCATGGCAACGGACTCGATTTCGGCGGAATGTGCATGCTCGGCACCTTCTCCGAGCGGGCAACGATCTCGCAGCACTCGGTAGTGAAGATCGACGACTGGCTCCCGTTGGAGACGGCGGTAGTTGTCGGTTGCGGTGTCCCCTCCGGTTGGGGCACCGCCGTCAACGCCGGCAACCTTCGCGCCGGGGACACGGCAGTGATCTACGGAATTGGTGGACTGGGTATCAATGCCGTCCAGGGTGCCGTATCTGCGGGGTGCAAGTACGTCGTGGTTGTCGATCCGATTGAGCTCAAGCGTGAGACGGCTCTGAAATTCGGTGCCACACATGCCTTTGCCGACGCCGAGAGTGCGGCCGTCAAGGTGAACGAATTGACCTGGGGTCAGGGTGCTGACGCAGCGCTGATTTTGGTCGGAACCGTCGACGAGGACGTCGTCAGTGCTGCAACCGCAGTGATCGGCAAGGGCGGCACCGTGGTCATCACTGGGTTGGCTGCACCGGACAAGCTCACCGTTCACGTATCGGGTACAGACCTGACGCTCAATCAGAAGACGATCAAGGGCAGCCTGTTCGGATCCATGAATCCGCAGTACGACATCGTGCGACTGCTCCGACTCTACGATTCCGGCCAGCTCAAGCTCGACGAGCTCATCACCAAGACCTACAGCCTCGAAGAGGTCAACGAGGGCTACCAGGATCTGCGCGACGGAAAGAACATCCGCGGCGTGATCATTCACGACAAGTAGCGAGACCTGCTGTGCGCCTTTATTAACCGCGGGTGGTTGATAAAGGCGCACAGCGGCTATTTCTTGGCCTTCGACAAAATCTGCATCAGCTGCAGCAACGCTGAGAACTTGGCGAATACGGACCGGTTGACTACGGTTCCGAATGCCGCAGTTTCCGTCGCGTCGAAAGCATCGAGCAGAGCGCGGAAGTTCTCAACCTGCTTTGTCAGTGCATCGATATCGACATGAGTGACAGCACTGGCTTCGCGCAACGCCAGTAGATACTGCGGCGCCGTGACCAATGCGACGGTCGGAATATTCCGCTCGAACAGCGGTTCGCCTTCGCCGAAGTGAATGACGGGTCCAGGCGCGACGATCCGCCGGTCACCCGCACCGATATCGCGCCACAACGGCGCAACGATGTCGTGAACGTCGAGGCTTGTCGCGTACAACAGTTCCGGTTCCGGGGTGGTGGCCAACGCGTAACTGCCTGATGCATTGTCTTCCGCATCGCCGATCGCACCCAGATGTTCGATTGCGATCCCGGCAACCGCGCGGGCTTGTCCCGCTTCGCCTTTCCACATTTCAGGGTGTGCTTCGAGCCACGTGGATGTAGCTTGACCGTGTTTCGACACCGCCGGAATCCGCAGGTGACCCGTCGTGAGCACAAAGACGTAGGACCGTCGATGGGGATGGGCAACGGCATGCCGTGCCAATTCCAGCATGCCCAGGTGGCCGTTTTCCTCGACCCCATTGGTGCCGTCGCTGTGCGTGATTACCAGAATCGTCTCGTGGGGTGAGGTGCCGGGGGAGACCACCCACACCGTGTCCGTCGTCGTTCCGGGGTGCAGAGTTGCGTCGAGCACCAGCGTCGCCTTCTGGCCGGCGCGAGAAGCGGCCAAAACTTTCGTGGCTTCGTCACCGGCCACCCACACGGCCGGGATGTCATGGTAGGGCTCGGTGAACGGAAGGTACTGGCCCAGAGCATTGTCCGGTGCGATGTCGCGCCACACCGCGATGACGCCGAGCACGCCTGCTGCACGAGCCTTCTCGAGCTTCGGGCCCAACAGAGTCGCGGAAAGAACAGGATTTCGGAGCGTCTCATCCGTCGCGATCGGACCCCACTCGCTGACCAGAAGCTTGCGGGGCAGGTCGATGTGTGGGACTTCGATGACAGCGATCGCGCCCTTTGCCCTTGACCATCGTGGACGCTTGGTGTTCAGCAGAATGAGTGGTGCACTGATGCCGGCAGGGCCGGTGATCCCTGAATAGGGGAAGGCGGAGGAGACAGCTGCAGATCCGTCGGCCAAGTCGATTCGAAGTCCGTCGGCGCTACTCGGCAGATCCCAGCGCTCGAAGGTTTGAGTGTCACGACGAACCTCGAGGCCAAGATCAGTCAGTTCTGCAGCGACCTCCTCGACGAGCATTCTGTGAGACTCGGTACCCGTCAGTCGCGGTCCCATCGCATCGAGGTGGAGTTGAGCAGCGCGAAGTCGATCGATGTCGATCGGCGATGAAGTAGGCATGCGCGAGCCTTTCCGATTTCTGTGGAGCTAACGAAGTTGTGACGTTTGATACGCAATGGCAATAGTGGTGACGTGGCAACACGGTACGTTGTTCTTCAATGTGAGTTTTGCCGGTTTTGAATAGTAGGGAGCGTCCTAAGTGGCTACGTACCTGTACAGATTGGGCAAGTTCTCTTTCCGTCACAAGTATTTGGTGGTGGCGGCATGGATTCTCGTGATTGCCGTCATCGGCGGCACCGTAGCGGCAACTCAGCCGACGTTCTCGAAGGAATTCAATCTCCCGGGCACTGATTCCCAGCGTGCGACCGAGTTGATGAACGAGAACTTCGCGGCCGCGTCGAAGCAACAAAGCCAGGCCACCACCAGTATTCTCGTGGCCGCCGACGACGGACTCGCAGCTCACAGCGATCAGATCGACAGGCTTGTCGCGCAGGCGAAGACGCTCCCAGACGTCATCAATCCCGAATTGATTGTCAACCCGGTTACCGTTGCCGCGGCTAATCCGTCGGTCGCTTCCTTCGTTCTCGGCGACAACGGCCACGTGGGGCTCATTCAGCTGAAACAGTCGATCAAGATCGAGGATCAGACGCATGCAAACAAGACGGCATTTCTGTCGCTCCTGGAAGAATTCCGGACCGGTGGACTGCAGGTGGAAGGCACCGGCTCGATGATGCAGGTGCAGGCGGCCGGGGGGCTTTCCGAAATGCTCGGATTTGCCGTGGCCTTCATCGTTATGATCATTGCTTTCGGCGCACTCATCGCCGCATTCATTCCGTTGGTAACCGCCATCGTCGGAATTTCGTTGGCGATCTTGACGGTCACACTCGGGGCTGGCGTTTTCGACATCAATCAGGGTGTTATCGCGATCGTGTCGATGATCGGCATTGCGGTGTCGATCGACTACGCGTTGTTCATCGTGTCGCGATATCGAAGTGAACTCAACCTCGGAGGCAGTCGCGAAGCTGCGGTGGGCCGAGCCGTGGGCACGGCGGGTACGTCGGTGGTTTTTGCCGGTTTGACGGTGGTGATTGCCATGGCCGCACTGACCGTGGTTGGCGTTCCGCTGATCACTCAGATGGGGTTGTCTGCAGCAGTTGCTGTCATTATCGCGGTGCTCGGTGCAACCACTCTGATTCCGGCGATCCTCGCTATCTTTGGCCGTATTGCCTTCTCGCCGCGGATACCTGGCGTTCGACACGGCGATGAACCCGATTCGTCGGAATCGAATGGGCACCGTTGGGTGAAGTTCGTGACCAAGTATCCGTGGCCGATCGCGCTGATTTCACTGCTGATCTTGGTAATCGCAGCACTGCCGATGACGAAGATGGAACTCGGACTGTCCTTCACCCAGGACGAAGAGCGTCCAGCCCTTGCGCTGCTACAACGAGGTTTCGGCGAGGGTGTTAACGGTCAGCTGTTCGTTGTCCTCCATGCACCGGCCGGGACCGACATCGCCCCGATCGCCGACGAAACCGTCACACACATCAAGGGACTGGCAAACGTGGCGACGCCCGATGTCCTGATGTGGCAGGGCAATGGAACTGATCCGAGTAATCCGAATGCCGGCGCCAATTCGGCGTTGATAGCTGTCACCCCGAAGATGTCCCCGAGTGGGCCCGAAACACATGAATTGATGAACCAGATCCGCGACTATCAGTCGACCGTGTCGGCGAGTGGAGCGGAACTCGGTGTTGCGGGCCAAACGGCAATCGTGGCTGATATGTCGTCGAAACTCAGTTCCGCGCTGGTGCCTTACCTGATTGTTGTTGTCGGTCTTGCCTTCATCGTTCTGATGCTTGTCTTCCGCTCGCTACTGGTGCCGCTGACCGCAACCCTGGGGTTCCTGTTCTCCATCTGCGCTACCTTCGGCGCAACTGTGGCGATCTTCCAGGAAGGCGCGTTCGGGCTTATCCAGAACACCGCGCCGATCATCTCGTTCCTGCCGATCTTCATGATCGGCGTGGTATTCGGTTTGGCGATGGACTACCAGGTATTCCTGGTGACTCGAATGCGCG
>NZ_JASHKR010000120.1 GCF_030056815.1 Rhodococcus sp. IEGM 1379
CCCCGCCGGATCGAACCACTCTTCGGCCGTGCGCTCGTCGATCTCCGCTTGCGTCCAACCGCCCTGTTCGGGATGCCAGGAGAACGCGGCGCTATTGACGCGAAGAATCTCCGAATCATCTTCGCGGCCACCGTAGGTCCTGACGACAATGCCTTCCGGCACAAAGATTTCGGGAAGCTGAGGCGCGTCCAGTGACCGTCGTAGCTGCAGCAGTTCGCGGGCCACAACAAGCCCCAACGACTGCGCGAAAGCCTTTGCCGCGTCGACGTTTCCGTGAGCCCACACTGTGGTGCCGAGGCGTCCTTCGTCGAATACCGCAGCGGCAAGGGTGGTTCCGATCCCTTGCCGTCGACGCGCGGGATCGACTACCAACTCCGCCATGTCCGGGTGCTCACCCGAACCTGCTTGCAGCTGTGCATATCCCACAACATCGCTGTCGTCCCGAACGGCAAAATGTCGAGCCTGCCCGCGACCGGCTATCGCATGACGACCCTGCTCGGACACCGGCGCCTTGCCGTCGAATTCCGTGGCGCGGTCGAGCAGCGCCGAGACCTGCCGAGCCTGTTCCGACTGCAGTGAATCGCTCCAACTCATGTCACACCATCGTTCCGTCCGCCGATTCGTAGTCGACATCCTCGTCGTCCTCGAACCGGACCGGCGCAGCGGTGCCGTTCTTGGCCCTCGTGGGTCGCACGGCCTTGTATCCGACATTTCGGACTGTACCGATCAAGGATTCGTATTCGGTGCCAAGTTTGGCGCGCAAACGACGCACGTGGACATCCACCGTGCGGGTGCCACCGAAGAAGTCGTAACCCCACACCTCTTGCAACAACTGCGCCCGAGTGAAAACCCGTCCCGCATGCTGCGCCAGATACTTGAGAAGCTCGAATTCCTTGTAAGTCAAATCAAGGGGCCGTCCACGCAGTCGTGCCGTGTACGTCCCCTCATCGATAACCAATTCGCCCAGCGTGATCTTTCCCGACGCTTCCGGACTGGCAACGCCGCCACTACGGGCCACCAACAATCGCAATCGGGCGTCCACCTCCGCAGGCCCGGTACCGGGCAGGAGGATGTCGTCCAACCCCCAGTCCGCATTGACGGCAACAAGCCCGCCTTCGGTGAGAACAGCCACAACGGGTACAGCAGAACCTGTGCTTCCGAGCAATCGACACAAGCCGCGCGCAGCAGCCAGATCTATGCGTGCATCCACCAGTGCGACGTCGGCAGAACTCGCTTCGAGCAGTGAGGAAACCTCAGTGGGAGCGGGCCTAACCGAGTGCGCCAGCAGCGCCAACGCCGGGAGAACTGCCTCCGGGTTGGGGTCGGAGGTGAGGAGAAGCAACTCCACACTGTCTCCTATCTAATAGCCCGTGCACCCTGACAGGGCGACGCCCGAGTAATTCGACCCTTTTGGTCGGTCACTACATTAGCGCGCGCAGTACCGGGGCCGTCGCACCGAACCTCGGCCCGAGTCGGTCACAATGGTGCGGTGCGCAAACTGATCATCGGTATCGTCTTCCTCCTCGGCATCGGACTGGTCGCCGATTTCGGCGCTGCTGCGTACGCCGAATACCGCGTCTCGCGCGAACTCCGAGCAGGTGCCTCACTCGACGCAGACCCCGAAGTCACGTTCAACGGTTTCCCATTCATCACGCAGGCGCTGAACGGGAAATACAAGGACGTCTACATCCGAGCGACGGGCGTTCAAAGCAATATCATCGGAGAGGTCACCGTCGAAGCGGATCTGCGCGGAGTCTCCGTGCCGTTCACCGACTTGATCAACGGAAACGTCACCCAACTCCCCGTCGACAAACTCGACGGCAGGATGGGCATCAACGCAACTGATCTCGGTAAACTCCTTGGCATCCCTGACCTGCAGGTTTCTTCGCCGCCGGCCGACAAATCCGACGGCACGGGCGGGAGCGGAGGCACGGGCGCAACCACGGCCGGAGCCGTCGTCCTGACCGGAACCGTCGCTGTTGGTCCCGTCGAAACACCGGTCAGCGTTCAAGCGAATCTGGTCCTCGACGGAGGTCAGGTCAAGATCGTTGCCAGCAACCTCTACTTCGGGCCCGAAGGCGAAGCCGACTTCTCCATCCCCACAGCACTCGAACCCGTCATCCTGGGGATGTTCAGCTACACCATCGACCCCCAGTCACTCCCCTTCAATGTGAAGCCCAATCTCGTCTACGCAGAAGGCGGCCGCATCGTGATCGAAGGAAGCACCGAAAACACAGTCATCGATCTCGCGGAACTTCAGAACCCATGACCGGGATCACAATTCTGCTCGTCGCCCTCGTTGCCGTCGTCGCCGTCGGACTGTTTCTCAAATCGCGAAACGGAACGGTTCGCGCGAGCGCAGCGGCACCCCCGAACTCAGCCCAGGGCCGGACCGAACTCCTGGTCGCGGCCGGTGTGCAGTCCACCGGTGGGCCCGTCGTCCTGCATTTTTCCGCGGATTGGTGCGGACCCTGCGCCGCAGTGCGCCGCGTAGTCGACCAGGTAGTGACGTCGATGGCCGACATGCCGCGACCACCCACCGATATCGAACTCGACATCGACAAACACCCAGCGCTGGCCAGGGAAATGAGCGTCCTCTCCTTGCCCACCACCTTCATCCTCGACGGCAACCTCGTCGAGAAGTTCCGGGTGCCCGGAGTGCCGTCCACGACGGACTTGAGAAATGCGCTCACACCCTTTTCGACGCCCGACGATCCAAATTCCTCGATTACGGGGTAAAGTCGCGAACGTGCAAACCCGCCACGAGCTGTTGCTCACCCGACGCCGCGCAGTCGACCTGTGCCGCCTCGGTGGCTGTTGCTGTACCTGTTGTTGATCACACACCTGTCGGCTCTCGCTGACATTCGAGCTTCTGCTCACGTGATCACTCCACCGAATCGGACTTTTTCGGTCCACCATTCTCGGTCCAGGCAAGCACCATGCAATGCAATCCAGCGCAGGAGCACTTCCGATGTCCACAACCGCAACCCAGATCCAGCAAGTAGACGTTCGTGGCCCGCGGTTCGCCGCCTGGGTCACCACCGCCGTACTGGTTCTGACGCTCATCCTCTCGACCTTCTCCCTACCTGCAGCCACGATCCTCCTTGCACTACAAGCAATCGTGTTCGCGATCGGCGCGGTAGCCGGCCCCAAGCGAAGCCCCTACGGACAGATTTTCGGCAAGCTCGTCGCACCCAGAATTTCGCCCGTCACCGCACGTGAACCTGTTACGCCACTGCGCTTCGCGCAGTTCGTAGGCTTCGTCTTCGCCGTAGCCGGAACCGTCGGATTCCTTGCCGGATCCACCGTCGTCGGCACCGTCGCTACCGGTTTCGCACTCTTTGCCGCGTTGCTCAATGCTGCATTCGGCATCTGCCTCGGCTGCCAGATCTACCCTCTCGTTGCTCGGTTCCGAAACACCGGAAGAGCGTCGACAGCCTGAAAACGTTTCTCCCACAACCTCTACCAAAAACGACCTAAGCAAGAACACACCGGAAGGAACACCATGGCTCGCTCCGACGTCCTAGTCTCCGCTGACTGGGCGCAGCAGAACCTCAATGCCCCCAAAACCGTTTTTGTCGAGGTCGACGAGGACACCAGTGCATACGACGGCGGCCACATCGAAGGCGCAGTCCGACTCGACTGGCGCAAGGACCTCCAGGACAGCGTCCGCCGTGACTTCCTCAACCAGGAGCAGTTCTCGGACCTGCTCTCAGCCAAGGGAATCGCCAACGACGACACCGTCGTTCTCTACGGTGGCAACAACAACTGGTTCGCCGCTTACGCCTACTGGTACTTCAAGCTGTACGGCCACCAGGACATCAAGCTCATCGACGGCGGCCGCAAGAAGTGGGAACTCGACGGACGCGAGCTGTCGAAGGACGAAGTTACCCGTCCCGCAACGCAGTACAAGGCCGAGGCACCGGACTTCTCGATCCGCGCATTCCGCGACGAGGTCATCAGCTCCATCGGTTCCGTGAACCTCGTCGACGTCCGTAGCCCCGACGAGTTCTCCGGCAAGATCCTCGCCCCCGCTCACCTTCCGCAGGAGCAGGCGCAGCAGCGCGGCCACGTACCCACGGCCATCAACATCCCGTGGAGTACCACCGCCAACGAGGACGGCACCTTCAAGTCCGACGATGACCTTGCAAAGCTCTATGCCGACAAGGGCTTCGACGACACCAAGAACACCATCGCCTACTGCCGCATCGGCGAGCGTTCGAGCCACACCTGGTTCGTCCTGCAGGAGATCCTCGGCAAGAACAACGTCAAGAACTACGACGGCAGCTGGGTCGAATACGGCTCACTCGTCGGCGCACCGATCGAATTGGGAGCATAAGAATATGTGCGGAGCACCTACTCAGGGCCAGACCCTGCCTGCCGGCGTCGACGTCGAGAAGGAAACGGTTATCACCGGCCGCGTCCTCGCAGCTGACGGCCAGCCCATCGGCGGCGCATTCGTCCGCCTCCTCGACAGCACCGGCGAATTCACCGCCGAGGTCGTCGCTTCCGCTACCGGAGATTTCCGCTTCTTCTCCGCCCCCGGCGCCTGGACCGTGCGTGCACTCTCCAGCTCGGGCAACGGCACTGCAGCAGTGAGCCCCGAGGGCTCGGGCATCCACAACGTGGACGTCACAGTCAGCAATTAATTCACAAGCTCGAGGAAAGGCCCCGTACCGGTTCGGTACGGGGCCTTTCCCATCCCTCGGCGTCCCGATTTTTCCGGTAGGTCGACGCGGTCTAAGATGACGTTGTGGTCATCTTCTTCGAGGTACTTCTCGCACTCGCATCCGTCATGATCGCTTGGTTCTCCGTGTACGTCGTGTACCGCTTGGTCACCGACGAGTCGTGAGCCAAGCTCCGGGTTCAGGGTCTGACGCGACCGCTGACGATTCCAGCACTGCAGGCGCCATCAAACGCGGCAGTGGGGATGAGGCAGTCGCGATAGCTGTCGAACGCTCCAAGTCGACAGCTTCTCTCAACATTCCTACCCTTCCGGATCTTCCGTTGCCCGAGGACACCGCAAATCTGCGGCTCGGCCCGGATATCAACCCCGCTCTGCTCGCCCTTCTGCCGCTGGTCGGCGTCTGGCGCGGCGAAGGCGAAGGTCACGACCCCGAAACCGGCGACTACGTCTTCGGACAGCAAATCGTCATCTCCCACGACGGTGGTCCCTACCTGTGCTGGGAGTCCCGCTCCTGGGTTCTCGACGCCGAGGGCAAGTACACCAAGCCGGACACCCGCGAAAGCGGTTACTGGCGCATGGGCGGCGACGGCATCCCGGGCAGCGTCAACGAGGAAGTAGTCGAACTACTCCTCACCCACAGCTCCGGCGTCGTGGAAATGTACTACGGCACCGCGCTCACACAGTCGTCGTGGGAACTCGCCACCGACGTCGTGATCCGCAGCCAGTCCGGCGCACACTACGGCGGTGCGAAGCGTCTGTACGGCATCGTCGAAGGCGGCGACCTCGCTTACGTCGAAGAACGAATTCTTGCTGACGGCGCCCTCGAGCCCCGTCTCTCGGCGCGCCTGACGCGCTACATCGGATAGTTACACGGAGCGACCCCCGAGCCTTACCTGCGATTTCGCGCAGGTCCCGGTCGGACTGATCGGGGGCTCAGGGGTCGGGTGGCTGCCTGGGATTCGCCGGCCGCTCGCACGGTAAGTGAATTCCTTCAGCGATTGCGGCTAGCTGACAGCCACCTCACGCGTCCGTCTGTCATTCAATTTCAGACCACCTCCTTCCTTGTGTACTGGAGAAAGTACGCCCAGTTCAGCGAGACGGCAACGTATTTTCCGCAGAAACCTTTCCGACGCGTATCACCTGGTCAGCGCTGGTGTCAGCGGGAAGTTGATGCGTGACGACGACGACTGCCCGCGAAGGTTCGAGCAGATTGCCCTGGTGATCGAGTAGTTCGCGGATCAACTGGGCACCGACTTCGGCATCCATGTGTTCGGTCGGTTCGTCGAAAAGCAAGATTTCAGCAGGCGAGATGAGCGCCCGCGCCAACAGCAACCGCCGACGCTCCCCGCCCGATACTGCTCGCATGCCGCCGACCAGGACTGTGTCGAGTCCGACGGGCAGGTTCCCCAGCCAATCGCCGAGACCGACGCGCCGGAGAACTGCCTCGGCAGCCGAAGGAGTGAGATCACCGCGGGCCACACGTAGGTTCTCGAGCACTGAAGTCTCGAAGAGATGGGCGTCCTCCGCGAAGAATCCGATGTGCCGGCGTAGTTCGGCAGGGTCGATCTCCGAGATCGCTTCACCGCCAACAGCTACGGTCCCGGAGATTGGCGCAAGGAGTCCGGCCAGAGTCATCAACGCTGTGGTTTTTCCGGAGCCACTGTCACCGATCAGTGCGATCCGAGCGCCGGGACGTAAGTCGAACGTGAGCGGTTCGGTGACGTTTCCACCGGGCCATCCGGCGCGGAGTCCAGCTACGTGGAGAGTCGCAGCGTCCGGCCACGTGCGATCACCTTCGACTACTTCCTCATCCGCACGGTCGAGCACGGCCATGATTCGTGCCGACGCCAATCTTGCCTTGGTCAATGCCACTGCGGCACTGGGCAAAACCGCAGTTCCCTCGAATGCAGACAGGGGGAGCAGCACCAATATGCCGAGCGCCATCGGCGACATGCTGGTCTCGCCGTACAGCACAATGCCGATCAGAAGCGATGCCAGTACGCTGACGCCTATCGCGAGAGGTGTTGCGGCAGCGGCAAAAGCGCTCGGCGCCGCGGCCCGATCGGTGGCGTCTACAACATCACGTTCTGCGGCTACGGCATCGTTCACCGCACTGTCCAACCGTCCGGCGACTCGGAGTTCACTGGAATGATCCAGCGCCGTCACAGCGGACTTGCTGAACCTCACTGCAGCAGCGGAACTATCGGCTTCCGCCATCTGCGCAGCCCTCGCCGACAGCCACGGCGCCACAATTCCGGAGACTGCCAGAGAGACTGCCAGAATCAGCGCCGCGGGAATGGAGATGAACAACAGAATGCCGACGGCAGTGACAGCAAGAATTGCCGATACTGCAATGGGAACAAGCGCTTTCACCACCACATCGCCAACCGCGTCGACGTCGGCGCCGGTGCGTGCCAATAGATCGCCTCGACGCAAACCGGCGGCTGCGGCCGGATCACCGGACGCCAGTCGCGAATACATTTGTGCGCGTGCTGCCGTGGTCCCCCGCAGCGCAACGTCGTGCGTCGTCAAGCGTTCGAGATAGCGGAACACTCCTCGCGAAATGCCGAGGGCGCGTACGGCAACCACTGCCACGCTGAGGTCCAACACGGGTGGCATTTCCCACGCCCGGGTGATCAACCACGCCGACAAGGCAGCCAGCGCCAACGCACTTCCGAGGGTTGCCACGCCCGCCCCGACGGCCAGCAGAACGCGTCTCGGTTGTAATTCGAGTAGACCAAGTGCACGGAGCAACGGGTCTGGGCGGTCAGTTCTCATGTGCACGAACCTCGATGATCTGATCTGCGGCAGCAAGCACGCTCGGTCGGTGTCCGATCACGATGACGGTGTCGCCGCGTTCGGCTCGCGCTCGCAGGGACGCCAACACCATCTTCTCCGAATCCTCATCCAGGTGGGCGGTGGGTTCGTCCACGACAAGCACGGGTCTGTCCGATGCGAGGACTCGCGTCAATGCGAGTCGCTGACGCTGCCCCAGGGACAACCCCGAACCGCCGGCACCCACCACGCTGTCCAGTCCTGCGGAGAGTTCCGCGACAACTACGTCAAATCCGGTTGCCGCAGCGGCTTTCTTCAACGCTTTGGAATCGATAGGCCCCGAGAGAAACAGGTTCTCCCGGATCGTTCCCGGAAGTAGAACCGGGTGCTGTGGGAGCCACGCTACCTGCGCCCACCAATGCGAATCGTCGAGGTTACGGACATCCGATCCGTCGACAGTCACCGATCCGCTGTCCGGTTCGATCAACCCCAGAAGTGCCTGCACTGCCGTTGTCTTACCGGAGCCGTTCGGACCGGTAAGCACGGTGATCGCGCCGGGCCTTGCCGTCCCCGAAAGCTGGTACGGCGCAACCCCACCACGGGAATTTACGCTCAACGCGCCGAAAGCGATGTCGGCGCCGCAAGCAACAACCATGCCACTTCCACCCGCCGGCGCAGCCGATTCCGCCTCGATGAGCTCGAAAGCCTTGTCCGCAGCAGCCATTCCGTCTTCTGCTGCATGAAACTGTGTCCCCACCATCCGGAGCGGCAGGTAAACCTCGGGAGCAAGAATCAACGCGACGATGCCCGGTTCGAGGGACATGTCTCCATACACGAGCCGTAAACCGATACTGACTGCAACCAATGCAACACACAGTGTGGCAAGGAGTTCCAGAACCATCGACGAGAGGAATGCGACACGAAGGGCAGACATCGTGGTTCGACGATGTGACTCCCCGAGTTCCCGGACTCGCTCGGCCGGCCCCTCTTGACGGCCGAGCGCCCGCAATGTGGGCAGCCCAGCCAGAAGATCGAGCAATTGTGAAGACAGAGTGGTCATCGCCGCGAGAGTTTTCTCGGACTTTCCCTTCGTCAGAAGCCCGATCAGGATCATGAAGATCGGGATCAGGGGCAGCGTCACGAAGATAATGACGGCCGACGTCATGTCTTGCACGGCAATGACTATCAGCGTGATCGGTGTCAATGTCACCGACAGGATCAGCGCGGGCAGATAGCCCGTCAGATAGGGAGCGAGACCGTCGACGCCACGGGTGACGACTGTGGCAATCTCGTCGCGGCGCGGGTCGAGATCGCGAGGACTCATCGCCGTCGCCGACGCGAGCACCCCGTTCTTGATCTCCGCAACCACTCGGGTGGACGCGCGGTGGGCGAACCGCGCTTGCAGCCACGTGCCCAGCACCCGAATCCCGACGGCACCGGCGAGTACAACCAGTTCGGTTGCCCACGAAGAAATATCGACGGTTCGGGTGGTGATGACTCCGGCCAGCACCCGGCCGATCATGAGCGCCGTGACGATAACCATCACGACATTCACCATCGACAGGACGACTGTCAGAATCAGGTACCCACGGGCAGAAGCGGAATGCTGCCAGAGCCTTGGATCGATCGGTCCCCGGCGACGCTCCCGAACGGCGGGAGCGTCGCCTACCTCGATTGTCATTGGAATTCGACCGTCAATTCTTTCGAGGTTTCAATGTCGCATTTACCACGACTTGGCTTTGAACTTCAGCCCGATCGACGGCGGAATCTGCTTGCTTGAGATTCGCGCTCTGAACACCCAGTACGTCCAGCCCTGGTACAGGATCACGACGGGTGTCATGAACGCTGCAGCCCAGGTCATCACCTTGAGGGTGTAGGGACTCGACGACGCATTCTCGATAGTGAGGCTGTAGGCCGGATCAAGTGTGGACGGCATGACATTCGGGAACAGTGAGGCGAACAGCAACACGACGGTGGCGATAACGGCCACTGTGGTGAGAACAAATGCCCACCCTTCCCTCTCGGCGCGGGTCAGGAAGACCACACCGATCAGCGCAGCAGCTGCGAGGCCAACCAGAATCCACGTCCAGCCCTTGCCGTAGGCGAGCTGTGTCCACAGGACAAATCCACCGGCTACGGGGATTGCCGGAATGGCAAGCCGCGCCGCAATCTTCACGGCATCTTCGCGGACCTCGTCAGCAGACTTGAGGGCCAAGAAGACCGCGCCGTGCAGAGCGAACACCAGAGCAGTGGTCAAGCCGCCCAGCAGCGCGTACGGATTGAGCAGATCGAAGAACCCCGACACAACTTCCTTGTCGGCGTTGATCTCCACGCCCCGAACGATATTCGCGAAGGCGACACCCCACAGGACTGCGGGAACCCAGGAGCCGATGATGATGCCCCAATCGCAGCGCCGGCGCCATTTGTCGTCGTCGATCTTGCTTCGCCATTCGATGGCGCAGATACGAACGATCAAGGCCACCAGGATAATCAGTAGCGGCAGATAGAACCCGGAGAACAAAGTCGCGTACCACTCCGGGAACGCTGCGAACATCGCGCCACCCGCTGTGATCAGCCACACTTCGTTGCCGTCCCAGACGGGGCCGATGGTGTTGAGCGCTACGCGTCGACGCGTATCTGCCGGTACTCCACTACCTTTGCCGACAATCGGCATGAGCATTCCAACACCGAAGTCGAATCCTTCGAGAACGAAGTAGCCGACGAACAGTACTGCGACGAGCACGAACCATACTTCTTGAAGTCCCATGATCGCCTCCTAGTACGCGAACGACAGTTGTTTGGG
>NZ_JASHKR010000121.1 GCF_030056815.1 Rhodococcus sp. IEGM 1379
GTCAACGGAGGACGGCATGGGCATCACAGTGCAGACACGGAACGATGGTGCGCAGCTCAGACGGCGCAGGGCGCTGGTCGCCGGCTCCGTCGGAAATTTCATCGAGTGGTACGAGTTCGGTGTGTACGGATTCTTCGCGACGATCATCGCGTCGAACTTCTTCAGTACCGACGGCGCGGGCGACCTCGAAAGCCTGATCAAGACCTATGCGTCGTTTGCGCTGGCGTTCTTCTTCCGTCCGGTGGGCGCCGCGCTGTTCGGCCGACTCGGTGACCGCATCGGCCGACGCCCCACCCTGGTCATCGTCCTTCTGCTGATGTCGGGTGCGACGACACTGATCGGTGTGCTCCCCACCTATGCGAGCGTCGGAATTCTGGCACCCGTCCTCTTGACGGTCCTTCGAATTCTTCAGGGACTGTCTGCGGGTGGCGAGTTTGGTGGTGCGGTGTCGGTGATGACCGAGTTCGCGCCACCCGGACGCCGCGGGCTGTACGGATCTTGGCAGTCGTTCACCGTCGCGCTCGGTCTGCTCGCGGGTGCGGGTATCGCGGCAGTCCTCGCTACCGTTCTCAACTCGGCGCAGCTCAGCGACTGGGGCTGGCGCATCCCGTTCCTTCTGGCGCTTCCGATGGGGCTGGTCGCTCTGTGGCTGCGGCTCCGGCTGGAGGAAACACCGTCATTCGAGCGTGCTCGGGCGGGCCAGGCCGAATCGACTTCTACGGCTGCGACGGCTACAGAAGCGGCAGCGCCGCCGATAGCGTCGCCGAGTGTCGGGGATACGGCCAAGGCGATCCTGCTCGGAATCGGGCGTTTAATGGGTTGGTCGGCAGCAGGCTACACATTCCTCGTCGTGATGCCGACGTATCTGCAGACCTCACTCAACGCGAGTTTCCATCAAGCGCTGGTTGCGTCCGTCCTCGCGAATGCAGGCTTCGCGCTGACCATTCCGATCGCAGGTGCACTCAGCGATCGCATCGGACGACGCGCCGTGATGCTTACAGGCACCGTGTTGATACTGGTCCTGGCGTTGCCTTTGCTCAACATCCTGCAGAGCGAGCAGACGTCCCTGACTGCCAAGGGATTTGCGGTCTTGGCCGCCGGCGCCGCAGTGGGACTGGTTGCCGGGCCGGGACCGGCCATGCTCTCCGAGATGTTTCCGACCTCGGTTCGGTATACCGGATTGGGGCTCGCGTATTCCCTGTCCAACGCGGTCTTTTCGGGCTGCGCCGGTCTGATCATCACGTGGTTGATCAAGGAAACCTCCAATCTCGATATTCCGGCCTACTTCGTGATGGCTACGTGCGCAGTCAGCGCGATTGCCTTGAGTACCTTGCGAGGAAATGCCCACAAGCGGGCACTCGTTGACTGAGCGCTGCTTCCGGAATGCCGAAACAATCCGAGTAAGGGATATTTCATGAGAGTCATCGGCCTGATGTCCGGTACTTCGTACGACGCTATCGATGCTGCCGCGGCAGATATCCGGATCGACGGGGACACTCTTGTGCTGACCCCGCTGGGAATGGTCAGCGAACCTTACTCCGGCGAGTTGCGGGCAGCGGTGGCCGCTGCGGTACCGCCGGCGTCCACCACTGTCGGTCAGATCTGCCAACTCGACACCGAGATCGGACAGGCATTCGCGGCGGTGGCCGCGCGGGCGAACGCGGAACTGTGCGGCGGCAGTGCGGAATTGATTTCCTCGCATGGGCAGACGATGTTCCACTGGGTCGAAGGCGCTGGCGTCAGAGGCACACTTCAGCTGGGGCAGCCCGCGTGGATAGCCGAGGAAACCGGATGCACCGTCGTCTCGGATCTGCGCTCTCGGGACGTGGCTGCGGGTGGACAAGGCGCGCCGCTGGTCAGCGTGTTCGACGTATTGTGGCTCAACGGAAGAAGTTCGGGTTCCGTCGCGCTCAATCTCGGCGGTATCGCAAACGTCACCGCGCCGGGTGGTGCCCATCTCTCGTCGGTCGATGGCGCTGCGGTACCAGTTGCTTTCGATACCGGACCGGCTAATGCGCTGATCGACGCTGCTGTAAGCGAATTCACCGCGGGAGAGCAGTGGTTTGACCTAGGGGGAGCTCTGGGCGCGGCCGGTACACCGAATGCCGATCTACTCGAACTTCTGCTGCGCGAACCGTATTACGCGCAACCCGCTCCCAAGAGCACGGGCAAGGAATTGTTCCATCGCGACTATCTACTCGCCGCCCTGCGTGGTTACGAATCCTTGTCTCTGGCCGACATCGTCGCGACGCTGACTGCATTGACCGCCCGGACTGTCGCTGATTCCGTCGCAGGACTGGCGGCCACCGAAGTGGTGGTGTCCGGCGGCGGGACCAAGAATCCGACGCTGATGGCAATGCTTCGCGACGAACTGGGTTCCATCTCGCTTGTCTCGTCGGACGAGCTCGGCGTCAGCTCCGACATCAAGGAAGCGTTGGCCTTCGCGGTTCTCGGCTTCCTCACCGCACACGGATTGCCAGGGACCATCGCTTCGTGCACCGGTGCACGCCACGCCAGTGTGCTCGGATCCCTGACGCCAGGAAGTCGTGGGCTGCCTAGAATCACTTCGGTGCCGTCAGCTCCGAAAACGATGCGAATAGAGGCGTTATGACATTGGACCGGAGTGCTCCGGCGTCCGTCGACTTGCTTGCTCGCATTCGCGCATCATTGAGCAGCCTCTCGCCTGCCGAGCTGCGGATCGCGCAGATCATCGAAGCCGACCCCAGTCTGGCCTCTACGTTGACGGTCAACGATCTCGCCGAGCGGGCGTCGACAAGCACAGCGACAGTGGTCCGTACTGCCAAAAGACTCGGATTCGAGGGGTATCCACAGCTTCGTCTCGCTTTGGCGGCGATCAGAGGTTCCACGCCAGGTGATTCGATCCCTATCGGTGTGGACATCGTGGCAGCCGACTCGGCCAGTGAGGTCATGGCCAAGCTGGCTGAGTTTGAATCCGAACAGCTCAAGGGCACAGCACAATTGACCGATCCTGCTGCGATGGAAGAAGTGGTGTCACTGATCCGGTGTGCTCGTCGTGTCGAGGTGTACGGAATCGGCGCGTCAGGCATCGTCGCGCAAGATCTCACGTTGAAACTCTCCCGCATCGACGTTAACTGCCGTGTGCATCTCGACCGTGACGCGGCGATCGTCAGCGCCAGCTTGCTCGGACCCGACGACATCGCAGTGGGAATCTCGCATTCAGGTGAGACCTCCGATGTTGTCGAACCGCTTGCCCTTGCCCGGCGAACCGGGGCATCGACGGCTGCGATCACCGGTGGAGCGCGGTCGACTCTCGCGGTGCAGTCACACCACGTTCTGCTCACCGCCGGTAGAGAATTCGGTTTCCGATCGGCAGCAATGGCGAGCCGAACAAGCCAATTATTGGTAGTTGACACAATTTTCGCGATGGTGGCACATTCGCTACCTAGCGCACTCTCTGCTCTGCAACGAAGCCATGACGCCATCGCTTCGAAGCGACACTGATCGAGAAGGGCTCGTCACAATGCAATTGGAAATGCTCTCAACTGAGAGACCCAACCCTCTCACCCGTGACCTCGACATCATGTCGGTGTCAGACCTGCTCACGGCGATGAACCAGCAAGACGGAATCGTGGCTGACGCGGTCGCGGCAGTACTACCTGCCATCGAGAAAGCAGTTGATGCGATCGTCACCGCGCGCGCCAACGGTGGTCGACTGATCTATCTGGGCGCCGGAACAAGCGGGCGCCTGGGAGTTCTCGACGCAGTCGAGTGCCCTCCGACGTTCGGGACCGACGCCGGCGAGGTGATCGGCATCATCGCCGGCGGTCCGGGAGCGTTCCTGAACGCAGTCGAGGGAGCGGAGGACAATACGGAAGCAGCCAAAGGCGACCTCGATGCAATCTCGTTGAACGCCACGGACGTCGTGGTGGGCCTGGCGGCAAGTGGTCGTACACCCTATGTCATTGGGGGACTGGATCATGCCCGCGCACTCGGCGCCGCAACAGTGGCGGTCTCGTGCAACCGGAATGCGGAAATGAGTTCTCACGCTGCCGTGGCCATCGAAGTCGACACCGGCCCCGAGATCCTCACCGGATCGACCAGGCTCAAAGCCGGCACCGCACAGAAGATGGTGTGCAACATGCTTTCGACGGCCAGTATGGTCCGCTCCGGGAAGGCATTTCACAATCTCATGGTCGATCTCCGGCCGACCAACGCGAAACTAGTCGATCGCGCTAACCGGATCGTCGCAGCCGCCACCGGAGTGGACACCGAGATCGCTTCGGAGACAATCGAGAATGCCGACGGTCATGTGAAGGCAGCGGTCGTGATGTTGTTGGCCGAATGCGACTTCGCCGAAGCAACCGAACTGTTGCACCGAGCTTCGGGCTCGGTACGCGAGGCCATCGTCAGTGCAGACAAGAGCAGTGAGGAAGCCTGAATGGAAATCGTAATAGTTCCCACTCCGAAAGACGGCGGGCGGATCGCTGCCGATATCGTTTGTGGCGCAATGGAAAACGGTGCGAAGATGCTCGGTCTGGCGACGGGATCGTCACCACTGCACACGTATCAAGAGCTGATCAGGCGGCATCGAGAATCGGGAGTGTCGTTCGCGGCGATGAGCGCATACCTGCTTGACGAGTACGTGAGTCTCACATCTGACCAGCCCCAGTCCTACGCGCACACCATCCGCGCGGAACTCGTGGATCACATCGACATCGACCCTGCGCGTGTGTTCAGTCCAGATGGCGGAGCAGAAGATCCGAATGAAGCTGCACGGCGCTACGACGCCACCATTGCCGAGAACGGTCCCATCGACGTGCAAATCCTCGGCATCGGGCTCAATGGGCACATCGGTTTCAACGAACCGTCCTCCTCTCTCGCCTCACGCACACGAGTGAAGACGCTGACCGGGAGGACCCGGGCTGACAATGCACGGTTCTTCACGGAATCGGCCGAGGTCCCGCATCACGTGATCACGCAAGGACTCGGAACGATCAGTGATGCAAGACATCTTGTGCTGGTCGCCGACGGGGCGCGTAAGGCGTCCGCTGTCCGGGCGGCAGTCGAAGGTCCGGTCTCGGCGTTCTGCCCGGCGTCGGTACTTCAATTGCATCCGCACGTGACAGTCATCGTCGACGAGGCCGCGGCCGACGAACTCGAACTCGCCGAGTTCTACCGCTACACAACCGAGCACAAGCCGGCGTCGCAGGGCTACTGAGAGCAGAGCTACTGGCACGCGGACTTGATCTCGACCGCAGTTGAGCTTCTAGCCTCGGTGCATGAATCAGTGCGAGAGGTTCAGTAGCACCCGCGGTTCCGTCGCCCCGGCTTTTCCCCCACCGTTGAGTGTTGTGATCGTTGGAGCGGGACCGGCGGGTATCCACGCCGCCGATCTGGCTCCGGGCGCCAAGATAGATTTGTCCGAACGTCTGCCTACGCCGTACGCACTTGGGCACTATTACGCTAATCGAAAAGTGCAGCGGCGCAGCTAGTTTGGGTCACAATTTTGCGGTACGCCGCCGGGCGGTTCACCTCAACCGGGCACGCGCAACGCTTCCTGCCAGCCTTCTCGGGCATTTCTTGCCCAACCGGCACAGACTCTCGGTACCTGAATGGCGTACCGAGATGGCCGACCGTTTCGCGGTCTGGCGGGAAGTCACCGCGACTGCCGCCGCGTGAAAGTGAACGTCCCGGCGGGCTGCCGTAGATTCCTTCCCCAAACCAGAGGCGCCGCTGCACTTTTCGATTGACGTGACAGTGCCGCGCGGAGAACTCGCATCAACCGACCCGGCAACGCGAACGCGCGATGAAAGGCTTCCGGTCTGTCGGCACAGCGCAACGATTTCTGGCAGCGTTCAGCCGCATCTCCCCGTATCTCCGAGGCCGCGCTCGATTTCTCGTATCGATTCTCCTCGGCGGTGTAGATCCTTGATCCACAGTGGATCCGAGTTCCTTGCTGCCCATCCAGGCCTCCGCGATCATGCATCATGTCATCAGTGCTGATGCGTTGACCTGCTGAGACCAAGGTCGATTTCCGGATAACCCACGGGAGGACGCCGGGACGATCCGAGGACTGAATGTCTGCAGCCGGATGTTCCAGAACTTGGATTCTCGGACAGTGGTGGTCGACCATCGATCACATGGGTTTGGAGCGGTCTTGCTCCGCAACCCACCTCGCGATCTGTGCCCGCGAGGTGAAAGTCAGCTTCGCCAGGATGTGCTCGACGTGCCCCTGCGCAGTGCGTGGTGAGATCACCAATCGGCCAGCGATGGCACTGTTGGTGAGGCCTTCGGCTACTAGTTCGGCGACTTGCTGCTCGCGTTTGGTGAGGATCGACGCCGCCCGATCGACCGGCGTCGCCGAGGGGGGGTCTTCTTCGAGGCCGAAGGCAGCGGCCGTGGCGAAACTCATCGCACTGCCTTTCTTCTGGGCTGCTTCGAACTCTCGTGTTCCGAGCGTGTCTTGTGCGCGGCGGACGCAGGCTTCGTGGTAGGTGGCCAGGTTGGGGAACAGGACGGAGGAGCTGCCTGCGATCCGGCCCAGTGCTTCGGCAGCACCCATCAGTATTGAGGCGCGGCGGACGTCGTCTCGGTTCGAGGAGGTCCAGGCGAGAGCTTCCAAACTGGTTGCAGCGATGAGTGGATCATCGGCCGAGCGAGCACGACGAAGGCTCTCCTTCAGTAGGTCCGTGGCTCGGTCGAGCTCACCCTGCCTCCAGACGGCCGTCCCCATTGCCCACAACACCCAGGAGCGAAAGGTCGTCTCTCCTCCGTGAGAGTCCGCGTATGCCAGCGTTTGCTCGTGACAGGCGACGGCACGACGGAAGTCTCCGCGGAGTTGGTATGCCCACCCCAGCATGAGGGAGGAGTCCATTCGCACTACGGGATCACCACCGCCTCGGACCAGTTCTCGTGCCTCTTCCAACCGGGCGACTGCATGGTCGGCATCGTCACTGATGAGCGCAGTGAATCCGTCCACAACTGCCAGCCAGGTGGCGATCTCCGGGTCGGCGGTCTGCGTGGCCAGCAGACTGAGTTCTGCCACCCGGGCTGTCGCCGCGGGCAGGTCGGCCTGACCTGCGGCCAGCATGCCGGCCGAGTAGACGGCCTTGGCGCGATCTCGACTGTATCCACCATCCGAGTGGGCGAGAGTTCTGTCGAGCCAGTTGCGGCCTTCGGTGATTCGGCCACCTATATACCAGAATGCATACAGAGCGGCGGCGATCCTCATGCCGCCGGGATTACCGGCGGACGGATCGAACTCTATTGCCTTGCGCAGGTTCGGCAGTTCTTGCTTCAAGCGGGAGTCCCACTCGAGTTGGCGGGGACTGATCCAGTCAGCCTCCGCGTTGAGAGCCAACCTTTCGTACCAATCCCGATGCCGTCGACCGATCTCCTGGCCGTCACCGGCTTCTGCGAGTTTTGTCCTGCCGTAGGTCTGAACCGTCTCGAGCATCCGAAAGCGAACCGCGCCTTCGGATTCCTCACGGGTCAGGATTGACTTGTCCACCAACCCGATCAGTACATCGAGCTGGTCGGGGTCGGGTGTGGCGGTGCCGCACACCTGTTCGGCGGCTTCGAGTTCGAAGCTGCCGGCAAAGGTCGACAATCGTGACCACAGCTGCTGTTCGCGTGGTGTGCAGAGGTCGTAGCTCCAGCCGATGCACCACCACAGAGTCTGCTGGCGATTCGGAATATCCCGACTGCCCGCTGTGAGCAGGGTGTACCGGTCGTCGAGCCGTTGCAGGATCTGATCCACGGATAGTGCCCGCAGCCGGGCCGTGGCCAGCTCGATCGCTAATGGCAGCCCGTCCAGTCGGGCACAAATCCGGGCTACGGCGAGTCGGTTGTCTCGAGTCAGCTCGAACCCGGGCACCGCCGCGGCCGCTCGTTCGACGAACAATTGCACAGCATCGTAGTGGGATGCCTCCGACACCGTGGGCACGCCGGATGGATCCGGAAAGCTAAGTGGAGTCACGGGCAATACGGTTTCGGCGCCGATTGTCAGGGTCTCGCGGCTGGTGGCCAGGATCGAGAGGTTCGCGCACGCGCGCAGTAGCGACTCCGCAAGCTGCGCTACCGCCTCCACCAGGTGCTCACAGTTGTCGAGCACCAGCAAGAGTTTGCGTGTCGACAGGAACTCGACCAGTACCTCCATCGGCGGGCTTCCGGCCAGGTTCCGCGCGCCCACAGCAGTAGCCACGATGTCGTCCACCAACGCCGGGTCGTCAATGGCACCGAACTCGACCAGACGCACCCCATCGGTGTAGCTCCGGCGCAACTCTCTCGCCGCCCGCGCGGCAAGCCGCGTCTTGCCGACCCCACCGATGCCCGTCAGCGTGACCAGACGCGATTCCGACAGCGCCTTCTTCACCTCGAACAGTTGTGCCTTCCGGCCGACGAAGCTTGTCAGTTGCAGCGGTAGGACACCCGTGTCCGGTCTGCGTCGGCGCCGATCCGACGTCGGTGTGCGCACATCCTGCATGTGGTCGCCTTCACCGCGAATGGTCATCTTCTCGACGGAATGACTATGGTCGAACCGGATCCGTTGCAGCTGCTTACCGAGGGCGATGACGGAGGGGCGCTGCGCCGGATCGCGGTCCATCGCGGCCTCGATTGCCGCGCACATATCGTTGGGGACCCCGCTCTCGCGCAGGTCCGGCACCGGTTCGTTGGCGATCCGGAGAAAATGCGCAACGACCTGCTCGCCGCTGCGGCGCTCGAAAGCGGAATGACCGGTGAGCGCACAGAACAACGTGGCGCCGAGCCCGTACACGTCTGACGCCGGACTGGGCGGATGGCCGTCAAGGACCTCGGGAGCAGCAAAAGCCGGCGACGCCGTGATCGTTCCAGCCGTCGTCTCGAACCCACCGACGATATGGGCGATGCCGAAATCGGTCAACGCCGGCTCTCCGTAGTCAGTGAACAAGACGTTCGCTGGTGTGACGTCGCGATGCACGATCCCGAGCCCGTGCGCTGCCTCGAGCGCCCCGGCCACTTTGATTCCGAGCCGCAGTACCTCGTCCACCGGCAGCGGACCGTCCCGGCGGATCCGGGCGTCGAGGGAACCACGCTCGTGGGACTGCATCACCAAATACGGTCGACCGGAGGAGGTCTCGCCGATCTGCAGCACTCCCGCGATGTTCGGGTGGCCGGTCAGTCGCCCCATCGCGCGTTGCTCGCGGACAAATCGCGCTCGGCTTTCCTCGTCCGGTCCAGCGGTGAGGACCTTCACCGCGACGACGCGATCTAAACCGCTCTGGGTGCAGCGGTAGACCACGCCGAACCCGCCCCGCCCGATCTCCGCGGCATCGTGGAACCCCGCCGCGCTGAGCTCCGCGACTAGTGGGGACGCCACATCCCGGTGTGTTCTGAAGGGGTCGTCTTCGGCCATCTGGTCACCTGTCATGTGGTCACCTGCGATTCCCCCCGAATTTCCATAATAGCCCTGCACGCTGAGCAAAGACCGGACCAGAAAGGTCCTCCACGCGCGTTGTGTGCAACGGGTGGCGGTGACCTGCCGCTGGAGTGGAGGCGGTGGTCGGTTCCTGCACGAGAGGCAGTCGGCCTGATCGCTCGTCGCGATCAGGCGGTCGCGATGATCACTCGCCGCCGCCGAGTGGAATCGATGCCGGCGGAATCGAATACGAACCTGCGAGCCGGAATGAAACTCAGCCCCGAACCGTCCATCAACGGCGTACACCAGCGCTACGGGCGGTGGGTAGATGACACCAGCGACCTCGTCGACCGCACTGACGCCGCACACCGACTCGCCTGGAATTTCTGCGCAGGATTCACCGGCGCCGTCGGTCTGTTCCGGACGGCTCATTGGAGCACACTCGCTGCCGGAACGAGAGTGTGGCGTGTCCACAGCACTCGCCGCAGCACGCTGGCCCCCAATCCCACCGCGCAACCGGACGAGCTTTCCGGGGATCGATTCGACTCACTCGACGGCGTGTTTGCCTACCTCTACATCGCTGATAGTCCCGGCGGTGCGATCGCTGAAACTATCTGCCGGGATCTGCCGTTGGATCCGACCGTAGCGAGGATTGTGCCTGCCAGCGCGGTGACGGGTCGCACCTTGACCGCGTTGAGGGTTACGCGCACGCTGACGGTTGCGGCGCTGCATGGTCCTCGACTGTCTGCGGTTGGTCAGGATCTGTGGTTGACCAAATGTGAAGCGCGACATTACGTCACGACACGGAGATGGGTCGCCGCGATCTATGCTACAG
>NZ_JASHKR010000022.1 GCF_030056815.1 Rhodococcus sp. IEGM 1379
CGGCAAACGTCATGGCGCGTTCGATCATGTCGCGCACCACGGACTTGGGGGAGAGTGCAAACTCGGTGATCCACGGATGGCCGCCGCGGTACATCTCGAATGCGGGGAACAGCAACTCCGACAACGGTTTCGGCCAAGTCACTTCTTCGAGGAGTTCCATGCGCTCCTCGTATTCGATGCCGTCGGCCTTCATCTGAGCCACAGCTTCGCCGCGGGCGAAGTGCTGCTGACCCATCAACACCTGACGGGGATCGTCGAGCGTCGACTCGATGATGGACACGACATCGAGTGCGTAAGTATCGGATTCGACGTCGAGGAGCTCGAACGCGGCCCATGCGAAGGGCGAGAGCGGCTGGTTCAACGCAAAGTCGCGCTGCAAATCCATGGTCAAGCGTGCCATGCGGCCGTACTCGTCGGGTTCATCGAGGCGTTCTACGATGCCGGCGCTGAGCAACCCGCGGTACAGGGAGATGGTCTTGAGGATGTGCTTGCGTTGAGCCGGCCGAGATTCGTGGTTGTCTTCCAACAGATGTCGCATGGCCTCGAAGCAATTGCCCGGCCGTGCAATGACATTGAGCAACATGGAGTTACTGACCGAGAACCGCGACACCAGCGGTTCGGGTGAAGCCGTCACCAAGCGGTCGAAGGTGGCTTCACTCCAGGATACAAAGCCCTCAGGTGCCTTCTTGCGTTGGATCTTCTTGATCTTCTTCGGATCGTCACCGGCCTTGGCGACGGCCCGCAGGTTGTCCACCTCGTGCTCCGGTGCCTGAACGACGACGGTACCCATCGTGTCGTAGCCGGCCCGGCCCGCACGTCCCGCGATCTGATGGAACTCTCGTGCTTTCAAGTGACGGGTCCGGACGCCGTCGTACTTGGCCAGGCCTGTGAGCAACACTGTGCGGATCGGGACGTTGATGCCCACACCGAGAGTGTCGGTGCCGCAGATGACCTTGAGAAGGCCGTCCTGAGCCAGGACTTCGATGAGGCGGCGGTACTTGGGGAGCATGCCGGCGTGGTGAACCCCGATGCCATGGCGAACGAGGCGAGACAGGGTCTTGCCGAATCCTGTAGTGAAGCGGAATCCGCCGAGAGCCTCGGCGATTGCTTCCTTCTCGGCCTTCGAGCAGAAGTTGACGCTCGTCAGTGCCTGGGCGCGTTCCAGTGCTGCGGCCTGCGTGAAATGCACGATGTATACGGGGGCCTGGTTGGTGGTGACCAGATCTTCGATGGTCTCGCCGACCGGCGTCGTTGCATACGAAAACATGAGGGGGACAGGACGTTCGGTGCCGGACACCACGGTGGTGGGGTTGCCGGTACGACGCGTGAGGTCCTCGGCGAAGAAGTCGACCTCACCGAGTGTGGCGGACATCAACAAGAACTGTGCATGCGGGAGTTCAATCAACGGAACCTGCCACGCCCAGCCGCGATCGGGTTCGGAGTAGAAGTGGAACTCGTCCATCACGACCTGGCCGATGTCCGAGTTCGCACCTTCGCGGAGAGCCAGGTTCGCGACGATTTCCGCGGTGGCGCAGATGATGGGCGCCGACGAATTGACCGCCGCATCACCGGTCATCATGCCGACGTTCTCGGCTCCGAACACCTCGCAGAGGGCAAAGAACTTCTCGCTCACCAAAGCCTTGATGGGAGCCGTGTAGTACGTGCGTTTGCCGCGAGACATTGCGTAGAAATGCGCACCGATCGCCACCATGGACTTACCGGAACCAGTCGGAGTCGCCAGAATGACGTTGGCGCCCGAGACCAGTTCCATGACGGCCTCTTCCTGGGCAGGATAGAGCGTCAATCCTCGCTCCACGGTCCAGGAGGCGAAGGCGTCGAAAACGGAATCGGGATCCGCGTTGTCGGGGAGCAGTTCCGTCAGCAGCACTCGTACAGGCTAGCCGTTGGCGGTGATCAGGTTGCGCTGCGCTCGTCGGAACCCATCGCGTCGAGCACCGCCATCCGCGTCGATGACGAACCGGTGATCATATTTTCGCCGACTCCGGCAATCAGCATGTGTCGCCACCGTGCTTCGTCGAACGTCAACGGAACAGTGGTCGAGAGGAAGTCTTCGACGACATGCAAGAAACGCATGGGGTCGTCACGGAACGGGAAGTGACCCGATCCACGAAAGATTTCGAGGCGAGAATTGGGCATTGCCGCATGCGCAAGATGCGCGTGAGAAACGGGGATCACGGAATCGTCGTCTCCCCAGATCAGTTGAACCGGGAGATTCTCCGTCAGGTAACACCGATCGAGCATGGTCACCACTTGGCCGCGCCAATCGACTACGGCACGCAAAGTGCGGAGGTATGCCTCGTAGGCGGTGGGGTCGGGTAACTCGGCGAGCACTCGGATCAGATCGGGAGTGTCGTGGAGCATGGTTCCCGGACGAAGGTTTGATCCGTGGACCGCACCGGCAAAGGTTCCGGCGAGTCGCACCAACGGTACGGCCCCGGGTAGGCGGAGCAGCTTGAGAACTTCGTTGACCACAGGCACCGACATGAGTCGCAGAATCGGATGTACGTCCTTTGTGATGCCGCCGGCCGAGACCAGCACCAGACGATCGACCATGTTCGGGAACTGATACGCGAACTGCATCGCGACACCACCGCCGAGCGAATGCCCGATCACCGAGACATGCTCGATGCCCAACGTCGACAACAGATCGCGCATGCCGTTGGCGTAGGCAGCCACTGAATAGTCGGCACGCGGTTTGTCGGAACGGCCGTGACCGAGAAGGTCAGGCGCGATGACGGTGTAGTTCTTGGCCAAGTGGGGAATTATTTCGGTCCACGTGGAGGAGTTGTCGCCGATTCCGTGGAGCAGGAGAACGGCGGGACCCTCGCCGGCGATTCGAAACGCTCGGCGGTAACCGTGAATTGTCCGAAACATCATCCGCGGTTCCTCGTCGGGTACCGGACGGAGCTGTCGCGTTCGGGGTCTGCTCATGTCGCCTCCAGGATCATGGCGTGACCTCAGCTGACTGATGCGCTCCGATTCGTTGAGCCGTCAACAAAAGCTACGCTGAATTTGAGGCTATCCGACGAAAGTGTCGAGGACAACATTTCAGATAACGACAGGGTTGCGGAATGCGCACAATGTGCGCATTCCGCAACCCTGTTCGTCAGTTCTGGTCGGTGTCGCCATCTTCGGGAGCATCGAACTCTCCGCTACCGGCCTGTTCGGCCAGGAAGCGCTCGAATTCGGCCCCGATCTCGTCTCCACTGGGGAGATCGGCCTCTCCGGCCAACAGGGACGCCTGTTGTTCCTGGGCTGTGACAAAAGTGTCGTATTGCCGTTCCAGTGCCTGGACAACCGTCTGAACTTCTTCATTCGCAGCAATATGCTCGTTAACCTGTTCCCGGACTCGCGCCGAGGCGTCACCCAGGGCGGCCAACGGGAATTCGAGCCCGGATACCGTGGCAACATTCTCGAGCAGAGTCTCAGCTGCACCGGGGTAGTCGGTCTGTGCGAGGTAATGCGGAACGTGGACCGAGAAACCTACGGCTTCGTGCCCGTGCTGAGCCATCCTGAATTCGAGCAGTGACGACGCACTACCCGGCACCTGTAATTCACCAGACCAGCGCTGATTGTCGCCGATCAGCTCTTTGTTCGTGGAATGCGCAGTCAAGCCCAAGGGACGTGTGTGCGGAATTGCCATGGGGATTGCGTTCAAACCGATGGTTTGACGAACGCCCAGTTGTTCTGCGAGCAATCGAACCGCGGTGGTGAACCGTTCCCACTTCAGGTCTGGTTCCATACCGGCGAGCAGCAGGAACGGAGTTCCGACGGTATCGCGCAGTGCGTACAAGTTGAGCGTGGGTTCGGCGTAGTCCGAGAAGTGATCGGCCTTGAAGGTCATCAGTGGCCGACGCGAGCGGTAATCGATCAAATCGTCCACAGCAAACGATGCGACAAGTTCGGTCTCGAGGCTCTCGCGCAGGTGCGTCGTCGCAAGCTTTACCGCGTGACCTGCGTCGGAGTAGCCCTCGAGCCCGTGAATAAGGACCGGTCCCTGGCCGTCGGCAGCAGACAATTGGGGTGCCGGGAATTCCAGCTCGTACATTTTCGACTGGTCATCCATCGCAGTCCCCTTCTTTCGCAGTGCTTGATTCCAGTGTCCACTATCAGCGACGGCTGATTGGCAGTGGACTCACTCTTCGGTCGAGGTTCCTCTCATGGAACACGCCCGCTGTGCTCGGACATTCCCGAAATCGCACATTGGTGCGTTCGCCACGAGCGAATTTCGGTTTAGGGGAGGATTCCTCGCGAGCTGCCCGGTTTCGACACCGGCGGCAAGCGCAACGGCAGATCCACGATCCGGGAGATCGGACATGGCAGAGTGACGTTGAGGCACTGCCGCCGCGGATTTCGGTTCGGCTGCAGCCGAATGGAGGCGCACATGCGTAACGGTCGAGTAATGTCCCGAAAAATGCTGCGGACACGAGTAGGTGGTGTCGCCGCAGCGATCGCCGCTGTCGGTCTGTTGGCGGGCTGCGCGCAGCCGGTGACAGGAGCGGCCGTACCGGATCCGGCAGTGGAGTCGCCGAGTTCTGTCGATTCGACATCCGTAACCGGTTCACCGCAGCCTGCCGCGAAGCTGTCCGACCTGCTGTTGACTCCGGCAGAATTTCCCAAGCCTTTCGACGCGATTGTGCTTCCCGCGCAGGCTGTGCCGATGGCGGCCCCTGACCTCGTCGGCGTTCCGCGCGGCGCCACAGTCGATCCGGCCGACTGCGCTCCGCCGAAACAGGACTACGGACCAGAGGGCACAGTCATGGCTGTCGGTACCGACAACTCGACGAGATCGACGATCTCCGTGGAACTGACGCGCATTGATACCAGTCTCACCGAGTTGCAGGCGCAGACCGAAGATTGCACGTCGATGACCGTGACTGCCAATGGAGTCACCACGACGGTGACCACCGTCATCCTCCCGCCGTCGCCGATCGCTGCCGATCAGACGTTGTCACTGCGACGGACTGTCACGGCGCCGTCCTCGGCCACCGGCGACCAATCCATGTTGACCCTGCTGGCCCAGGTCGGCGACGTGCGAATCGCCGCCACCCTCATGACATTCGGGGCGGCAAACGGGGTGGGTAACGCTGCCACTGGCCAACTCGACCAAGCGTTTACCGCAGCCGTTCAGAAGGTTCGCGCCGGCAGTTGAGAATGATGCACGGTGCACCGACAGGAAGTGGCGTCGCGCAACGTGAATGCTCGATTCATCCCCAGCTTGGCGCGTAATCCACAGTTGTGAATTCTGTCGACGTTTTCCCAGGTCGATCAGCGGGAGCCTTCGGTGGCGCTTGTCATGGTTTGTGGCATGACAACATCACCGTTTTCCCGCGAATTCGAATCCTCCGACCATGACGAGAGCAGTTCGGCGCTGCCTCTGTCCGAACACCTTTCGGATCCCGGCGAATTGGTTGCCGCGATTCCGGCGCTGTTGGGATTTCGCCCGGCCGATTCGATAGTCGCGATGTGCTTGATGGACACCACGCCGAAAACGCTCGGCCCGATCATGAGGCATGACTACTTTCCGAACATCGGTCCTGAACTTGCGCCGGCGATGCACGCGGCTCTGGCACAGTTCGTTCGAGTCTGCGCTGTGGAAGGGACGGTAGCCGTGATCCTCGTGATGGTCGGGGATCATCCACTCGGTGAATTATTCGACATTGCAGGCGAGTTCAACGACATGCTTGTCGGCGAGGGTATCGATCTCGCCGATGTGCTCTGTGTCGCCGAGATCGAACCGGGCCGCGAGTGGACGAGCGTGTTCGCGCCGGACCGCTACGGGCGATTGCCGGATCCGGCGTCGTCATCGGTGGCCGCGGCGCAGGTGTTCGGTGGACGCGTCATCAGGGGGTCGAGAGAAGAGTTGGTGCTGGCGGTGCGAGGTGAATCGCACAACCACAGGTCGATCGGATCGTCGATCGACGTGGAACGACCATCCGTGGCGTCAGCG
Organism: Rhodococcus sp. IEGM 1379; assembly: GCF_030056815.1. Classification (GTDB taxonomy): domain Bacteria; phylum Actinomycetota; class Actinomycetes; order Mycobacteriales; family Mycobacteriaceae; genus Rhodococcus_F. The sequence continues at coordinate 5,972 of NZ_JASHKR010000022.1, forward strand.
CGGTGCGCGGCCCACTGTTCGAACGATCCCTTCGCACAGGTTCGACGGGAGGTGGAGACCGTTCTGATCTACGTTGAGAGCGTCGAGTGCGGGATGTATCCCGACACCTACGAGTGCGCACAGTTGGCGCTCATGTTGTCGGACGTGCGCGTACGCGATGCAATCATGGGGCTCGCTGCAACGGAGTACGCACGTGCGGCGGAAGCGTTGTGGTCCATGCTCACGCATGAGCTTCCAGTTCCGGAATGTGCCTGGGCGGCATCACTTTTGGGATTCTTTGCGTATGTCCGCGGTGACGGCCCCCTGGCCGGCGTTGCGCTGGCCTATGCGCTGGAAGCGGATCCCGAGCACACTCTGGCCGGTTTGCTCGACAAATCGTTGCACGCTGGAGTCAGGCCGGACGGAATCCGTGAACTAGCGACCGTCGGCCTGACGCTCGCTCGGGAATTGGGAGTCGCCCGAATGCCCGAAATGCGGCGGATGAACTAGCGAGCTGCGTGTGAGGCAGAACCCAAGTCCTGCAGGAACTGCCATGCGTCGGCCACGATCACGTCGAGGTCGGTACGCGTCGCCGTCCATCCCAACTCGGCGATTGCCTTGTCGCTGGACGCGATGAGAACTGCAGGATCACCCAGGCGCCGGGGCGCATCTTCGACGTTGATCGGCAGACCGGTCACACGGGCGCAGGACGCGATGACTTCACGCACGCTGAACCCCGTACCGCTACCGAGGTTGTAGATGCGGTGCTCCGCGGGCGTGGCCGCTTCCAGCGCGAGCAGATGTGCTTCGGCCAAGTCGAGAACGTGAATGTAATCGCGAACCGCGGTGCCGTCGGGAGTCGGCCAATCGGTGCCGAACATCGAGATCTTGTCTCGTTGGCCGAGTGCAACCTGAAGGACGAGGGGAATCAAATGTGTTTCGATAACCCGATTTTCGCCGGCGGACTTGTATGCGCCCGCGACATTGAAGTACCGCAGACTGGTCGCCGCGAGTCCGTGCGCGATGGAGTACGAGGTGATCGCATGATCGATCGCGAGCTTGGATGCTCCGTACGGATTGGTGGGGCGGGTCGGGGCTGTCTCCACGATGGGTGACTGCTCCGGCTCACCATACGTCGCTGCCGTGGAAGAGAACACCAAGCGCGGGGTACCCGAGAGACGAATTGCCTCCAGAAGGGCAAGGGTGGTGACTACGTTGCCCTGCCAGTACTTTTCGGGATGCAGTACCGATTCGCCGACGAGGGACTGCGCAGCGAAGTGCAGGACACCGTCGAACTTCGCGGAGTCTGTGAGGACCTCCGCGGCGAGTTTTGCGACGTCGCCTTCGATGAACTCGGCACCGGCAGGCACCGCGTCGGCATTTCCGGTGGAGAGATCGTCGATGATGACAACCTCATGCCCACGTTCGAGCAGCACCGTGCTGCAGACACTTCCGACATAGCCGGCACCGCCGGTGACCAAGAGCTTCATGAAGACGTTCAGACCTGCTTTACCTGTACGGCGTGCGCCATTTCTTCGGACAACTCGAACCCACTGTGGCCGGGCACCGTGATGGTGACGGAGCCGGGACGTGTTTCGACGGTGACTCTGGCGTCAGGAACAACGCCGGCTTCGCGCAACTGCGCGATGACTTCGGGATCCGACTGCACATGCTCGGCCAGCCTGCGCACAACGACTGCCGTCGGCTTGCCCGGCGGAACGTCGGTGAGGCGCATGAGCGTCTCGGGCGTGCTGGTCACTCCGTCGAGGCCCAGCAAATCGAGCCCGGGGATCGGGTTACCGTACGGCGAGGTGGTCGGATTGTTCAGAACGACGACAAGTCGACGCTCGACCTCCTCGCTCATGACGTGTTCCCAGCGGCAGGCCTCGGCGTGCACGTCTTCCCACTTCAGTCCGATCACATCCACCAGCAGACGCTCCGCCAATCGATGCTTACGCATGACCGAGACAGCCAGGTCACGGCCCTTGTCGGTGAGCTCCAGGTGTCGATCGCCGGCAACCATTAGCAATCCGTCGCGCTCCATGCGGGCAACGGTTTGGCTGACGGTAGGTCCGCTCTGTTCGAGCCGTTCGGCGATCCGCGCCCGGAGCGGGACAACGCCCTCTTCTTCCAAGTCGTAGATCGTCCGGAGATACATCTCCGTGGTGTCGACTAGATCCTTCACACTCAACCCCTTCGTCGGAAGTCATTCTACCGTTCAGTTCACTGATCTTGTGCCGCTAGCGCAGCGGCGAGTCCAGGGCATTGTCCGTATTCACGTTTATCGCCGCGATTGCCTGGACGGGAAGGTGCAACGGTGTGGTGCATGGCACGAATCGAACAGCAAGTAGCGTGATCGCATGACCGCCTCGATCAGATCTGACGGGGACCCCGCGCCGCCTCGAGCAAATCGAGTTGTGGTGTGGAGTCCGGAGTACCTGAGTTATCGGTGGAGCAACGATCACCCGATGAATCCGACGCGGCTCGACCTCACGATGGAACTCTCGCGCGGGCTCGGATTACTCGAGGGAATCGAGTTCCTCGAGCCCACTCCGGCCACCGATGTCGACCTCCTCCGTATTCATACTCCGGCGTACCTTGCGGCAGTGAAACAAGCGGGCCATTCTGCGTCCAACGGTGTCACCGGCGCAGATGTTCCCCACGGCCTCGGAACCGAGGACAATCCGGTGTTCCCGCAGATGCATGAGGCGAGCGCAATTCTCGCCGGTGGTTCACTCGCTGCGGCAAAAGAAATCGCGTCGGGTCGGACGCGACGAGCGGTCAGTATCGGCGGCGGCATGCATCATGCGATGGCCGACTGGGCATCCGGCTTCTGTGTGTACAACGACGCGGCAGTCGCGATTTCCTGGCTCCTCGACAACGGATACGACCGCATCGCCTACATCGACGTCGACGCCCATCACGGTGACGGCGTGCAACATGCGTTCCTGGGTGACCCCAGAGTTCTGACAGTCTCGCTGCATCAGCATCCGGCAACGCTGTGGCCCAACACGGGCTGGTCCAGTGAAGTCGGAGACGGTGCGGCAGAGGGAACAGCCGTCAATATTCCCGTGTTGCCGGGAACCGTCGACGCGTTGTGGCTGAGGGCGTTTCATGCTGTCGTTCCGGGTGCGATCGCGGCGTTCCGCCCGCAGATCATCATCAGTCAGTGCGGTGTGGATTCGCATCGGGAGGACCCTCTCGCCGATCTGGCCTTGACGGTCGACGGGCAGCGGGCAGCGTTCCTGGCGATGCGTGACCTTGCGGATCGCTACTCCGAAGGGCGTTGGCTGGCTGTCGGAGGCGGCGGGTACGGACTGGTGCGGGTTGTTCCGCGTGCGTGGACACATCTCATAGCGGCGGCCCTCGACCGTGAGATCGACGTGAGTACAGCAGTTCCGGACGGATGGAAAGAAACGACCGGAGCGCTCGCGCCCGGTGTAGATCTACCGTTGACGATGGGTGACGGCGGCGATGTGAACTACGCCAAGTGGGACGGTCCCGGGGGTACCCCCGAAACGGGAGTTGCTTCCGTGGACCGCGCACTTACCCGCATCGATTCCGCCATCATCGCCACGCGGCGAGCTTCGTTCCCGCTTCTCGGACTCGACCCGGAGGATCCCCGTGACTGAACAGTCCGATACTGAACCGACAGCATCCGATCAGACGCCGGCACCGGACGCTGCGCACACCTACCCACACAGTTGGGTTGTCGATGTTCTTGCGTCCGACGGAGGTGCGGTTGCTCTGCGGCCCATCGTCCCCGAGGACGCGGACAAACTGGTGGAGTTTCACAGCAAGCTGTCCGAGCGGACCCGCTACCTTCGGTACTTCGGCCCGTATCCCACGATGTCCAAGAAGGACGTCACGAACTTCACGACGGTCGATCACCACAATCGAGTGGCGTTTGTGATGATGCTCGGCGACGAGATCATTGCGGTCGGACGGTACGAGCGGCTGCTCGACGTCGGTGACGGTAAGTCCGCGGAAGTCGCGTTCGTGGTTGCCGACGCCCATCAGGGCCGCGGCCTCGGGCCGATTCTGCTCGAATACCTCGCAGCTGCCGCAGCGGAGAACGGTCTGACGATGTTCGTGGCCGAGGTGCTCTCGGAGAACCGCAACATGGTGACTGTGTTCCGGGAGGCCGGGTATCAGGTCAGTCGATCATTCGACGGGGGAGTGCTGCGTCTGGAGTTTGCGATAGACCCGACGGAAGCTCTTGTTTCCGTGCGAAATTCGCGCGAACGTGCGGCGGAAGCCCGAAGCATGGGCAACGTTCTGCGCCCGCGCTCGGTTGCCGTGATCGGTGCGTCCGCTGATCCGGCGAAGGTCGGCAACGCAGTCCTGACAAACCTGTTGCGCGGCGGTTTCACTGGGCCGGTCTATCCGGTTAACGCCGAACATCGTTCCGTCCACGGAGTGCGCGCGTACAAGACTGTTCGCGAGATTCCGGACGATGTTGATCTGGCTGTGGTCGCAGTTCCCGCCGAATCCATCAGCTCGGTCCTCGACGACTGCCTCGACAAGGGCGTCAAAGCGCTCGTCGTGGTGTCGTCGGGATTCAGTGACAGCGGCCCGGACGGTCGGGCATCCGAACGTAAGCTGGTCCATGCTGCCCGGGCTCACGGTATGCGGCTCATCGGTCCCAATGCGCTGGGTGTGGCCAACAACGATCCGTCGATTTCGTTGAACGCGACGCTCGCACCGGTCCTGCCGGCGGCGGGTAACGTCGGCTTCTTCTGTCAGTCGGGCGCTCTCGGAATTGCCATCCTCGACGAGGCTGCTCGCAGTCGAATCGGCTTGTCCGCCTTCGTTTCTGCCGGAAACCGCGCCGATGTATCCGGCAACGACCTTCTGCAGTACTGGGATTCCGATCAATCCACCGAAGTAGTGCTCCTGTACTTGGAGAGCTTCGGTAACCCACGAAAGTTCTCCCGCATCGCCCGGCGGGTAGCGCGAAAGAAGCCGATCGTGGCTGTCAAGAGTGGCCGTCATGCCGTCCCGCCGGTCCTGGCGGCAACCGGTGTGGAGATCGACGATTCAGTGGTGCGTGCACTTTTCGAGCAGGCCGGCGTCATCCAGGTCGGATCGATCTCCCAACTTTTCGACTGCGCACTGCTGTTCGGGTATCAACCCCTTCCTGCCGGTCCGCGTCTGGCGGTCATCGGCAACTCCACAGCCCTCGGTGTGCTCGCTGCGGACGCCGCTCGCAGCGAGGGCCTTCAAGTCAGCGATCCGATCGATCTCGGTGCGCAGGCCAGCCCGGAACTGTTCGCGTCCGCGGTCCGTGACGCCCTCGGGTCCTTCGACGTCGACGCGGTCATTGCCGTCTTCGTTCCACCCGTTGCCATCCCGGTCGAGCCTTTTGCCAAGGCACTCAAGGATGCCGTCGCCGGGTCGGACAAGCCGATTCTCACCACGTTCCTCGCGGCCGAGGGTGTGCCGGAAGTACTGACGGTTCGCGACGGCGCCGGCAATCCCACTCGTGGATCGGTGCCGTCCTACCCGGGGCCCGAACGCGCCGCACTGGCATTGGCACGGGCCTGGCGCTACGCAGAATGGCGAAGCAAGCCCGCGTCGAAGGTGGTTCGGCCCGCGGGAATCGACTCGGAGCGCGCACGAGCCATGGTTGCGGATTGGCTCGAAAATTCGCCCGGCCGTTGGCTTTCGGATGTAGAAGCGGCGGCGCTCCTTGCTTGCTACGGGGTCGACGTCGTCGAGTTCCGCTCGGTACTGAGCGAGGACGAGGCCGTCGAAGCAGCCGACGCGTTGGGTTATCCCGTCGTGGTGAAGGCCACCGGTGAACTGTGGCGGCATCGCCCTGATCTCGGCGGTGTTCGTCTGGATCTGGTGGGTCCGGATTCGGTTCGACTGGCGTACAGCGATCTGGCTGCCGCGTCTGGGGAGCCGCTCCTGCATGTGCAGAAGATGGCGCCGAAGGGAATCGGCTGTGTGGTGGCGGTGCAGGACGACCCGTCGTTCGGTTCGCTGATCTCGTTCGGTCTGGCCGGAGTCATCTCGGATCTGCTCGGCGACCGAGCCTATCGCGTCCTACCGCTCACCGAGGATGCTGCGACCGAACTGATCGATGCGCCCAAGGCAGCACCGCTGCTCTCCGGATATCGAAATGCGGTCCCGGTCAACAAGGCTGCGCTGGTCGATTTGGTTCAGCGGATTTCGACGCTGGCCGACGATATCCCGGAGGTCCGGGAAATGGCCTGCGAACCGGTCCTGGCATCGGCGATCGGAGCGGAGATCACCGACGCGCGGGTGCGAATCGGGCCGGAACCGAGTGCCGTGGATCTGGGACCGCGTCGCTTGCGCTGAAACAACGCAAAACACCGGCCCGGTTCGTTTCCGAGTGGAAATGAACCGGGCCGGTGTCTGTGGCGTTATGTACTGACTGGATCAGCTGGCGTCGGCGTACGAGCGCAGTTTCTCGGCACGATCGCCGACCCGAAGCTTGCCCATGACCTCACGTTCGATCTGGCGGACACGCTCACGGGAGAGTCCGAAGAGCTTGCCGATCTGATCGAGGGTGCGAGGCTGGCCGTCGTCGAGGCCGTAGCGGAGACGGATGACCTGCTGCTCACGCTCGTCGAGTGTGCCGAGCACACTGCGGACGTCGCTGTGCAGCAAACCGGCAATGACGGCGTTCTCGGCCGACGTTGCTTCGGCGTCTTCGATGAAGTCTCCCAAGGGAGCTTCTTCGTCGCTACCGACCGGCATGTCCAGGCTTACCGGGTCGCGGCTGTGGTCGAGGAGATCGGCAATCTTGTGGGCCGGAATGCCTGATTCTTCGGCCAACTCGTCGTCTGTTGCTTCACGTCCAAGTTGCTGATGTAGTTCACGCTTGATGCGGGCAAGCTTGTTGACCTGCTCCACGAGATGGACTGGGAGCCGGATGGTGCGACTCTGATCAGCCATTCCGCGGGTGATCGCCTGGCGGATCCACCACGTTGCATAAGTCGAAAACTTGAAGCCCTTGGCGTAGTCGAACTTTTCCATCGCTCGGATGAGTCCGAGGTTGCCCTCCTGGATGAGGTCCAGCAAGGGCATACCGCGTCCCGTGTAGCGCTTGGCCAAGGACACAACCAGTCGCAGGTTTGCTTCGAGCAAGTGGCTCCGCGCGGACTGACCTTCACGAACGATCGTTGCGAGATCCCTCTTCTTGGCGACTGTCAGGCGCTTTCCCGTGGCGAGAACGTGGCTGGCGTACAGCCCCGCTTCGATTCGCTTCGCCAGTTCGACCTCGTCTGCTGCTGTCAGCAGCGCGGTGCGTCCGATTCCGTTCAGATAGACACGAACCAGGTCTGCGGACGGGCTCTGGGCGTCCAGATCCGCAGCGCTCGGGCGAATGCGAGTAGTGGTGCTGGGGCTTGTCATGACTTGCCTCCCTATCGGCGGTCTCTCACAAGGTTCAACGTGTGAGAGTTCCCGATAAGTTCCCGCAGCGATTTCTCCAAAAGTGCCCTGACCTGCAGTGTTCCCGTTCTCGTCCTGAGAAGTTGCTGAGAACTCGAAAATCTGCAACCCGATCGGAACTCAATTTGTGACGGGCAACACCAATCCGTGACGAACCAGTGATACCAACAGACTGACGACCCCGCCGCTCAGGACCTCGGGGTCTTCACCGTTGGCCGCAGCGAGGAGTTCCACCAACTCCGCTACGACCAAACCGTCGGCGCGCAGGCCCGCGAGAAGGGCAGCTCCAAGTTCGTCGATCTCGTGCTGCCAGTGTGGTCCGTTGCCGCGGTGGACTCGGGTGACCACCTGCTGCCACCCTTCCTCACCAGGCAGGTAGACGCGTTCGAGTGCGGTATTCGGATCGAGGACAAACCGTTCCTGCAGTACGTCGTGTTCACGCAGCCACGCGACGCGCTCGAAGTAGGCCAGGGCTTCGGGGCCGAGCGGGTCGGAGAAGCCCTGCAGAAGGTCCTCAGCCATCAAGTCCGTCGGAGAGTCGGTACGGCGCAAGAAGACGAACCCGAAGCCGACACCTTCGACGTGCGACTCTTCGAGATGGTCGAGCCAGGCGTTGGCGCGAGCCTCCGTCGCCGGATCGCGAGGATCCTGGCCACCGTCCTTGAGCCACGTTCCGACGTACAGTGCGGGATCCGCGACGTCGCGCTGAACCACCCAGGCGTCGACGCCATGCGCCGGCAGCCACGACGCGATGCGTGATCGCCAGTCTTCGCCCTCGATATGTACCCACGACGCCAACAGCGCTGCCGTGCCGCCGGGGTTCAAGTAGTCGACGGAACGGGAAATCATCAATTCGCTCGCGCCGTCGAGATCGAGTCCCGAGTCGCGGTAGGTGTGGTGAACGCGAGCCTCGCCGACGACAAACGGGGGATTCGCGACAACCTGATCGAAGGTGCGTCCCTCTACTGGCTCGAACCAAGAACCCTGATGCAGTTCGACGTCGAGGCCGTTGAGCGACATGGTGGCGGCGGTGAGATCGATCGCGCGCTGGTTGATGTCCGTCGCGGTGACCGAATCTGCGTAAGTCTTTGCGTGCAGAGCCTGGATTCCGCAGCCGGTACCCAAATCGAGAACACTGCCGACGCGTGCGGTCGGTGTTGCCTGCAGTAGCGACAGCGATGCATGTCCCACGCCGAGAACGTGATCGCTCGTTGTGGTCTGCTTACGGCGAATTCCACCGTCCAGATCGGAGATCACCCAACGATCTCCGGCACCGACGTCGAGGGGACGCAAGTCGACTGCTGCACGAACGACGGAGTTGTCACCCTCGAGCAGACCCGCGTCGATGGCGTCGTCGACGGTCAGTGGCGTCAGTGCAGCTTCGACGTCTGAGCGAGGGCAGTCGTCGGCGAGAAGGAACAGCCGAACGAGTACACCGAGATCGCCGTGCTCGCTGCTGGCACGTCGAACGGGAACCGGTTCACTGCGGCCCAGCGCAGCGTGGACTTCGGGACCCAGTGTGTCGAGAAGGGTTCCGGTGTCGAACCGATTCCGAAGCAAGGCGGTACGTAGTGCGGGAGTGATGGACAGGAGTGTTTTGCTTCTCACTCGAGCATTCTCGCAGGTGCAACGTCAGTGGACGCGAGTCAACCTTCGATGGTGTGGTGTGTTCCTGCCTCGAGAGCCCCGGCGTTGTGCCGTCGCCCGTCGTAACGGCTGGGCTCGTCCTTGGTGCGCGGGGGACGATCATTGGCGATCAGGACCGCGATCCAGGGGAGTGGAATTGATGCACCGATGATGAGCATCGAGATCCAGCCGTTCTCCCAGATGCCGTACGCGATGGCGGCAAAGATCAAGGCCGGGAAGCGGAAGGCCATGATCGTCATGTACTTCCGGACTCGCGCTTTGTGCTGCTCTTCGACGGAGAGCTGTGCTGCGGTAATCAGTACGGGATTGTCGGGTGTTCCGGCTTCGTCGGACTCGCCGAACGCGCCATTTCGTGCCATAGGTCCACTGTTCCACTCTCGGCCGACAATTGCACACACGACCCTTCGGTCGCATCGCCCCGAAGGAGGCGGCATTATTGGAGGGGTGAGCACTCAAACCAAGGAACGTCCCGACGTTTCCACAGACGAAACAACCGACGACGACACCCCCAAGTTCTTCCATTACGTGAAGAAGAACAAAATCGCGGAAAGCGCTGTCATGGGCACCCATGTCGTCGCGCTGTGCGGTGAAGTCTTTCCCGTCACCAAATCAGCGAAGCCCGGATCTCCGGTCTGCCCCGACTGCAAAAAGGTCTACGAAGGCCTACGCAAAGGCGAGTGATCTCGCTGCGCGTGATCGAGTGGCGAGTGATCTCGCTGCGCGTGATCGAGTGGCGAGTGATCTGACGCGCAATCCGAACTCGGCGGGTCGATAGTTTCGATTTCGGCCGCCGGGTTCGTCGTGTCGGCATTCCTACGCAGACTCCGCGGCCGCCCGTACGAGGGAACCGCCGCAGGATCGGCCTTGTCACCGGAAATGCGGATCGGGCTGGTAGCCAGGCGCCACGTCAGGTTTGTCACCGGGCCGACGTTGTCGTCCTCGCTCTGCTGCGCGGAAAGCCACCCGCGAACCTGTTCCATGCGGGTGGCGCGTGCCGGCCAGAATTCCTGGACCGTGGCATTGAACTCGGCACCGAGCACCACCGCGAAACCGAGAAAAAACGTGAAGAGCAGGAAAGCGATCGGTGTCGCCAAAGCGCCGTACGTGTAACCCGCGCTCGCGACAAATCCCAGGTACCAGCGAAGTCCCGTACTTGCTGCCATGAAGAACACACCGGCCACCAGTGCCCCGGCGAGAAGTCTGTGCCACGGCAGCGACTTGGGCAAGGCAACTTTGTAGAGCGTCGTGAGACCGATGATCACCAGCAGGCCGACCGCTGGATAGTAGAAAGTATCGACCAGATGTGAGCCCACTTCGTACCAGGACGGTGGGAGTGCCCGGCCGATCATGGTGGGACCGAGTGCAACCAACGGCAGGGTGAACACCGCCATCGTCAGGAACATCACGTAAAGCAACAGCGCGAAGATTCTCTGCCAGATCGGGTTACGTGCATCTTGCTGGCCGTGAGCGTCGACAATCGAGTCGACAAACGTCGATATTGCCGAGGACCCGGCCCACAGGGACAGCAGGAAACCCACTGAAATGATGTCGGGCCGACCACGCTGGAGGATGTCCGTGACGGTCGGCCTGATGATCTGATCGACGACGCTTTCGCTGAAGATCGTCCCGCTGAAGGTGACGATCTTCGATTCGATGATCTCTACCGTGTTGGGGCCGAACCAACCGCCGATGTAACCGATCATGCCGAGCAGGCCCAAGAGCAACGGCGCGAGTGAGAGAGTTTGCCAGAATGCGGCGGTTGCGGCTTTCCCGAAGATCGAGTCGTCCCACGCCTTGCTGAGGGTGCGGCCGATCAATTGTCCGGTGCGGCGCAAGGGATGCCATCTACGGTGACGCAGATCACTCTCGCGGGACTGTGGATCCGGCTCGTCACTCATGATCACTCCAGCATTCCTGATGACACGCCAGGTTGCCCAACTGCAGCCGCGCTGTGTCGCACTTTTTTCTGACGCGACGTGTGGTCGAGGTCTCTCGAAATCCCTGGTGGAGAACACCGTTCCAGTGAATCCGGCCATGCCGCGGCGCTTCGGGTGCGGCTTTCGTCGGTGGCTGCGGTTACGCTCGTCGCCGGACATTCATTGAAAAAATCTAGGAGCTCGAGACAACAGTGCGAATCCAGCGGAGGCGCGGCCGATGACGTCTGAGGCAGTTGCGGTTAGAGCGAGTGGGGCGGCAGACGTAAACAACTCGACCGAGAGCACCGGAGGGCAACCTGGCCCCGCGACGCAGTCGCTTCGCGCTTGGCAGCGCCGTGCGCTCACGAAGTATCTGTCGAGCAGTCCTCGGGATTTCCTCGCGGTAGCAACTCCTGGCGCCGGCAAGACGACGTTTGCCTTGCGGGTTGCGTCGGAGTTGCTCCGTGATCGAACCATCGATCAGATCACGGTTGTCGCGCCCACCGAGCACCTCAAACATCAGTGGGCGGAGTCGGCGCAGCGCTCGGGCCTGGCGCTCGACTCGCGGTTCTCCAACTCCACCGGCCAGACGTCCAGTGACTATCAGGGCGTTGTATTGACCTACGCCCAGGTCGCAGCCCATCCAACCAAGCACCGAGTGCGCACCGAAGCGCGCAAGACGCTGGTCATCCTCGACGAGATTCACCACGGCGGCGACGCCAAGAGTTGGGGCGAGGCAATCCAGGAAGCGTTCGGTGACGCGACCCGCAGGCTGGCGCTGACCGGAACCCCGTTTCGAAGTGACGACAGCGCCATCCCTTTCGTGCAGTACGAACCCGACAAGGAAGGTCTGCTGCGGTCGAAGGCGGATCATTCCTACGGTTACGCGGACGCACTCAAGGACGGCGTTGTCCGTCCGGTGGTCTTCCTCGCGTATTCGGGTGAAGCACGCTGGCGCAACAATGCCGGCGAAGAATTCACTGCCAGGCTCGGTGAGCCGCTCAGTGCCGAGCAGACGGCTCGCGCCTGGCGCACTGCATTGGACCCTACGGGCGACTGGATTCCCGCCGTCCTGCACGCTGCAGACACTCGCTTGGGGCAGCTGCGTAGCGGGGGCATGCCCGACGCCGGCGGATTGGTCATCGCGACGGATCAGACGGTTGCTCGCGAATACGCCAAGGCGTTGACGGCAATCACGGGTGAGGCACCGACCGTGGTTCTCTCCGACGACCCCACCGCGTCGAAGCGGATTGCCGAATTCGGCGCCAGCGACGCCAAGTGGATGGTCGCGGTGCGCATGGTGTCGGAAGGCGTCGACGTTCCGCGTCTGGCAGTCGGCGTGTACGCGACCAGTGCCTCGACGCCCCTGTATTTCGCGCAGGCTATCGGCCGTTTTGTGCGTTCGCGCCGCAAGGGGGAGACGGCCAGTGTCTTCCTGCCGTCAGTGCCGGTGCTGCTGGATCTGGCGTCGCAGCTGGAAGCGCAACGTGATCACGTCCTCGGTAAGCCGCACCGCGAGAAGGACGGGCTCGACGACGATCTGCTAGCCGACGCCAACAAGCAGAAGGACGAACTCGGCGAGGAGGAGAAGGCATTCACCTCGCTCGGGGCCGACGCCGAGCTCGACCAGGTGATCTACGACGGTTCCTCCTTCGGAACCGCCACGTTCTCCGGTAGTGACGAGGAAGCCGATTACCTCGGGTTGCCCGGACTGCTGGATGCAGATCAGATGCGCGCATTGTTGCGTCAGCGTCAGGCGGCACAGGTCGACAACAACACCGCGAAGGCCGCCGCGCCGGTGCCGACCGCAGCCGTGGTGTCGGATCGCGCCGCCACAGCTGATCAACTCGGTGCATTGCGCAAGGAACTCAACGGCCTTGTTGCGATGAATGTGCACCGCACCGGAAAGCCCCACGGAATCATTCACGCGGAATTGCGTCGGGTGTGTGGTGGCCCGCCGACGGCCATCGCGACCGTCGATCAGCTCACCGAACGCATCGCGATTCTGCGTAGCTGGTAGTCGAAGTCGGTTCACTGAAGACGGCAAAACGGGCGATCACATACATGTGATCGCCCGTTTCGGCGTTCATGGTGTGCCTCGCGAAGAGGTCACCCCGGCTGACAGGTCAGATTGCGGGTTCACTCTCGGAGACGACGGCATTCATCTCGTGAAGTCGATCCGCGTGTTCGGTTGCGTGGTGTCCACAGAAGAGAAGCTCGCCGCCGGTGGGAAGCACCGCGCGTACGCGGGCTCCGGCACCGCACCGGTCGCACCGGTCGGCAGCGGTCAACTGTGGGCTGGTCAGTGTTCCGGGCATGACTCCTCCGTACTGGCTAGCGGCTTTCGTGCCGTGTGCCTGGGGCCTGGTCCGCCGCGTCGGAATGGCGCGGTAGATCCACTCTTACAGACGTTTGGGGTTCATGGGTTGTTCCCGGATGCGTTTCTTAGTGTCGTGTCTCACTGGAAATGCGCTGGGCTGGGGTTCTGGTGCTGAAATTGTTCGCTGACAGCTGATTCGAATTTCTCGCCTACAGCTCGATAGTCTGGGCCGATGAAACCGGAATCCGGCCAGAACGCGAGCGAACCCGTCGAGTTGCTACACATGTGCACGCGCGCCGAGTGGGAGCGCGCGCAGGAGATCGGTCAGCGTACTCCGGACGGGTTTGCGGCCGAAGGATTTGTTCACATGTCGACTCCGTACCAAGTTCATCTGCCGGCAAATCGGATTTTTGCGGGCCGGGACGACGTCGTTCTGCTGGTCCTCGATCCCGCACTGCTGGCCGCAGACGTGAAGTGGGAGCCGGGAGTTCCATCGGATCCGGATTCGATGCGATTTCCGCATCTCTTCGGTCCGATACCCGTCGGCGCGGTCATGTCGGTCACCGAGTACCTGCCCGACGAGAACGGGGTATTTCCGGCACTGCGGTGACGGACGCGCGTAGCGCGCAGCAAATTGCAACCCTATTGCGATGGATGTCGGCGATCGGCGCTACCGTTGATCTATGAATGTAGAAGTCACCCCACTACCGGGCATCGGGACTCGTAAAGATTTTGTCCTGGCTTCCGGTCGCCGCGTGGGTGTCGTCACTCACCGTGACGGTCATACCGATCTGATCGTCTCCAAGGCAGACGATCCCGATGCCTGTGCTGCCTCGTTGCCGCTCACCACGGAAGAAGCCGCCGCACTGAGCAACCTGCTGGGTGCGCCGCAGTTGGTGGCACAGCTCGAGGACGAGCACAGCGAGGTTCCCGGGATCCGTACCAAGCAGTTGTACATCAACGACGGTTCCCGCTACGACGGACAGACTCTCGGAGATACGGGAATGCGAACACGCACCGGCGTTTCGATTGTGGCAGTCATGCGCGCGGGGCAGGTGAACCCGTCGCCAAACCCTGATTTCACGTTTACCGGAGGAGATCTCCTGGTTGCGGTCGGAACGCCGGACGGTCTGGCCGCCGCGGCAAAAATATTGACCAACGGCTGACTGGCCCGTGAACACCACTACCCTCGCGCTGATCGAACTCGGCGCGGTCTTTTTTGTGCTCGGATTACTGGGAAGGCTTGCAGCTCGGTTCGGCATGTCGCCGATCCCGTTTTACCTGATCGGCGGCCTGTGCTTCGGGCAGGGCGGATTCATTCAGCTCGGCGATATCGGTGAGTTCTCGCACCTTGCGAGTGAAATCGGCATTGTTCTTCTCTTGCTTCTGCTGGGCCTCGAGTACACCGCAGCGGAGTTGATGACGGGGCTCAAACGCTCGCGGGTCGCGGGCTTGGTCGATCTTGTTCTCAACGCGACACCGGGCGCGGTAGTCGGCCTTATGCTGGGCTGGGGCGTTGTGGGCGCGACGGTCATGGCCGGTGTCACCTACATTTCCTCGTCGGGAATTATCGCGAAAGTTCTCAGCGATCTCGGGCGCTTGGGTAACCGCGAAACGCCGGTCGTCTTGTCGATTCTGGTGTTCGAGGATCTCGCGATGGCGCTCTACTTGCCTATCTTGACGGCGATGCTTGCCGGCGTGAGCTTCATGGGTGGGCTCGAGGCAGTGGGAATCTCGCTGTTGGTGATCACCGTGGTTCTGGTGGTGGCACTGCGATACGGACGCTATGTCTCCGCGCTGCTGGACAGCCCTGACAGTGAGACGTTGCTGCTCAAACTGCTGGGTGCGGCATTGCTGGTAGCTGGTGTCAGTTCCGCGATGCAGGTATCAGCCGCCGTCGGCGCTTTCCTTCTCGGAATAGCGATCTCGGGTTCGACGGCACGCAATGCCAGTCGAGTCCTCGAGCCGCTGAGGGATCTGTTCGCGGCCATGTTCTTCGTCGTGTTCGGCCTCAACACCGATCCGAGCACGATTCCGCCGGTCATCGGATGGGCGGCGTTGCTGGCCGTGGTCACGGCAGTTACCAAACTCATCACCGGAGCTTGGGCGGCCAAGCGCCAAGGTGTGGCGCGGATGGGTCAGGCCCGCGCCGGTGCAGCACTGATTGCGCGCGGTGAGTTCTCGATCATTATTGCTGGGCTCGCAGTCTCAGCCGGCGCCGTCGAGGCTGAATTGGCAGCGCTCGCAACGGCATACGTTCTCCTGATGGCAGTGATCGGTCCGGTTGCGGCAAGAATTGTCGAACCGGTCGCCTCGCTGTACATCAAAGTTCGTACCAAGGCATGATGTCGCCGCTAGCCTGTGCAAATGTCGAATCGCATGAAGAAATCGGCCGTGGTGTTCGCTCTCGCAGGTGCGATCATGCTCTCTCCCGTACCCGCGTTGGCCTCGGTACCCGCTACCGTGATGCCAGCGTCCGAATCCGTGGTGATCGACCGATCGCTGCACCTCGAGGGCGCCTCGAATGCCCGTGACATCGGCGGCTATCTGGGCGACGGTGGACGGTCTGTGCGAAGCGGAATGGTCCTGCGTTCGAACTCCCTGGACAAACTGACACCCGCTGACCTCGCCAAACTGGAAGATCTGAATGTCACCTCGGTAGACGATTTCCGGACGGTGTTCGAGCGGGCGCTGGCTCCGGACAAGATTCCCGCGGGTGCCACCGGCAACTGGTTCGACGTGATCGGCGGCAATCCGGCCAACCTGCCGGCCATGGTCAGCATGCCTGACCTCTACCGAATCATGGTCACCGATACAGACGCCGGCAAGTCGTTCCGCAATGCGCTGATCAACATCGAGACATCCGATGGTGCAGTGATGTATCACTGCACATCGGGTAAGGACCGCACCGGTTGGATGACCGCGGTGCTGCTCACGATCCTCGGCGTTGATCGCGAGACGGTGAACGCCGACTACATGCTGAGCAACCAATATCTGGGTGGCTCGGGAACAGGCAGTTCCGGACCTGGAAGTGCGTTCATCAACAGCGTCGAGCAGTCGTGGCTGGACATCTCGTTTGCCACGGTCGACCAACAGTTCGGCAGCTTCGACAATTACGTCAGACAGGGGCTGGGTCTCACCGACGCAGATATCGCGTCGCTGCAGGCAAAACTTCTCAACTGAGTTCTTGTCGAAATAACAGAACGGCCCTCGGATCAAGGATCCGAGGGCCGTTCTGGATGTACATGTTGTGACTAGTCGAGGTAGTCGCGCAGTACCTGCGAACGCGACGGGTGGCGCAGCTTCGACATCGTCTTCGATTCGATCTGGCGGATACGCTCACGCGTGACGCCGTAGACCTGTCCGATTTCGTCTAAAGTCCTCGGCTGGCCGTCGGTGAGACCGAAGCGCAGGCGAACGACGCCGGCTTCGCGTTCGGACAGCGTCTCGAGTACCGACTGCAACTGATCCTGCAGCAAGGTGAACGAGACGGCGTCGACTGCGACAACTGCCTCGGAGTCCTCGATGAAGTCACCGAGCTGGCTGTCGCCCTCGTCGCCGATGGTCTGGTCGAGAGAGATGGGCTCACGCGCGTACTGCTGGATCTCCAGCACCTTCTCGGGCGTGATGTCCATTTCCTTGGCGAGCTCTTCCGGGGTGGGCTCGCGGCCCAGATCCTGGAGCAGCTCACGCTGGATACGGCCGAGCTTGTTGATGACCTCGACCATGTGCACCGGAATGCGGATGGTGCGAGCCTGGTCGGCCATCGCGCGGGTGATGGCCTGACGGATCCACCACGTCGCGTACGTCGAGAACTTGTAGCCCTTGGTGTAGTCGAACTTCTCGACTGCACGGATCAGTCCCAGGTTGCCTTC
This sequence comes from Rhodococcus sp. IEGM 1379, assembly GCF_030056815.1. Taxonomy (GTDB): domain Bacteria; phylum Actinomycetota; class Actinomycetes; order Mycobacteriales; family Mycobacteriaceae; genus Rhodococcus_F. The sequence goes on from NZ_JASHKR010000022.1 coordinate 23,134, forward strand.
CTGGATGAGGTCCAGGAACGCCATTCCGCGGCCGGTGTAACGCTTGGCAAGCGAGACGACCAGGCGAAGGTTGGCCTCGAGGAGGTGGTTCTTGGCGCGGTTACCGTCGCGGCAGATCCAGCTCATGTCGCGACGCTGGGCTGCGGGCAGCTTCTCGCCCTTGTCCGCGAGGTCGGCCATGATCTGCACGGCGTACAGGCCGGCTTCGATCCGCTTGGCGAGCTCGACTTCCTCTTCTGCGTTGAGGAGTGCGACTTTGCCGATCTGCTTGAGGTAGGCGCGAACCGAGTCGGCGGAGGCCGTCAGTTCGGCATCCTTACGAGCCTGGCGCAGGGCCTCGGATTCTTCTTCGTCCCAGACGAAGTCTCCGGAAGCCTTGTCCTTGTCGGTCGGCTCCTCGGTGGCAGTCTCTTCGTCTTCGCCGACGGCGACGACCTCGACTACATCGGACTCGACCTCTTCGAGGTCACCAGCCGTGATGTCGATGTCTTCCAACTGAACATCGCCGTCTTCGGCGCCGTCCAGGGGATCTCCGGCCTTCTTGGGGCTGGCCTTCTTGGCAGCGGCTTTCTTTGCCGGAGCTTTCTTGGCGGGAGCCTTCTTTGCTGCTGCCTTCTTGGCGGGGGCCTTCTTAGCCGGGGCCTTCTTTGCAGCCGGAGCTGTGACGGTAGCCGGAGCTGAGACAGTGGCCGCCTCCACGGCTGGAGATTGTGGCTCTGACTCTGATGGAGAATCAGCAGTCTGACGTGTATCGGTGGCTGCCACGTACGCCCTTTCGTGACGGTGTCGTGCGGCGTCACGCCAGAGTGGTGATCCGGCGGAGAGGTCAATGGTTGTGGCCGGCGCGCAGCCGGACTTCACCATTGTAACGACTCTCAGGAAACTCTTACGTCACGACGGCCGGTAACGGCTATTTCTTCCCCGATTTCACCCGGTCGGTCAGGCGGAAGTCGCAGACTGGACCGACGCCAGTGCTGCTCCCGCGATGCCGGCAGTGTTCAGGAGAGTGGCAGGAACCACCTTTGTGCGGTTGGTGAGCAGTGGAATCCACTTCTCGTGCTTGCGGCTGATGCCACCGCCGGCGATGAACAAATCGGGCCAGAGCAAGTTTTCGAAAGTGACGAGAACCTTGGACACCTCGGCGGCCCATTCTTTGTAACTCAGGTCTTTCTTTTCCTTCACCGACGACGCAGCTCGATGCTCGGCTTCCTTGCCGTCCACTTCGAGGTGACCGAACTCCGTGTTGGGCAACAGGACACCGTCGTGGAGAACGGCCGACCCGATGCCGGTGCCGAAGGTAAGCAAGATGACTACGCCCGACGTGTCCTTGCCGGCGCCGAATGCGTCTTCGGCGATGCCTGCGGCGTCGGCGTCGTTGAGGACCGTGACTGTGCGTCCGCCGAGCGCCTTACCGAACAAGGCCGACGCGTCGGTTCCGATCCACGACTTGTCGATGTTTGCGGCGCTGCGCGCAATGCCACCGGTGATCACGGCCGGCAATGTGATGCCCACTGGGCCGTCCCAGCCGGCCTGCTCGACGATCTGCGCCACCGTTGCGGCTATCGCGTCCGGAGTGGCAGGTTGCGGCGTCAGAATCTTGATGCGGTCGCCGATCATCTCGCCGGTGCTCAAGTCGATGGTGCCGCCCTTGACGCCACTGCCGCCGACATCGATACCGAAACCTGTGGTTGTCATCGCCTGATACTCCTGAGGGCTTGAATGAACGTCGCGATTGCCGCACGCAAACATTAACCTTCACGCCCGGCGAGTGGTGCCCTGCATGCCGATGTGTTCCGATGGGCGAGTGCCCTCACAAGAGATTTTCCTGTCCGACGTGTCCGCAGATTCGGTAGATCCAGCAGTGCTGAGAGTGGTGGCGGTGGCGGTCGCGGAGGCCGCAGCGGCACACGTACGGGGGCGCCGCCCCGAAGTATTCGGAGTCGTGGGTTCGGGTGTACTTCACGATGATTCGGTAGAGGTCAAGAGCACCCCGACCGACCCGGTGACGATCGTCGACACCGAGACCGAAGAAGTGATTCGGGATCTGCTCGCGAAACTTCGGCCGGCGGATTCGATCCTCGGTGAGGAAGGCGGCGGCACCGATGATTGTGAAGGTGTCCGTTGGGTCGTCGATCCGATCGACGGCACGGTGAACTTTCTCTACGGGATTCCGGCCTTCTCCGTGTCGGTCGCGGTCCAGATCGACGGCGTGTCGGTCGCGGGTGCGGTGGTGGACGTGTCCATGCGTGCGACGTACTCAGCGCATCGCGGCGGCGGAGCAACGATGACCGACGTCGACGGCAACGTCAGTGAGCTCGCCTCCAATTCGGTGACGGAGCTGTCAATGGCGTTGGTGGCCACGGGTTTCGGCTACGACGCCAAACGGCGGAAGGTTCAGGGGCGACTGATCGCCGAGATCTTGCCGCAGGTACGTGACATCAGGCGGATCGGCTCGGCCGCGCTCGATTTGTGCATGGTCGCAACGGGGCGCGTCGACGCCCATTTCGAGCACGGGTTGAGTCCGTGGGATTGGGCGGCAGGGTCGCTGATCGCGGAGGAAGCCGGCGCTGTCATTCGGATACCTGGACCGAATTCGACGTCGGCGGGGGGAGCGATCGTGTACGCCTGCGCTGCTGGAATTTCCGACGACTTTGCACACATGCTCACTGCCTGCAGCGGCGACGAACCGATCAGCACCTAGCGGTACGGGCCGCCTTGAGGAGTCCGATGTCCATCGGGGCGGCCTGTGCATTGGCAGGCTGCTCCGCGAGGGCGCGAAGGATCTCGGCTGCATCGGTGCTGGGAGACAAGCTGGCCGGTGTGTAGGTGCCCAGTGCCAAGTCGACGGTGTCGTCGGTGCGGCCATCCCTGATCAACTCCGCGCAGGGCGCGACCAGCCACACAGCGCTAGCGGCAGCGGTTCCGTTTTCACCGAAGCGAATCTGGCCTTGGCACTGCATGTTCTGGTCGACGTAGACGGGGTCGTTGCCGACCTGAACGTCCGGAGCGCTGGCAAAGCCGTAGTCCTTCAACTGCGCCGCGACCTGGGCGGCCTGACCGTGTTCGCCGTTGGCGTTGAATACCCGAACCCTGGTTGCGGACAGCGCTGCCGGTTCGACGTCGAGCAGCGTGGTGCGATCCACCACCGTTCCGAGTGGCAGCGGCGCCGGGGCGGCCGGATCGGAGGAAGCCTGCGGACGGTTGCACGCTACGGTCTCGCTGAGAGCCGCGTCGGCCGTCAGGATTCGGATCCACAGTGTGCTGCCCAGGACGGCGAGTACAGCGAACACCGCAACGACAGGCCACACGCGTCGGCGCTTGAACGGACGACCACGATCGTCGTTCGCGCTGCCTTCGGTGATCAGTGAAACCACGGTATCCCTCGATTTTCTCGGCGAACATGAGCTTTTCTCGCCAAGCCGGAGCAGAGGGCGTGACGTTCGGTGCCTACCTTAGAGGGCGCGATGTCGAATCTCTCCCACGTCGCCGCACAAGTCGCCCGTCGTCCGACTTTCGGCGGGGCGAAGATCACAAAATGCTGCGCGGTTGGTGACAATTCGCAGACGTTTTTCGGAATTGACCGAATGGGTTACTACTTTGGCGCCGACTTCGGCTACTGTCTGGCGGCCCAGGTCGTTCGACTGGGCGTCGGCTCCATGCCGTAATGACAACCAAATGAGGCGCAGATCACGTTCTCGGGAACACCTTCCGGGCACTTTTTCCTCCGCTGCAGCGTTATGCAGCGACAGGGAATGATCTCGATGCCACGGCGGTTTCCATGCGCATAGCGGGATCTACCGGATTCCAGGCGTTCATGGGACCGGGATACACGAAGAGGATGAGGGGTAGACGACATGGCAACTGACTACGACGCACCGAGGCGCACAGAGTCCGACGAGGTATCGGAGGATTCACTCGAGGAGCTGAAGGCGCGGCGCAACGAGGCGCAGTCGGCTGTCGTCGATATCGACGAGACCGACACTGCAGAGTCCTTCGAGCTGCCGGGTGCCGACCTTTCCGGCGAAGAACTGTCGGTGCGCGTCGTGCCGAAGCAGGCCGACGAATTCACGTGCTCCAGCTGTTTCCTGGTGCATCACCGCAGCCGTTTGGCCAGCGATGCCAATGGACAGCTCGTGTGCATGGATTGCGCTGCCTGATATTGATTCCCGACGGTCGACCCGATTCGTATTCGGGTCGACCGAGGGTTCAGGTCGGCGCGCAGAAGGCTGGAAGCCTTCGTATTTACTACTTGAGCGCAGCGACCAGGTCGTCTGCGCGACGTGTGCTCACCAGCCAGTACGGCGTGGGGTCTTCCGGATCGTCGAGGACGATCAGGGCCATGGTTTTGACCCACGGTCGATGCTGAACAAACGCAGCGGGGTCGAGCTGACGACCCATGGCCGCACTCTTGGCCGAAGCGGGGACCGCAGCGGCCCGCGAGATCAGGTCTACGGGCACGTGCGCGCGCCCCACATGTAATTCTTTGACTCCGCCGGTCTCGATGACCTCGACGCGGGTGCGGCTCAGCCAGAACGACAGCCAGATCGGGATCGGCAGCAGCACGACATATGCCAGATACGAGACAAGTCCTGGACGGCCCATGTGGACCTCGGCGGCCAGCAGGGCGGCTACGGCTATTCCGGCGGCCCACCACCAGATCGGCAACCAGAGGCGCTCGGAATAGAGCGTGGTGGACGCGGGGGTCGTGGAAGCGACGTCAGGTCGAGATGTTTCGGGCACCTGTCAAGGATAGTCGGTCGCGACGAGTAGTCTTGGCCGACGTGAGCGATCAACTCTCCATCGCCTTGAAGCGACTGGACCCAGAACTGCCGGTTCCGCAGCGTGCGCATCCCGGGGATGCAGGCGTGGATCTGTGCTCCACCAGCGACGTCACCATCGAACCGGGTCGTCGTACCCTGGTGGGTACGGGCGTTGCGATCGGCCTGCCGGTGGGAACTGTCGGACTCATTCATCCGCGTTCCGGGCTTGCCGCAAAGTCGGGTTTGTCCATCGTGAACGCGCCCGGCACCGTCGACGCCGGCTACCGGGGCGAGCTCAAGGTCTGCTTGATCAACCTTGATCCGGATACCGCGATCGAGATTCGCCGGGGTGACCGAATTGCGCAGCTCGTAGTCCAGCGCGTCGAGCTTCCGGTGTTCGTGGAGGTCGAGTCGCTCGACGACACCGCTCGCGGTACCGGTGGTCACGGTTCCAGTGGCGGACACGCGATACTCGACACAGAGGTACGTGCCGGGTCTGTCGGAGAGGGAGTCTGAAACATGTTCGGACGCAAGAAAAAGACTGAGGTCGACGAGGAAGCTACGAGTTTCTTCGGCGACGAGAACGAAAACTCGGATCAGGTCGACGGCGACTTCGGCGACGGCGCGGTGGCGGGGGACGGTGCCGACGAGGATTTCGGCGACGAGAGCGACGAGACGCAAGGTCCGTACGATTTTGCGGATATCGATTCCGAAGATCCCACGGTAGGCCGTGACGGTCAGCGACTCGATCTCGGATCCGTCCTGGTGCCGATGCCTCCGGGCGGCCAACTGCAGGTGGAGATGGCACCCGACGGTTCACCACAGGCCGTGCATCTGGTTACCGAACACGGACGGGTTACCGTCGCCGCATATGCAGCACCCAAGTCGCCTGGTCAGTGGCGTGAAGTTGTCAGCGAGTTGGCGCAGTCACTGCGTGACGACAATTCGCCGGTCAGCATCGAGAACGGCCCGTGGGGTCGCGAATTGGTAGCCGAAACAGCTGCCATGGACCTGCGTTTCATAGGCGTCGACGGTCCGCGCTGGATGGTGCGATGTGTCGTGGCGGGTCCCAGCGGATCGACCGCGGCAGGTACACAATTGGTGGCAATTGCGCGCGACATTCTGCGCGATACCGTCGTCAATCGTGGAACTGAACCGCATCCGGTTCGGACCCCGTTGCCGGTCGTACTGCCGCAGGCATTGGCCGAGCAGCTCGCCTCCGCACATGAGCAGCAGATGATTGCTCAGCAGCAAGCCGCCGCTCAGCAGCAGGTAGAGCAGCAGCAAGCCGCAGCCCAGCAGCAGGTAGATCAGCAGGCTGCCGCACAGCAGGAAGCCCCGGCGCAACCGGCTCCGCCGCAGAGGCGCGGCGAATCCGGTTCTGCCATGCAGCAATTGGGTCAGTAGACAGCGTTTTTCTCAGGCACTCGCGGTCGTATCGGTTTCGATCGCCGCGAGTGCCTTGACGCATGTGGACCCCAGTATCGAGGGGTCCTGGCCGATCTGTTCGAGCGTCAAGGTTCCGACGTGGGCGTGGGGGAGCGTTGCTGCCCATTCGTGAGCAATCGCCGAGGGATGGACCGGATCGTCGACGGCTGAGGCAATTCCCACCGGGACACCGATTTTCGACATGGCGGCTACGGTCAGCCCGCTGTACGTCGAGGCCTCGTCGAGTGCGCAGGGCAGATCCGGCCACTGCGAACGCCAGGAGCGCTCCAGTTCCCGGCCCAGCCAGGCCGGGCTGGACGCGAGCATCGCTGCGATCACCGATTCCAGGCCCTCGCTGCGTAACTGGGACGCCGTGAAGCGTGCGCTTGCTGCAGCAGGCGCCCCGTCGGGCGCTCCGGTCCACGCCGGCAGGGCTGCCAACACGCCCGATGTCAAAGTCGGATTACAGGCAGCCCACTGCAATGCGACGGCGGCTCCGATGGACACACCGCCGACCAGGATCGGGCCGTATTCTGCTGCTGCAGCATCCATCGCCTCGAGGTAGCTGTCGACGACACGCCGAGGGTCCGGTTCGATTGCGACGGTGAGCACACTTCGGGCATCGAGTGGGTCGCGGAACGCGCGTTCGGCAAAGTGTGCGTCGGAGCCTGTACCAGGGAGAACGACGGCAACGGTGGGGGATTGAGTGAGCGCCATGACTCGATCTTGCCCGGTGCCCCCGCACCGCCGACCGACTGGTGTGGTTACCCGGTCGTATTGGGGCTACAGTGGCGATCACACAGCCCTTCAGTGACGCGAAACCCGTGCGTCACATTTGTTCGCAGGAGCGCGCAATGGCACCCGCCGCCGCAGGATATTTTCGCCGATTGACCCGTCGTCTCACCGAGGACATCGATCAGTTGGATGCCCAGGAAATGACCGAGTCCATCGAGGCTGCGGGAGGCCAGAAGGCATGCGATTGTCGGCGCGGTGAAGAAGTCACGATGGTGGGTCGACTGCGAAGCGTCGACGCGTGTCCCAAGTCGGGCAACGCAAGCATCGAGGCGGAGTTCTTCGACGGGACCGAAGTAATCAATCTGGTCTGGATCGGCCGCCGCCGCATTCCCGGCATCGAAACCGGAAAGACCCTGCTGGTCCGTGGCCGTGTCGGCGAGCGGGACGGTCGTAAGGCGATCTTCAACCCCTATTACGAACTGCGCGGAGAGTAGACGCGCACCGCATTCGTCGCGAATGTCGGCCGTGCGCTGTGCCGCGAATGTAGACGGATGTGGCACCCTCGACAGGTGACTGAACCAAAACAGCAATCGATCATGGACCAACTCGGCGGATTGAGTGGTCTGATCTACACCTCGGTGCCGATTCTGATTTTTGTCCCGGTCAACAGCATTTGGAACCTGACCGCCGCAATCTGGGCGGCACTGGGCGTGGCCGTGTTGATCGCGGCGTGGCGAGTTTTCCGCAAAGAATCGATCCAACCCGCAGTCTCGGGTGTTCTCGGCGTCGGTGTGTCCGCATTCATCGCGTACCGAACCGGAGATGCCAAGGGCTACTTCCTTTTCGGCATCTACACCAGCCTTGCCTACGGCGCTGCGTTCGTATTGTCGATCGTGGTGCGATGGCCTCTGGTAGGCATCATCTGGGGATTTCTCAACGGTCACGGAAATCTGTGGCGTAAACACCCCCGTGCTGTGCGGTTCTACGACATCGCCACAGCGGCATGGGCATTGGTATTCGGCGCCCGGTACCTGGTGCAGTCGCAGTTGTACGACACCGATCACACGGGGTGGCTTGCCATCGCGCGTATTGCGATGGGGTGGCCCCTCACCGGACTCGCACTGCTGGTCACTATTTGGGCTGTGCGCAAAGCAGATCGGATCGTGGAGCCCTCACCGACCGAAGAGCTTGATGATGCGGTAGACGAGGACCCGGATCGCCGCGACCTCAGCTGACGAGGTCCTGGTACTCCGGGTGCTTGCCGAGGTACTTCACGACGTACGGGCACACCGGGTGAACCTTGAGACCCCGCGCTCGAAGCTGGTCCAGGGCACTGCCGACGAGCACGGCGGCAAGCCCCAGACCTTCATGCTCCGGATAGATCTCGGTGTGATTGAACGAGAGCACATCACCGGAGGTGGTGTAGTCCTCGATGCCGGCCAGAGTCCCGTCGACATGAATTTCGAAGCGGCTCTGCGTCGGATTGTCGGTGACTACCGTGTTTCCGGTCATCCGATTTCCCTCTCGTTGTCAGCTATTGAGACGAAGTGCGTTGCGTAGTTGATCCTCGGCGTCCACGGCTGCCACGAACAGGAGTTCGTCTCCGCCTTCGATCGGATCGTCCATCTGAGGCACGATGACTCGGCCACCGCGCAGAATCGTGACCAAAGCGCAGTCCCGTGGAAGTTCGAGACGCTTGACGGGCTTGCCGGCCAGCGGCGTGTTGTCGGGCAACGTGATTTCGACGAGGTTGGCCTGCCCCTGACGCAGCGTCATCAGTTTGACGAGATCGCCGACCGACACCGCTTCTTCGACGAGCGAGGCGAGCATTCGGGGAGTGGACACTGCGACGTCGACGCCCCAGGACTCGTCGAACAGCCACTCGTTGCGGGGATCGTTCACGCGGGCTACTACGCGCCGAACACCGAATTCTGTTTTTGCGAGCAAACTCAGAACCAAGTTGGCTTTGTCGTCGCCGGTTGCAGCAATGACGACCTCGTACGATTCGAGGACAGCGTCTTCGAGTCGGCTCAGTTCGCAGGCGTCAGCATGGATCCAGGTGGCTTCGGGCACGGATTCCGGCTCGATGTGCTCGAGTTTGCGTTCGATCAACATGACGTCGTGTGCGCTACGAATGAGCTCACGCGCAATCGAGCGGCCCACGGCGCCTGCGCCGGCGATGGCAACCTTCACCTTGATTTTCCAATCACGTTGTTATGCAGCGATAGTGGCTGCGGGTTCGGATCAGTCACAGCGGTCGGCATCAGTCGTCGCTCGGCGGCGGATTGCCGGCAAGAGCGATGGCTTCGGCGACAGTGCCCGACACTGCAGCCACGTACACCTGATCGTCGGCCTGGATCACGGTCTTACGATCGGGGAGGATTCCGGTGCCGAATCGAATGATGAAGGCGACTCGCGAATTGGTCGCACCCTCGAGGACTGCGACGGGCTTGCCCGCCCAATCCTCATGGAGGGCAAGTTCGGTGATTGCCACGGTGCCGGACGGATCACGCCACTTCGCTGTCTGGCTTTCCTTGGTCAAGGTGTGCAGGAATCGGTCCGTCGACCAAGGAACAGTGGCGACGGTGGGGATGCCCAGACGCTCGTACACGGCGGCGCGCTTGGCGTCGTAAATTCGGGCGACGACGCGCTCGACGCCAAAGATCTCGCGCGCGACTCGCGCTGCGATGATGTTGGAATTATCACCTGAAGAGACGGCAGCGAAGGCGTCGGCGCGTTCGATACCTGACCGAATCAGGACGTCGCGGTCGAATCCCATGCCGAGAACCTTGGTTCCGGGGAAATCCTGGTCGAGACGCAGAAATGAGCTTTGATCGCGGTCGATGACCGCAACTTCGTGTCCGATCCTGGTCAGAGATGCGGCGAGGGAAGATCCCACACGGCCACACCCCATGATGACGACATACACGCCCTACTCCGTTCATGGACTTCTCGGCGAGATTGCACGCCGAAACGAACGGTACCTCGCTTGGCGGGAAGAGCAAGTTTCGACCGGCGCAAGGTGTCCGTGTTTTGGGTCGTTCCGGGGCAGTTCCACTGCTGATGACTCGAATTCGAGTCGGACGGCTTACGCTTTGCTCGTGTCTAAGCTCTCGACCGCCACCAAGCGGCTCCTGCTCGGTCGGCCGTTCCGAAGCGACAAACTCGGGCACACGCTGCTACCTAAGCGGATTGCGCTACCTGTCTTCGCTTCCGACGCTATGTCGTCCGTCGCCTACGCCCCCGAAGAGATCTTCTTGGTTCTCTCCGTTGCGGGCATTTCTGCATACGCCTACACACCGTGGATCGGCTTGTCCGTCGCGATCGTGATGGCTGTGGTCGTGGCCAGCTACCGCCAGAATGTTCACGCGTACCCGTCCGGCGGTGGTGACTACGAGGTCGCGACGGTCAATCTCGGTCCGACTGCAGGTTTGACGGTCGGTAGCGCCCTGATGGTCGACTACGTGCTCACTGTCGCAGTGTCGATCTCGGCAGCGGCGTCGAATATCGGATCCGCGTTGCCCTTCGTCGCCGAGCATAAGGTGTTGTTCGCAGTCGCGGCGATCGTGCTGTTGACTGCCGTCAACCTTCGCGGAATCCGGGAATCGGGGACGGCATTCGCGATTCCGACCTACGCCTTCATCGTCGGCATGTTCGTGATGCTCGGCTGGGGCTTCTTCCGAATCTACGTACTCGGCGACGATGTTCACGCCGAGTCGTCGTCCTTCACACTCAATGCCGAAGATTCGCATCTCTACGGCGTCGCCTTCGCGTTTTTGATCGCCCGCGCATTCTCTTCGGGTTGCGCCGCGTTGACCGGCGTCGAGGCGATCAGTAACGGCGTTCCCGCATTCCAGAAGCCGAAGTCCCGCAACGCCGCGACCACGTTGCTGATGCTGGGTGGTTTCGCGATCGTACTGCTGATGGGCATCATCATCCTGGCTCAGAAGATCGGCATCGTGTACGCGCACAATCCGGCCGAGCAGTTGGTGGGTGCCCCGGAGGGCTACCAGCAGAAGACATTGATCGCGCAGATCGCGGAAGCCGTGTTCAACGGCTTCCCGATCGGGTTCTTCTTCATGGCGATCGTGACGGCTCTCATCCTGGTATTGGCGGCAAACACTGCCTTCAACGGTTTCCCGGTTCTGGGTTCGATCCTTGCGCAGGATCGCTACCTGCCGCGTCAGCTGCACACACGCGGTGACCGTCTGGCATTCAGCAACGGAATTCTGTTCCTGTCGGGCGCTGCAATCGCGTTTGTCGTCGTGTTCGGCGCCGAAGTCACCAAACTGATTCAGCTCTATATCGTCGGCGTATTTGTCTCGTTCGTGCTCAGCCAGACCGGCATGATCAAGCACTGGACGCGTCATCTGAAGTCCGAGACGGACAAGTCTCAGCGGGCCAAGATGCAGCGCTCGCGCGTGATCAACTCGATCGGTCTTGCCATGACCGGTGCGGTTCTGATCATCGTGCTGATCACCAAGTTCGCTGCCGGCGCGTGGATCGCTATCGTTGCGATGATCGCGATCTTCGGTGTCATGAAGATGATCCGGCGCCATTACGACAGCGTCGCAACCGAACTCGAAGAGCAGGAATGGGACGGCGTTCTGCCGAGTCGTACGCATTCGATCGTGCTCGTCTCGAAGCTGCACATGCCGACCATGCGCGCTCTCGCCTATGCGCGGGCAACTCGGCCGGACACGTTGGAGGCAATCACCGTCAACGTCGACGAACCTGATACCCGAGCCTTGGTGCGTCAGTGGGAGAAGAGCGACGTCACTGTGCCGCTCAAGGTGATCGAATCGCCGTACCGGGAAATCACGAAGCCGGTTCTCGATTACGTCAACCGGGTGCGACGCGATTCACCGCGCGATGTTGTGACCGTGTTCATTCCGGAATACGTCGTGGGGCATTGGTGGGAGCAGATCCTGCACAACCAGAGCGCTTTGCGACTGAAGAGCCGTTTGCTCTTCCAGCCCGGAGTGATGGTGACCAGCGTGCCGTGGCAGTTGAACTCGTCGGAGAAGGCGAAGCCTTTGGACATCGAAAAGACTGCCGGAGCGACTCGTAGAGGTTACGACTCTGGAGAACCCTGATGTCAGGTTCGACTCCGGAGAGCAATGATTCATCCGAATATGGAACGGCAGGCGTAGTTCGTTGAGTGAGAATTGGACCGGGCAGACTTTCGAGGCTGATTTGGGGAAGCCCGGGCACGGCGGGTTTGTCGTCGCACGCCACGAGGGACGTGTGGTGTTCGTCCGTCACGGTTTGCCGGGGGAGCGGGCACTGGTTCGGGTGACGGAGGACAAGGGCGGTTCGTTTGCCCGCGCCGACGCGATCTCGATCCTCGAGGCTTCGCCGCATCGAATTGATCCGACCTGTCCCATTGCGGGGCCGGGGGGCGCGGGTTGCTGTGACTACTCGCATGCAGATCTGCAGATCCAGCGAGAGATGAAGTCGTCGGTGGTACGCGAGCAACTTCAGCGACTGGCCGGCGTCGAATCTGATGTCGATGTCGAGGAGTTGCCCGGAACCGGCGACGGCACCGGATGGCGGACGCGCGTTCGCCTGGCCGTCGACGACAATGGTGAAGCGGGGTACCACGGGTACCGCAGTAACAAGATCGTGACGGATCTGCGCTGCACACAGATCGAGCAGCGTGCGTACGACGGTTTAGCCGGTCCGCAGTGGACACCGGGCAGCGAACTGCAGGTGGTTCTTGATTCTGCGGGCGCGACGCATGTTGTCGAGATCAGTGCGCCGACGGTATCGAAGGCGGGGCGCCGCGCACCGGGTCGACGCGGAGCGACAGCACGCCGCGCGGCTAGCAGTGGGCCGCGGAAAACCCGGGTTGCTCTGGGTAGTGACACAGTGCTCGAGCGCGTCGGATCCCGGGAGTGGGCATTGTCCGCGACCGGATTCTGGCAGGCGCATCGTGGTGCGGCACAGGCATATTCACAGGTTGTGCGGGACTGGGCCGGTGTGGATTCTGGAGCTACGGCGTGGGATCTGTACGGCGGAGTCGGCGTATTCGCAGCGGTTCTGGCAGATCTTGTCGGTCCGACCGGCGTCGTGGAATCCGTCGAGTTTTCCGCGCAAGCAGTCAAGGATGGCCGGGCAGCGTTGTCCGATCTCGGGCAGGTCCGATTTCACAGTGAGCGGGTCGAGAAGATCGTGGGCGCTGCTGCTCCGTTGGCGCCCGCGCCGGGGGTAGTCGTGTTGGACCCGCCGCGGGCCGGTGCTGGCCGCGCGGTGGTGGAGTCGATCGCGTCGACCGGTACCGAGCGGGTAATCCATATCGGGTGTGACCCGGCGTCGTTCGGGCGCGATATCGGTCTCTATCTGGAACAGGGTTTCCGACTCGGTGGACTGCGGGCATTCGACGCGTTCCCGCAGACTCATCATGTGGAGTGCGTAGCTCTGCTCGAGCGCTGAACTCTTTCTGTCGGTATCGCTGCAGCGGCTGTGACGCTAATCGCGTCGTCAGCCGTTGCTTGCGTTACGCAACTAATTGTATAGTTGCGTTCTGCAAGTAGTTTTCTCGATCACTCTCAGGGGTACGCGATGTCTGTACAGCCCGAAACGGCTCAAGCACTTGTCGACACAGTTTTCTTGTTCGGCAGGTCGTTGCGGGCAGTGGTCACGGTAAGCGCTGAAAATGTGTTGCCCCCGGCGCTCGTCAGCGTGTTGTTCATGCTGGCAGTGCGAGGGGAGTGCCGGCAGAACGAGTTGGCTGCGGACCTGTGTGTCAGTCAGTCATCGCTCAGCCGGCAGATGTCGGACCTTGTGGATGCCGGCTACGTCGAGAGAAGTCCCGACCCTTCGGACAAGCGGGCATTCCGCGTCCGAGTCTCGGAGGTGGGCCATGAGGTTCTCGAGGAAACGAAACTACGGCGTGCGGCGCGATTGCGCAGCATGCTCGAAGACTGGAGCCAGGAAGAGGCCGCGGCTGCATTGTCGTCGCTGCAGCGTCTCAACGAGACGTTCAGCGCCACGATCCATCGAGAGGCCTCACCTGCAATTCTGCGAACGGCATTGCCGATCGCAGGCGTAGAAACTATTGGGAGATAAGCACATGGCAGCCACAGTGGGAGAAACTCGGGCAAGTACCGGGAGCCGTGCGATGACGCACAGCGAAATCTTGAAAGTCTTGACCGGCCTCATCGCGGCGCTTTTCACAGCGCTGCTGAGCAGCACTATCGTGTCGACGGCGCTCCCGACCATCATCGGTGAACTGCACGGAACGCAGACGCAATACGCCTGGATCATCACGGCGGCGCTGCTCGCAACGGCCGCGTCGACGCCCATCTGGGGAAAACTGTCGGACCTCTTCAACAAGAAGTTGCTGGTCCAGACCTCGATCGTGATCTTCGTGATCGGTTCCATGATTGCCGGCGCAGCGCACAACGTGCCGTTGCTTCTCGGTGCTCGCGTGATTCAGGGCATCGGCATGGGCGGCCTGACTGCCCTCGTCGTGGCGATCATCGGCTCCATCATCCCGCCGCGTGATCGCGGTCGTTACTCCGGTTACATGGGCGCCGCTATGGCTGTCTCGATGTCCGGTGGACCGGTTCTCGGCGGTGTCATCGTCGATACCGTCGGCTGGCGCTGGTGCTTCTACGTGTGTGTGCCGCTCGCTGTGATCGCTCTGTTCCTCCTCCAACGCACGTTGCACATCGAGACTGTGAGGAAGGACAACGTTTCCATCGACTGGTTGGGTGCAACCTTGCTCACCGCCGGTGTCAGCGTTCTGCTGATCTGGGTTTCCTTTGCCGGTCAGGACGACTACTACGCGTGGTTCTCGATGGCGTCGCTGTACTTCGTTGCCGGCGGATTGGCTTTGCTCGCCCTGACGATGTTCGTGGAATCCAAGGTCAAGGATCCGATCCTGCCGATCAAGATCATCACTGAGCGCACTACCGCACTGGCGATCGTGGCATCGGTAGCAGTCGGTGTCGGCCTGTTCGGTGCCACGACATTCCTGACTCAGTACTTCCAGACAGCTCGCGGATTCGATCCCACCGCGGCCGGATTGCTCACCATCCCCATGGTGGCCGGCATGCTCGTCGGCTCGGTCGGCTCGGGACTTCTGATCACCAAGTTCGGTCAGTGGAAGCCTTTCGTCGTGGCCGGCGCAATCCTGCTGGTCATCGGTTTCGGTCTTCTCTCGACGATCGACCACGCGACAAACCTGTGGATCATCGGAATCTTCATGGCCGTCGTCGGTTTGGGAACTGGCATGTTGATGCAGAACATCGTCCTCGCGGTCCAGAACACGGTCAAGGCCGAAGATATCGGCGCGGCCAGCAGTATCGTTGCGTTCTTCCGTACCTTCGGCGGCGCGATCGGTGTCTCGGTGCTGGGTTCGATCCTGGCATCGCGGGTCGGCACACTGACCAAGGAATCCGTGTCGGCACTGCCGCCCGAGCAGCAGATGGTTGCCGGAAAGAGCTTGGTGGACGGACTCGACCTTCACAACATGCCCGACTTCGTCGCGCAGATCGTTCGCTTCGCCTACGGTGACGCAACGGGCCGGATCTTCATGGTCGCCGCAATTGTCGCCATCGTCACCCTGATCGCGGTTGTCTTCATTCCGAACCGCACCCTACGGACGACGATCGACATCGTGGAGCCTGAGGTGGAGGACGTCAACCTCGAAAAGAGTGCTTCACACTGATCACGCCATAGACCATCGGACACGGACCGAGATCGTTTCTTCGATCTCACCGTGTTCGACGGCTATCGGAGCAGAAACCGCCCGGGCTGCGGAAACCAACCCACGGACCGGGCTCATCTGGTCGACGCCCTCGGTGATCTCGAGGACGTCGACCAGATTTTTCTGTGCCAGGTCCGCGAACTGTCGGGCCTTGGACAGCGCTGCAACCCAAGCTGATTCACGTGCACGTACAGTCAATTCTGTTCGGTCCTCGAGATCGAATTCCAGAGAATCCAACCGGATCGCGTCCCCGCCTGCGGCTACGCACGCGGTGATAACAGCAGCGGGGGAGTGAGCTGCGCCGGGTGTCAGATCGCGCAGTACGGCGCGAAATGATGTGGACGCCGTGAAACCGGTGGTCTCCTGTCGTCCGCCGTCAACCCACTGGGTCTGGGGGTGGACGCTCAATCCCGTGGTCACGAGATCGGGTCCGGCAACACTGTGTTCGTGCAAAGCCTCCGTCAGTGCGGCCGAATGACGCGCGAGGGCGTCAACGGCGTCGGCGACGGTGGGGTGTGTTTCCGAGACGCCGATCGTCAGGCGTGCGATGTCGGGAGTCGCGGTGGCGCAGGCGCTTCCGGTGACTGTAACGGTCGTGGCGGCGTTGCCAATGGGTTCTGCGGTAACCATGAGTGTTCTCCTATCCGATGGGACCCGCAGCGATGACACTGCGCAAAGTCATGTCGAGCTGTTCATAGGCTCCGGCGGCCAGACGTTCGAGGAGAGCAAGTTTGAGTTCCGGTGCGTGCGCGGTCAGGGCGCCGTACTTCTCCGACGTCAGGACGGCAACCACGACGGTGGTGTCAGCGCGAATGTCGTTGAGGAACCGGGTGTCCAGGAACATCGTCATCTCGCCGAACGTCATGCCCGCGGACAATGTGGTGATGCGGTGCTCGATGTTCTGGCTGTCGGTGAACATGGTGCTGACCTGGCCTTGCAGAATCAGATAGAACCCTGACGCCGGATCGCCGCGCCGGGCGATCATGTCGCCGCGGGCATAGGTCCGCCGTTCCAGCTGAGATACAAAGGCCGACAACTGATTCGAAGACAATGCGTCGAGCACGGGGTGGTCCTCGATCGTGACCGTCGACGGTTGACGTTGCTGCGGGCAATGCGCCGCGAGCAAAGTATCCTCGCACCACTGCAAGGCAGAGTCGAGGTCGGCGAACACGCGGCCACCGCGCTGGTCGGGGTCGATGCTCGAAGTCCGCTGTCCGAGAAGTCCTTTCGGATCCACGAGCGCAACCGCGCACCCTTGTTCGCCGAGTTGGGCCCGCAGCGCTGTGATCATGCGAATTGCGGCGATGCTGGCGTCGTCGACCCGCCGGACGTCGATCACGACAACTTCGAGTCCCTCATCTGTGGAATGAACTCCAGGTCCTCCGTCCAGCGAACCGATTTCACGCACTGCGGACTCCGCGCCGGCGAACAGGAGGTCGCCGTGCAGTTCGTACACTCTGCTCTGCTTGCCGACATCGTCGAGAACGGCCTGCTCGGTGGGTGTCCGGCGCATCCGTGACGGTGCATCGGTGACGTTGTAACGGGCGCGGATCGAGGACCTCGACGCGCGAGTCACATGCAGGAAGTGAAGTTCCAATTCCTTCGACAGTGCCCTCGTGGCGGCGACACCGCGAACACTGTTTCCGTGTACGTCGAGTCTGGGGGAGTAGACGGCGATGCCGATCTGCCCGGGCAGTACGGCAAGCACTCCGCCGCCGACGCCACTCTTGGCCGGCAAACCCACTTCGACCAGCCATTTTCCGGCGCCGTCGTACATGCCGCACGTGGCCATGACGCTGAGGACCTGCTCGACTCCGATCGCCGTGAGGGCGCGCTCGTGTGTCACGGGGTTGACGCCGTTGTTGGCCATCGTCGCGGCCATCAAGCCGAGGTCGCGGCACGTCACGTCAATGGAGCATTGCCGAAAGTAGAGGTCGACGGCGTCGTCTGGGTTGCCGGAGATCACGTCGAACGAGCGAAGCATGTGGCCGATAGCGCGATTGCGGTGTCCGGTACGTGATTCGGATGTGTAGACCGACTCGTTGAAGGACAGTTCGCGTCCGGCATACCGTGAATATGCGCTGCGAATGCGTTCGAAGCGTGCGGCGGGATCTGCGCCCTCGACCATCGATGCGGCGGTGATGGCGCCCGCGTTGATCATCGGGTTCCGGGGGCGCTCGGTCAACGGATCCAGGCTGATTTCGTTGAACGGCTCACCCGACGGTTCGACGTCGATCTTGTCGGCGACAGCGTCCGGGCCGTGATCGGCGAGGGCCAAGGCGTAGGTGAACGGCTTGGAGATCGACTGGATTGTGAAGGGGAGTCCGGTATCTCCGATCTCGTACACGTAACCGTCGACGGTCGCGACGGCGATACCGAAAGAGTCGGGGGCGACGGAAGCAAGTTCGGGAATGTAATCGGCCAACGTGCCGGCGTCGAGTGCGCGGACGTCGTTGAATATTCGGGCTATCAGATCGTTGACCACGTTTCCCATGGGTCGACTCTAGGCGGGTTCGACACTGATTTCGGGGATCAAAAGTATGTGCGTGAAACATCTGCAATCCGAATTGTCTGTGATTGCGCTCACGATAGACGGCCACAGTCGCCCTGTAACTCGAAGTCACATGTGAATCACGCGGAGTCCGCGTGTCGGTTCGACGCAACGCTCCGTAGACTGACAGCACTGTCGCACAGACAGTCGCGGCGCGCACCGGTGCAGCTGTGAAGCGCGGAGGGAGCGATCTCGTTGGGTGTTCTTGCCCGCATTCAGGGTCCTGACGATCTACGTCAGTTGAGTCACGCCGAGGTATCGGAGTTGGCCGACGAGATTCGTGATTTCCTGGTGCAAAAGGTTGCGGCCACCGGTGGTCACCTCGGCCCCAACCTCGGAGTCGTCGAACTGACGATCGCGCTGCATCGTATTTTCGATTCGCCGCAGGACCCGATCATCTTCGACACCGGGCATCAGGCGTATGTCCACAAGATCCTCACCGGTCGCAAAGATCAGTTCGACACCTTGCGCAAGCAGGGCGGACTGTCGGGTTACCCGTGCCGGGCCGAGAGTGAACACGACTGGGTCGAGTCCTCGCACGCGTCGGCCGCATTGTCATACGCCGACGGACTGGCCAAGGCCTTTGCGCTGACCGGCCAGAACCGCCACGTCGTTGCCGTCGTCGGCGACGGCGCGCTCACCGGCGGAATGTGTTGGGAAGCCCTCAACAACATTGCGGCCGGTAAAGACCGTTCCGTGGTGATCGTCGTCAACGACAACGGTCGCTCGTACGCGCCCACCATCGGTGGCCTCGCCGATCATCTCTCCGCGCTTCGCACGGCTCCCAGCTACGAGCGCGTTCTCGACAACGGCCGCCGGATGGTCAAGAAGCTTCCGTGGGTCGGGCGCACCGCGTACTCCGTACTACACGGCATGAAGGCCGGTCTCAAGGACGCTGTCAGCCCGCAGGTCATGTTTACCGACCTCGGAATCAAATACCTCGGCCCTGTCGACGGACACGACGAGGTCGCGATGGAATCCGCCCTGCGCCGCGCCAAGGCATACAGCGGTCCGGTGATCGTGCACGCGGTTACCCGTAAGGGCAACGGCTACGCGCACGCCGAGAACGACGTCGCAGATCAGATGCATGCCACCGGTGTCATCGACCCCGTCACCGGTCGCTCCGACAAGACCCCGGTGCTCGACTGGACGTCGGTCTTCTCTGACGAGTTGATCGCCCAAGCGTCGCGCCGCGAAGACATCGTGGCGATCACCGCGGCAATGGCCGGCCCGACCGGACTGGCTGCGTTTGCCGACAAGTTCCCGGATCGCATGTTCGACGTGGGCATCGCCGAGCAGCATGCGATGACCTCTGCCGCCGGCCTTGCGCTGGGCGGATTGCACCCCGTCGTCGCGATCTATGCAACGTTCCTCAACCGCGCCTTCGATCAATTGCTGATGGATGTCGCGCTGCTCAAACAACCCGTCACGGTGGTTCTGGATCGCGCCGGTGTCACGGGCGTCGACGGTGCCAGCCACAACGGAGTGTGGGATCTGTCGCTGCTCGGAATTATCCCCGGTATTCGCGTCGCCGCACCGCGTGACGCGGATACTCTCCGTGAGGAACTCGACGAGGCACTACTTGTCGATGACGGCCCGACCGTCGTACGGTTCCCGAAGGGCGCTGTCCCCGAGGCGATTCCGGCGGTCAAGCGTCTCGACGGGATGGTTGACGTGCTGCGTGCCAGCGAGGGTGAGCGCGGCGACGTTCTTCTTGTCGCGGTGGGTCCGTTTGCAGCATTGGGACTCGAGATTGCCGAAGGCCTCGACAAGCAGGGCATTTCGGTCGCTGTCGTGGATCCGCGCTGGGTGTTGCCGGTGTCGGATGCGTTGGTGAAGTTGGCCGACAAGTACGCGCTTGTTGTCACTCTCGAAGATGGTGGAGTGCACGGCGGAATCGGCTCGACGGTGTCTGCGGCCTTGCGAGCTGCGGGAGTTCACACGTCGTGCCGCGACATGGGTGTGCCGCAGCAGTTCCTCGATCATGCGTCGCGTGAGGCCATACACAAGGAACTGGGTCTGACGGCGCAGGATCTCTCACGCAAGATCACCGGTTGGGTTGCGGGCATGGGCGGTTCGGTTGTACAGGTTCAGGCCGACGCACCCACGCAGGGCGAAGTCGCACAGAGCTGATTGTGGTCGGGGTGCGCCCGGGAGTACCCGGACGCACCCCGATTTCTACTGCACCGATTCGAGGGTGCTGCCCCGCGTTTCCTTCACGAATTTCAGCACCACGAACAGCGACAGCAATGCCATGACGGCATAGCCGCCGTACGTGATGGACAGGTTCCAGTCGGCCAGCGACGGGAAGGTCCACGAGACGAAGAAGTTGGCGACCCAGTTGGCAGCGGTGGCGATTCCGACTGCTGCGGCGCGGACCCGATTGGGGAACATCTCGGAGATGAGGACCCAGACCACCGGTCCCCACGAGAGAGCGAAGAAGAAGACAAACGCGTTGGCGCCGATCAGTGCGATCGTCGCGTTGGCGCCGCTGAGGGTGGCGACGGATTCACCGAGCTCATTCTTGGTCACTGTTGCCGAATGGAAACAGATTGCTGCGGTCCCCAGTGAGATCGCCATGCCGGCAGAACCGACCAGCAACAACGGTTTACGTCCGACGCGGTCGATGACGGCGATGGCGACGAAGGTGCCGACTATGTTGACGAGCGCACTGACGACGCTGATCAGGAGTGAGCGATCGGGGCCGAAGCCGACGGCCTGCCAGAGGGTGCTGGAGTAGTAGAAGATCACGTTGATGCCGACCAGTTGTTGCAGCGCTGCCAACGCGATACCGACCCAGACTAGCTTGGATACTCCGAGTGGCTTCGAAAAGAGCTCACGCACAGTAGTTTTCGCTTGTTTGAGCTTGAGGGAATCGCGAATTTCGTCCATTCGCGCGGTGACGGCGTCGTGATCGCCGCCTTCGAGGTCGGAGATGATCTTCCGGGCGCGGTCGTCGCTACCCTGCGCGACGAGGTAGCGGGGAGATTCGGGGATCGTCGTGGTCATGACGAGATAGAGCAAGGCTGGGACGGCCTCGAGCATCAGCATCCACTGCCACGCTTCGAGGCCCGCAATTTGATTGCGAGCGCCACCCGCCGCTGCTTGGAGTGCGTAGTTCACCAACTGGGACACGGCAATTCCCAGCACAATTGCCAATTGGTACATGGACCCGAGGCGTCCGCGGATCGCTGCGGGTGAGATTTCGGCGATGTAGGCGGGCGCAATCACCGATGCAAAACCGACAGCGACGCCGCCGACAATGCGCCAGAAGGTGAGGTCGTAGACGCTGAACGGTATTGCTGATCCGACAGCGCCGACAACAAACAGGACGGCGGCGATCTGCATGACGCGGATCCGGCCGAGGCGATCAGCGAGTGACCCTGCCATCCAGGCGCCCATGGCAGCACCGAGAAGTGTCAGCGAGACGGTGAGGCCGGTCGCACCGGCACCGATGTCGTATTTGTCGCGGATCGCTCCGACAGCCCCGTTGATAACGGCTGTGTCGTAACCGAAGAGAAAACCGCCGAGCGCAGCAGCGCCGGCAAAGAGAACTGCATGTCCGACGTCGGCGCGTGTTACCCCGGTTCCGCCGCTGTCTGCCGTACCGCTGAATGCCATGCCTGCCCCCTTCGGGCCATGTGGGCGACGCTCTGACGCGTCGATCCTTCAGTGAGCGTCGATCTTTCAGTGAACACTGTGGACGCTACGCGCTGTGCGCCCGATTCGGCGGCTACTCGGATGTCGTTATCGAAGCTGAGTTGTTCACGGGCCGGTCAGGCCGACGCGATTCGTTCGGCCTTGGCAGCAAAATTGTCGAGGTTCTTGGCCATCATCTTTCGGGTCTCGCGCCACCTGGTTCCGACGGCGTAACCCTCGCCGGCGAGCCGTTCGATATGGGTGACGCCGGCGAGGGTGTCGACGGCACCGTCGAGGTCGGTGACAACCTTCCAGACGGCGCCGATCGGTGCGTTGACATGCTTGGTCACTGAGACCGACAGTTCAGGCCTGTGCTGAGCATAGAACCGGGGACCGACAGTCGCAGTGGTCTCTAACCGACGCGGTTCGCAGCGTCCGTCAGTGCGGGGGTGATCTGGCCCAAAACCCACGGGACGCTCAGGACGTTGACATTGCTCAGGCCGCCGATCACCTTGGTGTCGCTGAGAAATACCGTCGATCCACGCTTCACCGAGTCGAGGCCGCCGACGGCGGGAATGCTCGACGGGTCACCGGATCCGTCGGTGAAACCGACGATCACGTCGGCGTCGATGTCGGCGATGTTCTCGTACGAAATGGTTTTGAAGAACGTTCCACCGGCGTTGTCGGCCGCTAACTTTTCGACACCGGGTGCGTTGACGAATCCGAGTTCCGTCAAGACCTGCACGCGGGGGTCAGTGGGCAGGTAGACGTTGATGTTGCTGGCATCGGTGTCGAAATTGACGACGGCAATGGTCTTACCCGCGTATTCGGGGTGCGCAGAAGCAGTTTCGGCGAGGGTCTTACCCAAACCGTCGACCAGTGTGTCGGCCTCGGCGCTCTTGCCGACGGCCTTTCCGACTATGCGGGTCTGATCCTGCCAGGACGTCTGCCATGCGGCGCCCGGGTAGGCGGCAGTGGGTGCGATCTTGCTCAGTTGGTCGTAGACCGACTTCTCGAATCCCTCGTACGGCGCGAGGATGACATCCGGGGCCAGGGAAGCGACGATTTCGACGGGCGGTTCACCGCTGGCCGGCATGTCGAACAGTGTGGTCTTGTCGGCCTGGAAGAACGGCTGGGCCCAGGGCATGACGCCGTTGTCGTCGGCGCCGTAGGTGTATTTGGGCTGCCCGACGGGGGTGAGTCCGAGCGCGTACACGATGTCCTGGGCGTTCCAGCCGAGCGTCACCAATCGCTCGGGCTGTGACTCGATGATGGTGGTACCGAAGACGTTTACGATACTGACGGGGAATCCGTCTGTACTTGTCGACGCTGTCGAGGATTCCGAATCGGAGGAGCAGGACACGAGCGCTGCGGCGGTGATGGCAGCCAGTCCCAGTGCGGCCAATCCACGAAGTGAAGATTTCATGCAGGGAAGCCTAACCTATATCAAATGTTCCGATGATCCGGACTCCGATCGCAACGACAAACACCGATAGCCCCTCGCCCCGGGATCGGGACGGGTGGCCATCGGTTTGATCTGTGGTGGTGTTCGGGTATCGAGTTCGATTCTCGTTACGGTGACGGGTTGACGTTGTGGGCGCTCTACGAACATCCGGGTGATCCAGTGGTTTCTCCGAGTAGCACACCGCTCGGCAATGAGGCTGTTGATGCTCGTGATCCTGCCCTTGTCGAGGCGATGCGTCTGCTCGATCTCGTGTGGTTGATCGATGAAGCAATTCGTAGATTGGGAGAAGTTGCGAGGTATTTTCTGAGAGAGATGGATCCGACCGCGCCAATTATTTGAAGGGGATGATGTCAACTTTGCTGCTGAACTGGCTTTCATTCTCGGCGCGGGCGGTTACCGACGCACTCGCCGCAGCCTGAACCCGGTTTCTCACCAACAGAATTCATCCCAGACTGACCGAATGCTGCTGATCCCCAGTCGCGTTCCGCTAAGTTGACAGAGTCGTTCGGTGGGATTGTTGAAGATGGCGGTCGGCACCGGCGCCGGTTGTTGCGATCGAGAGTAGTTCGGCCACAGTCGTTTCGTTTCCGGATTCTGCCGCTACGGTCAGGGTTCGATGTGCGGCATCGGGATCGCAGTGCGGTGGAACGACAAGGATCACGGGCCGTTTTCCGTCGAGTCCGCTGACGTACACGGTGCTGTGTGGTTGAAACCTGTAGCCGTCCAACCGGACTGAGCGGCCGGCGAAAGGTAGGCGGGTGGGTCGCGAGTCCCATCCGTTCAGGTCGTAGGCCACGCGATCGATCGGTCCCACCCGCGTGATGAGTACGGCGAGTAGTTCGGGTAGCTCTGCTTCGAGATCTGTGGAGTACGGCCACCATGCACCGTCGACGCTACCGATTGGCACGGTTGTGGTGCTTTGAGGTTCGGGCTTGAGTCTGAGCCGGGGGATCTGCGCTTGGTTGATGCCGCGATCAGAGGGTATGTCGGTGGTGTTGTGCGTCATGACGACGCTCCTGTCTCGACCTTTGTTGCGGCCGAAGTTTTTTCAGTTCGGGGACGACGTGAAGTCGAGTATCACGTGCGAGATGTCGCCGATATGTCCGACGATACGCCACGAGCCTGCCGAAGATCGTTGACGACCAGCGTGTTCGATACGTTCGTCATCCCTCGAACGGGATGTGGTGGAAAGCGGCGGACCTCATAAAGTTGAACACGACCGGGACAGCTACAAGTTTGTACTTCTCAACTCCTGACGGGAGCCATCCGGCGACAGCGGTGACGGCCGCTTGAACGCCGATTCCCATCGTGTAGGACTTTCGTCGTACATCCGGTGGTTACGGCCCACAGCTTGTTCGGGCCGGCAGTGACGAGCGGCGAATGGCAGAAGAAACGTAGATCGATCAACGGTTTTTGCGATCCGAAAACTGGAAGTCAACCTCGCTGCGAGAAAGCCGATTCCGACTAGGAGAGACATGAGGGTGCTGTTTCATTGTGATCGTGAACTCGAATCTTCCACTGGTAGTGGCTGTTCCGGTCAGGGTCCCGGCCGGGCGGCGGCGCCGACCGCTGCGGAGGTTCGGGACCGCGGCAGCGATGAGTGTGGTCGTTGCTGCCGTCCAAGCATCGGAGACCACCCTGATACGACGACGCACCCGGCCTGCCGAAGCAGACCGGGTGCGAAGTTCCTGCCGGTAAAACAGCTATATCTAGACGCTGGCAACACCAGGAGCCAGGAAACGCTTGCCGTTGACGGCCTCTGAGGTGCCGGTGCGGTCCAGGTACGGTGTGATGCCACCGTTCCAGAAGCCGAAGCCGCCGCCGAGAAGCAGGCAGAGGTCGATGTCCTCGGCTGCCGCAACTACACCTTCGTCGAGCATGATCGAGATTTCCTCGGCCATGGCGCGACGCGTGCGATCGAGCACCTCTTCCGAGGTGGAGACCTTGTCACCCTGGGGCCACAGTGCTGCAACCTCGGGGTCGACGATCTGGCCGTTCTCGCCCCAGGTCCAGACGCCGGGCTTGCGGGCCTCGACCAGAGCTTCGAGGCCGGGACTGGACGTGAACCGCTCCGGGTACGACGCCTGCAGGGTCTCACCGGTGTGCAGTGCCACTGCGGGTCCGACGAGAGCGAGGAGCATGAACGGCGACATCGGCATGCCCAGTTCGGCGATGGCGTTGTCGGCGACGTCGAAGGGGGTGCCTTCGTCGACGGCGGACATGACCTCACCGAGGGTGCGGGTGACGAGGCGGTTGAAGACGAAGCCGGCCTTGTCACCGCAGAGGACAGCAGACTTCTTCAAGACCTTTGCGGTCGCGAAAGCTGTTGCGAGCGTAGCGTCGTCAGTCTTCTCGCCCTTGATGATCTCGAGGAGAGGAAGAACTGCGACGGGGTTGAAGAAGTGGAAGCCCACAACACGCTCGGGATGAGCGAGACCTTCAGCCATCTCCGTGATGGACAGTGACGACGTGTTGGTCGCGAGGATCGTCTCGGGAGCGATGAACTGCTCTAGTTCCGCGAAGACCTTCTTCTTGACGTCCATGTTCTCGAAGACGGCCTCGATGACGAAGTCGGTCTTCGCGAAGGCGGCCTTGTCGAGCGAGCCGGACACGAGTGCCTTGAGGCGGTTCGCGGCGTCGGGGGACAGACGCCCCTTGCCCTGGAGCTTGTCGATTTCGGTGTGGACGTATCCGACACCCTTGTCGATACGCTCCTGATCGATGTCGGTCAAGATGACCGGCACCTTGAGCTGGCGGACGAACAGCAGTGCGAGCTGGCTGGCCATCAGGCCGGCACCGACGATGCCGACGCCGTTGACCTTGCGGGCCAGCGAACGATCCGGAGCTCCGGCGGGACGCTTGGCGCGCTTGTTCACCAGGTCGAAGGCGTACAGGCCGGCACGAAGTTCGTCGGTCAGAAGGAGTTCGGCAAGAGCCTCGTCCTCGGCCGCGAAGCCCTTGTCCAGCGAAGCCGGATCGGTGATGTCAGTGGTGCGAGCCAGTTCGAGCAGTTCGACGGACTTGACCGCGCCGGGAGCGTTGCCCTTGGTCTTGCCATCGACAATCGCCTTCGCGCGGGCGATGGCGTCGTCCCAGCCCTGACCGCGATCGATCTCGGGGCGAGCGGGGGTGATGGTTCCGGCGAGAACCTGCGACGCCCAGACGAGGGACTGCTCGATGAAGTCAGCGGAATCGAGAACGACGTCGACGACGCCGAGTTCGAGTGCCTTCTTGGGGGAGAGCACCTTGTTCTGGTTCAGCGAGTTCTCGATGACCACGGTGACAGCGTTCGCGGGGCCGACGAGGTTGGGGAGCAATTGTGTTCCGCCCCAACCGGGTACTAGGCCGAGGAAGGCTTCGGGCAGGCCGAGAGCGCCCGCATTTGCCGCAACGGTGCGGTAGTGACTGTGCAAGCCCACTTCGAGGCCGCCGCCCAAAGCCACGCCGTTGATGAAGGCAAAAGTGGGAACGGAGGATTCACGAAGGCGTCGGAAAACCTTGTGGCCCAAGCGTCCCAGTTCGAGGCCCTGCTCTCGCGAGGTGATGGCGGGAACGCCCTTGAGGTCTGCGCCGGCCGCGAAGATGAACGGCTTACCGGTGACAGCGATGGCAACCGGGTTGGCTGCGAACGCTTCGTCGAGAGCCGCGTCGAATGCCGCGAGTCCGCCGGGACCGAAGGACGAAGGCTTGGTGTGGTCGAATCCGTTGTCCAGGGTGATCAACGCGAACGGACCCTCGATGCCGGGGACCGAGATGATCTTGGTGTACGCGTTCGTCACGACCTCGTCGGCGAATGCTGTTGCAATATCAGACATCTCTTAGACTCCTGCCTGGTAATCGGCGTGGTTCGGGTTCTCCCAGATGACGGTGCCACCCATGCCGAGACCGATGCACATGGTGGTCAAGCCGTAGCGCACGTCGGGACGCGTCGCGAACTGGCGCGAGAGCTGCGTCATCAGACGCACACCCGTCGAAGCGAGGGGGTGGCCGCACGCGATGGCGCCGCCCCACTGGTTGACGCGCGGGTCGTCGTCGGCAATTCCGTAGTGCTCGAGGAACGCGAGGACCTGAACGGCGAACGCCTCGTTGATCTCGAAGAGTCCGATGTCCTCGATTTTCAGGCCGGTGCGAGCGAGAAGCTTCTCGGTGGCGGGAACCGGGCCGATGCCCATGACTGCGGGGTCGACGCCCTGGTAGGCGAAGCCGACCATGCGCATACCGACGGGCAGGCCGAGCTCTGCTGCGGTGTCTTCACCGGCGAGCAGGGCTGCGGTGGCGCCGTCGTTGAGTCCTGCGGCGTTACCGGCGGTGATGCGGCCGGCGGGACGGAACGGAGCCTTGAGCTTCGCAAGATCTTCGACGGTGGTTCCGGGGCGCGGCGGCTCGTCCTCGGTTGCGAGGCCCCAGCCGGTGGCGCTGCGGGTGGCGACGGGAACCAGGGTGTCGGCGAGGAAGCCGGCCTTCTTGGCTGCGTCGTACTTGTTCTGGCTGTTCACGGCGTACGCGTCGGTACGTTCCTTGGTGATGCTCGGGAACCGGTCATGCAGGTTCTCGGCGGTGTTACCCATCACGAGGGCGCTCGGGTCCACCAGGCGGTCGGCGAGGAAACGCGGGTTGGGGTCTGCGCCCTCACCCATCGGGTGGTGGCCCATGTGCTCGACGCCACCGGCGACGACGACGTCGTACTGACCGAAGCCGATGCCCGACGCGGTGGTGGTCACGGCAGTCATTGCGCCGGCACACATGCGGTCGATGGCGAATCCGGGGACCGACTCGGGCAGGCCCGCGAGGATCGCGGCGGTGCGGCCGATGGTCAGACCCTGGTCACCGGTTTGTGTGGTGGCTGCAATCGCTACTTCGTCGATCCGCGCCGGGTCCAGCTGGGGGTTACGGCGAAGCAGTTCGCGGATGGCTTTGACGACGAGGTCGTCAGCACGCGTCTCGGCGTACATGCCCTTGGGGCCTGCTTTGCCGAACGGGGTGCGAATGCCGTCGACAAAGACGACGTTGCGTTGGTTGTGTGTGGATGGAGCCACGCGAGTTCCTCCTGATGGAGATGCCCACCACGCCAGAAGCGGGTGAGACTTACGGTTCGGCGATCACGGCCAAGCGTCCGGCCTTGCAACAAGCGTACTACTGCCCGTTACTGGCCGGTAACTTAACGTGCCGAATTGCTCCACCACCGACGCGCGCCTCGCCTCAGGATTCTGCTGCGACCTCTTCCGGTTCGCTCGGAACCACGGAGTTCAGAGCTTCGGCGAGGACGGGAACAGTCAAAGTGCGTTGCCAGTCTCGTGCGCCACCGGAAGTGAGTTTGGTCTCGACCGCGTCCGTGACGACGTTGATGTCGGAACCGGGTTCCAGCTTCCAGTCCCAGCACAAGCGTCGTACCAGGTCCGGTTGCAGCAAGTTTTCGACAGGAACGGAAACTTCGGCACTGACATCCGACAGGGCGGCGCGGGCGGCAGTCAGTCGATCGGCAGCCGCGGGATCCTGACGAGCCCAACGTCCGGCGGCAGGCGGTCCGACGATCGCGGGAGTCTTGGACGGAAGTTCGCTCTCGGGCAGGGCCCGTGCTGATTCCAGGGCGTCCATCCAAATTCGCGAATAGCGTCGCTGGCGCGGACCGCCGAAGACGGGAAGCGAACGCAGTGCGTCCATCGATCGGGGATCCTTGAGTGCGGCGTCGATAATTGCCGAATCCGGAAGCACACGACTCGGGGACACATCGCGCTTACGGGCAAGATTCTCGCGTGCTTGCCAGAGCGCCCGCACCGCAGCCAGTTGTCGGGTGGTCTTGAGAGACGTGATGTGCGACGTACGACGCCAGCGATCCGGCTTCGGCTTCGACGGGCCGGCCAGGCGGATGTACTCGAATTCCTCTTTCGCCCACTCGAGTTTTCCTTGCGAGCGCAGTTCCTCTTCCATGGCGTCGCGCAGTTCG
The DNA here is from genome assembly GCF_030056815.1 of Rhodococcus sp. IEGM 1379. Taxonomy (GTDB): domain Bacteria; phylum Actinomycetota; class Actinomycetes; order Mycobacteriales; family Mycobacteriaceae; genus Rhodococcus_F. The sequence goes on from NZ_JASHKR010000022.1 coordinate 52,372, forward strand.
AGCAGTACCTCGACATCAAGAGCCGCATAGTTGAGCCAGGGCGCCGGCAACGGACGGGTGGACCAATCGGCGGCGCCGTGCCCCTTGCGAAGTTCTACGCGCAGGGTGCGTTCGACGATCGCGGCAAGTCCGACTCGTTCGAATCCGGCGAGTCGGCCCGCCAGTTCGGTGTCGAAAAGGACGGCCGGATAGAGGCCCAGTTCCGCGAGTCCGGGAAGGTCCTGATCGGCGGAATGCAGGACCCACTCCAGCGGATTGATCGCCTCTGCCAGAGGTGCCATGTCCGCCGCAATGGGGATCGGATCGATCAGGAACGATCCAGCACCCGCCCGGCGAAGCTGAATCAGGTACGCCCGTGCCGAATAGCGGAAGCCTGATGCCCGCTCGGCATCGACGGCCAACGGTCCGGTTCCTGCTGCCAGCGCCGTTGCGGCGTCGGCGAGTCCCGCAGCGGTGGCGATGACGTCCGGCACACCGTCGCGCGGTACCAGCAAGGGTTCTACATCGGAGGTGGGCTCGGCTGCATCATCGGTGACTTCGGACATGATCAATGACTCTACGTCGCAGACGGCAACGTCGTTGCGTCCCGTTCCCCGTCGAGTCGCTCGCTGCGATCGTCAGCCTCGGTTACCGGGTCCGCGTCGAAAAGTTCGTCGAGCGCCGTGCCGAATCCCTGCGCGAGCTCGTGCAATTGGGGCGCCAGATCCGTGCAACTGACAATTCCCACGTCGAGATTGCCGTCGAGCGACATCACGGTCACGTTGAGTCCGGCGCCGTGAAAGATGGGACCCAGCGGGAACATTCCCTTGATCTGTGCGCCCAGGAAGTACAGCGGAACCGGGGGTCCGGGAACATTGGAGACCACCAGGTTCGACACGACAGGGTGACGCTCGGCGAGCTTGAGTGACGAGTAGACGCGCATCGCAGCGCCGAAGACTGCGGGTGACGCGAACTGTGACCAGTCCTGAAGCATGTTCGCGCCCAACGCCTCATTGTGATTCTTCGAGGTCACGTTGTATTCACTGATGGCGAGGAGACGTTCGACAGGGTCGGCAACCTGGGTGCTCAGCTGTGTGAACATGCCCGAGATCTGGTTGGTGCCGGTCCGGTCCGACTTGCCGTGAACGGACACCGGAACCATCGCGACCAGCGGATCGGTCGGAAGTTCATCGCGCCTTTGGAGATAGCTCCGCAACGCTCCGGCGCAGAGTGCCAGCACTACATCGTTGACCTTGACGCCGTAACGGTCCTTGATCGCCTTCACCTTGGCAAGCTCGAGTTGGGCGAAAGCCACGTTGCGGTGTCCGGTGATCGCTCCGTTGAACGACGTGCGCGGAGCAGTGAACGGCGCAGGCATGGCCTCGCCTTTGCGGGCACGCGTCACCCATTTGGGGAGCATGGCTATGCCGCCGGGAACGAGTCTGGCGATGCGAGCAGGCCGAGCGATCACGGCGAGCAAGCCTCCGACGGCGATATCGAGTGTGCTCGCATCGCCGGCACTCTTGGCCGTCGTGTCCACCAACGACTGGGAATCCGGTTCCAAGCTGCATAGTTGCGCCAGCAGGTTTGCGCCGGTGATGCCGTCAGCGGCACTGTGATGAATCTTCGACATGACAGCAACACGGCCGTCGGCGAGGCCTTCGATGACCCACATTTCCCACAGCGGCCGAGAGCGATCCAGCGGCTGGCTGGCAATGTGTCCGGCAAGTTCCGCCAATTCGTCATGGCCGCCGGGAGCAGGAACCGACGTGCGATGGCAATGGCGTTCGATGTCGAAATCGTGATCGTCGACCCACACCGGGTAATCGAGGTTGAGCCGCGAATCTTTCAGCTTGCGCCGGAATGTCGGCATCCCTGCCATTCGGGAGTCCAACTCACCCAGGAGGCTCCGATAGTCGTATCCGCCGGGAATTGTCGACGGGTCCAGTACGACTAGGCCACAGACATGGAGGAGTTGTGTCGAAGTTTCCAAGTAGAGGAAGGTTGCGTCGAGTCCGCTGAGACGTTGCATCTCCCCACTTTAGAACGGGTTCTAGTCGAGATTCGGGAGAATGCCCAAACGCGGAGTGCGGTCTCAGTCATTCTTCCGCGACAGTGTGGTTATCCCCGTGGGAGGCAAGCCCGCGGCGTACGCCAGTACTTCGCAGAACGCTTCCACATGGTGTGACAATTCTGTCGACGTTGCAGTCCACGAGGCTCGAAGCTCCAGTTGATGCGCTCGCGGCGGTCCCGCGATATCGCCGTAGCGGACCGACGTAGTTGCCGTCACTGTCCCGCCAAGCGCCACATAGGGTTCCGATCCTGCTTCGAGGGCGTCCACCAGCCAACTCCACGCAACCTCGGGAAGCAGTGGATCGGAGGCGAGGGACTCGTCGAGATCGGCCTGGATGTAGGCCACCAGACGCATCGTCCCGTTCCACGCTTCATCGCCGTCCGGATCGAACAGCAGAATGAGTCGGCCGAACGCGTCGCCTTCGGACTGCTCCGAAATCGTGTCCGATTCGGGATGAAGTACCTCTGCGCCGACGGCGTGGCTGTACGGGGCGAGTCGCTGCGGCGGACGGATAGGCCCGACTTCGATCTCTGGCCGGACCTGCGCTGAAGCCATTGCGGCAATTGCGGCACGAAACTCGGCCGGGTCGGCGGTCGATCCGGAAGTCGTCACAGGTCAGGACGTTAGTCGCGGAAATCCCTGCCGGGGTGGAGGCGCGCCGACCGAGTGTGATGTGGCTCCCGATGCGGCACAGGAAGACTCAACAGTCGGTATGTGTCGGGGATCACTAAAGATGACGTGGCCGTCCTACTGCGGCGAACATGGCAGCATTGAGGTCGGTCGAAGACACACGTTGGCGGAGAGCGCGAGGATTGATGAGCGGGTTGGACAACTTGAATTCAGGCACCATCGGGTCGGCGGAGTACAGCGCCCGGCGAGTACTTCCGGACGCACCGTTGCTGGCTGCGGCCACCGGTCGGACTCCGAGTCGGCGTCCGGTGTGGTTCATGCGACAGGCCGGCCGTTCGCTTCCGGAGTACCGAAAGATTCGGGCCGGAGTCGGAATGCTGGAATCGTGCTTCGATCCGGCATTGGTTTGTGAGATCACGATGCAACCCGTCCGTCGTCATGACGTCGACGCAGCAATCCTGTTCTCCGACATCGTGGTCCCGCTGAAGGCCGCGGGTATCGATCTCGACATCGTTGCCGGCGTCGGCCCCGTGGTGGCCAATCCCGTGCGCTCGGTCGCCGATGTCGCTGCTTTGCCGCGATTGGTACCGGAAGAGGTCGGCGCGATCTCGCAGGCCGTGCGACTGCTCACCGCAGAGCTGGGTTCGGTGCCGTTGATCGGCTTCGCCGGCGCGCCCTTCACCTTGGCGTCGTATCTCGTCGAGGGTGGTCCCAGCCGGAACCACGAGAAGACCAAGGCGCTCATGCTCTCTGATCCCGCGACATGGCATCAGCTGCTCGGAAAGATCGCGGACGTCACCATCTGCTTCCTGCAGGCGCAGCTTCATGCCGGCGTCGACGCAGTGCAGTTGTTCGACTCCTGGGCCGGTGCACTGTCGTTGGCCGAGTACCGCGAATTTGTGCTGCCGCATTCCGAGCGCGTGTTGGCGGAGGTAGCTGGCGCCGGAGTGCCGCGCATCCACTTCGGTGTGGGGACGGGCGAACTGCTCGGCGCGATGGGTGAAGCCGGGGCCGACGTCGTGGGCGTCGACTGGCGTATTCCGCTCGACGTTGCCGCGACGCGTGTCGGTCCGGGCAAGGCTTTGCAGGGCAACCTTGATCCGGCGGTGTTGTTCGCCGGTCCCGAGGCGATCAACCGTGAGGTCAGGCGCATTGCGACTGAAGGCGATCGCGCGATCGAAGCGGGCGCGATCGGACACATCTTCAACCTCGGACACGGTGTTCTCCCGGACACCGATCCCGCGGCGATCACGGCGGCGGTGGAGCTGGTGCATTCGCTGTGAGCGTGGAGCGATCCCGTGTTGCTGTGAGCGTTTCGGTGGCGGTGATCGGCGGTGGAATCTCCGGTCTGGTTGCCGCCTACCGGCTTCGCTGCAGTCTCGGCCCTGATGCGGACATCTCGATTGTCGAGACTAATCCACGTCTGGGCGGCAAGCTGCGCACAGTCGATCTCGGCAGCGGCCCGGTAGATATCGGTGCCGAGGCGTTCATTGCGCGTCGGCCTGAGGTCCCGGCGCTGTTGGCTGAGCTCGGGCTTTCGGATCAGATCGTGTATCCGGCGGGCTTGAGTCCGCTGATCTGGTCGGAGGGGTCACTGCATCGCCTTCCGGTTGGAACGTTGATGGGAATTCCGGCTGGTGGGGACGCGGTCGCGGAACTTGTTTCTCCGGGGTCGCTGCGTCGGATCGAGGCCGAGCGGTCCGTCCCGTTCCATTGGGAGCGTGGGTCGGATTGCAGTGTTGCCCAACTGGTCTCGGAGAGATTCGGCGATCAAGTGGTGCGTCGCAGCGTGGAGCCATTGCTGGGTGGTGTGTACTCGGGGTTGGCGGAAACCATCGGGGTCCGGGCTGCCTTGCCCACCCTTGCTGCAGCCCTCGACGCGGGTGCCACGAGCCTTTCCGACGCCGTCGCAGCGGCTTTGCCGACGCCCGCTCCCGGGCCGGTTTTCGGGGCTCTGAAGGACGGTTACGGGGTTTTGCTCGACGCGTTGCGTGGTGCATCCGGTGCGCAGGTGATCACTGGAGTGGCGTCCGGTCTGCGCCGAGACGGCACGCGATGGTTCGTCGACCCGATCGGAACTGTTGATGCCGTAATTTTGGCGGTGCCTGCGCCGGCGGCGGCTGCGCTCTTGGCCGACGTAGCGCCCGAGGCAGCGCGAACCGCTGAACAGATCCAACTCGCGTCGTCGGCGGTCGTGGCACTGCGGCTCGCTGGTGACGTCGATCTACCGCAGAACTCCGGGATCCTTGTCGCGACGGATTCGGAACTGACGGCCAAAGCCTTCACGCTGTCCAGTCGCAAGTGGACGCACCTCGCCGAACGCGATGATCACCTGGTGCGGGCGTCGTTCGGCCGGTTCGGCGCAGCCGAGATCGTGGAGAGTTCTGATGCGGCACTGATTGCGCTCGCACGCGAAGATCTGTCGACCGTGACGGGAATCACGGACGAGCCGGCTGCAGCATTTGTTCAGCGGTGGCACGGCGGACTTCCTCAGTACGCCCCAGGTCACACGGCGATGGTCGCCGAAATCGAGCACGGCGTGGCCGAACTCGCGGGCGTGGAAGTGGCCGGGTCCTGGCTCCACGGCGTCGGAGTTCCGGCGTGTGTTGCGGTCGCACAGACGGCGGCTGCACGGATCTGCGAAGGGGTGGCACGATAGAGCCATGGCACGCCTTGATTTCGACAAACTGAACTCTGAAATTCGTTACCTCATGTTCTCCGTGTTCCAGGTGGAACCCGGTGTGCTGGGCGATGATCGGGAAGCTGCGGTCAAGGACGCTCGCTTGTTCTTCGAAGGTCTCGAAGACAAGGGCGTCGAAGTTCGCGGTATCTACGACATCGCCGGGATGCGCGCCGACGCGGACTTCATGATCTGGACCCACGCGGCCAGCATCGAACAGTTGCAGGCTGCGTACTCGGACTTCCGTCGCACCACGACGCTGGGCAAGATCAGCGCTCCGGTGTGGAGTAACTCGGCGGTTCACCGTCCGGCGGAGTTCAACAAGAGCCACGTCCCGGCATTCATCGCGGGCGAGGATCCGGGCGACTACATCTGCGTCTACCCGTTTGTGCGTTCGCTCGAGTGGTACCTGCTTCCCGACGAGGATCGTCGCAAGATGCTCGCCGATCACGGCATGGCTGCGCGTGCGTACAAGGATGTCCGCGCCAACACGGTGCCGGCGTTTGCACTCGGCGACTACGAGTGGATTCTTGCGTTCGAGGCACCGGAACTCATCCGCATCGTCGATCTCATGCGTGACCTGCGTGCCACCGAGGCTCGTCTGCACGTGCGCGAAGAAGTTCCGTTCTTCACGGGACCGCGCGTCGACATCGAGAAGCTGGTCCTCTCGCTTCCCTGAAAGTAGATCTGTGACCACCGCACCGAACCGGCGATTTCAGCACACGTCTCATTGGGGCATGTTCACCGCCGAATCAGTGGCCGGCGAAGTAATCGCTGTGCATCCTCACGAGGGCGATTCCGATCCCTCGCCGATGCTCGGGAACTTCGCCGGTTCGGTGCGCAGTCGGAGCCGAGTGACTGGTCCGGCAGTGCGCCGGGGGTGGCTCGAGAACGGTCCGGGTCCCACCGAACGTCGGGGATCCGACGAGTTCGTCTCGGTGTCGTGGGACGAACTGACCGAACTTCTGTCACGCGAATTGCGCCGCGTGGTTGATACCCACGGAAACAATGCGATCTTCGGTGGATCATACGGTTGGGCCAGCGCCGGTCGATTTCATCATGCGCAGAGCCAAGTTCACCGATTTCTGAATCAACTCGGCGGCTACACCAAGTCGGTCCACAGCTACTCGCTCGGCGCGACGGGCGTCATCATGCCTCACGTAGTCGGCACACACAGCCAGTTGTTCGAGCGCTCCACTTCGTGGGATGTCATCGCGAAACACTCCGACCTGCTGGTCTGCTTCGGCGGAGTTCCGATCAAGAACACCGGCGTCAATGCCGGTGGTAGCAGCGATCATCCGACAAGTGGTGCATTGAATTCGTTCCGCGATCGCGGCGGCACGATCGTCTCGTTCAGTCCGTTGCGCGACGACCTCGACGGCGAATGTGACTGGATCGCACCGATTCCCGGGACTGACGTCGCGATCATGCTGGCGTTGGCCTACGTGCTCGCGTCGGAAGATCTTCACGATCGTGCCTTCTTGGATCGTTTCTGCGTCGGCTACGAACGTTTCGAGGATTACCTGCTCGGACGCTCCGACGGCGTTCCGAAGGATTCGCAGTGGGCGCAGGAAATTTCGGGTGTACCGGCCGCCACGATCGTGAGTCTGGCCCGAAGGATGGCGTCCGGCCGCACATTGGTGTCGGTCACCTGGTCATTGCAACGCATCAAACACGGCGAACAAGCCCCGTGGATGGGTGTCACTCTCGCGGCGATGCTCGGTCAGATCGGGCTTCCCGGTGGCGGTTTCGGGCACGGATACGGTTCGATGAACGAACCGGGTATGGCTCCGGTCCCGTACCCACTGCCCACGTTTCCGCAGGGACGCAACCCTGTCTCCGACTTCATCCCCGTCGCCGCAATCTCCGATTTGTTGCTCTCGCCGGGTGAGGAATTCGACTACGACGGCCGGCGCCTCACCTATCCCGATATCCGACTGGTCTATTGGGCGGGCGGAAATCCTTTCCATCATCATCAGGAACTGCCGCGACTGCGACGCGCATTCGCCAAACCTGACACCATCGTCGTTCACGAGCCGTACTGGACTCCGATGGCCAAGAACGCCGACATCGTGGTGCCATCGACGACGTCTCTGGAGCGAAAAGATCTCAGCTGCACAAGAAATGACGCGGTATTGGTCGCAATGCATCAGGTGGTTCCGCCGTTTGCGGATGCCCGCGACGACTACGAGACCTTCGCGGCGCTCGCCGACGCGCTCGGTTTCGGTGAGGAGTTCACCGAGGGGCGATCATCGCAGCAATGGGTCGAGCATCTCTACAGTCAGTGGAGGCCCGCTGTAGACGCGGACGGCGGAAACACCCCGTCGTTCGAGAATTTCTGGGCTGATGGTCACTATCGGATGCGCACGCAGGACAGTTTGATTTTGTTCGGTGAGTTCCGCGGGGACCCGGACAAGAATCCGCTCGGGACACCCAGCGGGAAGATCGAGATCTTCTCCGAGACCATCGACTCATTCGGCTACGACGACTGCCGCGGGCACCCTCGTTGGTACGAACCCGAAGAGTGGTTGAACGGTTCACGCGCGGAGCAGTTTCCGCTCCATCTCATCGCCAACCAGCCCAAGACGCGCCTCCACGGTCAACTCGATCACGGCGCAGTCAGTCAGGCGTCGAAGATTTCCGGTCGTGAACCGATCCGTCTGCACCCCGATGCGGCTGCCGTGAGGGGTCTTGTCGCACGTGATGTCGTGCGAGTGTTCAACGACCGCGGTGCCTGTCTGGCGGGTGTGGTGATCGATTCGGGAATGCATCCCGACGTCGTTCAGCTTTCCACCGGAGCTTGGTACGACCCTCTCGACCCTGCTGATCCCGACGCGATGTGTGTGCACGGAAATCCGAATGTTCTGACGCCGGATGTCGGTACGTCGGCGCTTTCCCACGGCTGTACCGGTCAGCATGTGCTGGTCCAGATCGAGAAATTCGACGGGGAGCTTCCGCCTATTCGCGCGTTCGATCCACCGGTCCTGGTGCCGCGGTCTCAGGCGGACATGTCGCCGACACCAGGAATGCCGTCGACGAGCATGTAGCGTTGGCGCACCGCGCCCTTCGAGGAGGTGACGGCAGGCTCCAGGAGTTGCAGGTTCGTCGGAACCACCCCGTCAGTGAAGACCTTCTTTCCGCCGCCCAGGAGGATCGGGTATATCCAGAGCGTGAGCCGATCGAAGAGGCGTTCGGCGAACAGAGTTTGAACGAAGTCGAGGCTGCCGATGACGTGAATGTTCGCGTGCCGCTCGCGTAGCGCCCGGACAGCGGCGATAGTATCCCCGTCCAGCAATGTGGAGTCGGCCCATTCGAGGGTCTGCCTATGGCGCGATGCCACGTATTTCGGGACGCTGTTGAATCGCTGCGCGATGTCGCCCGCCGCGTGTGGCCAGTACGCGGCGAAAATATCGTAGGTCCGACGGCCGAGGAGCAGTGCGTCCATTCCCGTCATCCCGGACTCGACCTGCTTGCCGACGACTTCGTCGAGGAGAGGTGCCTGCCACCCGCCGAATGCGAAGCCGCTCTCGGTGTCCTCGTTCGGTCCGCCGGGCGCCTGCGCGACGCCGTCGAGTGTGGTGAACAGGTCGATGTGGATGAGTCCCATGCCAAGCTCCCGCAGGGTTGTGTGTCGCTGGGTCGCCCGTCGTCACGGCGACGAGAACACTTCGAGCCTGTCACAGGATTCCGTTGCGAAGCTACTGTCATCGGCGATTGCGGAACCGACCGGCCACTGCTCGCGTCGAACTTGGTGAGCGCCTGAATTTCAGGCGAGCACATCGAGCGAGGTGGGGGCCATCGTGAATACAGCTGAAATGGATTCGGTGCGGGGGAGATCCGAAGTCCTTCGAGGACAGATCGATTCGATGATGGAGGATTTGCGAACCAGGACTACGCGGCTGGCCACAGCTCAAGAGGCGATCGCGACTTCCACGGCGCAAGCTCGATCTGCGGACGGTTCCGTAGAGATTGTCGTCAATGCTTCGGGAGCGGTTGTCGGCGTCAAATTTTCTGCCGACGCGTTCTCCCGGACGACGCCGAGGAAACTCGCGGCTGCCGTTCTGGCGACCGCCGGACTGGCTGAGGCGGACATGCGCAGGCAGAACGCCGAGATACTGCGGCCGTTTACCACCGCAGCACAGGTGGATCTGCCGGATCTGATTCCCGGAGCGCCGAGTTTGCGTGATGTCTCCCCGGTGGTGGCGGTTGACGACGGAGCGTCATGGAACCGCTCGGTTTTGAGGAGCGCCCGCAATGCCTGAATTCTGGATTGATGTCGAGGCGATGCGTTCGGTTGCGCCGAGATTCGCAGGCATTTCACGGGACCTCGAAAACACGCGGATGAGAATCGAAGAAGTGATGGCTGCCGAGGGTCCGAGTTGGGGCACCGATACCTTCGGGGCCACCTTCGCTTGTGCTTACGTACCGGGTTCCGAATCGGTTCTTGCCGGTGTAGCGATGACGGTCGGTGCATTGCACAATCTCACCGACGCGTTGTTTCGGACAACATCGAACTTCGAGAGCGTCGACGCACAACTGGCCGACAATCTGGTGGGTGGGCTCTGATGGGGATCGAGATTCCGGGATACCTGCAAGCAGTTGCGAGCGTAGCGGTCGGCAGCGACTGGCCCGACGGCGATGAGACATCCTTGTGGCGTCTGGGGGATGCCTGGGCGGAGGTGGCAGAGGCGTTGGGAACTGCTTCTGATGTTGGGGATGTGGCTGCTCGTGGAGCGCTTTCTGCGATCGAAGGCGAGATGCATGATTCACTGGCCACATTCTGGGGCGATTCCGGCGGCGTCGCCGATGTATTCGATCGGTTGATCTCTGCGGCAAGAGAACTGGGAGAATCTTGTGACGCGACTGCAACCGAAATCGAATACACCAAGCTGTCGATCATTGCGGCATTGATTGCCCTCGCCGTTGAGCTTGCGAGTATGGCCGCCGCCGCGATACCGACTGTGGGTCTGAGCACTGTGGGCGCCGCTGCCGCTGAAGTGGCGACCACGCTGACTGTTCGAATGTTGTTGCGACAATTACTGATCCGGGTCGTCGAGGCCGCTGCCGTAGAAGCTGCTTCGGCCGTCTTTTCCGGCCTGGCCATTCAATTGGGGCAGATGACGATGGATCATCGGAAGTCCGTCGACGTCGGGAAGATTGTCACCGAGGGGCGCGACGCATTTGTCAAAGGTGCCGCAAACGGCGTCCTGAAAACCACCTCGGCTACCAGCAATGTTGCGTATCCCGTTACCGGCGCGGCCACGAATCCCTATCAGCGGATCGCCCGTAACGGGATGGATGACGCAGTGAGCGGAGCGTCCGCCGCCGTCGTCACCAAGGAAGTCACGGGTGGTGATACCTCGCTCACGGACATCACGTCCGGTGCATTCGGTGGAGCAACCGGATCGGTGAAAGACGGCTTGATTTCCCGCAACGACGACCTGGCTGCAGCGGGTGTGAGTTCCAACCTTCTGAACTGGAATTTCTGAATGAGAAGGCTGAGCAGGGGTTATGTTGAGGACGTGACCGTCTGCCCGGGTTGTTCCGCCGAATCGAATGGCCGCTGCACTGTGTGTGGCAGTCAAGGCCCGGTGAAGCATCCGTCGAGTGCGCTTTTCAACGGACTCCTGTATTTGGCAATCGGACTTGTTCTTCTGATTCCGCTGGTAGTAGTTTCCTATCCAATTTTCGGTGGAATGATGGGGAATGCAGCCGAGGTTATTTTTGTGATTCTGATCGGCACAACAATCGGGCTGCTCGTACTCATTCGGGGAGCGAAGAAGTCATGAGGTCGGACACTATCGCGGAGTGACGTGAGCCGTGTCTGAGTGCACATTTGTTCGCTACTTCGACGGGATCCCGCACATCGCATCGACTTGTGGACAAAAATCCCGGCTATGTGGGCAGGTAATCGTGCCTGGCTGCGATCGATAATCAACTCGTGATTTGAACACTCGGTGGTGAGCCATTGTTTGCGGATGCGCACAACCCCCACTCAGAAGGCCGGGTCAGCCAGCTGAGTGAAGGTTGTGTGCAATCACAACCGAAACCGTATTACTTCGCGGGATGCAAAACTAGGGAGATGGAGTTGATGCAGTACCGCTGATCTGTCGGGGTGGGGTACCCCTCGCCATCGAAGACGTGGCCGAGGTGGCTGTGGCATTTCTTGCACACAACCTCGACTCGGCGCATACCGAGTGTCACATCTTCCTTGAGGATCACGGCGTCGGAATTTGCCGGATCGAAGAATGACGGCCAACCGCAGTGCGATTCGAACTTCTCGGTGCTGCGGAACAGTTCGGCGCCGCAAGCCCGGCAGGAGTACACACCTTCGGTGGTGGTGTTGGTGTACTCACCGACATTGGGTCGCTCGGTACCCGCTTGACGCAGGACCGCGTACTCGGCCGGTGTCAGTTTCTCGCGCCACTCGCTCTCGGTGAGGGTGACTTCGGGGACGCTGTCTGGAGAACTCATATCTCTACGCTAACCCTTTGCTGCTGGTTCGGCTTTGCGCGCCGGTGAAGGCGCTTCGAGGGGCGGATCGAGTAGATAGGCGGGGTCGATTCCGCGGTCCAGACGGCCTTCCCGTCGTGCAACCAGGTACCGGTAGCCCAAGACGCAGAAGATCACGATCAGGAGCAAACTCCAGCCGAGAGTGCTCTTCATGTACTCGGCTGCTCGGCCGAAGGCGGGCCATCGCAGCGACCACCAGTCGTCGAAGGTCATGCAGCCGTAGACGGCAAGCCAAGCCGGCCAGTTCCGCATCACCGAGTTCTTGAGCATCACCGACATCAAGAGCGGGAACAGCATCATCGAGTAGTACATCTGGCCCAGTGACGGCAGCAGGAACGACGCCGTCATGATCAAGCCGGTTGTGGTGGTGAGGAAGAACAGTTCGTCGTTTCGGTAGTAGCGGTACAGCAGCCACAGCGACACGAGGACCATGACGGCGAATATTGCTCGCAGCGACAGGATCAACCACTCGGGCAGGCCGAAGTAGGCGCCGTTCCCCACGATCGAACTGTTGAAGTAGTCGCGAGATTCCAGCAGGTACGGGATGGTGCGTTCGACAAACGCCATCGGGTCGGCAGAAAGCGGTACTGCGACGACGGTGAGGATGAACGGGATTCCGAGTGCGGTGACAAATACCTTCCACTGCCCACGGACCAACGGCAGCAACAGAAGTGGGGCCAGTGTGGGCTTGATGGCGAGGGTGATGCCGATTGAGGCGCCTGCCCACAGGTCGTTTCGGCGCATCAGGAACAGCAGGAACGCCATTTCGCTGAGCAGTACGATGCCGTTGATATTGGTGAAGATCAGCGTGTTGGTGACGGTCTCCGACGTGAACGCCGCCAGAACGAGGATCGGTGCGGCGATGGAGCTGATCTTCAGATCGAACAGGCGCAGCAGTAGATACAACGCAGCGAGTACGGCAACTGCATTGACGCCGATGAATAACCAGCGTGAGCGTTCGGGATCCAGGATGGAGAGTGGTGCCATCAACAGTGAACCTGATGGCGGGTAGAGGTAATGCGGATCTACCGAATTGAAATCGGCGGTGTACACCGGGCGGCCGTTCCAGAACGCCAGAGCTGCGTTGTAGACCGGCCGGAAGTCATCGGTGATCGCCCCGTTGACGGCCTTGACGACGACGCGATTGATCACGGTCATCACGGCGATCGGCCACAAAACGTAGTTGACGACTTGTTGGGTTGTCCGCCCAGTACGAGGCTCGAGCTGTCTAAGGAACACTTCGGAACGGTACACCGAAGGGCGACTGCAATAGGGGATGCACCCTAATTTGCGAAGTGGGAGCGTCACATCGCGTCAAGCGGGGCAGACACTTCCGTTGGACGGCAACGTTTGATTGTCGAGGTAGGACACGGCAGCGTTCTGTGCACAGTTGGTCTGCATCGTCGGGTGGCCGGCGCCTTGCCAGTCGAGGGTGGCGAACCGGGTTCCCGCATTGGTGACAACTCCGGTGACGCTGGCCAGTCCGCTGTTGCCGACGGCAGGATCCGCCTGGCCGCTCAACACGAGGACCGTCGGTTTCAGGGTGGTCGGTAGGGGAGTCGGGGTGGTCGTCGGCCAGCTGGCGCACGCTAACAGCCCGAGTGCGGCTTCGTTCCCGAACACCGAATAGGCGCTGCCCCACGTCTGCTGCAATTCACGGGCGCGTCCGACGCCCGGCCACTGTCCGCCGTCGGTGCAGCGTCCGACGAATTGTCCGTCGCTGCCCAGATCCTTCTCGGCCGCAGCGGCGCGTTCACGCATCGGCACTGGATTCCCGGTACCGAGCGCGCTCAGGGCGTCGGCGAGGACCGTGGTGTCCAGCTGCCGGTTCTGTCCGGAGATCCCGAGGCTCGCGGAAATGGCGTTCGCGAGCGACGACGCCGACAGCGGACGGAACTCTCCCTTCCGGGCTCGTTCCATCAACGTGACGACGGCGGCATGCGGGTCAGGACCGAGGGAGCACGAGAGCCCGGCGCAGCGCGTTGCGAACGCTGCGAGAGCGGCTTCCTGTCCCCGGACGTGGCTTTCGGCTTCGGTAGCCGCATCGGTGGCAACGGGGGCCGGTGAGTCGAGTATCAGCCGGGCAACGTTGTCGGGATGGGCTGCGGCGTAGCTCAACGCGATGTCAGATCCGGAACCGGCGGCCCAGAGTGCAATTGTGTCGACGCCCCAGCGCGAACGCAGTGCCTCGATGTCTTGGGCGGCAGCGTCGGCGCCAAACTTCAGTTCCTGGGGTTCGAGGTAGTCGGTGCACGCAATGGTGGCGTCGTGGCCGAGGCTGGAGACGGCGTCGGCGGCGTCGCCGGAAGTGCTCGGTTCGAATTGACCGAGGTCGGCGAGCCCGCGGCGCGTATCGGGTTCCATGCATTCGATGGGTGTCGAGCGGTCGATTCCGCGGCGATCGAGTGCGACGACCGGGTGGGCGGCAAGTACAGCGGTCAGACCGGATGATCCCAGCATCGCCAGGGTGCTTCCGGACGAGCGATCGGTTCCGGAAGTAAATACGACCGGATAGGCGTCGGCAGGCGTCGAGGACGTTCGGGCGCGGGTGGCGGCGGCCGTGAATGTTCCGTCGATCTGGCCGCTGACGTCGATGGGCGCGCTGAACTCGGCGCACTCGAGGATGACGCCGGCGGTTGCCGCGGCCAAAGCGCGATCGCTCAGCGATGTTCCGCTGCAGTCGCGCCAGGGGAGGTCGTTACTCGGGACAGCGGGTTCGGGGACGGGCGGACTCACGGTTCCCGACGCGTCGGTTGTGGCCGGCGTTCCACCGGTGTGACCTTCGACCGCTACGACAGGGCGAAGTGAAGGGCCCGCACCGCAGGCACAACACGTCGCCAGGACTACTGCAATCAAAGCCGCTCTGCGCATGCCGACCAGAGTGCCAGGTTCAGTGCCGAGGGCGGCGACGAACCCACCGCGAGAGAATCGTGCCGTCTGCGTCGGTGAGGATGTGCGCGGGTGTCATCGGGGTGGGTAGGGAGTGGGGGGAGGTTGCAATTCGTCCGGCCGCGCCGCCGACGAGTTGCGGCGAGGTGGTGATGCACAGTTCGTCGACGGCGTCGTCGGCGATCAGTTGGCCGAATAGGGAAGGTCCACCCTCACAAAGAATTCGAGGCAAATTCAACTGGGAGACTGCCTTCTCGATATCGATGCTGCGCACTGTGGGAGAGTCGCTTACGTGAATGTCGGCACCGGCTGCGCGAAGGTTCGAGACGGCAACGGGGTCCGCGTCGCGGCCGACGAGAAGGATCGGCGGAACCGTTGTGTCTCGGAACAATCGACTTTCCGGGTCGACCGATGCACGTGCCGAGACGACCAGAATCGGCGGCACGGGGGCCAGGCCCGCGTCGACACGGCGTTCCCGAGCGTCGTCGCTCATCACAGTTCCGCCATAATTTTCGGAGCGAGCAGTGCCGGCTCCGACGACCACGACGTCGCAGAGTTCCCGCAGAATTCCGAACACAGTCTTGTCGGCCGGGGTGCCCAGGCCTCCGCTCACGCCGCTGACGGAGACGGCCCCGTCGATGCTCGACACGAAATTCACGCGCAGCCAGGGGCGCGTGAGATTTTCCGGGTAGGCGTAGAGCTCGCGGAGGCTGTCCGGATCCTCTGGTGTGAAGTAGGTCGCAATATGAGTACGGCGCATAGGAGAGATCACATCACGTAGATACGCTGGAGGGATGCATGAACGTCTTGTCGATCGCAGCCCGGTGGTACCCGCCGATCAGTTGGTAGCTCAAATGGTCCCACCCGCAATGTTCGACGAGGTGAGTTTCTCTTCCTACATTCCTGATCCCAAGGAACCGAGCCAGTCGGCTGCTGTCGCCAAGGCCGAGGAATTCTCCAAGCGCGTAGCCAAGATTCGTGGCGGTGGACGCCGCGGATTGTTCGGCAAGAAGACTCCGTCGACCGGTGCTGGTCTGTACCTCGACGGCGGTTTCGGTGTCGGTAAGACGCACCTTTTGGCTTCGATTTTCCACAGTGTTCCGTCGCCCAAAGCTTTCGGCACCTTTGTCGAGTTGACCCATGTTGTGGGCGCGCTCGGCTTCAACAAGGCCGTCGAGGCGTTCTCCGAACACAGCGTTCTGTGCATCGACGAATTCGAGCTCGACGATCCAGGCGACACCATGCTCGTCTCGCGGTTGCTTTCGGAGCTTTCCGCACGCGGCGTATCGATCATCGCGACATCCAACACGTTGCCGGGCCAGCTCGGTGAGGGCCGTTTCGCAGCGCAGGACTTCTTGCGCGAGATCAAGAAGCTCGGATCGATCTTCGAAACCATTCGCGTCGATGGTCCCGACTACCGTCACCGCGACTTGCCGCCGGCCCCCGATCCGATTTCCTCGGATGAGTTGGTGACGCGTGCCGCGTCCATCGACGGCGCAACACTCGATAACTTCGACGAGCTGTGCAAGCACCTCAGCACCTTGCACCCGTCGCGGTACAACAAGCTGGTCGAGGGTGTTCGCGCTGTATTCATCGACGGCGTTCACCCCGCGACAGATCAGTCTGTCGCTCTGCGTTTCGTGGTTCTTGCCGACCGCCTTTACGACGCGAGTATCCCGGTCACCGTTTCCGGTGCTCGTCTCGACGAAATTTTCACCCCGGAGATGCTGGCCGGCGGTTACAAGAAGAAGTACCTCCGTGCCACGTCGCGTCTGCTTGCATTGTCGCGCTTCGAGGTCGCAGCCAACTAGTTACACCGGTCGCTCCATCACGAAATCGTGATGGAGCTGGGCGCCGACGACAAACGTCTTGGTGCCGACCTGCGTGAACCCCTTTTTTGTATAGAACTTCTGCGCGCGTACGTTCTCCTGGTTCACTCCGAGCCAGATTCCCGCGCTGCCGCACTTCTGCGCGTGTGAAATAGCCGCGTCCATAAGCGCTGCGGCAGCACCACTTCCGTGATTTCCGGGAAGAACATACAGCTTGCTCAGTTCGGTGGTGGGTCGCAGGGTCAGCGCGGCCTGCACATCTGGATCGGTCGGTTCGTCGTCGATCAGCATCGCGTATCCGACGATGGCGTCGCCGGAGATCACCTTGAGGACAGTGCGCGTCGGGTCGGTCAGGTATTCGGCGAACTTGTCGACGGACAGGATGTTGTCGATGAATGCACTGATGTCATCGTCGGAAGCGTCTGGTGGACAGGCGAGGGGGAATGTCACCGCCGCCACGTCGGCGATGGCTTCGGAGTCCCAGATTCCAGCTCGGTCAACGGTGATCGTCACGTAAATTCTGCCCTTCGTGCACGTGCATTGGTGCGACAAGTACATCACTTGCTGTACCGCCCGTGACTACACGGCTTTCTCGGTCGCCTCGACTACCGCCGACTTCGGGGAGAAGACGGGTGCCAGGGCGATCAGAATTCCGCAGAAGACCAGCGGAATCAGGAATCCGACCCGCAAGTCGCTGAACGCGGCCACGGCTCCGACAATTCCGCCGCCGACCACCGTTCCGACGTAGTTGAAGAGATTGATGCGTGCGATGACGGCGTCGACCTGACCGGGCGCAGCCATACGTCCGGCGGCGCTGAAGCAGATCGGGGCGATGACCGGGACACCGATACCGACGATCGTGAAGCCGATGATGGCAACGACGGGGGACTGCGAAGTCACGACAACAGCCATGCCGGCGACACCGATCAATGAACCGATTCGAACGACGGTGATTTCCCCGAATTTGCTCACCCAGTAGTCGCCCGTCAATCGCGCGACGAGTGCGGCAATCTGGTACGCCGCCACCGAGAGTGCGGCAGTGCTGGTGTCAGCCAGAAGGTCGTCTTCGAGGAACATGGTGGACCAGTTGCCCACGCTGAAGTCGACCGCGTAGAAGAGGGCCATCGCGACGCCGAGCAGAATGAAGACTCGCATCGGAACGGTGAGGTCGACCTTGCCAGGTGTACCGGCGTCGACGGATTTTGTTTCGGAAGGATTGAGGAACTGCGGGCCGAAGGTCAGAAGCATAAGTCCGACAAGGATTCCCGCAGTCAACTGGATTGTTCGCACCGAAAGGTCTAGTCCTGATGCGGCAGAGACGAACAGGGCTCCGATAATGGCTCCGACACTCCACGCGGCGTGGAACGAGCTGAGGATGAACCGTCCCTTGGCGTGTTGGATCGAGACGGCTTGCATGTTCGCAGCGGCATCGACCATGCCGAGTCCGATGCCGTAGATCGCGAGGAAGGCGAAGAATGCAAACTGATTTGGGGCAATTCCGATTGCTCCGCCGAAGATCGCGATGACGGCGAGGCCGGTGCGCAGTGTCGTTTTGCTCGATGTCCGTACGGCGATCATCTCGGCGAGGACACTGCCGAGGCCTGCGATGACCGACACGACGACGACGGCGACAACAACCAGGCTGTCGCTGAGTTCGAGCAGATCCCTGAATTTGGGAAGCTGCGTCAAGATCGAGGCGAGCAGAAATCCTTGGAGGGCGAAGGCCACGGAAGTGGCGATCCGTGCCCTGGTCAGGGTGCGGGGAAGTTCCGTCATCGAATGTGGCCTTTGTCTGGTGTGGTGTGTTTGCCGAACGGTACTGGATCTCAGTACTGGTCGAGTGTCCAACAAAGTTGATTGTTTTGCACCGTTCTTTGATTAACTGACCCACATGAGTTGGAAGCCAGCGCCAGAATTTCCGTCGTCCTTTCTATGGGGAACCGCTACTGCGGCGTACCAAATTGAGGGAGCTGTGACCGAAGACGGTCGCGGACGCTCGATTTGGGATGACTTCTGTGACCGTCCCGGCGCCATCGTCGGTGGGGAGTCCGGCGTCGTCGCCGCTGATCACTATCACCGCTGGGAATCCGACGTAGACCTGATGGCCACACTCGGCCTCGACGCGTATCGACTGTCCCTGTCCTGGTCGCGGATCCTTCCGACCGGAACAGGCCAGGTGAACGTCACAGGCCTCGACTTCTACGACCGGATGATCGATCGACTGTGCGACGCCGGAATTACGCCAGCAGTCACGCTTTATCACTGGGATCTGCCGTCGGCGCTGCAAGAGCAGGGCGGTTGGATGAACCGTGACACGGCATTTCGGTTGGGGGAGTACGCGCAGATCGTGGGCGAAAAGTTTGCGGATCGCGTCGGAATGTGGATGCCGCTCAACGAACCGGTCGTTCACACCCTGTACGGGCATGCGCTCGGCGTTCACGCTCCGGGTCTTGCGCTCGGATTCGAGGCGTTCCAAGCTGCACACCACCAACTGCTCGGACACGGACTTGCGGTCAACGCGCTGCGTTCGGCCGGCTGCTCCAACATTGGCATCGCGTCGAATCACGCTCCGGTGCGTGCCGCGTCGGAGTCGCCCGAAGACGTAATGGCAGCCGACATTTACGATCACGTCGTCAACTGGATGTTCGCGGATCCGGTGCTGGTCGGAAAATACCCGGCCGACGAGTTCGCTCAGCTTCTCAGCGGGCCGGTCGACGAGGATCTGAAAATCATTGCCGCGCCACTGGACTGGTACGGGATCAACTATTACGAGCCCACGATGATTGCGGCACCGGTCGAGGGTGAGGGCACCGCGGGTGTTCTCGAGATCGATCTGCCGCCGGGATTGCCGTTCGCTCCGGTTGCGATAACGGGTTATCCGACAACAGATTTCGGCTGGCCGATCATTCCCGAGGGTCTCGGTGAGATTCTGCGAACCTTCCAGTCCCGATTCGGTGACGCGCTGCCCCCGATCTACATCACCGAAAGCGGGTGCTCGTTCCACGACGCTCCGAACGAGGCCGGCGAGGTCCACGACCCTGCTCGCATCGAATACCACGACGCGCATTTGCGTTCGCTGCGATCGGCCATGGATGACGGCGTCGACGTGCAGGGCTATTTTGTGTGGTCGATGCTCGACAACTTCGAATGGGCGGCCGGCTACAAGGAGCGGTTCGGCCTGGTCCACGTTGATTTCGCGACGCAGAAGCGGACGCCGAAAGACTCGTTCGAGTGGTATCGCGAGTTGATCTCAGCGCACAAGGCGGCGCGGGTCTAGTTTGTCGACGGAGGCGGCTGGGTTGCGTTCTGCGGCCCGGCCGCCTAGCCTCGACTCTCATGAAGCGCATTCTCGTAGTACATCGCCGTAGCGGGGTCTGAATCGGACCGACCCCCCGCTGCGGGTCGTTGTGCTACCAGTTGGTCCTCCGCTTCATTCCAGGAAGACCACGATCATGACTTTCAACTTCGCTTTCGCTTCTGATTCTTCGACCGCCTTCACTGCCGATCCATTTGCCGCGCGCCATGGAAAATCCTTGCCGGCCGGCCTGCGTTCCGAATGCTCGGCAATGTCGTGGAATGAATTCGAATCCACCTACGCTGCAATGAACGGCCCGATCCGTCTCGGCGCGTGGTCAACCGAGAAGATTGCGCCCGGCCGTTGGACCTTCGAGGCGACACTCGGTCTGGGGGAGCGCATTGCACAAGCATCCGCTACCGCAACCGGTGCGATCTCGGCTATGACGTCGATGCTCTACGACGCGGGAATCTCCCTGGAAATCCTGTCGTTCCATCAACACCAGATCGGCCACCGTACGGCCACCTTCATCTTCACCGAGTGCGGCGGCCGCCGCAGCTGGGCAATGGGCATCGGTGAGTCCGCGACAGAATCCTCGCTCCGGGCGATGACGTCGGCTGCGAACCGCTTCGCCAACTGAGATACCTGAACATCTAGATACGTTGAGGGGGGATCCCGCGAGGGGTCCCCCCTCAATCTCACTGCGCAACTTTTGACAGACAACGCAAAAGTCCGGAACCCCAACGGGATTCCGGACTTTTGTACTGCATTGGTGCGCGATACTGGGATTGAACCAGTGACCTCTTCCGTGTCAGGGAAGCGCTCTCCCGCTGAGCTAATCGCGCGGGATCTTGGGATAAAAATGGAGCGGACGACGGGATTCGAACCCGCGACCCCAACCTTGGCAAGGTTGTGCGCTACCAGCTGCGCCACGTCCGCATTCGCAAGGAACTCCGTTGCCGGCGCTCAGTGCTTGTCTAACCTATCAGACCCGCAAGCGGGTTTTTACCATCCGGCCCGAGGGCCTGACGTGGTGCGCGATACTGGGATTGAACCAGTGACCTCTTCCGTGTCAGGGAAGCGCTCTCCCGCTGAGCTAATCGCGCGAGGTGGAGACGGGAATCGAACCCGTGTGCACGGCTTTGCAGGCCGTTGCCTCACCACTCGGCCACTCCACCATAAAAGGTTGAGTTACACCTCTCGAGCGGACGACGGGATTCGAACCCGCGACCCCAACCTTGGCAAGGTTGTGCGCTACCAGCTGCGCCACGTCCGCATTGCACCGTGTTGCTTGGGGAGCGGGTTGCTCTCCTCGGTGCGTTGAAAACATTAGCCGACGGCATCCGAAACATACAAATCACCAGTTCAGGGGCAATTTTGAGTATAAATTGAAGCAAAATACTGTCCTGAACGTGGCCCACAGCCCGAATGTGGAAGTCCTGAATTGGGGATTTCGAGTCGGAATACCGCCGGCGTGAATGACAACCTGGTGATTCGTATTCATCGCTGGGTCGTGTTAATGTTCCAACTCGTTCGAGCGCATGCGTTCGGATGTTTCAAAAGGTCCCGTGGCTCAGTGGAAGAGCGTCCCGTTCACACCGGGAAGGTCGCTGGTTCGATCCCAGCCGGGACCACAGGAAAACATTGAAGGCGTTCCCGATTGCGGGGACGCCTTCAGTCGTCTCCGGGTGCCCTTTCGACTGTGAGCCGGGGTGGACGTTTCGGTAGCCTGGTTGCTGACACATCCATAAGGGACGGAAACTAGGTGAGGGACGTTGAGTACCGAAGAGGTCGACACTCGCGTCGACGATTCCGATCTGTCGCTCTTCAAGGAAGCCGAGTCTCGCTGGCAACGGTGGAGGGCACATATCGCAGCGCGTCCGAGTTTGAACCTCGCGTACCGAATCTGCGTGGGAGTCATCGGCCTGATCGTGCTCGCAGTCGGCGTTGTCACCATTCCGTACCCGGGACCGGGCTGGCTCATAGTCTTTGCCGGCCTCGGAATCCTGGCATCGGAGTTCACCTGGGCCCACAGGCTCCTGCATTTCGCCAAAGCGCGCTACGACCGATTCATGACGTGGTTCGGCAAGCAGTCGTTGATCGTCAAGGGTCTCGGCGTTTTGTTCACCACAGTGGTCGTGCTGGTGACTCTGTGGGTTCTCGGCACCTTCCACCTGCTCGGAACGTGGGTCGGTCTGGACTACTCGTGGCTCGAGTCACCTCTCTGACGTGAAAGTCGCTTGCTAACTTCACTCGGTTGACTCGTCGGTACGGCGGGGCCGATAACATGATCGTGCGTGCGTCCTCATCGAGCGATACGCACGTCTTACTTGCCGCAAATACATTAGGAGCACATCGCCGTGACCAGTCCCGCGCCAGAGCACTCAGCCGCCCCACTTCGGGTGCCCGCGGGGACGACCGCCGGGACAGCGGTACGTGAAGCAGGATTCCCCACCAAGGGCCCGGACGTCATCGTTGTTGTTCGTGACAGCGAAGGCACACTCAAAGACCTTTCGTGGACCCCTGACGTCGACGCCCTGGTCGAACCGGTTGCAGCGTCCACCGAGGACGGACGCAGCGTTATCCGTCACTCGGCTGCTCACGTTCTGGCGCAGGCAGTGCAGAAGGAATTCCCCGACGCGAAGCTGGGCATCGGCCCGCCGATCACCGACGGCTTCTACTACGACTTCGCGGTCGATCGTCCGTTCACTCCGGAAGATCTGACAAAGCTCGAAAAGCGTATGAAGCAGATCATCAAGGGATCGCAGCGATTCTCGCGTCGCGTTGTCGACTCGATCGAGGATGCGCAGGCCGAGCTGGCGAAAGAGCCGTTCAAGCTCGAACTCATCAACGACAAGTCCGGTATCGACGACCCCGAGGTCATGGAGGTGGGCGGCAACGAGCTGACCATCTACGACAACCTCGATCCGCGTACCGGCGACACCATCTGGTCGGATCTGTGCCGTGGTCCGCACATCCCGACCACCAAGCACATCCCGGCTTTCAAGTTGACCCGCAGTTCCGCGGCCTACTGGCGTGGCAACCAGGACAACGCTGATCTTCAGCGCGTCTACGGCACGGCCTGGGAGTCCACCGAAGCGCAGGATCAATACCTCGAACTCCTCGCCGAGGCCGAGCGTCGTGACCACCGCAAGCTCGGTACCGAGCTTGACCTCTTCAGCTTCCCCGACGAGTTGGGTTCCGGCCTGCCAGTCTTCCACCCCAAGGGTGGCATCATCCGTACCGAGATGGAGAACTACTCACGTAGCCGCCACATCGAGGCCGGCTACGAGTTCGTCAACACCCCGCACATCACCAAGGGACATCTGTACGAGGTTTCCGGTCACCTGGACTGGTACAAGGACGGTATGTTCCCCGCGATGCACGTCGACGAGGAACTGAACGAGGACGGCACCGTGCGCAAGCCGGGCC
>NZ_JASHKR010000122.1 GCF_030056815.1 Rhodococcus sp. IEGM 1379
TCCTCCAGGCGCAGACCACGTTCTCGTGGCCGCCGGAGATGCGTCTGCCCGGCTACCGTCCGGTCACGAAGCCGCACGGCAAGCAGGTTCGCGAAGCCGCACGTCTGATCGCCGACGCCAAGGCTCCGGTCCTCTATGTCGGCGGAGGTGTCATCAAGTCGAATTCCTCACCCGAGCTGCTCGAATTGGCTGAGCTGACCGGAATCCCCGTCGTAACCACACTGATGGCCCGCGGCGCATTCCCGGACAGTCACGACCTCAATTGCGGCATGCCCGGCATGCATGGCACCGTTGCCGCTGTCGCAGCACTGCAGCGAAGTGACCTGTTGATCACCCTCGGTGCGCGTTTCGACGACCGCGTCACTGGGCAGCTGAGTTCCTTTGCCACCGGCGCCAAGGTTATCCACGCCGATATCGACCCGGCGGAGATCGGTAAGAACCGCTACGCAGACGTCCCGATCGTGGGCGACTGCAAAGAGGTCATCACCGAGCTCATCGAGGCGATCCGTGCCGACATGGCGACGGGCACCACCTTCGATCTCGCTGAATGGTGGGCGTACCTGAACGACATCCGTCGTACCTACCCGCTGAGCTACGACCGTCCTACCGACGGCAAGCTGAGCCCGGAGTTCGTCATCTCGACTGTCGGCAAGCTCGCCGGACCGGATGCCATCTACTGCGCCGGCGTCGGCCAGCATCAGATGTGGGCCGCGCAGTTCGTCAGCTACGAGAAGCCGCGCACGTGGCTCAACTCGGGCGGACTCGGCACCATGGGTTACGCGGTTCCCGCGGCTATGGGCGCCAAGATGGGTATGCCCGATACCGAGGTGTGGGCCATCGACGGCGACGGTTGCTTCCAGATGACCAATCAGGAACTTGCCACCTGCGCGCTCGAAGGTATCCCGATCAAGGTTGCCCTCGTCAACAACGGCAACCTCGGCATGGTTCGTCAGTGGCAGACGCTCTTCTACGACGAGCGTTACTCCAACACCAACCTCGGTACGCACGGTGCGATCCGCATCCCGGACTTTGTGAAGCTCGCAGAAGCATTGGGCTGCCATGGAATTCGCGTCGAGCGTGAAGAAGACGTCGAGGCTGCGATCCGTGAGGCGCAGTCGATCAACGACAAGCCTGTCGTGATCGACTTCATCGTCACCGCCGACGCCCAGGTGTGGCCGATGGTCGCCGCCGGAACGAGCAATGACGAAATCATGGCGGCCCGGGGCATCCGGCCGCTGTTCGACGACGACGAGGCAGTAGCCGAACCCGCCGTCATCCATGAAGCCATGACGCGCGAGCAAGCCGGACCCGCCGCGGGTGCAGGGGAGGATCAGAAGTGAGCACCAGTCACACCCTCAGTGTTCTCGTCGAGGACAAGCCAGGCGTGCTGGCTCGCGTCTCCGCACTGTTCTCCCGCCGCGGATTCAATATCGAATCCCTCGCGGTGGGAGGCACCGAGATCCCCGAGATCTCACGTATGACCATCGTCGTCACCGTCGACGAGTTCCCCCTCGAGCAGGTGACGAAGCAGCTCAACAAGCTGATCAACGTCATCAAGATCGTCGAGCAGGACGGCGAAGCTTCCGTCGCTCGCGAGCTCGTGCTCATCAAGGTGCGCGCAGACGCAAGTGTGCGCACCCAGGTCATCGAAACGGTGAACCTGTTCCGCGCCAAGGTGATCGACGTCTCTCCGGAGTCCGTCACCATCGAGGCGACCGGTACACGGTCCAAGCTGGATGCACTGCTGCGGATGCTTGATCCGTACGGTATCCGGGAGATCGTTCAGTCCGGGGTCGTGGCAGTCGGTCGAGGGCCGAAGTCGATCACGGCCACCCGCTAGTACTTTTAGACACGTAAAAATCCAAGGAGAGGTTGAGAACTGTGGCAGTCGAGATGTTCTACGACGACGATGCCGATCTGTCGATCATTCAGGGCCGCAAGGTTGCTGTGATCGGCTACGGAAGCCAGGGCCATGCGCATTCGCTGAGCCTGCGTGACTCGGGTGTCGATGTTCGCATCGGCCTCAAGGACGGCTCCAAGTCCCGCGCCAAGGCAGAAGAAGCAGGCCTGACGGTCGGCACGCCGGCCGAGGTTTCCGCATGGGCAGACGTCATCATGGTGCTCGCACCGGACACCGCTCAGGCGAGCATTTTCACCAATGACATCGAGCCCAACCTGAAGGACGGCGACGCGCTGTTCTTCGGCCACGGCCTGAACATTCACTTCGACCTGATCAAGGCTCCGGAGTTCGTCACCGTCGGCATGGTTGCTCCCAAGGGCCCCGGCCACCTGGTGCGTCGCCAGTTCGTCGACGGCAAGGGCGTTCCCGCGCTCATCGCCATCGATCAGGACCCGAAGGGTGAGGGCCAGGCCCTCGCTCTGTCCTACGCGAAGGGCATCGGCGGAACGCGCGCCGGCGTCATCAAGACCACGTTCAAGGAAGAGACCGAGACGGACCTCTTCGGCGAGCAGGCTGTTCTCTGCGGTGGCACCGAGGAACTGGTCAAGATCGGTTTCGAGGTCATGGTCGAGGCCGGCTATGCACCCGAGATGGCGTACTTCGAGGTTCTGCACGAGCTCAAGCTCATCGTCGACCTCATGTACGAAGGCGGCATCGCCCGCATGAACTACTCGGTGTCCGACACCGCTGAGTTCGGCGGATACCTCTCCGGACCGCGCGTCATCGACGCCGGCACCAAGGAGCGCATGAAGGCGATCCTGGCCGACATCCAGTCCGGCGAGTTCACCCGTCGTCTGGTTGCCAACGTCGAGAACGGCAACACCGAACTCGAAGGCCTGCGCAAGGCTAACGCCGAGCACCCCATCGAGGTCACCGGCAAGAAGCTGCGCGACCTGATGAGCTGGGTCGATCGTCCGATCACCGAAACCGCGTAATAACGCTGTTTCAGCTTGTCATTGACTCCGGCCTGATGGTGCGCCGGTCCAATTGTCTTGGACCGGCGCGGCATTGGGCCGGAGTTGTTTTTCGGGTCCACCGGACCCCGCAAAATTCTCGCCTACGAATTCGCCCGCGAAAGTGTCCACTATGTGGTATTGCCTACCGAGTTGTGGATACCGAGTCGGCGCGCACTAAACTACGGGGGGTTAAACCACCCCCACACCCACCTAATCAGGGAGTTTGCACGTGAGCCAGCCTGGCCGCCCCGTTGTTCTGATCGCCGACAAACTCGCGCCGTCCACAGTTGAGGCACTGGGCGACGGTGTGGAGGTGCGTTGGGTCGACGGACCCGACCGCGCTGCTCTGCTCGCAGCTGTGCCCGAGGCCGACGCGATTCTCGTACGTTCCGCCACCACCGTCGACGCCGAGGTTCTGGCCGCCGGCACCAAGCTGAAGATCATCGGCCGCGCCGGTGTCGGCCTGGACAACGTCGAGATCCCCGCAGCCACCGCGCGCGGCGTGATGGTCGTCAACGCACCGACGTCCAACATTCACTCCGCTGCCGAGCATGCCGTAGCGCTGCTCATGGCGACGGCTCGTCAGATCCCCGCCGCAGACAAGACCCTGCGCGAGAACACCTGGAAGCGAAGCAAGTTCAACGGCGTCGAGATCCGCGACAAGGTTGTCGGCGTCGTCGGCCTTGGCCGCATCGGCCAGCTGTTCGCTCAGCGTCTCGCTGCTTTCGAGACCACGATCATCGCGTACGACCCCTACTTGCCTGCAGCGCGCGCAGCGCAGCTCGGCATCGAACTGGTCACCATCGACGAGCTGGTCGAGCGTGCGGACTTCATCTCCGTGCACCTCCCCAAGACCAAGGAAACGGCCGGCCTGATCAACGCCGAGCGTCTCTCCCGCGCCAAGGACGGCGTCATCATCGTCAACGCTGCTCGTGGCGGCTTGATCGACGAAGACGCACTGTACGACGCTTTGGTCTCCGGCAAGGTCGGCGGCGCCGGCCTCGACGTGTTCAACACCGAGCCGTGCACCGATTCCAAGCTCTTCGAGCTCGACAACGTTGTTGTCACCCCGCACCTCGGCGCTTCGACGTCCGAAGCTCAGGACCGTGCCGGCATCGACGTCGCGAAGAGCGTTCTCCTGGCACTCGCCGGTGAATTCGTTCCCGAGGCCGTCAACGTTTCCGGTGGTCCGGTTGGCGAAGAAGTCGCTCCGTGGCTCGAGCTTGTCCGCAAGCTCGGTCTGCTCACGGCAACGCTTTCTCCCGAGGCAGTCCAGACGGTTCAGGTTGTCGCCACAGGCGAGCTGTCCGCAGAAACCGTCGACATTCTCGGCCTCGCAGCACTCCGCGGTGTCTTCTCCGCGAGTAGCGACGAAGCCGTCACGTTCGTCAACGCACCGGCCCTGGCCGAGCAGCGCGGCGTGACCGTGTCGGTCGAAAAGCACTCCGAGGCACTCGCTCACCGCAGCGCTGTCGAGGTTCGTGCGGTTACCGCTGACGGCACCGTAACCTCCGTCACGGGTGCACTCACCGGCCTCCATCAGGTCGAGAAGATCGTCAACATCAACGGCCGCAGCTTCGACCTGCGTGCCGAGGGCCACAACATCATCGCGCACTACAGCGATCGTCCGGGTGTCCTCGGTATTCTCGGTACCGTTCTCGGTAACGCCGGCATCGACATCCTGGCTGCAGCATTGAGCCAGGACGCCGAAGGCGAAGGTGCAACGGTCATCCTCCGCGTCGACAAGGTAGTTGCCGATGCCGAGGTCGAGGCAATCGTTTCGCAGCTCGATGCTCGCGTGGCCCAGGTAGACCTTTCCTGATTGTTGTTTCTCACTGTGCGCCTTCATCAACCCTCGGCGGTTGGTGAAGGCGCACAGTTCTACAGATATGAGGATTCAATGAAGCTTGCGGTCATTCCCGGTGACGGAATCGGTGTCGAGGTCACAGCTGAGGCACTCAAGGTGCTCGGCAAGTTGGTTCCGGACCTCGAGACCACCGAATACGACCTCGGTGCCCGTCGCTACAACGCAACCGGTGAACTGCTCCCCGCAGACGAGCTCGACCAGATTCGTCAGCACGACGCAATCCTGTTGGGCGCCATCGGCGATCCGCGAATTGTCGCGCCCGGCATCCTCGAGCGTGGACTGCTGCTCAACATGCGATTCCAGCTCGATCACCACGTGAATCTCCGTCCGGCACAGCAGTACCCGGGATCCACGTCACCGCTCGCAGCGAAGCCCGAGATCGACTTCGTCGTGGTTCGTGAAGGTACCGAAGGCCCGTACACCGGCAACGGTGGAGCGATCCGCGTCGGCACCGATCACGAAATCGCCACCGAGGTCTCGATCAACACGTGGTTCGGCGCCGAGCGTGTCGTCCGCTACGCCTTTGCGTTGGCACGGACTCGTTCCAAGCACCTCACGCTGATCCACAAGACCAACGTGCTCTCCAACGCGGGAGCGATCTGGACGCGCGCAATGGAAACTGTCGGCGCCGAGTACCCGGATGTCGAGACCGCGTACTGCCACATCGACGCCGCCACCATCTACATGGTCACCGATCCGTCGCGCTTCGACGTCATCGTCACGGACAACCTGTTCGGTGACATCATCACTGACCTCGCCGGCGCTGTGACCGGTGGAATCGGTTTGGCCGCAAGCGGAAACATCGATGCGTCGGGCACCAACCCGTCGATGTTCGAGCCTGTGCACGGCAGTGCCCCGGATATCGCCGGCAAGGGAATTGCAGATCCGACGGCAGCGATCCTGTCTGCTGCACTCCTACTTCGTCACCTCGGCCGCGAGGCTGACGCTGCTCGGATCGAGGCTGTTGTTGCTGCTGACCTGGCTTCGCGTGGCGACGGCCCCATCTCCACGACGGAGATCGGCGACCGGATCACCGCAGCACTGTAGTGACCAGTCTCATGGTGTGAATGCTCTCCACTGACGCGCGCAGGCCTTACGGCTTGCGCGCGTCAGTCGTTTGCGCGGTCCCGATAGACTTGCACCCATGCGTCTTGGTCGAATTGCCAGTCCCGATGGTGTTGCGTTTGTCAGTATCGAAGGTGACGAGGATGCCCTCGTCGCCAAGGAAATTGCCGAGCACCCCTTCGGGAATCCCACCTTTACAGGCCGTAGTTGGCCACTAGCCGATGTGCGTCTCCTCGCACCGATCCTTGCCAGCAAGGTGATCTGTATCGGCAAGAATTATGCGGATCATGTTGCCGAGATGGGCGGCGAGGCACCGGCCGATCCCGTGATCTTCCTCAAGCCGAATACCTCCATCGTGGGTCCGGGTGCGCCAATTGTCTTGCCGCCCAGCTCAACCGAAGTGCACTACGAGGGTGAACTCGCGATCGTCATCGGTCAGCCGTGCAAGGATGTTCCGGCTGCCAAGGCATTGGGCGTCGTCCTCGGCTACACCGTTGCCAATGACGTGTCGGCGCGCGATCACCAGCGTCATGACGGTCAGTGGACCCGCGCGAAGGGGCATGACACGTTCTGTCCGCTCGGTCCGTGGATCGAGACGGCGCTCGATCCGTCGGACGTCGACATCAAGACCGAGGTGAACGGGCAGGTGAAGCAGGACAGCAGCACTGCATTTCTGCTGCACGACATTCCCAAGATCATCGAATGGGTGTCTGCAGTGATGACACTGCTGCCGGGTGATGTCATTCTCACCGGTACTCCGGCAGGCGTCGGTCCGATCGTCGACGGTGACTCCGTATCGGTGACCGTCTCCGGTATCGGCACGTTGACCAACCCGGTGATTGCCAAGCGCTGACGGCACACGTTCATAACGCTCGACCGGGGATTCCCGGTCGAGCGTTTGTCGTATCAGGGTAGTTTGTGGCCGTCTATTCTGATAGCTGAAAAGTCGCTCGAGTCCGATTTGGTGGCTCCCTCTTGGTGTACCGCGCATCACATCTTTGGTGTAGGTTATCGAAATTTCAGATACCGACAAGGTGGAATGGTCAATTTACCTGCATCTTTAGGTTTAGTGAACTTCACATTGGTGATGAGTCGGGCAATTTAACTGTTCGGTAACATGACTTCCGTTTCTGTAACGTCTGCCCGTAGTCTGACCGATAGCTGGATTGATACCGGTGGGGTATTCATGAAGTTTCGGAAATGGAAGCGGTGGCCAATGGGTGCCTTTGCATCTGATCATCGAACTCGGTCGCCGCGCCCGGCCAAGGCTGACGCGCCTGTGTGGCGGGACAAAAAGCGCTATTTGTGGCCACTGGGTCTACTGGTGCCGTTGAGTCCGTTCGCAGCCTGGTTCCTGGTGGAGAAGTTGAGCTTGGGTTTGTTCTGGGCAGTCGGGGCATGGTTGATCGTCATCGTCATTCCGCTCATCGACTTGCTGGCCGGCGAGGACGGAAACAGTCCGCCGGACGAGAAGATTCCCGAGTTGCAAGAGGATCGCTTCTACCGCTGGTGCACGTACCTGTTCCTTCCGCTGCAGTTCATCGGGCTCGTGTTCGCGTGCTGGTGCTGGGTGAACTCGCCGATGGCAGCGGGGGAGAAGTTCGCCCTTGCCATGACCGTCGGAGTTGTTGCCGGTGTCGGCATCAACGCGGCACATGAGATGGGTCACAAGAGTCAGAAGCTCGAGAAGTGGCTCGCAAAAATCGCGCTGGCCCAGTCCTTCTACGGGCATTTCTACGTCGAGCACAATCATGGGCATCACGTCCGGGTGGCAACCCCCGAAGATCCGGCGAGTTCGCGATACCGCGAAAATTTCTGGTTCTTCCTGCCGCGGAGTGTTTTCGGCGGTCTGCGCTCGGGTTGGCGGATCGAACGTGCCCGCCTCGAACGTCAGGGTCTGCGGACCTGGACGTACAAGAACAACATCCTCAATGGCTGGGCGATGAGCGTGGTGCTGTTCGGCAGTCTCATCGCAGTCTTCGGCTGGGAGATCGCACCGTGGCTTGCCGTGCAAGCCATCGCCGGATTCACCTTCCTCGAAACCGCGAACTATCTCGAGCACTACGGTTTGCTGCGTGGCAAGCGCGACGACGGTTCCTACGTCCGATGCTCGCCGGAAGACAGTTGGAACAGCGATCACGTGGTGAGCAACCTGTTCCTCTATCAGTTGCAGCGCCACAGTGATCACCACGCGAATCCGCGTCTGCGCTATCAAAGCCTGCGCAGCGCCCCGGATGCGCCGCAGTTGCCCGCCGGCTACGCCGTCATGATCGTCTGTGCCTGGGTGCCGCCGCTGTGGCGCAGGATCATGGACAAACGACTCCTTGCGTACTACGACGGCGACACAAGCCGTATGAACACCCTTCCCGGGCGTTGAGTCGCGCATTGCAGTTAGTCGACGGGACTAATCTGTACTATGACCATCCATCATCGCCGAGCCAAGTGAGCCATGACCAACAGCGAAGTACGCGTCCGTTTCTGTCCGTCACCTACTGGAACCCCGCATGTGGGTCTGGTGCGCACCGCCCTGTTCAACTGGGCGTTCGCACGACACCACGGTGGAGCCTTCGTGTTCCGCATCGAAGACACCGATGCCCAGCGAGACAGTGAAGAGTCCTATCAGGCAATCCTCGATGCCTTGCGTTGGCTCGGTCTGACCTGGGACGAGGGCCCGGAGGTCGGTGGACCCCACGCGCCGTACCGTCAGTCGGAGCGTCGTGATCTGCATCTCGACGTCGTCGCAAAGCTGCGCGCAGCCGGTGAGGCCTACGAGTCGTTCTCGACCAACGAAGAGGTGGAAGCTCGGCACAAGGCGGCCGGACGCGACCCCAAACTCGGTTACGACAACTTCGATCGGGATCTCACCGATGAGCAGCGCGCGGCCTACATTGCCGAGGGTCGTAAGCCGGTAGTCCGTTTACGGATGCCTGACCATGACCTGACGTGGAACGACCTGGTTCGCGGCGAGACCACGTTCAAGGCCGGAACCGTGCCTGACTTCGCGTTGACGCGCGGCAACGGCATTCCCCTTTACACACTGGTCAACCCCGTCGACGACGCACTGATGAAGATCACGCACGTTCTGCGTGGCGAGGACCTCCTCTCGTCGACTCCGCGTCAGTTGGCTCTGTACGAGGCGATGATCCGGATCGGTGTCGCGGACTTCACCCCGGCCTTCGGTCACCTTCCCTTCGTGATGGGCCAGGGCAACAAGAAGCTCTCCAAGCGTGACCCCGAGTCCAACCTGTTCATTCATCGTGACCGCGGGTTCATTCCCGAGGGCCTGCTCAATTACCTGGCGCTGCTGGGCTGGAGCATTGCTGACGACCACGACGTCTTCTCGATCGACGAGATGGTGGCGGCCTTCGACATCTCCAAGGTCAACTCCAATCCGGCACGGTTCGACCAGAAGAAGGCCGACGCGATCAACGCCGAGCACATCCGGTTGCTCGAGCCGGCTGATTTCGCGGCGCGGCTGAAGTCGTTCCTGGTCGACCAGGGTCACATCGGTGACGACGTGGACGAAGCAACGTTCACGGTTGCCGCAGACCTCGTCCAGACCCGCATCGTGGTTCTGTCCGACGCCTGGGACCTGTTGAAGTTCCTGTTCGTCGACGAAGCGTCGTTCGAACTCGATCCGGCCGCGGCAGCCAAGAACTTGAAGGAAGATGCGGGTCCGGTTCTGGACGCATCTATTGCCGCGCTCGAGGCGATCGAGTCGTGGACGACAGCTGCTGTCGAGGAAGCACTCAAGAAGGCGCTCATCGAGGATCTGGAGCTCAAACCGCGCAAGGCGTTTGCGCCGGTGCGGGTGGCGATCACCGGCTCTCACATCAGCCCTCCGCTCTACGAGTCGATGGAACTGCTCGGTCGCGACGTGTCTATCGCCCGTTTGCGCGCCGGTAGGGCAGCGGTAACCGCCTAGTTTGGGTGGTCTCCGGCCGAAAAAGGGTGAAAAAGTAGCTCTGACCATACGATTTGGTGTTTGGGGCAGGGGTACTGGTAATCTTCTTTTCGGCCGGAGACGAGCCGCCGAGCACAACAGCGAAGCGGAGCGAGCAAGGTCAAGTAAGACTGCAAGGCAGCTAGGCAATGAAGTAATTCATTGGGGTATGGTGTAATTGGCAACACAGCTGTTTCTGGTACAGCCATTCTAGGTTCGAGTCCTGGTACCCCAGCGAAAATCCGGTCGATTTTGCAGCCGGACTCAAGCAAGCTAAGCTTGCTGAGCTTCCAAAGAACAGCCTGCAAGGTTGCTCCTGAAGTGCAAAGAATAAACATGCATAAAGCGTGTCCTGGCCCCGTCGTCTAGCGGCCTAGGACGCCGCCCTCTCAAGGCGGTAGCGCGGGTTC
>NZ_JASHKR010000123.1 GCF_030056815.1 Rhodococcus sp. IEGM 1379
TCGGTGTGTGTCCTGATCCTCCGATCTGTCTGGGAGTTGTCGTGATCGACGCTGCAAGCCGTATTTTTGCCGACCGCCATGTCGGTCCGAACGCCGCGGAACTCGCGCGCATCCTTGAACTGATCGGGGTCGATTCTCTCGACGATCTCGCTACCAAGGCCGTTCCCGCTGTCATCCTCGACGCCGCCCCCGGCGGAATTGCCGATGGGCTCGACGCGCTTCCGCTTCCTGTCGGTGAGCACGAAGCTCTCGCAGAGCTGACGGCCCTCGCCGCTCAGAACACCGTGGCCACCTCGATGATTGGTCTCGGCTACTTCGACACTCTCACTCCGCCGGTGTTGCTGCGCAACATCATCGAGAACCCGGCCTGGTACACCGCGTACACGCCGTATCAGCCCGAGATCAGCCAGGGCCGCCTCGAAGCTCTCCTCAACTTCCAGACGATGGTGTCCGACCTGTCGGGCATGGAACTCGCAAACTCGTCGATGCTCGACGAGGCCACCGCAGCAGCTGAAGCCATGACCCTGCTTCGCCGCGCGAACCGCAGCAAGTCGCCTCGATTTGTGGTTGACACAGACATCTACCCGCAGACGTTGGCTGTCATCGAGACGCGCGCCGAGCCGCTCGGTATCGAAATTGTCTCCGCCGACCTTACCCAGGGTCTGCCCGAAGGTGAGTTCTTCGGAATCATCGCTCAGATCCCGGGTGCATCGGGCCGCGTCGTCGATTACACCGCGATTATCGCGGAGGCTCACGAGCGCGGCGCACTGGTTGCCGTCGGCGCCGATCTTCTTGCGATGACGTTGATTACCTCGCCCGGTGAACTCGGCGCGGACGCGTGCTTCGGC
Source organism: Rhodococcus sp. IEGM 1379 (assembly GCF_030056815.1). Classification (GTDB taxonomy): domain Bacteria; phylum Actinomycetota; class Actinomycetes; order Mycobacteriales; family Mycobacteriaceae; genus Rhodococcus_F. Next base: position 849 of record NZ_JASHKR010000123.1, read on the forward strand.
ACGACCCAGCGTTTCGGTGTTCCGATGGGTTACGGCGGACCGCACGCCGGCTACCTGGCCGTACACGCCAAGCATGCTCGTCAGCTGCCCGGCCGTTTGGTCGGTGTCTCCATCGACGCCGACGGAGACAAGGCCTACCGCCTCGCGCTGCAGACCCGTGAGCAGCACATCCGTCGCGAAAAGGCGACATCCAACATCTGTACCGCCCAGGTGCTCCTCGCCATTCTCGCTGCGATGTATGCGAGCTACCACGGCGCCGAGGGACTCAAGGCGATTGCGTTGCGCGTCGGTGCGCGAGCGAATGCACTGGCCACCGGCCTGCGTGAGGGCGGCGTGACCGTCGTTCATGATTCGTTCTTCGACACCGTTCTGGCGCAGGTCCCGGGCAAGGCCGCCGATGTCGTGGCTGCTGCCAAGGAATCCGGCATCAACCTGCGACTGGTCGACGCCGACCACGTCGGTATCTCTTGCGACGAAGCAACCACCGCAGATCACGTACTCGCAGTCCTCGACGCGTTCGGCATCGACGACGCTGTTGTTGCCATCGACGCCGAAGGTAACTCTGTTCCGGTCGCTCAGGAGCGCACGTCGGACTACCTGCAGCGTGAGGCATTCACCCGTTACCGTACGGAAACAGCGATGCTTCGCTACCTGCGTGCGTTGTCTGACAAGGACATTGCGCTCGACCGCAGCATGATCCCGCTGGGATCCTGCACCATGAAGCTCAACGCGACCGCCGAGATGGAATCCATCACCTGGCCCGCATTCAATGCCATTCACCCGTTTGCGCCCACCTCCGACGCACCCGGACTGCTCAAGATCATCAAGGATCTCGAAGACTGGCTCGTTGCGGTCACCGGTTACGACAACGTGAGCCTGCAGCCCAACGCCGGCAGTCAGGGGGAGTACGCGGGTCTGCTCGCGATCCGCAACTACCACCTCAGCCGCGGCGACGATCACCGCGACACCTGCCTGATCCCGTCCAGCGCCCACGGCACCAACGCCGCTTCGGCCGTCATGGCCGGAATGCGGGTCGAGGTTGTCGCGTGCCGTCCCAACGGTGACGTCGACGTCGACGATCTGCGTGCCAAGATTGCCGATCACGCCGAGCGTCTCGCCGCGATCATGATCACGTACCCGTCCACCCACGGCGTGTACGAGCACGAGATCTCGGACATCTGCGCAGCAGTACACGACGCCGGCGGACAGGTGTACGTCGACGGCGCGAACCTCAATGCTCTTGTCGGCCTTGCTCGTCCGGGTCGTTTCGGCGGCGACGTCAGCCACTTGAACCTGCACAAGACCTTCTGCATCCCGCACGGCGGCGGTGGCCCCGGCGTCGGACCGATCGGTGTTCGTTCACACCTCGCACCGTTCATGCCCGGACATCCCATGGCGCCTGAACTGGGCGGCCGGGGAACAATCTCCGCCGCTCCGTACGGCAGCGCATCCATCCTGCCCATCACCTGGACGTACATCCGAATGATGGGAGCGCAAGGCCTGCGCCGCGCGAGCCTGACGGCTATCGCGTCCGCCAACTACATCGCTCGTCGTCTCGACGAGTACTTCCCGGTTCTCTACACCGGCGAAAACGGCATGGTCGCGCACGAGTGCATCCTCGACCTGCGCGGTCTGACCAAGGACACCGGAGTTACCGTCGACGACGTTGCAAAGCGTCTGGCCGACTACGGTTTCCATGCCCCGACCATGAGCTTCCCCGTGGTCGGCACTCTCATGGTCGAGCCCACCGAGAGCGAAAACCTCGAAGAAATCGACGAGTTCTGCGAAGCGATGATTGCCATTCGCGGCGAGATCGATCGCGTCGCAGCCGGCGAATGGACCGTCGAGGACAACCCGCTGCGCGGTGCTCCGCACACCGCCGGAAGCATTGCAGCCGAGTGGGATCACCCCTACTCACGTGAGATCGCAGTGTTCCCACGTGGCAAGGCTCGGCCCAAGGTATGGCCGGCAGTGCGTCGTATCGACGGTGCTCATGGCGACCGCAACCTGGTCTGCTCATGCCCGCCGATCGAAGCGTTCGCGGGTAACTAGTTTTTCACTCGCCGCTGGAGGTCACGGTTCGCGAATCAGTTCGAGAACGGTGATCTCCGGCGGTGCGCCCACCCGCACCGGTGGTCCCCACGCTCCGGCACCGCGGGTCGTGTACAGAACGGTGTTACCGATTTTATCCAGGCCGTGCACCGAAGGTTGTTGCAGCGGAACAAGGTAACGCAGCGGCCACATCTGCCCGTCGTGAGTGTGGCCGGACAGTTGTAGGTCGATTCCCAGCTCAGATGCCTCAATCGCTTGACGCGGTTCGTGTGCCAGGAGCAGAGCAAACGTTTCGGGGTTACGGCCCTCCAAGGCTTTTCCGAGGTTCGGTTCATACGGTTCGGGCGACGTGTAATCGTGAATTCCGACGATGTCGATGGAGGCCCCTCCGTGGTTTATCGAGGATCGACTGTTGCGAAGTGTGGTGACTCCCAAGCTGTCCCACACGTCGAGCCACTTTCCGCCGTCGTCGGCGTAGAACTCGTGATTGCCACTGACACCGAAAACTCCGTCCGGCGCACGAAGATCGGCGAGGGGCGCCAGGTCCGGAGCGACCTTGGCTACGGTTCCGTCCACCAGGTCACCGGAGATCGCGATCAGGTCCACATCCTGTGAGTTCACGATCTCGACGACCTTGCGAGTGAAATCAACTCCACGTGCCGGACCGACATGCAGATCCGTGATCAGGGCGATCCGATAACCGGCGAAAGCTTCCGGTAGACGCGCGAGCGGCACGCGTACACGCGTGACCCGGGGACTCGACGCCTCGAGAACTCCGTATCCAGCCGTTCCGAAAGCAGTGAGTGCGACTGCTGCTGCAGCCAACTGCAAGGTACGGCGCTTGGCAGGATCGACTTCGGTGGGTTGACCGCCGCGCTTGCGCACCAGTCGATTGATCCCGGCGATCAATCCGATGATCAGCAATCCCGGGATCAGATACAACCACGACGCCAACCAGACCCAGCCGAGAAATCCGACCGGACGTGCCCACGACGTCGGGAAAATCTCGCCGCTGCCCATCCCGATAAGCGTCAGCAGACCCAACAGCACCAACAGTGCATCGGTGATGCGAGCCCAGCGCGTCGACATCCCGGTGGCCCGGACAAGCCTGCGATGCAGGAACCACGTCAGAAGGGCAAGCACTACCGCAAATGCAGCGAGACGTGCCATCAGGACAGCAGTTTCGCGACGGCGCCGGCCAATGCGGGGTCGGCGGTCGAATCCACGCGAATCAACGTTCCCCCTGTCCGGTCGGATACGTCTTGGAGGGTGGAGATGTCATTGCCGGCACCGACAACCAGGATGTCCACGTGAACCGAGCGAGAAGCGTTGCCTGCCGCGGCTATTGCGCTGAGCAATTCGGCTCGGGTCATCGTGGATTCGTCAGTGGAACTCGAGGTGACGAGGAGAACCGAGTTGGTGCGGCCTGAGTCGTATCCGTCTACCGCCACCTTGTACGCCGCTGCCAGCGCCGGATATTTGGCGGACTTTCCTTCGGCGCGTAACCCGTTCAAGGCAGCAGTGAGCGCACCGCGATGATCGGGAGCCGACAGGGGAGCGCCCGGAACCAGGACTCGCTCAGTGGTGTTGAACGCGGCCAGTCCGACATCCGACGCGTCGGGACTGCGGCCGAGTTGAGCCTCGAGAGCCGTGACGATATTGGCCAGTCGCGATCGACCGCCGTCGTCGACACCCATCGGAGTCGACGTGTCCATCACGATGCTTGCACTGCGCACCGAGACCGGATTGGCCACGACATTGCCGAGAACCGCTGCGGTCTCTGCGGAGGCCGGCACCAGTGTGGATGCGATTCGCGTCAGCGGCAGCGCTCCCAGGTTGGGGTCGCCCTGACCTTCCACTCGAAATCCGGAGTCCACGAAGATCTTCGACGACGCAGCTTCGCGCATGTACTCGGAGAATTGGGCTGCCGCGCGCGAGGACGTTTCGTCGATACCGGCGCCGGAAACGACGACGGCCGGGTAGTCGGCGACGGGCGTAGCACCGATCGGGGAGTACGCCGTCATAGCGGGGTTCGCGGATTGTGCGATCGACTGTTCGGTTGTGGGAACAGCTTTGACGTTATCCTGCGCTCCGCTGGACAAGGCAGCCAGGGCGTCGGCAGTGGTGGCCGGCGGGTTCGGCAAGGTCTGGAATTGAAGTGCCAGGGTGGTCAACGCGGAGGTTACCGGGCTGGAGCGAGCCTGCTCAGTGGTGACCGGACCAGCTCCGGCTCCCGATACGTCGGCGGCGACGGCTTGAGTTGCCATGACGGTCTCGGTACTGCCGACGGGAAGTGCCATCGTCAACTCGGATGGCAGCGACTTCCAGGCGGCGCCTGCGGATTTCAACTCGGCAGCCGTATCAGGACTGACGGCCAGGACGAGCGGCGACGTTGCGAGTGATCGCGGTTCGCCGTTCATTACCGACTGGCCGGCCAGTGGAGCAGTATCGAACGAACTCTGTGCGACCCACAGCCCGGGGCGCGGCCCGAGTGCTGAGGCATCCCAGGTCGATTGAGCACCGGCAGCGAGTGCAGCACCGACAGCAGGAGTCGGCGCGCCGTGTACGGCAATGGTGATGCAGTGGTCACGAACTACGGGCGAGGTCAGGGTGTACCGCTTTCCCAACTCTTCGATCTGCGGGGCAATGGACGGATCTGCGGTGACATCGAGCGTCTTGCCACCCTCGACGCACGTCCCCGCTGCCTGCTCGCCCTGATCGGCGATGCGACTACCGAGCGCTTTCCACCCGAAAAAACCCGCCACGATCAGCACTATCAGTACGACTACGAAGATCGGACCCTTGCTGATGCCTCTGGCGCTTGAACCGCCGCGATGTTCGCCCACGTACGTTGCCCGCCTCGGTCGCTCGAAGATTGTGTTCTGCCCAGTCTAGTGATGATCAAACGTGAACGGCCCCGACACCACTTCGGTGTCGAGGCCGTTCGGAATGCGTCGGGAGCTATCAGGCGTTGGCGGCCTTGTACTCGCGGCGACGACGGTGCAGGATCGGCTCCGTGTATCCGCTGGGCTGCTTCGCGCCCTCCAGAATCAGTTCCTTGGCTGCCTGGAATGCAATGTTGGAATCGAAATCCGTTGCCATGTTGCGGTATTCGGCGTCGCCGTCGTTCTGACGGTCGACAACCGGTGCCATGCGCTCGAGAGCGGACACGACGTCCGTCTCACTGACGATGCCGTGACGCAACCAGTTGGCGAGCAACTGGCTCGAGATGCGCAGGGTCGCGCGGTCCTCCATGAGTGCGACATCGTGGATATCGGGGACCTTGGAGCAGCCGATGCCCGCGTCGATCCAGCGGACGACGTAGCCGAGGATGGACTGGCAGTTGTTGTCGAGTTCTTCCTTCTTCTCTGCGTCCGTCCAGTCGGTGCGCGGTGCGAGCGGGATGGTCAAGATGTCGTCAACAGTTGCGCGCGGCTTGCCCTTCAGTCCTTCCTGAACAGCGAAGACGTCAACGCGGTGGTAGTGCGTCGCGTGCAGGGTTGCACCGGTGGGGGAGGGAACCCACGCGGTGTTGGCGCCCGACTTGGGGTGGCCGATCTTCTGCTCGAGCATGTCTGACATCAGTTCGGTCATGGCCCACATGCCCTTGCCGATCTGCGCCTTGCCCTGCAGGCCGCAGGCCAAGCCGGTGTCGACGTTCCAGTCCTCGTAGGCGCCGATCCACTTCTGCTTCTTCATTTCGCCCTTGCGCACCATCGCGCCGGCTTCCATGGAGGTGTGGATCTCGTCGCCAGTGCGGTCGAGGAAGCCGGTGTTGATGAACACAACACGGTCGCTCGCTTCCTTGATGCAGGCAGCGAGGTTTACCGTCGTACGACGCTCTTCGTCCATGATGCCGACCTTGAGCGTGTTCTCGGGCAAGCCGAGGACCTGCTCGACGCGACCGAACAGTTCGGTGGTGAAGGCAACTTCTTCGGGACCGTGCTGCTTGGGCTTGACGATGTAGATCGAACCGGTGCGGCTGTTGTCGTGCGGGCCGTTGGCCTCGCTGATCGTCAGGCCGTGAACAGCGCAGGCGCTGGTGATCAAGGCGTCGAGGATGCCCTCGGGAACCTCGTTGCCCTCGGCGTCGAGGATCGCGGGGTTGGTCATGAGGTGTCCGACGTTGCGGACGAACAGGAGTGAACGGCCGTGCAGGCTGAGTTCGCTACCGTCGACGGCCGTGTACTTGCGGTCACCGTTGAGGGTGCGGGTGAAGGACTTGGCGCCCTTCTTGATCTCCTCGGAGAGATCGCCACGGTTGAGGCCCAACCAGTTGCGGTAGCCGACAACCTTGTCGTCGGCGTCGACAGCAGCGACCGAATCTTCGAAGTCCATGATCGTGGTGACAGCAGACTCGAGTACGACGTCCTTGACGCCGGCTGCGTCCGTGCTGCCGATCGGGGACGCAGCGTCGATCTGGATCTCGGCGTGCAATCCGTTGTTACGCAGCAAGATGCTGGTGGGCGCGTCCTTCTCACCGAGGTAGCCGACAAGCTTCTCCGGCTGAGCCAGTGTCGTGACGGTGCCGTCGGCGAGCGTGACCTTGAGGTCGCTGCCGTCGAGAGCGTACGTCGTGGAATCGGCGTGCGATCCCGACACGAGAGGTGCTGCGGCGTCGAGGAATTCACGTGCCCACGCGATGACTTTGTCGCCGCGAACCTTGTTGTAGCCCGAACCCTTTTCGGCACCGTTCTCCTCGGAGATGGCATTGGTGCCGTACAACGCGTCGTACAACGAGCCCCAACGGGCGTTGGATGCGTTGAGTGCGAAGCGTGCGTTGAGAATCGGGACGACCAACTGCGGGCCGGCCGTCGACGTGATTTCGGTATCCACATTTGCTGTGGTGACCGAGAACGGGGCCGGCGTCGGCAGAAGGTAGCCGATTTCCTGCAGGAAAGCCTTGTAGGCGGCGGCGTCGAGGGGAGCGCCGGAGTGGTCGCGGTGCCACTGATCGATCTGTGCCTGCAGATCGTCACGCTTGGCAAGCAACACGCGGTTTTTCGGGGCGAGCTCGGTGATGACCTTGTCAGCGCCGGCCCAGAACGTTTCGGCGTCTACACCGGTGCCGGGAAGTGCCTCTTCGACAACGAAGTCGTAGAGAACCTTCGCAACCTGCAGACTGCCGACCTGAACGCGCTCAGTCATGAATAGCCTCACTTTTCCGAAATCGGAGCACCGCGACGGGTGCCATGAACCGCAATCAATGTTACTCGTGAGTATCTCGCGGGGGGACAGAGCCTCGATGGATTCATCACACTCGGCCCGCGGAGACCTCGAAATCTGCACGACACAGACGTTCGACCAGGACTTCTCCCCGGCTGTGGCCGGGGTGAGGACGTCCGCAGCGTTGGGTAATGCTGCGTTTTCGGGGCAATTCTGTGTTGTTGGCAGCAGTGCTCGGCACTGATTCGCCGAGCATCACTGCCCAGAACTATATCCCGACTCGCTGAGGAAGCCGACATCGAAGCTGCCCGGTCAGAGTTTCTTGGCCGATATTTCGAAACCTGCGCTGCGCAGACGCTCGACCAGGACATCGCCCAACGCTGTGGCAGGGGTCAGAACGCCGGCGGCGTCGGGTAGTGATGTGCCGGCGGGTAATTCAGCACTGTCGACTGCCAAGCTCAACGCTGATTCGCCGAGCATCACTGCCGTTGCACTGTATCCGGGGTCGCCTTGCGCCCGGACGCGTGATCGGTACCGGGCTCCGGTGGTGGTGACTGTGAAGACGTCGAGCGTGAAATGCCCCTTCTTCTGCGCGTCCTCGCTCGGACCTTCACCGGGCGCGGGGAGTACTTTGTCGAGGAGGAATCGCGTCGGGGGAAGTGCCAGCCCGGCAATCAGAGCGCCGAGTCCGACAGCAACGCCGCCGGCAACCACTGGTGAGATAACGGATGATCCGACGCTCATCACCTCGCTGTACTTGAATTTCTTGCCGTAGGCCCAGTCCCGCAGTGCGTTACTCCGCCGGACGACGCGGGTGTTGTAGGACGCCATGAAGAACGGCGCCTTCCATCCTTTCAAGGAAGGGCTGATCTTCCGGCCGTCGACGACCGTCACGTCGCTCTGGCGACCGAGATCCGGTTCGCGCTCACGGTCAGGGCTCAGCGAGTACGGCGACGCGGCCAATTTCCTCAGGCGCGCATCGTCTTTCGACTCGTCGATCTGATTGCGGAGTGAATCGATGGTGCCGCCGCTGATGCCGCCCCGCAGTGAGGTTACGACCAACGTGGTGTCGGTCATCTCGCCGGCATGATCGGCTTGAACCAACTTGTGCAGGACGTGAACGCCGAGATCCGAAGGGATGGAATCGAATCCACAGGAGTGGACGATGCGTGCGCCGGTGGACACCGCAAGGTCGTGATTGGCGTCGATGCTGTCCCGATGGAAGAGGACTTCGCCGGTGAGATCGACGTAGTCGGTGCCGGCAGCAGCGCAGGCCTGAGCCAGCGCGTGTCCGTACTTTGCGTACGGACCAACGGTCGTGGCAACGACGCGGGTTCGCATCGCAAGAACCTTCAGTGCGGTCGGGTCGTCGGCGTCGGCAAGGACCAGAGGGAGTTCAGCAGCAGCGTCGCCGAGCCTCGCCCGGACTGCAGCCAGCTTTTCGAGCGAGCGACCACCGAGACCGATCTTGATTCCGGCCGGCGCATTTTTCACCAGATACTCGGCCAGGAGTTTTCCGACGAAGCCGCTCGCTCCGTAGACGATGATGTCGAGCTCAGGTTCAGGCATGGCATCAGCCTACAAACGAGAACTCCGATCCGATGTGATGGAGCTCACTCTTCGGGTAGGGGATCCTTGACGACGAGAATCGGTACCTCGACTTCGAGGAGAAGGCGCTGGAGCGGCCGTTCCAAGAGAAACTTGCCAATGGGTGACATGCGACGCGTTCCGACGATCAAGAGCCCCGCACCCGTGGACTCGGTCAGCTGGACCAACGCAGTGACCGGGTCACCGTCATGCTCCGTCGTGTGTAGTTCCCACGGTGTCTCGGAGAATCCTCCGGCGTCGAGCGCTGATTGGATCTCTCCGCGCAGAGCCGCGCTGTCTTCGTCGGCTTCGGCGAGATTGATGTCGTCGACGACATGCAGGACCAGAAGTTGTTCGCGCCGATTCACGGACTCGCGTGCGCCGGCGACGATGGCAGCCCGGCCCTCCGGGCTGTCCTTG
>NZ_JASHKR010000023.1 GCF_030056815.1 Rhodococcus sp. IEGM 1379
AGTTCGGTGCGGCTTGGAGGGTGACGGAGGTGAGGAAGGTGCGGCCGAGGTTGGTCAGCAGTGGGCGGATGGCGGTGTCGGCGCGGTTGTAGGTTTTGAGGGCGTATTCGGTGCCGGTCCAGACGACTGCGGTCAGGGAGGTGACGAGGTTGGAGAGGGAGCCGAAGGTTTGTCCGGGGACGTGGGCTTCGCCTTGTGCGGGGAGGGCTGCGCCGTGGGCGTCGACGGCGAGGGCGCCGGCGATGGAGAGGACTCCGGGGGCGGGGAGGTTCGCGAAGCCGAGGTTTTCGTCTTGGAGGGCGGTGGTGATGGCGTCGAGGGTGGCGCCGGGTCCGGCGGTGACGGTGGAGATGGGTCCGGTGGCGTCGACGTTGACCCAGTTCAGGTGGACCATGGTGTCGGCCAAAATGACTTTGTCGCGGGGGGCGTCGTTGACGATGGTGAGGGGGGTCCAGCCGTGCATGGCTCCGCGGGGGCGGATGGTGTAGCCGTTGGTGTGGCCCCAGTTGGCGAGGCGGACTGCGTCGTCGGGGGTTTTGGGGGCGCAGGTCCAGATGGTGTCGAGCATGATTTCTTTGGACCAGTTTTGGTAGGCCTGTTGGTAGAGGGCGATGCCTTCGGGGAATGCGGGGGGTGTGGGGAGTGTGGGGACGGGGCCGGCGGATCCGCTGCTGCCGCTGCTGCCGCTGCTTCCGGCGGGGATGGCGTAGGCGGGGGTCCAGGTGCCGGTGAGGGTGGTGGCGGCGAGGGCGCTGGCTCCGGCGGCTGCGGCGATGAATCCGCGGCGGGTCAGTCGGGTTGTTTCGTTTTGGGCAGTCATGTTCGGGCTACTCCATCAGGGGTTGAGAACTACAGCGAGTTCGACAGGTGGATATCAGGCAAGGGTGAGAACTACATCGGCCAGGGCGGGAGTTTCGCGCTCCGCAGCAAACGCAGAGATCAAGAGTTGCCCTTGGTTTTTCCAAATTCGGATACTCAAGTTCTCGCCCGGAAATACTACACCGGCAAACCGGGCGCGAAATCCGGCTACCTGCGAACTGTCGCCGTCAAACATGGTATCTACTGCGGCCTTGCAGACCATTCCGTACGTGCACAATCCGTGCAGGATTGGTGCCGGAAATCCTGCTGCGGAAGCGAATTGAGGATCCGAGTGCAGCGGATTTCGATCACCGCACATCCGGTACAGCAGAGCCTGCTGGGGGAGAACCGGCAGCAGAATCTCGGCGTCCGGCTCGCGATCAGGCAACGAAACCGACTCTGAGGGACCACGTTCGCCGCCGAATCCGCCTTCTCCGCGAGCGAAGATGGACGAGCGTGCAGTCCACAGCGGACTGCCTTCGGCGTCGACGGTCACCGACTCCTGGACGATGACTGCAGCCTTGCCCTTGTCCCATATCTCGGAAATTCGGGTTGTGGTTTGTCCACTCCCACTAGCCGGGATCGGTTGGTAGACAGTGACTTCCTGGCTTCCGTGAACGACTTTGGCCAGATCTATTTCGATGCCGGGGAACGAAACCTTGGGAGCTTCGGTGGCGTGGAAATTGGCTGCGACTGTCGCGAAGGTCGGCAGCACCTGCGGCTTGGTGTCGTCGAGGTAGCGCAATTCGTTCGTGTCGAGCGGGCGCGCTCCGGCGCCGAGCGCCAGATGGTAATGCTGCACGTCCGACGGCGTCCATGAAAATTCTTGTGGCGCAAGCTCTGCGCCCAGAGCGATGCTGGGATCAATTGGCATTGTCGACTCCAGCGTCTGCGGTGCTGGCCTTGGCCTTCTTCATGCGATCGGCAATGTCGAGAACGGCAAGGTAGCCGAAAGTCATTGCGGGACCGATGGTTGCGCCCGGACCGGCATAGGTATGGCCCATGACGGGTGCGCTGGCATTGCCCGCGGCGTAGAGGCCGTCGATGACACTGCCGTCTTCGCGAAGTGCGCGACCGTTGACGTCGGTGCAGATTCCGCCCTTGGTTCCGAGGTCTCCCGGAACCATCTTGATGGCGTAGAACGGCGCCTTGCTGATCTCGCCGAGGCTGGGGTTCTTCAGTCGCGGATCGCCGTAGTACGCGTCGTAACCGCTGTCGCCGCGACCGAAATCTTCGTCCTTTCCGCTGCGCGCGAAGCCGTTGAACCGCTCCACCGTCTCGGTCAGAGCGGACACGGGAAGCCCTGTCTTCTCGGCCAATTCGGCGATTGTTCCAGCCTTCACGACGACGCCGGCCTTGAGCCAGCGACTGGGGAAGGGCGAGCGCGGCGTGATGCCGGCGAACGTGTAGCGGTTGCGGTAACGCTGATCGAGGATCATCCACGTCGGGATGTTCTCGCCCGGGCCTTCACCCTGGCCGAATTCTCCGCCGTACATCGCATGCGTTGCCTCTACGTACGGTGCCGCTTCGTTGCCGAAACGCTTGCCGGACGTGTTGACCATCATCGAACCGGGGAGCGTGCGCTCGGACAAAGCGAACCACGGTCCGCCCGTCAGCGGGATCGACGGACCCCACCAAGCGTCGTCCATGAAATCGACTGCAGCGCCCAGTTTCTGGCCTGCCGCGATGCCATCGCCGGTGTTTGCCTTTGCGCCGACGGTCCATTCGGTGCCGATGGGGCCGCGCTGGTACTTCTCGCGCATTTCCTTGTTGTGCTCGAACCCGCCCGAGCCGAGGACGACGCCGTGGCGAGCGTGGATGACCTGCTCTTCGCCGTCGATCAGGACGTTGACGCCGCGAACTGCGCCGTCTTCGGTGTACAGCGAGGTGAGCGGTGTGTTCAGCAGGATGGGGACACCAGCCGACTGAAGGCCGAGTCGAATGCCGGCGACAAGAGCCTGGCCGCGAACGAGGAGGTCTTTGCGGGTTGCCTTGGCTGCGAGGAATCGCATGCCGACCTTCATTGCGCGCAGCGGTCCGCGCGGGTTGCGCATCAGCAGGTTGAGCCACTTGTAGTCGGCTTGGGTGATGACGAAGTTCTTGGGTGCCTTGACGTAGTCGGGTTCGAGGTTCTTGCGGTCGGCGCCCAACTTGTTGCCGTCGAACGGGGTGGGCTCGACGCTGCGTCCGCCGACGCGTCCGCCGGGGGCTTCGGGGTAGTAGTCGGAGTATCCGGGAACCCACTGCAGTTCGAGGGGGCTGTTCTTCAGGACGAAGGACAGCATTTCCGGTCCGCGGTCGAGATAGGTGTCGATCCGCTCGGGGGCGACGACGTCACCGATGATGCTGTGCAGGTACGAACGCGCGGCCTCTGGTGTGTCGCTCACCCCTGCGGCCTGAAGTGCTTCGTTGTTGGGGATCCAGACGCCACCGCCTGATCGGGCAGTGGATCCGCCGTAATGGGCGGCCTTCTCCACGATGACCACACTCAAACCCTGATGGGCCGCGGTCAAGGCCGCTGTCATACCTGCTGCACCACTGCCGACGACGACGATGTCGTATTCCTGCTTGCTCATGTAGAACACGTTATAGAATGATAGGGGTGTCAGTCCATGCTTTCTGCCAGGAAGTATTTCCGAACGTTGTCAGTGATAAAGAAACACGTTGCAGTGAAATTGAGGATGGTGCGGTGTGACCTGGGATACTTCGGTTGATGTCCTCGTGGTCGGGTTCGGGGTGGCCGGCGCCAGCGCGGCACTCGAAGCAGTGGCGGCAGGTTCGTCGGTGATGGCGATCGACCGGGCGTTGGGAGGTGGCGCCAGCACCATTTCCGGCGGCATCGTCTACGCGGGTGGCGGAACGTCGGTTCAGAAAGACGCCGGCGTCGACGACACTCCGGAGGCCATGCTCGCGTATCTCGAACGCGAGGTCGGCGACGCGGTTACGCCCGAGACTCTGCGACGTTTTGTCGATGAAAGCCCCGCGATGGTCGACTGGCTCACCGGTCACGGTGTCCCGTTCGAAGCATCGCTCTGCCCGTACAAGACCTCCTACCCGAGTAACAAGCACTACCTGTACTACTCGGGTAGCGAGTCTGCCGGCGGATTCCGTGACGCGGCCAAACCTGCGCCTCGCGGCCATCGAGCCAAGGGTCGAGGAACCTCAGGCAAGATGCTCTACAGTCCGATGGCCGAATCAGCTGTGGCAAAGGGCGTGCAGTTGCTCGGCCAAACCCGCGCCGATCAGTTGATCATCGAGGACGGGCGGGTGATCGGCGCACTGGCACTGACGCTTCGGGACGCACCGGCGAGTGTTCGCCGGCGTCACGCCGTACTCGGATCTTTGTCGTCCAAGCCGGGCGTCTACGCTCCGCAGCTGCGCACGATTCTCGACGCCCGTATCCGGAAGATAGAGAAGAAGTACGCCAAGAAGATTCGCATCCAGGCCCGTGGCGGCGTGATTCTCACTGCCGGCGGATTCGTGTCCAACCGCGACATGATGCGCACGCATGCTCCCGCGTACAAGGGCGGAATTCCGCTCGGCACTTCCGGCGATGACGGCAAGGGAATTCAGCTCGGCATCGATGCCGGCGGTGCCACCGACAAACTCGGCAATGTTTCGGCCTGGCGATTCATCGTGCCGCCCAGCGCATTTCTCGGCTCGATACTCGTCGGACAATCCGGTAGCCGTATGGTCGACGAATCTCGTTACGGCGCGGCTCTCGGTCAAGCAATGGTCGAGAAGAGCAGTGGAATCGGCTGGCTGCTTGCCGATTCCGGTCTGGTTCGTGAAGCGAAGGCGCAAATCCCCGATCAATCCATGTGGTTTCAGCGAGTCCAGACTATGGGAATGATGCGAACCGCAGTACACGGCAACACTATTGCCGAGGTGGCGCGGAAGGCTGGGATCGACGCGGCCGGACTCCAGACCACCGTCGACGCCCACAATGCTGCTGCCGCAAGCGGGCAACCTGATCCGATGGGCAAACCATCCGACTTCGTGCGGCCGGTACTGACGGCGCCGTTCACGATGTATGACGTCTCGGTCAAGCCGAACATGATGAATCCGTGCCCGATGTTGACCCTCGGCGGTCTGGTTGTCGACGAGACCACCGGTGCTGTGAAAAATGAAGACGGGCATGGCATTCCCGGCCTGTATGCCGCCGGACGTAGTGCTGTCGGAATTTGTTCCAACTCGTACGTGAGCGGATTGTCGCTCGCTGACTGTGTATTCTCGGGCCGCCGGGCCGGACTGCACGCGTCCATTTTTTTCCGACGCCCGGAAGGCCTGAAAGCCACGCAAAGCGGCGCTGGCGTCGTAAGCTCGGTGTGTGACTGACGTATTAGACGGAAAAATTGCATTGGTGACCGGCGCGTCTTCGGGCTTGGGGCGCGCCGTATCCGAAATTCTGACCCGACGGGGCGCACAGGTTTTCGGCGTTGCCCGCGGCGAAGAGCAGCTTCGGCAATCGATGATCGATGTGGCGGGTGCTGTTGGCGAGCAGAGGTATTCGGCTTCCGATGTTTCTGATTCCGCGCAATGTGCTGCGGCGGTTCAGAAGTGTGTCGACACTCTCGGCGGTATCGATATCCTGGTCAACGTGGCCGGTTCGCACACGCTCCGCCACACGGCTGAGATTGCCGATGACGAGTGGGCACATGACCTCGCCGTAAACCTCAACGGACCGTTCTTCCTCTCTCGCGCAGCGCTTCCGCATCTGCTCGAGCGCGGTGGCAACATTGTCAACGTGTCCTCGATCGCCGGGCTCGAAGGGCAGGCCTACTCGGCCGGATACTGCTCTGCCAAGCACGGTTTGATCGGGCTCACCCGAGCGATGGCGATGGAGTTCACCGGAAAGACCTTGCGCGTCAACGCCATCTGCCCCGGCGGCATGATGACCCCGCAGGTCACCGGATTTACCTTTCCGGACGGCGTCGACTTCGACCTCGTGATGAAGGTCGCCTCGCCTCGCGGACTCATGGAAGCAGAAGACGTCGCGAAAATGGTGGCGTTCATCGCCTCCGACGACGCGTCCGCGATCCACGGTGCTGTGTACTCGGTAGACAACGGAAAAATGGCATGACACCGCTGGTCTCGGGACCGATCTTCCAGATCTGCTGGGTGGTGGAGGACATCGCCGCTGCCGAGCGGGACTTCACCGAGAAATGGGGAGTTCGGCGCTGGCTGCGCTTGCCCGACATCACATTCGGCCCCGAGACCACCACGTACCGCGGTAAGCCGGCGGAGTACACCATCCACGTGTCACTGGGCTATGTCGGAACTCAGCAGATTGAGCTGATCCAGCCGGTTTCGGGACAAAACCTCTATACCGAGTTCCTCGAGAAGCGCGGAGTGGGTGTCCACCACGTGGCGTGGGTGCCAGACGATTACGAGGAGACTCTCGCCGAAGCCGGCCGGCGTGGGATGCCGATCCTGCAACAGGGTCGCGCCGGTATGGAATTCGCGTACGTGGATGGCGGCGCCTTGGGCGGATACGTGGAACTCATGAAGCTCACTCCGGAGATTCGCCTGATGTTCGATTCCCTTATCGACGATTGAAAACCTTGGACCAGTAGGCGTTCGTCGCGGCGGGAGTTCCGCGTGCGCTCGCTAGGCTGAACATCAGGGCTCGTAGTCTCCCGCAGTGGCTGCCCGGAGCGCCTGAATCGAGGTGAGCTCCGGAGGCTGTGTGAGGAAGGCCTCGACGATCAGGGGATCGAAGTCGTCGGAGAGCACCACGTCAGCTTTGGTGGGGAAGTAGCGGAAGAACGTGCTCTCCGAGATTTCGCACGCATCGATGATCTGTTGCACGGTTGTCGCGTCGTAACCTCGCTCTTGAAACAACCGGAGGGCTTGCGCTTGGATAGTGGCTCGGGTGCGGGCCTTCTTGCGCTCGCGGAGACCGACAGGCCGCAGTTCATCGTGTTTCGGCATGAGTGTTGCCCTGCGGCAGGAAAAGTAGGGCCAGAACGAACCCGACCACCGCGATACCGGTAGCCGCGAGGAGTGAGGTGTCCATGCCGTGGACAAACGCGGTTCGAACGGACTCGAGAAGTGACGCCGAACCGCTCCGTTCCGAAACGGCTACATCGCCAAAAATGCTTTCGCGCACCACCGTCGCCGCGTCGGGTGGCAGCGCGCTGACATCGATGCGAGACAAGTATCCGGACGTGAGAACCGCACCGAGGATTGCGGTGCCGAAGGGGCCTCCCACTTTGTTGACAGCCTGTAGGACCGCAGAACCGACACCGCTGCGTTCCTCGGACAGTTCGGTGAGGGCAGCAGCGGCCGAGGTCGCCATGGCCAGGCCCATCCCGAGCCCGACAATCGCCATCCATCCAGCAACAAACGCGCCGCTCGAGGCGACTCTCGTGAAGGATCCGAAAGCGAAACCTACCGCAAGCAAGGTAAACCCGAGCGCAACGGTAACTTTGGCGCCCAGTCGGCCGGCGAGGCGATCTGCAGGAACCGCGCCCACCACAAGACCGGCGATCAAAGGCAGTAGTCGAATCCCGGATCCCATCGCGTCGGTCCCGAGTACCCCCTGGAAGTACTGCGGCATGGTGAACAGACCGCCGATCATCGCAAGCACTGCAACGGCAGCTATGATCACGCCCCACATGAACGATGCCGATTGGAACAACGTCAGGTCCAGTAGCGGTTGCCCGTCGGGCCGACGACTCAGCCGTCGTTCCCACTGGAAGAATTCCACCAGCACCAGGATTCCGGCGGCCATGAAGAGCAATGCATCGACGTTGGTCCAGCCGTCCTGTCCGGCTGTGATCAAGCCGTAGGTCACCGCCACCAAGCCTGCCGACGACGAGGCCATGCCGATCGGATCGAGGCCCGGGCGTTGCGCTGCAAGCGATTCCGGCACCAATGCCGTGACCGCAATAATTCCGATCAGTACTACCGGCACGTTGAGCAGGAACACCCAACCCACCAGTAATTGGTAAGGAGCCAGCCTCCCGAAATGGGCCCGAGTGGAAGTGCGACGAAGTTGGCGGCGGTCCAGACGCCGACGGCTTTCGGTCGTTCCACTTTGCTGAAGAGCACGGTGAGTGCGGAAATCGCCATCACGATCACCCCGGCGCCGGCTAGTCCCAGAATCGCTCGAGCGACGAGGAAATCGGTTGGCGACGTCGAATATGCGGAAGCGATCGAACCGACTGCAAAGAGTCACAATGCGATGAGCATCAGCTTCTTGCGACCGTAGCGGTCGCCGAGAAGTCCAGCGGGGAGCATGGCCGCTGCGAGTACGAGGAAATAGGCCGACGAAAACCACTGTAGGTCGGCCTCGGAGGCATGGAGGCTGTCGGCGAGCGTCGGGAGGGCGACGCTCAGGATCGTTCCGTCGAGGCCGACAGCAAGGACTGCGAGGCTCACGGCGCCAAGGGCCCACCAGCGCCGAGGACCGAGATCTGTTGTGACTGTGATTTTTGAGGTATTCGCTGAGACTGCGTCATTCATGATCGGGTCATTCATGACTGTCTCCTTCAATTGAAGGTAACTGCCACAAAAATTCTAACTCTGACGACTGACAACGAGTGAGGGCCGACCCGATTGGGTCGGCCCTCACTCGTCGTAGTTGTGGTCAGCTGGATTCCGGATCACGCACCGAAATTGTGCCGTCCACGACGGCGTCGGCGATGCTGTCGTGGAGTTTCGGGCAACCGTCCTTGAGTGCCGAAGTCTGCCCCGACGCGATGGCGTCCTTGAACGTGTGGCACCGCAGTGCGGGATCGGAGGTCCACTGAATGCTGGTGTGCTTGTACGTGTTCTTGCGAACCAATACACAAGCGCCACAAGCTTTGCAGTCAACTTCCTGCAAACCTGAATCCAGGTATTCGTGTTTGTCTTCGACGGTCTGGGCTGCGATTGCCTCGAGCCGTGCCGGCTGCCCGGCAAAGTCCGGAGCCTTGGCCCAACGGTGGTCACGAATCGAGGCGCTCACGATTAAACCTCGGCTTCGTTCTTTGCCGCAGCTTCGGCGGCTTCCTTCTCTGCCTTCTGGCTGGCGAGGTTTTCTTCGACCTCGGCGTGCCAGGCTTCGTTGGCCTTGGTGGTGTCCACCTCGAACTCGAAGCGCTGCGTCATCTTCTCGGTGACGTCGGCCTTGTCGACATAAAACTGCTCGTACCAGCGTCGCAGCTGGTAAACCGGGCCGTCTTCTTCGCACAGCAGTGGGTTTTCGATCTTGGTCTTGTTCTTCCAGATCGCGACGTCCTGGAGGAAACCTTCACTGATGCCTTCGGTGAACTTGGCAGCCAGCTTGTTGGAAACTTCGTCCGTGAGGCCCGTGGGCTTCTTGACGGTCACGCCCCACTGCAGCACGAAGGAGTCCGGGCTGATCGGGTAGTGGCAGTTGATGAGGACGCTCTCGACCTCGAACCCGCTGTAGCTGTTCCACAGGGGGTTGACCATGTACGACGGTCCGTAATATGCGGCCTCGGAGCGAAGCAGCGTATCTCCGCCGTACTGCGACGCCATTCCGATATCGGGGCGTCCCGTGGTGTTGAGGTACTGAGTGGCGACCTCCCCTTCGAAGACGTTCTTGAAGAACGTCGGGAAGGCGTAGTGGATGTAGTAGAAGTGCGCCATGTCCACGACGTTGTCGATGATCTCGCGGCAGTTGGAACCTTCGATGACCATGGAGTTCCAGGTCCAGTCGGTCCACTCGTCGCTGTAAGCGCCTTCGATACGCGGGATGACGATGTCCTCGGGCGGGGGATTGCCCTCGGGGTCGTTCCAGACGAAGAGCTGAGCGTTCTGCTCGAGGGTGTGCCAAGCGCGCGTGCGAGCGAGCGGGGGAACGCGACGTGCGTAGGGGATCCCGGTGCACTTTCCGTTGCCGCCCCAGCGCCAGTCGTGGAACGGGCAAGCGATGGAATCGCCCTTGACCTCGCCTTGTGTGAGGTCACCGCCCATGTGGCGGCAGTAACCATCAAGGACCTTGATGTCGCCCTTGGTGTCTGCGAACACTACGAGCTTGGTACCGAAAGCCTCGATCGCGTGCGGTTTGCCGTCTTTGAAGGTCTTCAGAAGACCCAGGCAATGCCACCCGCGGGCGAAACGGGTCTGTACCGTTCCCACGTCGATCTCGCGAATTTGCGCCATTGTGACGTCACATCCCTTCTCGCTGTTAGTAGAACACGTTATAGAACGAACGCCAGTTTCGCTAGATTTTGCGAGCACTTGTTACAGCATTGCGGCCGCAAATGAGACCTTTGTCGATGTCTCGACAGAAATGAGAACGTGTTCTAGTCTCAAGTGTAAGTGAATCATCCGATCGATAGAGACGGGAGCGTCGAAGTGGGTAACCATGACAGCCACGAGGTGATGCAGAGGCTCGACGCACTGCTGCCGGCACTGCGTGAGCGAGCACAGGAGACAGAGGATCTTCGTCGTATTCCCGACGAGTCCATCAAGGCTCTGCAGGAGAGCGGTTTCTTCCGCCTCCTCCAGCCGAAGCAGTGGGGCGGATACGAAGCCGACCCCGTGCTGTTCTATTCGGCAGTGAAGAAGATTGCCAGTGCCTGTGGATCGACCGGATGGGTCTCCTCGATCATCGGTGTACACAATTGGCACCTGGCACTCTTCCCGCAGCAGGCACAGGAAGACGTGTGGGGCAACGACTCTGACGTTCGCATCTCGTCCTCCTATGCACCGATGGGAATGGGCGAAGTAGTCGAGGGCGGCTACAAGGTCAACGGCGCGTGGGCCTGGTCTTCGGGCTGCGACCACGCCAGTTGGGTCGTACTGGGCGGACCGGTCATCAAAGACGGCCGACCTGTCGACTTCGTGAGCTACCTGATTCCCCGCGAGGACTACCAGATCGACGACGTCTGGAACGTAGTCGGCCTGCGCGGAACCGGCTCCAATACCGTTGTGGTCAAGGACGCTTTTGTCCCGTCGCACCGCGTTCTCAGCTTCCGTGCCATGAGTGAACTGACAGCTCCGGGCCTGGAGAACAATACGGCTCCCGTGTACAAGATGCCGTGGGGAACCGTTCACCCCACCACGATTTCCGCGCCCATCGTCGGAATGGCTTACGGTGCTTACGAAGCTCATGTCGAACATCAGGGCAAGCGCGTCCGTGCAGCCTTTGCCGGCGAGAAGTCCAAGGACGATCCGTTCGCGAAGGTTCGTATCGCCGAAGCTTCCAGTGACATCGATGCAGCCTGGCGTCAGCTCTCCGGCAACGTCGCCGACGAGTATGCGTTGATCCTTGCGGGCGAAGCGGTTCCGATGGAACTGCGTCTGCGCGCCCGCCGCGACCAGGTGCGTGCTACCGGTCGTGCGATTTCCGCGATTGACAAGCTCTTCGAGAACTCCGGTGCCACAGCACTGCAGAACGGCACGCCGATCCAGCGCTTCTGGCGTGACGCTCACGCAGGCCGTGTTCATGCAGCCAACGACCCCGAGCGTGCTTACGTCATGTTCGGCACAGGCGAGTTCGGCCTTCCGATCACCGACACGATGGTCTAAGGGAGACGCAGTGACCACCACCGAAGAATCACTCACCTACGAGTCCACCTCGCGTTTCGCGCAGGTACGCCCCGATCTGAAACTGCACTTCCACGAAGCCGGCGTCGGCAACGACCAAACCATCGTGCTGCTGCACGGCGGCGGACCCGGCGCATCGTCGTGGTCGAACTTCGCACGCAACATTCCGGTGTTGGCGAAGAACTTTCACGTCATCGCGGTTGATCAGCCCGGCTACGGTCAGTCAGACAAGCCGACCGAGCATCCGCAGTACTTCGCGCACAGCGCGTCGGCGCTCAACGATCTCTTGGACACTCTCGAGATCACGGGACGCGTAGACCTACTGGGTAATTCGCTCGGTGGTGGCGCTGCGGTCCGCTTTGCGCTCGACTACCCGGATCGCGCCGGACGGCTTGTCCTCATGGGCCCCGGCGGACTCAGCGTCAACCTCTTTGCACCGGACCCGACCGAGGGTGTCAAGAACCTCGGAAAGTTCAGCTACCAGCCGACGCGCGAAAACCTCGAATCGTTTCTGCGCATCATGGTTTTCGATCAGAAGCTCATTACGCCGGAACTCGTCGACGAGCGGTTTGCTGCAGCCAGCACACCGGAGTCACTTGCCGCAGCCAAGGCAATGGGTAAGTCCTTCTCCAGCAGCGACTTCGAACTCGGCATGCTCTGGCGTGAGGCATACAAGCTCCGTCAGCGGGTGCTCCTGATCTGGGGCCGCGAAGATCGCGTCAACCCGCTCGACGGTGCGCTGGTCGCACTCAAGATGATTCCGCGTGCGCAGCTTCACGTCTTCGGCGGCTGCGGACACTGGGCGCAGCTCGAAAAGTTCGACGAATTCAACCGGCTCGCAACCGATTTCTTGCTCGACGGAGGTAAGTGATGGGTATTCGTTCCCTGGCATACATGCGCATCGGGGCCACCGACATGGCCGCGTGGCGTGATTACGGCCTCAAGATCCTCGGCATGAACGAGGGCAAGGGCGTCGACGCGAATTCGCTGTACCTGCGGATGGACGATTTTCCGGCGCGTCTTGTCATAGTTCCGAACGAGACGGATCGGCTTCTCGTCTCGGGTTGGGAGACCGCGAATGCAGCGGAGTTGCAAGACATTCGTGATCGTTTGTCCGCTGCCGGTGTTCCCTTCAAAGAGGGCACTGCGGAGCAGTTGAAGGATCGGCGCGTCGTCGAACTGATCGCGTTCGAGGACACCTCGGGTAACTCCCTCGAAGTGTTCCACGGTGTCGCGCTTGAACATCGACGCATCGTGAGCCCGTACGGCCACAAGTTCGTGACGGGTGAGCAGGGCCTCGGCCACGTCGTACTCACCACAGATGACGATGATGCTTCGCTGCGGTTCTACCGCGACGTCCTCGGATTCACGTTGCGGGACTCGATGCGTCTGCCACCGCAGATGGTCGGCCGGCCCGCAGACGGAGACCCGGCCTGGCTCCGGTTCCTCGGTTGCAACCCGCGCCATCACAGCCTCGCGTTCCTGCCGTTCCCCAACCCGACGGGCATCGTGCACCTGATGCTCGAGGTGGAGAACTCCGACGACGTCGGGCTGTGCCTGGACCGCGCACTGCGCAAGAACGTCAAGATGTCCGCAACTCTCGGGCGCCACGTCAACGACGAAATGCTGTCCTTCTATATGAAGACTCCGGGCGGATTCGACATCGAATTCGGCTGTGAGGGACTCGAAGTCGAAGACGAAAGCTGGATCGCGCGCGAAAGTACGGCAGTAAGTCTGTGGGGTCACGACTTCACCGTCGGACTGAAGCCGTGAGTACGCCCGCGCTCGACCCACGGCAGTTCCGCACAGTTCTGGGTCAGTTCTGCACTGGCGTCACCATCATCACGACAGTCGATGACGGTGAGCCCGTGGGCTTTGCCTGCCAGTCTTTTGCCGCGCTCTCCCTCGATCCACCCCTGGTGTTGTTCTGTCCCACCAAGGGTTCTCGGTCCTGGGCGGCAATCGAGAGGACCGGCAAGTTCGCTGTCAACGTGTTGGCCGAAGAACAGCAGTCCGTGTGTGCGCGTTTCGGTTCGCGTGAGCCGGACAAGTTTGCCGGTATCGACTGGACACCTTCACCTTTGGGTTCGCCGATCATCGACAACTCACTGGCACACATCGATTGCACTGTCGAGACCGTCCACGACGGCGGCGATCACTACGTCGTCTTCGGTCGTGTCTCGTCGATGAGTGAGATCAAATCCGAACGCCCGCTGCTGTTCTACCGCGGGCAGTACACGGGTATCGAGCCGGACAAGACCGTGCCGGCGCCGTGGCGGGACGATCTGGAAGCGTTCCTGACCACGATCACGGAAGATACCTGGCTGTAGCAGCTTTTGCTCACTGCGCGCCTCGTGGTTCGACGAGGCGCGCAGTGCTGTCTATACGCTCGGTTGGGCGTTCGGCAACGAGAAGCAGGTGTGGCAGAAGTCCTCACCGAAGGGCGTCAGCACGATGCTGCGACGCACGATCTTGTTGGAACGCCCAGCGCGGCGGACGGCGTCGAGCACTGAAGGTTGCACCTCGACCACCTGATACCGATTGGCTTCGACAGGTTCGCGGGAGAATGACACCAGCCCCAGCCGATGCAGGTTGTTGAGATAAGCATTGGTGCGATCAAGGTGCCGGCAGCCGGCCAGTTCGCCGATCATCGACAATCCCTCTTCGATCATTTCCGATCCCACGCCAAAGGGCCGAGCAGTGCGCACATCGACGCTCGGTTGCGCACCGGAGATGGCGAGCAACCTCAGGATTCGCGCTTCGTCGGGTGCTGTTTCGTCGAGGATCCGGTCGTAGGCCGGGTGGAGATCGTCGCTCTCTGTGACGTCTGCGGAGCGGTCGAGCAGGTTGTCGCCGCGCAGGCGCAGGGCAGCGAGGGCCGATTCGGCGCTTTGCTTGCGAGAAGGTCGCGCCATCATCGCGGATCGCAGGTTCTCGGATCGGGAAGGTGTTTCGCCGGTGGGACGCGGCTGGATATTGGCGGATTGGGCAGCTTCCGCGGCGGCTTCCGTCGCAGCTTGAACGATCTGCCGGGTCGCCTCTCGCGCCGTGCCGAAGGCCCATCCCGTCAACTTCAGCGACGTGAGTGTGGTGGTGGCGGTCAAGCCGACAAGGCTGCGGATGAGTCGCTTTTCGACGGACTCTTCTGATGCCATGTCGGTATCCCATTCGTAGGTGGGTTCGTCGAGTATGAATCGATGATCGTGTTGTTCAGTCATGGTCATACTCCGAATATCGCGAGGTGCAGGAAACCGGCCAATGAGCCGAGTACGGCTCCGTGCACGAACAGCAGCCATTCATCTTGTTTGACGGCTGATCGCAGTAGCTCGCTGAAATCTTCCGGCGACAGTTTGTTCATCTGTACCGTGACAAAGATCCGGATTTTCTCGGACTGGCTTTCGGCGAATGCCGCGTCTTCGAAAACGCGGGGGACAAGGTCCAGGACTTCAGTAGTCGCCAGGCTCGGAAGACGGTTGTAGCTTTGTGAGCCCACAGTCATTTTCACGACGGATCGTGCCCAACCGACGGCGTCGTCGACGGATTCTCGTAGTACCTGATCGAGCATTCGCCGGGTGCGGTCGGAACGGGGGCCTTCGAGTAGTTCGGTGCCGATGTTCTCGAGGGTGACAACGTGGTCGGCCAGTGTCTTTGCATAGCCGGCAATGATTTCCGTACGACGCTTGAGGAAGAGTCCCTGCCGCCACGGAACCCAGCGACTGGGCGTGATGGGTTCGAAGATCATCATGATGCCGAGGTAGTTCACGACGTAGCCGATGATGACACCGCCGACGGGCAGTACCCACCAGAACGGTAGGAAATGGAGCACGGCTACCAGTACGAAGCCCATGGGGAACCCGAAGTAGAAACCGAAGTTCTGCATGAAGCGCAGTTCTTTGTTTCCCATGGTTCGGAAGATGTCGTTGAGAAGTTTCGGGTGCGAAGACAGGTATCGGATCACCATGAGTTTGGCGTCGATGAACTCGTCGATGTTCTCTTCGATGCGGGCCGTGATGGTGCGGACGCTGGCCGGTAGGTCATCTTCGACCTTGCGGAAGACGGCTTCCTTCACGGGGTTCGGGAGGTTGTGCCAGAGCTGAGGATTTTCGGCGGTCATGATTCGAGTGACAACACCGCGGACTTCGGTCCGTGAGATGGTGACCAGATGTTCCGCGATGCTGTCGGGATCGAGTTCACGATAGAAGTCGGCGATACTGCCGACTTTTGCCAGTGACTTGTCCACCGCGATCGACGCCATCTTCTCGGCGCGAGAAGGAACAATGCCTTGCCAACCGAAACGACCGTCACTGGTAATTGCCGGGATCACCTGCACTCGGCGCGGTAACAGCGGGAACAAGAACTTGAGCCCCGGAACTTTGATTCCGTGGAAATTGATCGGCGCAAACAACATCAGCACACCAGACCAATTGGTGATGTACCCGATGATTCCAGTGAACAACGGGATGGTGATCAACTGTTCGAGCAAGTGGTCCGGCACCGTTGCCAATCCTCCTCATATCCGAGAATCTCACGTTCGGACATGGTCGCCGAAGTTGTGTGTCACTGGCCCGAGAACTGCCATCCCGGTTGCGTCAGCATAGAGTGCCGACAAATTGGGTCTGGGATCGGTTCCGAAGTTAATGTAACCTGACGTCCATGGTCAGTTTTGTGCAGTACACGACGACGCCGGTTTTCTTCCGGCGCATCGATTAGCTACTGCTGACCGAACCCATTCCAGCCCCGGGAGTTATCGCCCGGGGCATTGTTATTTCTTGGGCGTGCGGCTCTGGGCGTGCGGCTCCCGGTTCATCCGAAACGGAGCATCCGCCATGAGCCTCGATCACCGTGTACTCGGACGCGAATTGGAACTGTTTGCCACTACTCCCGTCGTCGGCGCAGGCCTGCCGTTGTGGCTGCCCGACGGCGCAATCATCAGAACTGAACTCGAAAAGCTGGCTGCCGAGGAGGCGGCCGGGTCCGGTTGCCGGGGCGTCTACACACCAGTCCTTGCGAAGAAGGAGTTGTACGAGCGTTCCGGCCATTGGTCCAAATTTTCCGAAGACATGTTTCCGGAGATGAAGATCGGCGGTGAGTCGTTCCTGTTGAGGCCTGCCAACTGTCCGCATCACGCGCAGATATTTGCTGCGCGGGGACGCAGTTATCGAGAGTTGCCTTTTCGAGTCCGCGAACGCGGTTCGATGTTCCGAAGCGAACTGTCCGGGGTTCTCGGCGGGCTGAGTCGGGTGAGGCAGATCAATCTCGACGACGCACATGTCTTCTGTAGCCCCGCGCAGGTACAGGCGGAGGTGATGGTGGCACTCGACGCGATCGAGCGGTGCTACTCGATTCTGGGGATTTCGGACCGCGAGTATCGACTTTCGATCCGTGGGGCGGAGGGTCAGTACCTGCGTAGCGACAACCAATGGGCGGACGCGGAGGACCAACTGCGTCGCGCATTGGCGGAGAGGTCGATCACCTACGTCGAAGCAAAGGGTGAAGCTGCCTTCTACGGCCCCAAGATCGATGTCCAGGTGCTCGACGCGCATGGCCGGGAAGAAACTCTCTCGACCGTTCTGCTCGACTTCAACCAACCTGAGCGATTCGAGTTGGAGTACACCGTCGAGGACGGATCCAAGGCGCGCCCGATCATGATTCACCGTGGGCTGTTGGGTTCCATGGAGCGGATGACCGCACTGTTGATCGAACGGTTCGAAGGTCGGGCGCCGCCGTGGTTGGCGCCCAATCAGGTGTCGGTTCTACCGATCTGCGACGAGCATGTGGCAGCAGCTGAAGAACTTCGGTGCCGTCTCGCGGATCGTGGTGTGCGGGTTGTTGTTGCGTCGGGCGGATCGTTGGGGCGACGAATTCGTGAAGCTCGCACCCATCGGGATCCCTCTATCGCGGTGATCGGGGACAGCGAAATGCGTGACGCTGCAGTCAATGTTCTGTTGCCGGCGTGGGATCAGAAGTCAGGAGTTGATGCGGGAGTCTTTGTGGATCAGGTTGTTTCGGATATCTCGAGCAGATCGCTTACCCCGAGTGGGTACTAGCTGCCCGCCGGGAGCTCATGGAGAGCGCGCACCAAAGGAGCGAGTTCCGTTGTCTTGCAAGCCTCTTCGAGTGCGGCTTCGAGAGTCGCGTCATGCGTCGGTCGGGCGCTGTCGAGCAGTTCCCGGCCGGCTGGGGTGAGTTCGGTGTAGATGCCGCGGCGGTCGTCGGCGCACAGAATGCGGGTGAGGAGGCCGCGGTCTTCAAGGCGATTGACCAAGCGGGTGGTGGCGCTGCTGCTCAGCGCGGCTGCGCGAGCCAGCTGAGCCATGCGCATGTGCCAACCGTCCTGGCGGCTCAAAGCGTCGAGAACGGTGTATTCGACGACGGACAGTTTGTGCTCACGCTGGAGAGCGCGTTCGAGTTCGGTATCGAGAGCGCCGTGGAGGGCGGCGAGCGTGCGCCACCCCTGCGAGCGGATTTCGACGGCGTCGTCGGCGATCCCCATGTGATTCTCCTTGTCCGTTTCCTGCGAGCTCAGGTTACCAGCTTGCGCATGTAGCGAGCGCATGCAACTATTTATCGCGCGCCTGCAACTACTGCACACGCCTGCTACAGGCTGACGCGTAAACCTGTGAAAGGAACATCGAGATGCCATTGGGTCTCATTGCCCTCGCTATGGGCGGGTTCGGGATCGGCCTCACCGAATTTGTCATCATGGGCCTCCTGCCCGAGGTCGCTGGTGACTTCGAGGTGACCGAATCCGTCGCCGGCTACCTGATCTCGGGCTATGCGCTGTCCGTGGCGATCGGTGCGATCCTGCTGACCGCGGCAGTCATACGCTTCGAGCGCAAGAAGGTGCTGCTGTCGCTGATGGTGCTGTTCATCATCGGAAACCTGATGTCGGCACTCGCTCCCTCGTACGAGGTCATGATGGGCGGCCGCATCGTCGCAGCACTGTGCCACGGCGCGTTCTTCGGAATCGGATCCGTCGTGGCAGCAGACATGGTCGCGCCCAACAAGCGCGCCGGAGCCATTGCGATGATGTTCGCCGGTCTGACCATCGCCAACGTTCTCGGTGTGCCGTTCGGAACACTGCTCGGCCAGCAACTCGGATGGCGCTCGACGTTCTGGGCCATCACCGTCATCGGTGTCATCGCCTTGATCGGAATTGCCGCACTGGTTCCGACGACGCCCGCACATACGTCTAACGGTGGACTGCGCAGTGAATTGGGCGCCTTCCGCAACAAGCAGGTCTGGTTCTCGATTGCCATCACGATCCTCGGTTACGGCGGAATGTTCGGTGCGTTTACCTACATCGCCTTCACCCTCACCGAAGTAAGTGGTTTTGCGACCTCCAGCGTCCCGTGGCTGCTCATCCTCTTCGGATCGGGATTGTTCGTCGGAAACTTACTGGGCGCCAAGGCAGCTGATCGCGCGCTGACGAAGTCACTCGTCTGGACTCTGGCAATTCTGACCGTCGTACTGATCGTGTTCGCGGCTACTGCGGAGAGCAAGATCATGACCGTCATCTCGCTGTTCCTGATGGGCGCCTTCGGCTTTGCGACGGTACCCGGCTTGCAGATGAGGATCATGAACTACGCGTCGGAGGCGCCGACCATGGCATCGGGCGCGAATATCGCGGCCTTCAACGTCGGTAATGCACTGGGCGCCTGGCTGGGCGGTATCACCATCGCCGCCGGATTCGGGTTCACTTCACCGATCTGGATGGGAGCGGTAGTCACGGTTGTCGGCCTGCTGGTGCTGCTGGTCGCGTCGTCGGTGGATCGTTCGCCGAAGTTGCCGGATCGGGATGCGGTATTGGTCGGATAGTGCCCGTTTAGTACGGTCTGTACCCCACTTCTATTGAGCGAACGTACCTTTCGGCGCATCTAAGGCGACCAAAGGTACGTTCGCTCAACGGAGGGGTGGGCTCGGACAAGGACGGTTCAGCTGGCCCGAGTCAGGAGATCTGGAATTCCGTCGTCATGCCGCTGAAAGGCGTGATCTGCCCAGTGCCCCGAGCCTTCGACGCACTGAAATGCTGGATCCGGTAGGTACCTGCCTTGGTTCCGGCGGGTACGTCCCAAGTGATGCGGGCGACGGAACCGTTACTGCCGACGCGACGCCAATGGAGCTTGGTGGACCAGTCGTTGTCGTCGGCGACGCGAATCCACTGTCCACCGGCGTTGCGCTCGATTTCGTAGAATGTCCCGTTGCGTTGGGTGTCGTTCTTGGGGTGTCCGGTGACAAATTCGACGGCAACCTGCTGACCGGCGGTGCTGTCAGTAGGTTGGATGGTCGCAGTGCCGAATTGTGTTCCGGGCAAAGGCTCGTCGAAGTCGACGCCGGGGCCGAAGCTGGGCTGGAAGCCGGACAGGTCAGCGGGTGCGGGGCCGCGCGGCGGTTCGACGCCATCTCGCATGGAGGCTGCGAGCGCGGCGTATCCCTGCTGGTAGGCGGGGAGGGTGTAGCGGCCGAACATCGTCGAACCGCCCTCGTACTGCTGGGAATCGTATTCCTGAGGCGTGGTGCAGTAGCTCGAGTAGGAGTTGGCGTAGCCCTGGAAGATGACGTTTTCGAGCGGGACACCCAACTCTGCGGCCACGGTTCGACGCACCCGCAGGCCGGAGACGATGGTGAATTCTGCTGGGCCACCGACGATGTAGAACTGGCCGATGCGCAGGATCTGAATCTTCAGAACGTTGGGGACCCAGCCGCCGGGTGGGAGCAGGCCGACCGGAACTACGACGAGCTTGGGTGCCTGTGCATCCTGAAGCCACTGGGGGACAGGTGCATCCATGCCTCCGAGGGCGTCGATCATGGGGTTGCGGGTGCCCTCGGGGAAGATCGGGATTGCCGGTCCGTCCTCGACGCTGCCCGCGCTCATAGCGGCACCGATTGCCGCGGGAGCAGTGCGATGCTCGCGTCCGTCCGGGGTGAACTTTCCGCTGACGATCTGGTTTGCCATGTCCAGGTACATGATTCGGCTGTCGACGCCACCGGTGAGAGTTTCCGACGCGGAGTTGTAGGCAATCTGAGCGGCGGCGACCTGGCGTTGCCCGATGATGCGGGCGTTTTCGAACTCGTCTTCGGTCGGGCCACGTCCCGGTTCGAGGAACAGGTTCGGGGACATGTCGCCACTGTTGGTCTGGGGGAATGCGGCCACAAAGTTGGGGGTACCGTCGAGGTAGCGGACGCCCTTGTCGTCGTGCTCCCAGAAGTAGGCGGCTGCGCCCTTGTTGTCGCCGGAGATCAGATGGTTCTCGTTGGTGAGGGATGCACAGTGGGTGGCGAACCAGTTGATCGAGCCGATGTCTTTGCCACTCTGACTGATTCGCAGGACGCGCATGTGATGGTCGTTGCCACCGGGGTAGTACGCCTTGTCTTCTTCCGGGTTGAGGTCGAAGGCAACTCGGGAGCGGTTGACGCTGGCGTCAGTCAGGTCGGAGCGTCCGAACCGCACGGTGCCGGGCGCAAGATCGGCGTGCGCGGCGCTGATCGCTTCGACCATGCCGTTCACTTCGGCTTCGAACACCTGAAGTTCGAAGCCGAGAACCGCGAGGTTGTAGGCGTAGTTGTGGGAGGCGCCGCCGCAGGCCGCATGGGAGTGGATGGCCGTCAGCATGACGTTGCGTTCGGTGTACAGGTCACCGAACTTCTGGCCGAGTCGACGCAGTACCTCGTCATGTACGGATTGGAAGATCATGCAGTTGTCGACGCAGACGTACATCACTCGCGCGTTGCCGTCACCGAAAGCGAAGGCGCGGGCGCGCATTCGCTGATGTAGACCTTCGGCGCGCTGCTCGAAGCTCGAGTAACCCATCATCCCGACCTCGGCCACGGGGCCGGTGACGTCGGAGATTCCGACGCCGACCTGCATGGACCCCGATGGTGCGGAGGGTTCGGCATGAGCATGCGTGGAGCCCAGTACTGCGAGCGCTGGAGCAACGGCGGCACCTGCCAAGACGGTGCGTCGAGTGATGTTCACGGGTGTCCTTTCCGGCGGCCGACGCCAGTTGGTCAACCGTCCAGCAGTGTAGCCCGTGTCACATATGTGTGGAAAGGGTAGTCGCAATCAGATTTCCGTCGCCTCTCCGAACGTCATTGCGAGGCCCGATATCGTCGTGGTCATCAGAGCGCGGCGAGGCAACCCGAGGCGTCGTAGTTCTGCCGCCATCGGATGACTTCCGAGTTGAATTTCTGCCCCGCCGGGTCGTGACTTCACGCCGGTCGGTGCCATGTCCCACGATGTACACCGGGTGACGCCGTCAAGATGCGAATAGGCGGCCAGTGACATGTTCGCCCCGGATCCAGGAACGCTCACTCCCGACTTCACGCTCAACTGTGTGATGAGTTTTCCGCCCAGGGAAACCGAACCGCGCTTGACGGATCCAACGTGCTCGGTATCGAACTCCGCCAACACCTTCGGGAATCCCCAGATTTCACGTCCGGCGGCTTTGGTGAACTCGCCGTCGACTGGCAGTTGGTGGATGAGTGCGCCCGCGGTGCCGGAAGCCAGCGACCGTAGATCGCCCAGTACCGACGTCTCCGGCGGGGCGGTATGGCTTCGCACCATGTACGTCACGCCGAATTCGTTGTACGGCCCCAGATCTCCGTCCACGTAGTCGACAAACACCAACCCGCACAGAGCGCGTCCGGGCCGGTACTGAAGGACCGTCAAGCCGGTGTAGTCGATGATCGACTGAGCGGTGATGCTGGGAACGGAATACATCGCCATGAAGGCCGACGCGGTCCGAACCTCGACGGGCATTTCGACGGTCTTGCCCAGGATGCTGTAACTCACGACGCCACCATGCTGATCGTAAATGTGGATCTTCCGGTCATCGATATCTCCTGCTCCTAGGTGCGCTCGCGCAGTCTTGTGCTCTATAGGAACAGGTTCTACTCAGCGAGGCAAGGGGAGTAGGCCGTCAGCCGGGCAATGTGCAGCCGGGCTGCGGCGCGTCCTCGGAGAGGGGACTGCCGCTGGGATTCACGTAGACGATCATGAGGACCAGCGGTGTTGTCTGTGAGTTGTTGCCGATGTGAATATTTCCGGATCCGCTCGGCTCGATGAGAGTGTTGCCGGTTTGGTAAATACCGTCGACACTGCAATCGGAGCGGTAGTGGCTCAACGTGCCGGCGGCTACAAATCCGTACAGCGTTCCGTCGTGGAAGTGCCAGCCGGTGGATCCGCCCGGCTCGACGGTGATCTTGCGCAGGACGTAGTCCTTGTCGCCAACTGTCACCTGGCCGAGGATTTCGCCGTGCACACCGGTGCCGGGGGTTGCCGACGCGGTCAGTGGCGTCAGAGACAGGCCGACCGCGGCGGACAGGGCGAGCAGAACCTGATGTCGTTTACGCATGTGCGGCCTCTCAGACGGATGTAATCGACAGTTTTCACCATTTACGTCCGAATTATCCGGGTTTGAAAGATTGTTTCGGCTACACCGGATGTTCGTCGCGGTCCGACGGAGGATAGAGATAGTGGAAACGCTCGATGAGCCCGTCGATCCAATCCAATCGCGCCGTGAGCATTCGGTGGTGGCGGGGCAGGGACCGGGATTGGGTACACACAAGAACTGCTCGAATTCGGTTGAACACCAACGGTGACTTCACGGCTGCGGCGATCAGGTCGTCGATTCCGGTACGGACGAAGTCGTCCAAGCCGGGCAGCGGAATGACGACGCGCAGTGTGCCGGCATCGTCGGTGATACTCAGCGGAACGGTGTGCAGGGATGACGCTCGAACCAGCAGATCCTCGATTTCGTCGAGAGTTTGGACGGCGGTCGCTGGATCGTTGACCGCCGGAGACAGTGCGCGCAACCCGATGTCGGCGAGCAATCGTAGTGCTAGCAGCGGATCCTGGATGAAGGTTCTTTCTCGTCCGCCGACGAGGCAGTCCACGACGGTTGCATCAGGGAGATAGCCGTTGTGCACTTCAGCGATTGGGGTCCCGTATTGCAATGTGGTGCCAGGAATCTGGAGCAGGACAACCAACGCGTCGGCCTCGTTCGCTGCGTCCTGGAGTTGATTGACCAGAATTTGTTGGAGCACCGCAGGCGGGTGAGGCCAGATGATTGTCGAATGCATCGTCGATACCGATAGTGTTGGGGCCGATCGATTTTCATCAGTCGGGGGATAAACGGCGTCCAGGACGAGGCGTCCGCGATCCGCGATGGACGCAAGTGCCGGTGCCAACTGTATTGATGCAAACGCTCTCAACTGGAGTACCCGCAGCAGCGACAACATCGCCAATAGCAACAGGACTGCGACGGTCGGAATGATCACGGACACTTCGTTGTGGCCGCTGATCGCAAGGGCTGTGGTGAGGTCGAAGACCGACTGTCCGATGGCGAAGGCGAAGGTTCGCCAGACAATCGGATCGTCGCGAAAAAGTGTCAACCGAGGTGTGAACGTGGTGGACGCCCACTGCACGACCAGGAAAAGGAGTGAGAAGATCACCGCGATCGCGCCCAGCAGGCCCAGTCCGATGGCCACCAGCATGTCGGATACTTGGCGCGCGGGCACGACAGGTCCACGCTGAACCAACGGAATCGCAAGTCCGGCCGCCAAACCCGCCAGCATCATGACAAGTTGGGCGAACCCAGCCCGCCACCTCCGACGGCGGAGGAGGAAGGCCTTTCCGATCGGGGCCGAATAGCGCTGATCCACCTCTTCGAAGATGGGTTATGTAGCGAACAGGGGCATCACCCGAAACGGATGATGTTGTTCTGTCAGCGTCCCTGCGACCCTGGAAAGGAGTGAAGGCGAATGGACGGGGTGCGAATTGCCATGACGGATCCGACGAGTCAGCGACGCGAGGTACTGCCGGTCCCGGATCACCAATATCTGGGGTTGGTGACCTACGACGCGAAGGATCCGGACACGACGTTCCCGCCGATCACACCGCAGTTGCCTCCAGCGGGTGCCCCGAACGTGCTGGTGATTCTGCTCGACGATGTGGGGTTCGGTGCCAGTAGCGCTTTCGGTGGGCCGTCGAATAATCCGACCGCGGAGCGATTGCAGCAAAATGGGCTCACCTACAACCGTTTTCACACCACAGCCCTCTGTGCGCCGACGCGAGCTGCTCTTCTGAGCGGGCGCAACCATCACTCGGTCGGGATGGGTTCGATCACGGAGACTGCGACGTCGGCTCCCGGCATGTCGGGTTTGAAGCCGAACACCAAAGCAGCACTGCCGATGACGTTGAAACTGAACGGATACTCGACGGCTCAATTCGGCAAGTGCCATGAGGTGCCGCCCTGGCAGACATCGCCGGTCGGTCCGTTCACGGCTTGGCCCACCGGAGAGGGAGGGTTCGAGCACTTCTACGGTTTCATCGGCGGAGAGAACAACCAGTACTATCCAGCGCTGTACGAGGGAGCATCCCCGGTAGAACCGGAGAAGACGCCGGAGGAGGGTTATCACCTCACCGAAGACCTCGCGGACCATGCGATCGACTGGGTTCGGACGCAGAAGGCCCTGGCGCCGGAAAAGCCGTTCTTCATGTACTTTGCGCCGGGCGCTACGCATGCGCCGCACCATGTTCCGAAAGAATGGGCCGACAAGTACATCGGTCGATTCGCGGGCGGCTGGGATGCGCAGCGAGAGGCAATTCTGGAGCAGCAGAAGCAGCGAGGCGTAGTACCGGCCGATGCGGTATTGACCCCTCGTCCCGAAGCGATTCCGGCGTGGGACACGATGAGTGATGAACTCAAACCGGTACTCGAGCGTCAAATGGAGGTCTACGCAGGCTTTCTCGAACACACTGACTATCACGTGGGTCGCGTGGTCGATGCCATCGAGGAACTCGGTGCGCTGGAGAACACGTTGGTGTACTACATCATCGGAGACAACGGGGCCTCGGCAGAAGGAACCATCAACGGTGCCTTCAACGAGATGGCCAATTTCAACGGCCTCGCGGCAATCGAGACGCCGGAGTTCATGGTGGGCGTCAAGGATCTATTCGGTACCAAGGACGCGTACAACCACTACTCGGTAGGGTGGGCGTGGGCGATGTGCACTCCGTTCCAATGGACCAAACAGGTTGCCTCACACTGGGGTGGCACTCGTAACGGCACTATCGTGCATTGGCCGGCGGGGATCGCGAGCAAGGGTGAGACGCGTTCACAGTTCACCCACGTCATCGACGTCGCACCAACGATTCTCGAGGCTGCACGACTACCGGAGCCCACCTTCGTGAACGGTGTGCAGCAGTCGCCCATCGAGGGCACGAGCATGACGTACTCCTTCGAAGACGCATCGGCGCCTGAGCGTCACGATCTGCAGTACTTCGAGATGGTCGGCAATCGCGGAATCTATTACAAGGGTTGGAGTGCCGTCACTCGGCACAGTATCCCGTGGCTCTTCAGCCAGGAGTTGCCGGCACTCGACGACGACGTGTGGGAGTTGTACGACGGAACAAAGGATTGGACGCAAGCGAACGACCTCGCTGCTGAGATGCCCGATCGGTTGGCATCATTGCAGCGACTGTGGCTGATCGAGGCCGTGAAGTACAACGTTCTTCCGATCGACGATCGCAGATTCGAGCGGTTCAATCCGGCGATTGCCGGCCGGCCACAATTGATTTCGGGTAAACGTCAGGTTCTGTTTCCGGGCATGAAGCGCCTGAGTGAGCACAGTGTGCTCGGAATCAAGAATCGATCGTTCAGTGTCACTGCGGCAGTCGATATTCCGGAGGGAATTACCGCGCAGGGTGTTGTAATCGCACAAGGTGGCCGATTTGGAGGGTGGGGCCTCTATGTCAAAGAAGGCCGCGCCAAGTTCGTGTACAACCTCCTCGGCATGACCGAGTTCATCACCGGGGCCGGTGAGGATCTCCCGTCGGGCAAGCATCAGATTCGGGCCGAATTTGCATACGACGGTGGTGGTCTCGCCAAAGGCGGAGATGTCACGTTGTATTACGACGGAAAGCCAGTGGGAACCGGTCGCGTCGAACTGACCCAGCCGATGGTCTTCTCGGCGGACGAAACAACCGATGTCGGAGACGATTACGGAATGCCGGTCAGTACCGATTACGGCGATTCTACCAAGTTCAACGGGCGCATAGACGTCGTGCAGTTGGACGTCGGAGACGACGACCATTCCCACCTCATCGATCCGGAAGAGGTGGCGAGGGTCGCGATTTCACGGCAATAGCACCCCGTCGGAAAGGGCCGTCATGTCAAACATCATTCGAAGTATTCACGACCTCGTTCGTCATGCTCGCGGTCCGACGCATCATCACCATCATCAATCGTTGCATGCGTCACGACGTATACGCGCGCATCACCTCTTGGAGGCGCCTCACGCTTTCGGCTGAACTGTCGAACTCCTGTACAGGCGCAGCAGCTAGGCTTCTGGCATGTATCAGGTCGCCAGTCGACGCCGAAGCCAACCACCTCCTGCGCGGTTCGTGTTCGAGGCGTTGGTCGAACCACATCGGGAGCCAGCCCGGCACTGGCTCGATGTGTTCGAGGGCGGGACCGAACCTGAGATTGTCAAGACTGTCGATCCTGGGTTGGTGATCTGGTCGTCGATCTGGCGGGGTCGGCCCGACGCGATTATTCGATTCGACATCGAAGCAGTCGGCAACAGCACGATGTTGTGTTGGACGCTGTTCGTGGATGACCCGATACCGTCCGACTCGGACGTCGTCCTGATGAGACGACGGCTGAACGTACTGATCAACGCAAATCTACGATTCACATGTGGTCAGTAGTACTTCGCAGGTGTCCAGCGAGCGAGACGTGTCGGTGCGCCGTGGTGAGATAGAAACCTCATCGGGTGAAAAGGGGCGTTCGAGTGTTGACGTTGTATCGCGCAGAGCGCTCCGACACACTGGTCGCAGCTCTGGCCAATCTCCTTCGCGCGCCGCTGTCCGATCCCTTTGCCCGGGAAATCGTCGCCGTTCCCGCGAGAGGTGTGGAACGTTGGCTCAACCAGCAGCTTTCGGCACGTTTGGGTACCACGACGGCGTCGTTGCAGGACGGAATTTCCGCGAACATCAGCTTCCCGTCTCCGGCTCGCTTGGTCGACCAGGCGCTCGCCACCGTCAGTGGCGTCAGCGCGGACAACGATCCCTGGGCACCGACGCGTCTGGTGTGGACTGTTCTTGATGCCATCGACGATTCCATTACCGAACCGTGGTGCGGGGTCTTGGCAAAGCACCTTCGGGGGCTCGGGGTGGGCCGACGGTTCGCGTCGGCGTCGCACGTCACCGACTTGTTCCGCAGCTACAGCGCGCAGCGCCCACAGATGCTGATCGACTGGGCGGCGGGACGGTTCACCGACGGCCATGGATCACCGCTTGCCGAGGATTTCGCGTGGCAGGCCAGATTGTGGACCATTGTTGCAGACCGAATTGATGCGCCTGGCCCAGCTGAGCGTCTCGTGTCGGTGTGCCAGGCATTGCGCGAGGATGCGTCGTTGGTTGATCTGCCCGAACGATTTTCGGTGTTCGGACCTACCCGCCTCGCGGTCGATCAACGTTTGGTTCTCGATGCATTGGCTGTTCACCGCGATGTGCATGTGTGGTTGCCGCATCCCAGCCCGGCGTTGTGGGAGCAACTCAGCAAGGAATTGCCGACGGCTGCCCGTCGTTCGGCGGATACTTCTGCCCTGATCTCGCCGAATCCGTTGTTGTCCAGCCTGGCCCGCGATGTTCGAGAGATGCAGTCGAGTCTTTCAACGATCGAGTTCGCATCGGTGCATCTGCCCGCTGAGCCCAGAACTCAGACCCTGCTTGCGGCAGTGCAAGCAGACATCATTGCGGACCGCGCGCCAGTGTCCGGTGTGAAAGCTGATGGGACAGTGCAGGTTCATGCCTGTCACGGTCCCGCTCGTCAAGTCGAGGTTCTGCGGGAATCGCTGCTGCGGTTGTTCGAGGACGACCCCACCCTCGAACCTCGAGACGTTCTTGTCATGTGCCCGGACGTCGAAACATTTTCACCCTTGGTGCGCGCGGCATTCGGCCAGGGAATTCACGGACACCCCGGACACCGGCTTCGTGTCCGCCTGGCCGATCGCGGTCTACGCCAAACTAATCCGATGCTGGCTGTACTGGCCACCCTGCTCGAGCTTGCCGACGGTCGTGCAACCGCCAGTCAGGTTCTCGACCTGGCAGCGAGTGAACCGGTACGCACACGTTTCTCGTTCTCCGACGACGAGTTGGAACGGCTCCGTGAATGGGCCACAGCGGCCGGCGCGCGGTGGGGAATCGACAGTCGGCAACGAGCCAACTTCGGCCTGGCAGGCTTCAAACAGAACACGTTCAACACAGCTGTCGACCGAATCTTGTTGGGTGCAAGTGCAGACGAGTCGGAGAATGCGTGGCTGGATCTGGCGTTGCCACTCGACGACGTCGAGAGCACCGACATCGACCTCAGTGGACGATTTGCCGAGTACATCGACCGCCTGGCGGTATCGCTGCGTGATGTGGCCGGGCCTCATTCGCCGTCGGAGTGGCTTCGCGTACTCGTCCGAGCTCTCGATCTGCTCACCGATGCTGCGCCGGCCGACGCGTGGCAGAGCGCGTCGGCGCACAGTGAACTCGCAAGTGCGCTCCAGTTCGGATCCGGCACCACGCTTGCACTGTCCGACATCCGCGCACTTCTCTCGAAAAGCTTGGCGGGCAGGCCGACTCGCGCCAACTTTCGCACTGGTGAGTTGACTGTGTGCAGTATGGTGCCGATGCGCTCGGTACCGCACCGCGTCGTTGTTCTACTCGGTCTCGACGACGAGGTATTCCCTCGATCCGGGGGTGTCGACGGCGATGACATCCTGGCCCGCGATCCTATTGTCGGGGAACGGGATCTGCGAAGCGAAGACAGGCAACTTCTCCTCGACGCAGTCATGTCGGCCGGGGAGCATCTGCTTCTCCTGTACACCGGAGCAGATCCGGTCACCGGAGCAATCCGTCCACCGGCAATTCCTCTGAGTGGCTTGCTCGACGTCCTGAAATCGACGGTCGGGCAGGAAGATATGACGCAGGTACTCACGCGGCATCCGTTGCAGTCCTTCGACAGGCGGAACTTCCAGCTCGGCAGTCCATTTAGCTTCGATGCTGCCGCGCTGGCAGGCGCACGGGCCATCGGGGGAACGCCGATCGAACCGCAGACGGTCCGCTCGGCGCCATTACCTCCTATGCCGAGCGGTGATGTGGATCTGGCAGATCTGGTGTCTTTCCTGATCCATCCCGCGCGGGGGTTCCTCCGTCAACGGCTCGGTGTACGGGTTCCGGAGGCGGGCGACGACATCGCAGATTCACTCGACGCGGAACTCGACGGGCTGGCAACCTGGGAGTTGGGAGATCGAATGCTCTTCTCCCGCTTGGCCGGGCGCAGTTCCGCAGACTTCCGGGCAGCCGAATGGCGCCGTGGAACGTTGCCGCCGTACTCACTCGGTAACACGGTGCTGGGCAACGTCGAGTGGGTAGTGGACCAGTTGGCGGGCCTCACGTTGCCGCATATGAGCGGTGACGCTACCTCGGTCGACGTATCGGTCGAGATCGGTGACCATCGACGACTCAACGGAACGGTGACGGGTGTCTATGGCAATTCGATTGTCCGGGCGCAGTATTCGTCGCTGGCGGCAAAACACAGGTTGACGGCGTGGGTTAATCTCTTGGCGCTGGCAGCGGCGGGTACTGACGGACAGGTCAATGCGGTAACGGTGGGCCGCGGAGGGAACAGGCGCCCGGCCACCCGGTCGATTCTGGCTGCTCCGACCAACGCGCTGGACGTACTGCGTCAGTTGGTCGATCTTCGCGATCGAGGTTTGCATGAGCCGATTCCGCTGTGGACCAATGCCACTGCCGACTACGCGAACCGGCGTTTTGGTGGTCAGTCGATCGACAACGCGATGAGTAGTGCCGAGGCAACCTGGGGACGCTCGTTCGGCGACGGAGTTGATCCGAGCAATGTTTACGTATTCGGAGAATCGGGTGCCTTCGCCGATCTTGCGGCAGGTGCACCACTCGAAGACGAATGTGTGTGGGCCGAAGAACCGACCAGGTTCGGAGTTCTGGCCAACCGATTGTGGATGCCCTTGCTGGCCAATGAAAGTGCGGAGTAGACATGGACTTCGATCTGTTAGGGCAACTTCCCGCCGGGACGACGGTGTTGGAGGCCAGCGCCGGTACCGGTAAGACCTACGCGATTGTGGGTTTGGCTACTCGGTGCGTGGCCGAAGGACTGGCCGACATTTCGCAGGTACTACTGGTGACATTCAGCAGGGCTGCCACACAAGAACTTCGCGAACGTACGCGTGAGCGTTTTTCCGGTGTTTCGGCAGCACTGGCCGACATCGACAATGCTCGCTCATCCAAGGATGAGCTAATAAGCTACCTAGCCTCCGCCGCAGATGACGAGGTAGCAATCCGCCGTCGTCGACTCCTCCGGGCACTTGCCGAGTTCGATTCCGGAACCATGACCACGACGCACAGCTTTTGCCAGCGGATGCTCGACAGTCTGGGCATCGCGGGCGAACGGGAACCTGACGCGACGTTTGTCGAATCAGTTGACGACCTGATTGCCGAGGTCGTCACTGACCTCTATCTCATTCGGTACAGCGCTCTGGATACGTCACCGCCGTTCTCGATAAGCGACGCACTGGCAATCGCGCGCAGTGCGGTGGCGGATGGACAGGCAGTCCTCGAACCGGATGCTGATGAAGAAACCGTCCCCGGCCAGCGAGTGTTGTTCGCGGCTGCGGCGAGGGGCGAGGTCGAACGACGTAAGCGGGCCAAAGGGATTCGCGACTTCAACGATCTCTTGACCCTCCTGCACGGTGTGCTCGCCGATCCGGACTACGGGCCTGAGGCGTGCCGTCGGGTGCGCGAGAAGTTCCGGGTAGTTCTCATCGACGAGTTTCAGGATACCGACCCACTGCAGTGGGAAATCTTGCGACTCGCGTTTCACGGACATACGACGCTTGTCCTGGTGGGTGACCCTAAGCAGGCCATCTACGCGTTCCGTGGTGCCGAGGTGCTGAGCTACTTGGACGCAGTCCGGCAGGCCGATTCACATCAGGAACTTACTACCAACTGGCGCAGTGATCCGGGAGTTCTGACGGCGCTCCAACACCTGTACGGTGGTGCTGCGCTCGGTAACGAAGACATCGTGGCGCATCCGGTTACGCCGTCGCACAAGGTTTCCCGGCTCTCCGGTCAGCCTCCCTTGCGATTGCGTTATCTGCCTCGAACGGGTGTGGGCCCGCTCAACCGGTCACAGTTCCCGGCGGTTGGTAGATTGCGTAGTCGAATCGCCGAGGATCTTGCTGCGGACGTGGTGCGTCTGTTGCAGAGTGGTTCGAGTTTGAGTCTCGGCGGTTCCCCACGCTCGGTAGTGCCTGGTGACGTGGCAGTCTTGGTGCGTAATCACAAGCAGGCCGAGATGATTCGCGGCATGCTCGAGTGTGTCGGTGTTCCCTCGGTGTTGGCGGGAGGCTCGAGCGTTTTCGCGACTCCGAGTGCCCAGCACTGGTTGTGGCTGTTGCAGGCCGTCGAGCAGCCGCATCGCAGCGACAGAGTGCGGTTGGCCGCATTGTCCCCGATTTTGGGGTATACGCCGGAGGCGGTGGATTCCAACGGAAATACCGTCGTTGCTGCCGTATCGGGTCAGTTGCGGGTGTTTGCCGAGCTGTTCGGGCGTATCGGTTTTGCCGCGGTGTTCGAACGTATTTCTGCTGAAACAGGTTTGGAGAAAAGGATATTGTCAGCGCCGGCGGGTGAGCGGCAGTTCACAGACCTGCGGCATATCGCGCAGTTGCTGGGCCGAGTCGCGGTAGAAGAGTCCTTCGGGTTGAGTGCGCTGGTGCGTTGGCTCAGTGATCGAATCAAGGATCCTGCTTCGGGAAGCGTGACCGATCGCAGCCGACGTTTGGACAGTGATGCGGCGGCGGTGCAGATCGCGACGGTTCACGCCAGTAAGGGACTCGAGTTCCCGATTGTGTACGTGCCCTTCGGTTGGGACAGCGTCGGCGGATTCGCTGCGGCCACTCAGATGCTTCACGACGGGGATGGACGCAGACTGCTTGATGTCGGTGGGGAATACGGTCCGGGATACGGCGCCAGGAAGCTGACGGCTGAAACTGAAAGTGCGGGCGAGGAATTGCGTCTGCTGTACGTGGCACTCACCAGGGCGCAATGTCAGCTGGTCCTCTGGTGGGCACCGGCCTTCGGTACGTCACGGTCTGCGTTGCACAGGCTGCTTCTCGGGCGTAGTCCTGGAATTACCGATCCTGCGCGGGTAGTGAAGGTGCTTGACGACGGCGTCATCGCGGCGCGTCTGGAATCGTGGCCGGCCGAGAAGTCGGGTGTGATTTCCGTTGAATCCGTGGGGCCGCACCCGCCATCCGTCGAGCGGTGGTCTGAATCCGGCACCGAGGCTTACACATTGGAGGCTGCACGATTCGATCGTGATCTGGACACGCTGTGGCGTCGGACATCGTATTCGGCATTGACGGCGGGCGCTCACCACGCACCCACTGCTGACAGTGAGGTCGAGAATCCGGGGAAGGATGACGAACCGGAAGAATCCGTCGAGGCCGGTCCGGTAGTAGCGTCGCCGCTGGAAGCACTGCCGTCGCCGATGAACGGTTTGCCCGCAGGCGCAGCTTTCGGCACGTTGGTTCACGAAATCCTTGAAGTAGTGGACACGTCGGCGCAGGATTTGCGCAGCGAACTCGGTGATCGGTGTAGCGAGGCAGTATCAGCGCGGGCAGCGGATATCGATCCGGAAGCACTTGCCGATGCCTTGTTGTTGGTGATGCAGACGCCTTTGGGTTTCGGAACTTTGGCCACGATCACACCATCGAATCGACTGCCGGAGTTGGACTTCGAGCTGCCGTTGGCCGGTGGTGACGATCCGGTATTAATGAGTGTCACGCTCCACCGGGTAGCGGACCTCCTCCGAAAGCACTTGCCGCACGACGACATCCTTGTGGGTTACGCAGACCATCTCGACCGTGTCGAGACCATGCCTATGCGGGGATTTCTGACGGGAAGCATCGATGCGGTACTGCGGATCCCGGGTCCTTCGTTCGTGATCGTCGACTACAAGACCAACCGGTTGGGCCGAGGTGATCTCACTGCGGCCCATTACACCCGGGACTTGATGGCGGCCGAAATGATCCGCTCGCACTACCCACTTCAAGCCCTGTTGTATTCGGTTGCGCTGCACCGGTATTTACGGTGGCGGCTCGCAGATTACGATCCATACCGGCATCTCGGCGGTGCGCAGTACCAGTTCGTCCGCGGCATGCTCGGTAAAGGCAGCCCACCGGACTGCGGCGTGTTCGAGTGGAAGCCGCCAGCCACGCTGGTAGTCGAGCTTTCGGATCTCCTTGCAGGCCATATCCCGTCCGTCGATGCCGTGCAGGAGTCCCGATGACCGACGCGCAACTGGCTCAGCGAGCGCGGGGGATAGTGCGCACGTTCAACGAGGCTGGAGTTCTTGTGGCCGCTGATGTCCATGTGGCAGCCAGGCTGTGCGCTTTGGGCGGCGAACCCTCGCACGACGTCATGCTGGTTGCCGCCCTCGCTGTACGCGCGGTGCGCTCGGGATCGGTATGCCTGGATCTGCGACGCATGCATCTGGTCATCGTGGACGGCGCTACCGAAGCCGACCTCGCGGCGTTGCCGTGGCCGGAACCCGACGCGATTGTCAGTGCGTTGCGGCTCAGTCCATTGGTGATCGGTGGAACAGCCGGCCCGCTGCGGCCACTGCGTCTAGTGGATACCGACGACGGCGAATTGTTGTACCTCGATCGGTACTTCTTGCAGGAGCAGACTATTCGCCGGGTGCTCGACGAACGAGCCGTTACACATCCGGCAATAGATTTGGATGCGGTTCGTGCCGGGTTGGATAGATTCTTCGTTGACAATGCGGTGCCCACACCCAGTCCGGACCGCCAGCGTGTGGCGGCGGCGCTCGCGCTCACACACTGGACCACCGTCGTTGCCGGCGGTCCGGGAACCGGCAAGACTCACACGGTTGCACGC
Source organism: Rhodococcus sp. IEGM 1379 (assembly GCF_030056815.1). Lineage (GTDB taxonomy): Bacteria > Actinomycetota > Actinomycetes > Mycobacteriales > Mycobacteriaceae > Rhodococcus_F. Next base: position 34,358 of record NZ_JASHKR010000023.1, read on the forward strand.
ATTCTTGCGCTCCTCGTAGCCGAGCATGATTCCACGGTAAGGATCGGACTCGCCGCGCCCACCGGCAAAGCCGCTGCACGACTGCAGGAATCGGTACGTGAGCAAGCCGAGCTGTTGGGACTTCCCTCTGAACTGACCGCGATGACCCTGCATCGGTTGTTGGGTTGGCAGCGCGGTAGTGCCAGTAGATTCAAGTACAACGCGTCCAATCGACTGCCGTATGACGTGGTTGTGGTGGACGAGACCTCGATGGTGTCATTGACGTTGATGGCACGCTTGCTCGAGGCTGTGCGTCCTGATGCGAGGTTGCTTCTGGTCGGTGACCCGGATCAGCTGACCTCCGTCGACGCCGGCGCTGTTCTCGCCGACCTTGTTGCAAGGCCGTCACAGGCACCGGGCAACCCGGTGCTCGACGATGTGGTCGCTGAAGACCTTGCTGATCGCGATGCGGAAGAATCGCTCTCCGATCTTGATCGAGACCGCCTTCGCGCCGGCATAGTGCAGCTTTCCCGTGGCAGAAGATTCGACGGAACTATCGCGCGGTTGGCGCACGCGGTCCGAGAGGGCAAGGCTGCCGAGGTCATCGCAATCCTTCGCAGCGGCGATCCTGCCGTGTCGTTCCACTCGCCCGACGATCTGGACTCCTTGCGTGCGGATCTAGTCGGCAGTTCCGAGGCCGTGACCAGGTTCGCGGAACGGGGCGACGCATCAGGCGCCGTGAAAAGCATGGAAACGCACCGACTGCTGTGCGCTCACCGTGACGGCCCGTACGGAGTCAGTCGCTGGGCGCAGCACGCCATGGACTGGGCTGGCAGCGCATCCGGGCAGTTCTTGAACCCTGCGCAGTGGTATCCCGGTCAGCCGTTGTTGGTGACCGCCAATGACTACGAGGTGGGCATCTACAACGGCGATACCGGGGTGATCGTCGATAGCGGCGACGGCGTACTCATGGCTGCGTTCCAACGCGGGAACGAGACTTTCGAGTTGCATCCGAGCTCGTTGTCGGCTGTGCAGACGGTGTACGCGATGACCATTCACCGAAGCCAGGGCAGCCAGTACGACACGGTCTCGGTGATGTTGCCGGCGGAGGCGTCGTCGCTACTGACCCGAGAGTTGTTGTACACCGCTATCACTCGCGCACGAACCCATGTTCGGGTGATCGGAACAGAGGAGTCCGTGCGGGCGGGCGTCGAGCGTCAGGTACTCCGGGCCAGCGGATTGCGTCGCGAAATTCGGCCCTACTCGGGTTAAGCGCCCGGATGCCGGGTACTTATTGAAGGCATTGCCTCCGCTGTCGACGCTTGATCGAGCGATACCGAGACCCCACATGGACTCCGCAGATGCCGAACCGCTCAGTAATTCGGAGCGTGCTGAACTGGAGAAATTACGCGCCCAACTGGCGGCGGCTAGCGGAGAGAAGCATGACGGCGGGAAGCGTGGCGGCCACTCCCGACTTCGGTGGACCGGCGTCGGGATCCTCCTCGTCTTGATTCTGGTGCTGTCCTTCTGTGGTGTTCTTGCTCGGTACGTGCGCAGCGAAGTGCTCGATACCGACCGCTATGTGCAGACCGTCTCGCCGCTGGGGTCCAATCCGGTCCTACAGGGCGAAATCACCGACAGAATCACCGATGAGATCGATTCCCAATTGGATATCGAAAAGGTGACCGCAGACGCGTTGACGACTCTGACCGAGAATGCGGAGCGTGTACCCCCGGTAGTGGTGGGGCTCGCGCCCGTGATTGCGGATCAAGCGAAATCGTTCATCCATCAGGCGGTGGGATCGCTGGTGGCCTCGGATCAGTTCGAAACGCTGTGGATTGAGGCGAACCGACAGGCCCACCAATCTCTGACGGCCGTACTGACCGGCGATACAAGAGCTGGAATTCAGATCAATGATCAGGGCGCGGTCAGCATCTCCCTTGCACCGATCATCGAAAGGGCCAGCACTGTACTCACCGATCGTGGGTTTGCATTTGCCGACAAGATTCCGGACGTGAACAAGACGTTCGTGATTTTCGAGTCACCGAACCTGGTCAAGGCGCAGCGGGTGGTGTCGGCTCTGGACAAAGCGTCCGCCGTGTTGCCGTGGTTGATTCTGATCGCGGCCGCGGGGGCAATGTGGTGCGCACCTACCGGGTCGCGTCGACGCGCCCTGGCCTTGGTCGGCCTCAGCATTGCAGTGGCGATGGCGCTCCTGGCGATAGCGCTGAGTATCGGGCGAGCAGTGTATCTGGACGATATTCCGTCGGATGTCCTCTCGCCTCAAGCGGCGGCGGTACTCATCGACACGCTTCTCTTGCCGCTCAAGACCAGCCTGCGCGCTGTATTCGTTCTCGCCGTTGTCGTCGCGGTGGTCGGCTACCTCACTGGCCACTCGGCATCGGCCAGCGCCGTGCGCCGCGGGTTCAGCAAGGCTGTCGACTCCGTCAGGTCGGATTCGGATCGTGAGCCCAACGCGTTCGAAGAGATATGTGCTAAATATATTGTGGCGCTTCGAGTTTTGTTTGTTGCCATTGCTGTAGCCGTATTGGTTTTCTGGCGATATCCGTCCGGGGTCGTGGTGGCGGTGACAGTGCTCATTACCGTGCTGGCCTTACTTGCCCTCGAGCTGATTGCGCGGCAGGCCCGTGCCCGCGGAAACTTGGTCGGTACTCAAAAGATGTGACCTTTCGAGGCTTTCGTGTACCCTTGGGTCAGCTTCACGAGATGCGGTGCCAAGCTCCGACTGGCCGCACACCAACCCCACTGGCGTTCCGGGGTGGTTCGGATGACGAAGCGGTCCGCACCGACCGGTACGGGCAAGAGCGCCCCCGTCCGTGGCGGGCCAAGCCGCAGGAGTTCGTAGTGAGTGAAAATGTGTTTGATCACGCTGAGTTGAGTCCCGAAGATCTGCTCGATCCAGCGACCCTGGTCCCGGGTGACTTGATCGTTGCCGGGGGAGGACGCGTCCTGGTAGTGGGATTTCCGCAGTCGCACAAGGATTCTCGGGGAAAGATTGTCTTCACTGTGGGTACGGTTGCTCACGATGAAACGGTCGGCATCACAGTCCTCGGCGAGGAAACCGTCTGGCGCAGAGATCTTTTCGATCCCAGCCGGTACGAGTACGAGGTTGCCCCCACCCGTAGTGGTCTTCAGGAGATCCGGGCGCTCACGAGGAATGGCGTCAAGGTCGGTGCTCTCAGAAGGTCGCTGTCGGATGGCTCGATCGTCGAAATCAGTCCGGCCAGTTCATATCACCCGTTGCATGCATTACTTCTAGATCAGGCTCGTGGAGTGCGTGCTGCGGCGTGACCGGCAGAGTCGGCACCTCCCCGGAAGGGGAGGTGCCGATACCTGTTCGTCAGACGTACTGCGAGTACGCGGGCAGATCCAGCTGACCATTGCCGGACAACCCGATCACGATCACCTCAGGCTCGGTCGCGTTGCGCGCGTGGGCGATTGCACCGGCGACGGCGTGAGTCGATTCGGGTGCGGGGATGATGCCTTCGGCGCGGGCAAACACCAGACCTGCCTGCAATGCCTCATCCTGACCGACCGCAATGGCGTCCATCAAACCGAGGTTGACAGCGTGCGAGACCATCGGCGACATGCCGTGGTACCGCAGACCGCCGGCGTGGATGGCCGGGGGAACAAAATCCTTGCCCAGCGTGTGCATCTTGAGCAGCGGCGTCAGGCCCGCAACGTCACCGAAGTCGTAGCGGTACTCACCCTCGGTCAAGGACGGGCACGCTGACGGCTCGCACGCGACGAGGCGAGTCTTGGTGCCCTCACGCAGATTGTGTCCGAGGAACGGGAACGTCAGACCAGCTAGGTTGGAACCTCCACCAGCACAACCGAACACGATGTCCGGCACGGCGTCGCCGGCCTCTTCGAGCTGAACCATTGCTTCCTGGCCTATGACGGTCTGATGCAGCATGACGTGGTTCAGGACGCTACCGAGGGAGTAGTGGGTATTGGGATCCTGAGCAGCAACCTCGACTGCCTCACTGATCGCCATACCCAGTGACCCCGAGGTGCCGGGGTGCGACTTCAGAAGTGCGCGACCAGCTTCCGTCAGATCTGACGGCGACGGGTGGCAGATTCCACCGTAGGCCTCCATCTGGATACGACGGTACGGCTTCGAGTCGAAGGACGAGCGGACCTGCCAGACCTCGACCTCGAGTCCGAGAAGGGCGCCGGCGAAGGACAACGATGCGCCCCACTGGCCTGCGCCGGTTTCGGTGGTGAGCTTGGTGGTTCCTTCAAGTGCGTTGTAATACGCCTGAGCTACAGCGGTATTCGGCTTGTGTGAACCGACGGGGCTCACGCCTTCATACTTGTAGTAGATGCGGGCCGGCGTTCCCAGGGCGCGCTCGAGCCGATGTGCACGGACCAGCGGAGAGGGCCTCCACATGCCGTAGATCTCGCGGACGGTCTCCGGAATCTCAATGTATCGTTCCGTCGCCACTTCCTGCATGATGAGGCTCATCGGGAACAGCGGCGCCAGATCCTCGGGGCCCAGCGGCTCACGGGTACCGGGGTGCAAGTGCGGCGGGACGGGTTCGGGGAGGTCGGCCGCCAGGTTGTACCAGTGCGTCGGAACCTTCGACGGGATGGATACGCCCAAAGGCTCGAGCGAACGGTTGAGTGGTGTGGTGGTCAACTAACTCTCCTTCATGGATTTCGGTACCTGACGTTTGAGGTATCGGGTGATCCAATGCAGGAGCGTGCGGACCACCCGATCTGATTCGGGGCAGCACGCAATTGCGGCTGACCGTCAGCGGTCAAGCCACCAGGTGTGCGTAGGAAGCAAGGTCACGACGCGATGGTACATCGACGCTCGTGCCCTGCTCCCGTCGGCTCAGCAACTTTCTCGCCTTCCCGGCTCAGCAACTTTCTCGCCTTCCCGGCTCAGCGGAAGACCATGCAGGTGGTTGTTCCGTGTGCCACCAACTTGCCGTTCTTGTCCAGGATTTTGCCCTCAGCGGTGGCGGTCCGTCCGCCCACGTGAATAACACTTCCGTGTGCGGTCAGTTCGTCCCCGTCGAGAGGCACGGCTCGGATGTAGTTGAGCTTGAGTTCGAGGGTTGTATATCCGACGCCGGCAGGAAGCATGGTGTGGACCGCGCAGCCCATGACCGAGTCGAGCAGCGTTGCGCAGATACCGCCGTGCATTGTGCCGAGCGGGTTGCTGAAATCATCTCGTGGGGTCAAGGCGAATGTTACCGATCCCTCATTGATCTCGCGCATCTCCATTCCGAGGAGGCGCCCGATGCTGGGACGATCGGTGACCTGTGTTCCCATCCAACGGAGAAGCTCGAGGCCCGTCATCTGCGCTGGGTCGACTGTCGCGGTCGTCTCGTCACTCATTGTTTTCATCCCATCAGTATGTAGGTCGTCATACATAACGTAGCCTATGAGTCGACAGGTGTACCGACGTCCGAAGGATCTGGGGACATGGCAGAGCTGAGCTCACGTGATCGCATGGTTCGCAGCGCAGTCGAGTTGATCAGCCGCAACGGTGTCGACGCGACCTCGTTCAACGACGTGATCAAGCACAGCGGGGCGCCGCGTGGTTCCATCTACCACCACTTTCCCGGTGGAAAGACGCAGTTGATGGTCGAGGCCGTGCAGGCGGCCGGCGCGATAATCACCCGCAGGATCAGCGCGGCAGCAGTCACCGGTTCGCCCGCCGATGTCATCGATGCCGTCGGCGATATCTGGCGTCGTAACCTCGCACATTCCGACTACGCGATCGGATGTCCCGTCATCGCCGGCGGGCTGGCCAGAGCGAGTGAGCCCGAAGTTGCGGAAGCTGCTGCCGAGGTTCTCGCCAGTTGGCAGACACTTGTCGAGACCGCGCTGGAAGCCGCAGGTTCACCGGCAGCACAGGCGCAGTCGATGGCAAACCTGACGATCGCCTCGATCGAGGGGGCCGTTGCACTGTGCCAGACGACGCGCAGCATCGAACCCCTCGAACGAGTAATGGTGATCTTGCAGGAACTATCGAAAATTACTGTGGCGCACCAATATTAAGTTCGTCCGGATGTGCGCCGACGCGGGTACCGTCGTCGAGCGTCGCAATTTCGCTGAGGTCGAGTTCGGTCAATTCGAAGTCGAAGACGTCAATATTGGCGGCTATGCGGGCGTCGTGAACGGACTTGGGAATCACGATCAAACCGTTCTGCAGATGCCAACGAATCAATACCTGCGCCGCTGACTTGCTGTGACGGTCACCGATGCGGGTGATGACCGGATCCGTCAGAAGCGTATTCGGCTTGGATGCGGGTCCCCATCCGGCGTTGCTGGTACCGCCGAGCGGGCTCCAGGATTCGACGGCAATTCCGTGCTCGGCAGCCTTCTCGCGAATCGCGTGCTGGGGGAGGTGTGGATGCAGTTCCACCTGATCCACCGCCGGGAGCAGCCCACCACGGTCGACGAGAAGCTGCAGGTGGTGGGGTTCGAAGTTGCAAACACCGACAGCCTTCGCGCGGCCGGATTCGGCGATCTTCTCCATCGCGTCCCAGGTGCGGAGCAGACGTTCCTTGTCCTGGAGCGGCCAGTGAACGAGGTAGAGATCGACGTAATCGACGCCCAGCTTGTCGATGCTCGTATCGAATGCCTTCAATGCAGGTTCGTAACCCTGATCCGAGTTCCACAGCTTGGTGGTCAGGAAGATGTCTTCGCGGGGAACCGAGGAACTAGCGATACCGCGTCCGACGCCTTCTTCGTTGCCGTACGCCGCGGCCGTGTCGATGTGGCGGTAACCGGCCTCGTCGAGCGCAAATCGCACTGCGTGTTCGGTTTCGTCGTTGGTGGCCTGCCAGACGCCGAGGCCGAGTTGAGGGATGGTTGTTCCGGAATTCAGCGTGATGTCGGGGATGCTCATGTATCCAGGCTAGCGAGGTCGTCTGAGGTTTTCCTGGCATCATTTACCGACGTGACTGGAATCCGAATGTTTGCCACCGACCTCGACGGCACTCTGCTGCGCTCCGATCGAACAATTTCGGAGCGTACGGCGCAGGCGATGGAGAATGCGAGACTCGCGGGAATCGAAGTTGTGTGGGCTACAGCGCGAGCGCGCCATTCCGTGCACACTCTCGCAAGTTCCTGCGGATTTCGCGGTAAAGCGGTGTGCGCTAACGGTGCCGTCATACTCGATCTTGCCGACGGAACCCCGAGGATTGTCGACACGATTTCCATCGAAACATCTTTGGCGGCAACGGCAATGGATCAGATTCGCACGTTGATTCCGGGTGTGGTGTTTGCGAACGTCGGGCCTACCCAATTCTTTGCGGAACCGGAATACGCTGCGCTGTGCGACTTCTCGGATCATCACCGCCACCTCCACGAGATGGTTCTCGCCGACGTTTTGCCGCTGGATATCGAACCGATGGTAAAGATTGTTGCTCGGCACCCGCACGTTCCGAGTGCTGACCTCTACCGGACTGCGGTGGCTGCCGGGATTGCCGGCGTCGAACTGACCCATTCGGGTGCCCCGTACATGGAAATGGCTGCGGCCGGTGTGTCCAAAGCCAGTGCGCTGGCGCAGTTGTGCGCGGCAGAAGACATTGAGCCTTCGGAGGTTGCGGCCGCGGGTGACGCCTTCAACGACATGGCGATGCTGATGTGGGCGGGCACCGCTCTGGCGCCGTCGAACGCTCTGCCCGAGATCCTCGAACTAGCCGATCGGGTATTGCCGAGCCACAACAACGACGGGGTTGCGAGCTATCTCGAGGAACTGGTGGCAGATCAGTAGTTTCCGTTGTTGACGGCCTTCGGGCCGGTGCCGATACCCACTCCACAATCGGTCATGAATTCCGAGAACACCCGATCGAAACGATCCGGGTAGTCAAGATGCGGGAAATGACCTGCGCGAGCGAAGATTTCGACGCGTCCGAGAGGGAGCTCTGCAACCGCATTCTGGGTGTGGGCGTTGGGAATGATGCTGTCTTCCGCACCCCAGACCAAGAGTGCCTGCAGGTTTTTGAACTTCTCGAAATGTGGTGTAGCCGTGACAGTCTGACCATGGTAGTTGATCACCGATCGGGCTGTCGCCAGAAATGCTTGGCGAGTGGACGCGTCGGCGACGGACGCAAAGCTCTTGCGCGCCTCAGTGGCGCTCGCACCCAATTTGAACAGGCCGATCTTGTTGAACTGTTCGAGCACCTTGTCCGTGGCGTTGGTCAGCGCCTTCGAAGCGAGGAGGGGAAGCACCAACTCACTGCCCGGCAACGTTGCCGCGCGGAGCAGCGGGCTGACCTCCGGCCCCAAGCCGCCGCTGGCGACAAGACACAGGCGCTCGACGCGGTCCGGGAACAAGTACAGCGTTTGCATGGCGACCCCGCCGCCGAGTGAATGGCCCACCACTGTGGCCGACGGGATATCGAGGGCTTCGAGTAGGTCGCGCATAGTTGCAGCATGCGCGCTCAGTGAGTAATCGCCGGCAGGCTTGTCGGATGCGCCATGGCCGAAAAGATCGGGCGCTATGACGCGGTAGCGCCGCGAAAGTGTTTCGATCTGCGGCTCCCAGTTGGAGTGCGCGCCGAGTAGTCCATGGATCAAAACGACGACGGGGCCTTCCCCCTGATCGATGTATTTCAGCTGGTCACCGTGCAGTACAACGGTCTGCAGTTGGTCGGTTGCCATGATTGAAACCTTCCAGAGTGAATCCAAAGTATCTGTAACCGGGGAGTGCCCAGTTCCCTCAGTATGCACATCCAAAGGTCTGATGTCGTGGTCATCCGGGGTGTTGTGATGAACCGTGACCAGGAGTCTGAGTGGAGACATTCAACTCATCCGAGGCGCGATCAGGCAAAATCTTCGAGTTTCCCGAAGGTAAGGGCAACGTCCCACGGGTGGACGTTCCAGGTCTGGATCGCTGCTGTGGCGAAGACGCCGGCGGCTTCGATGGTGTCCTGTGATGCCGGCGCAGCCACCGACACTCCTGGTTGATCGTCCGGAACTTCAGGCCAGACGCCGGTATCGGCGGGTGCCGGCGCTGCCTCCATGACGGCGCTGGCCGTACCGTCCTCGCTGATCACGGCAAACAGGCAGTGTGGTTGCGCGGGTGCGTCCCAGCCGCCGAGTTCTGCGAGCCAGAATTCACCGCGTCCGGCGGCCGAGAGTGCAACCGATGCGAGTGCAAGTTCGAGATCGTCCCACGGATCTCCGACGACGGGGATCGCATCACCGAGTTGGAAAGGCTCGGAGAGTGCGGCGCTATCGGGGGATGCGAAACGCGGCTGAACAGTGAGTGTTCCCGCTTGCATATCCAGCATGGCAACTTCACGAAATCTGTTGTCCGGCATCATCGTCCGGGAGATCATTCCGCGTCCGAGGAGTTTGTCGAGGGCTTCGGGATTGTCGACGCTCCACAAGTGGGTCTCGTCCTCGGACCAGGTGCGGATCATGCCGCTGACGAGGGGACTGATCAACACAGGCTCGAGTTGCGTGTTGCCTGTCGGTTCACTCATCGCTGGCTCCCGCCGAAGTTTGTGCCGCCGGGCGCGTTCCGGGCGACACCATAAGTATGCCGTCCGGAACTCCCTGCGTAGTCACGCGGTCACATATGTGTGCCGCCGTCAATGCGGATTTCGGTTCCGGTTACGAAGGATCCGTCTTCGGATGCGAGCATCGCGATCACGCCGGCCACTGCGGATGGGGGAGCAAAGCCGTTGCCGATGGCCGGCAGCAACTTACTGATGAGGGAGTAGTCGATCTCTTCGGGGAATCCGGGGTTGGAGGTCATTCCCGACGCGATGCTGCCCGGCGCGACGGCAACAGCGCGCAGACCCTGCTTGCTGTATTCGAGAGCGATTGCGTGCGTGAAGGACTGGATGGCGCCCTTGGATGCGGCGTAGGCAGCCATGTACGGGTGGGCAAATGTTGCGGACGTGGAGCTGAAGTTGACCACTACGCCGTTGCCGGTTTCGAGCAGCGCCGGAAGAGCCTCACGAGTCATGAGGAACGTGCCGGTGAGGTTGACGCCGATGACGGTGTTCCAGAAGTCGAGTGACATCTCGTGGGTGTGTGCGGAACGCAGAATTCCAGCCGCATTGACCAGCACGTCAAGTCCGCCGAGTGCGGTGATGGCAGAGCCGATCTGCTCGTGCACGGAAGTTTCGTTGGAGATGTCGACGGTGACGATGGTGAGCCGGTCGCCGTCACCGGCTGCTACGGCTGCGGCCCGAGTGAGTTCCAGTCCGTCTTCCGAAATATCGGCTGCGACAACGGTGCCGCCTTCGGACAGGATCCGAGCAACTGTGGCCTGTCCGATGCCGGATCCCGCACCACTGATGAGGACACGTTTGTTGTCGAAGCGATTCATGAAGACTCTCCGGTCTGTCGAAGTGGATTGTGCCGTTTCCCATTCTGCGCGGTGAAGCACACCGAACCAGTGGGCATTCCATTCAGTGAACGAAGACAGCTTGAATCTTGCGTGGCGCTGGTCGGGTTACGGCGAGGAGAAAGGCCTCCTCAGCTAGCCGGCCATGCATTCCCTTCCCGCAATGTCAGACGGTCTGGGTGAGTTTGACGCCAATGCCCCCTCAGCATATTTCGGCTGAGGGGGCATTGGGGTGGTTTTGCTCAGAGATCCAACTTAAGTACTAGAGCCCTGCGGCAGTTGCCAACTCGGGGAGATAGGCACTTGGCTGTCCGAACAACTGCGCACTGCTGTGTGCACGCTTGAAGTACAGCTGAGCGTCGTGCTCCCACGTGATGGCGATTCCGCCGTGAAGCTGGACGGCCTCGGACGTGATCTGCTGCAAGGCTTCCGAGCAGTACACCTTGGCGATTGCGGCATCACCGGCAGACTGTGTTGCCACAGCCGCGTAGGTCATGGACCGTGCGGTCTCGACCAACGCGTACATGTCGGCCATCCGATGTTTGAGGGCCTGGAAGGAACCGATCGCGCGACCGAATTGCTTGCGGGACTTCGTGTATTCCACAGTCTGTTCGACGATGGCGGCAGCCGCGCCCACCTGCTCGGCGGACAATGCGATCAAGACAACCGTTCGGATGCGATCGACCAGATTCTCGGACCACTGCAACGGGCGTCCGCGAACACCGGAGAACGTGACCTCCGCGAGGGTTCGCGTCGGATCCATCGTGGGAACCCGTCGCCGGGAGACACCTTCGGCTGCGGGATCCACTTCGTAGAAACCGTCGGCCGTCAGTACCAGCAGAGTATCGGCGACATGCCCGTCGAGGACATACGCAGCCGTGCCGTTCAGCGCATCTTCGGTGGCTTCGACGCCGAAGGTGTTCCAGCCGGCAGCGCCGGCCCAGCACAGTGCGAGGGTGCTTTCGCCGGCGGCGACACCGGGGAGCAGACGCGAGCACGCGTCGGTGTCACCGGAGAGCAGCAGTGCCTGCGCCGCGAGAATCGCGGAACCCAGCATCGGCGACGGAGTCAGTGTGCGGCCAAGTTCTTCCTGGACCACATGAACTTCAGCCAAGCTTGCTCCGACGCCGTCGAACTCCTCGGGGATCGCCAGTGCGGCGACGCCGATCTGTTCGCACAGCTTGTTCCACAGAGCGGCGTCGTAGCCGATGTCGGTGGTGATGGCTGCGCGGACGGCAGCGGAGTCGGAGTGCTTGCTCAGGAGGTCGCGTACCGACGCGCGCAGCGCCGCCTGATCCTCGGTGTCGATGCTCATGACGCCGAGACTAGCGATTCGACGACGCGTGTGCGGTGCATTGCCGGAGTACCCCAGGCAGTGAGCAGTGCTCGTACCTTGGTGAGCCACAGCGAGAGATCATGTTCCATCGTGTAACCGATGGCACCGTGAACCTGGAGACCGACGCGAGCAGCCTTGTAGGCGGCGTCACCGCAGGCGACCTTGGCGGCGGAGATGTCACGCGAAGCATCCGCGGAGCCGTCGCGAACCGACAGCGCGGCACCGTGCAGCAGCGGGCGAGCCATTTCGAGGGAAACGGCAACCTCGGCGAGATGATGCTTGATGGCCTGGAACTGTCCGATGACCTTGCCGAACTGCTTGCGCTGCTTCGCATATTCGGTGCTGATCTCGAGCAGCGTCTGTCCGAGGCCCAGGAGCTGAGCTGCCGTAGCCAGCGCACCCATGTCGAAGGCTGCCGAGAAGTCGGCGTTGCCGAGCGAATCACCGGCGGTGACCTCGAAGAGCTTGCGGGAGAGGTCTACCGACGCCTTGGCTTCGCCGACGACACCCAGGTTGACTGCGCCACCCTGTGCGAGCAGAACCAGGTCCACGGAGTTGGCATCGAGTGCGAACGGCGTGTTCGGGGGAGCTGCAACCGTCGCGAGGGAACCCTCGGCCAGAGCGGAGAGGCGTTCCGGTGCAACCGAAGCCAGGAGCGTCGGTACTACTGCGATGGTTTCGACAACCGGGCCGGGAACGGCATGGCGGCCGAGCTGTTCGATCGCGACAACGAGGTCGATGGCGTCGGCGCCCAGACCGTCGTGCTCTTCGGCGATGACGAGGCCGTTGACGCCGGTCTCGGCGAGGCGCTGCCACACCTTCTTGCCGGGTGCGGTGTCACCGTCGTTCCAGGAGCGGATGACGGCGGGCATGTCGGACTTGGTGAGCAACGCATCGATGCTCGCAGCGAAGTCCTGGTGGGAGGAGTCGAGCGCGAATCTCATCGGTCCGCCTTAGGTAGGCCGAGCAGACGCTCAGCGATGACATTTTTCTGAATCTCGTTGGTGCCTGCGTAGATCGGACCCGACAGGGAGAACAGGTATCCGTCCATCCAGTTGTCGGCCAGCTCGGCTTCGGGGCCCTGCAGGTCGAGGGCGGTCTCGTGGGTAGCGATATCCCACTCGGACCAGAAGACCTTGTTGATCGAGGACTCGGCGCCGAGCTGTCCACCGTCGGCGAGACGCGTCACGGTGCCGAAAGTGTTGAGCTGGTAGGCCCGAGCGCCGATCCAGGCGTCCGCAACCTTGTTGCGCAGTGCGCTGTCGTCGGTGCGTCCGCTGGCCTTGTACAGCTCGAGCAGGCGGTCGACGGTGGCGAGGAAGCGGCCGGGGCTACGCAGAGACAGTCCGCGCTCGTTGCTGGCGGTGCTCATCGCGACGCGCCAGCCTTCGTTGACGCTACCGATCACACCGGACTTGCCGGGGTTGGCCGGGTCGTCCGGAACGAAGACGTCCTCGAGGAAGATCTCGGCAAAGCCGGGCTCTCCGTCGAGCTGATCGATGGGGCGTACGGTGACGCCCTTCGACCGGATGTCGAACATGAAGTACGTGATGCCCTTGTGGCGCTGCGCATCCGGATCGGAGCGGAACAGGCCGAAGCCCCAGTCCGCGAAGCTGGCACGCGAGCTCCACGTCTTCTGGCCGTTGAGCAGCCAGCCGCCGTCGACCTTCGTGGCACTCGAGCGCAGGCTTGCGAGGTCGGAGCCGGACTCGGGCTCGGACCAGGCCTGCGCCCAGATATCGTCGGCACGGGCCATGCGCGGCATGATGCGAGCGAGCTGCTCGGCATTGGCATGCTCGAAAAGTGTGGGCGCCAAGAGGAAGATGCCGTTCTGGCTCACACGTCCCGGTGCGCCGGAGCGGTAGTACTCCTCTTCGAAGATGACCCACTCGAGCAGTGACGCGTCGCGTCCGCCGAGTTCCTTGGGCCACGAAACGACGGCGTAGCCGGCGTCGGCGAGAGTGTGCTCCCACTGACGGTGCTCTTCGAAGCCCTCGGCGGTATCCATCGATTTCAGGGGTGTGGCGGGCACATTCGCTTCCAGGAACGAGCGGACCTCGTCACGGAATGCGGTTGTGGCGTCGTCGAATACGAGATCCACTAGTTTGTTCCTTCCTGCGGCTTGCGAGCGCTGGCAGCCATTGCCTTGGCATCGAGACCGCCAAGTGAATCTTTGCCTACTTCGGCATTGTGGGCGTGAGCGAAATGATGGAGACCGAAGACGGAGTCGATGCCGTTGCGCATCCCCATCTGATCCTCACACTGGTTGACTGCTTTCTTGGTGAGCGCCAAGCCGAAGCGTGGCATCTCCGAGATACGTTCGGCGAGTGCGAACGTCTCCGTTTCGAGTTCGTCGCGAGCGACGACGCGGTTGACCATGCCGATTTCGTAGGCGCGCTGCGCCGTGAATCGGTCTCCGGTGAACAGCATCTCCTTGGCGAAACGCGATCCGACCATCCACGGGTGTGCAAAGTACTCCACGCCGGGAATGCCCATGCGGACAACGGGATCGGAGAAGAATGCGTCGTCGGAGGCGACGATCATGTCGCAGACCCAGGCGAGCATGAGTCCGCCGGCGATGCAGGCGCCGTGCACCATGGCGATGGTGGGCTTGGGGATCTCCCGCCAGCGGCGGCACATTCCCAGGTACACCTCCATCTCGCGAGCGAAACGTTGGTCACCACCGGGTTTGTCGACATGGTCCCACCACATGGTGGCCTTGTTCTCGTACTCGACGTGATGGTCGCGGCCCGGAGTTCCCAGGTCGTGTCCGGCACTGAAGTGAGGTCCGTTGCCCGCCAAGACGATGACCTTGACGTCGTCGTCTTCGACGGCGCGCTGGAATGCTGCGTCGAGAGCGTAGGTCACGACAGAGTTCTGGGCATTGCGGTAATCGGGCCGGTTCAAGGACACAAGCGCGACGGACCCGCGAACCTCGTAGGTTACGACATCAACTTCGATGGGAACGGTCATGACTGTTCCTCGCGCAGAACTGTTTTGAGAATCTTGCCCGAAGGGTTGCGCGGGAGATGGTCGACGAAGCGAACCTCACGGGGAACCTTGAAGCCCGCGATCTTCTCCTTGAGGAAGGTGATCACCGACTCTTCGGTGAGACCGGCGCCATCGAGTTGAGCGATGTAGACGCGTCCCACCTCGCCCATCCGGTGATCGGGAATGCCGATGGCAGCCGATTCGTGGACGCCGGGCAGACGAGCCAGCATTCCTTCGATTTCGGCGGGGTAGACGTTGAATCCGCCGCTGACGTACATGTCCTTGAGACGGTCGGTGATATCGAGATATCCACGCTCGTCGAGGGTTCCGATGTCACCGGTGTGCAACCAGCCGTCGGCGTCGATGGCCTTGGCGGTCGATTCGGGATCGTCGAGGTATCCGAGCATCACATTCGGTCCGCGAAGCAAGATCTCGTTCTGATCGCCCAGCTTGACCTCGAAATCGGCTGTCGCACGTCCCGAAGAGGTGGAGACCGTGACCGGATCGTCGTCGGTGCGGCACATGGTGGCAACAACGGCTTCGGTCAGACCGTAGGCGGTGAGAACTGCGTCGAACAGCTCGCCCTGCATGCGCTCGACCAGGGCGACCGGTACCGGAGCGGCACCCGTGATCGCGATGCGCAGCGACGACAGGTCGTATTCGCCGCGGCGGGGGTGATCGAGGATGGTCTGGTAGATCGTCGGAGCACCCGGCAGGATGCTGACCTGCTCGCTGTTGATCAGTGCCAGAGTCTCGTCGATGTTGAAGACCGACACCGGAACGATCGTTGCGCCGTTGAGCAGACACACCAGAATTCCGGCCTTGTAGCCGAAGGTGTGGAAGAACGGGCTGATGATGAGGAAGTTGTCTTTCTCCGTCACCTCGGCGTTTTCTCCCCAGGCCTGCGCGACGCCGATGGACTGGCGGTGAGCGCTGATCGCGCCCTTGCTGCGTCCCGTCGTCCCGGAGGTGAAGAGGATGTCGCTGATGTCGTCAGGCTGCACTGCTATTGCCCGAGCGTCTGCTTCGGCGCGAGCGTCGTCGGTGGCGAGGGCAACGAAGTCCTCGAACTCGACGACGCCGTCACGTGCATCGTCCCCGTCGACAGTGACCCGGATGACAGTGGGGATCGACAGGTCGGGATTCGCGTCGAGTAGCTGCTGGTACCGGTCGGCCTTGAGGAACTTGCCGACGATGACCAAGGCAGCGGCGTCGACGCGTTCGATGATGTCGAGTGCCTCGGTGCCCGTGTATCGGGTGTTGATGGGGATGATTGCGGCTCCGGCATACTGCGCGCCCAGAAGAGCAATCACCCAATGATGGGTGTTGGGTGCCCAGATGACGACGCGGTCGCCGGCCTTCACTCCGCGGGTAATCAGTGCGCCTGCAAAATCGCGGACACGCTGGTGCAGCTGTGCAAAGGTCAGTCGGGTGTCGCCATCGGCGATTGCCGCGCGATCACCGAACTCCTCGGCGGCCCGGATGAGGGCTGATGGGATGGTTCTCGGTTGTTCGGTCACTGGACTCCTACCTGACACGCTACCTAGCAAGTGCTTGGTAGGTTATCTTACATATGTGGACCAGAGCGAGAGCCCGGACGGGCAGATGACGGACGACGAGTTTGCAGCGGAAGTTTCGCAGTGGCTGGCCGAGAACCTGACGGGCAAATTTGCCCAGCTCAAGGGCAAGGGTGGCCCCGGTAGCGAGCATGAGTTCTTCGAGCAGCGACTCGAATGGGACAAGCACCTTGCTGCCGCCGGGTGGACGTGCCTGGGATGGCCGAAGGAGTTCGGTGGCCGCGGAGCCACCATCGCCCAGCAGGTCGTATTCCATCAGGAGTACGCCAAGTCGGGTGCCCCGGCGCGAGTCAGTCACATCGGCGAAGAACTGCTCGGGCCGACGCTGATCGCCTACGGAACCGACGAACAGAAGCGTCGCTTCCTGCCGGGCATCAACACCGTCAGTGAACTGTGGTCGCAGGGCTACTCCGAACCCGGAGCCGGCTCCGACCTCGCCAACGTTTCGACGACGGCTCGTCTCGAAGACGGCAAGTGGATCATCAACGGCCAGAAGGTATGGACGTCGCTGGCTCACGTTGCCCAGTGGTGCTTCGTCGTCTGCCGCACCGAGGTGGGCTCCAAGCGTCACCAGGGCCTGAGCTTCCTGCTCGTTCCCTTGGACCAGCCGGGTGTGACCGTACGTCCGATCCAGCAGCTCACCGGCACCTCCGAATTCAACGAGGTCTTCTTCGACGACGCCGTCACCGAAGCCGAACTGGTTGTCGGCGAACCGGGCGAAGGCTGGAAGATCGCCATGGGCCTGCTCACCTTCGAGCGCGGTGTGTCCACCCTCGGTCAGCAGATCGGGTTCGCCCGCGAACTCCAGGGCGTCGTTGATCTGGCGAAAGCCAATGGCAGCGACCAGGATCCGCACATTCGCGAGAAGATCGCCCGCGCCTGGGTCGGACTGCGTGTCATGCGTGCCCACGCGATGCGTACTCTCGACGCGGTCGACGCCGGAACCGGCGGCGGCGAAGCATCGGTCGCAAAACTGTTGTGGGCCAACTGGCATCGCGACCTCGGCCAGCTTTCGATGGACGTGCAAGGTGCGTCGTCATTGGTTGCTCCGTGGGCCGATTCGGAGGGAAACCAGTCGGACATCACCGATCCCGAGCATCTCGAGCTGGACGAGTGGCAGCGACTCTTCCTCTTCACACGCGCCGACACGATCTACGGCGGCTCCAACGAAATTCAACGCAACATCATTTCCGAGCGTGTGCTCGGTCTTCCCCGAGAGGCTCGTTAAATGTCTGACTCCACAGTAGTTTCGCCCCTGTCCGTCGTTCCGGAAGAAACCCCGGGCCACGGATTGCTCAAGGGCAAGAAGGCAATCATCACCGCCGCAGCCGGCACCGGCATCGGCTTCTCCACCGCGCGGCGCGTCCTCCTCGAAGGCGGCGACGTCCTGGTCTCCGACTTCCACGAGCGTCGTCTCGGCGAGACGGTCGAGAAGCTGAAGGCTGAATTCCCCGGCCAGCAGGTCGAATCGATCATCTGCGATGTTTCCAGCACCGCACAGGTCGACGCACTGTTCGAAGGCGCAGTCGAGAAGATGGGCCGCATCGATATCGTCGTCAACAACGCCGGCCTGGGCGGCGAAACCCCCGTCGTCGACATGACCGATGATCAGTGGGACCGCGTCCTCGACATCACGCTCAACAGCACGTTCCGTGCGACGCGCGCTGCTCTGCGTTACTTCAAGGGCGTCGAACACGGCGGCGTTCTGGTCAACAACGCGTCGGTGCTCGGCTGGCGTGCGCAGCATTCGCAGGCTCACTACGCGGCCGCCAAGGCCGGCGTCATGGCACTGACTCGTTGCAGCGCAATCGAGGCCGCCGAGTACGGCGTCCGCATCAACGCGGTCTCGCCTTCCATTGCGCGCCATGCCTTCCTGGCCAAGGTCACCAGCGAAGAACTGCTCGATCAGCTGGCTTCCGGCGAAGCGTACGGCCGCGCAGCCGAGGTCTGGGAAATCGCTTCGGTGATCGCGATGCTTGCGAGCGATTACACGACGTACATGACCGGCGAGATCGTTTCTGTTTCTTCGCAGCGGGCGTAGTTCCTGCTGTGCGCCTTTTTGATAGTTGCGACTACCGAAAAGGCGCACAGTGAAGCCCTGGATAGGATGAAATTCATGACGCCACCCCGCAATCCCGACGAGACAGCAGGAAAATCCGGCCGCCGCGACGAACTTCTCGCGATCGCAGCCGGCCTGTTCGCCGAACGCGGAGTACGTGCGACGACGGTACGAGATATCGCCGACGCAGCCGGGATACTGTCCGGCAGCCTCTACCACCATTTCGATTCCAAGGAGTCGATGGTCGACGAGATCCTGCACCAGTTTCTGGACGAGTTGTTCGGCAAGTACCGCAAAATCGTCGCCGCCGGTCTTGACAGCCGCGCAACGATCGAAGCGTTGATCGTCACTTCGTACGAGGCGATCGACGCTGCTCACTCGGCCGTCGCCATCTACCAGGACGAAGTCAAGCATCTGGTCGCGAACGAGCGATTCTCGTATCTGGTGGAACGTAATACCGAGTTTCGGGACCTGTGGGTGGGTGTGCTCGAGGCGGGTGTTGCCGACGGTAGCTTTCGCTCCGATATCGACGTGGAGCTGGTTTTCCGTTTCATGCGCGACACCGTCTGGGTTGCCGTGCGCTGGTACCGCCCGGGTGGCTCGTTGACCGCGCACACCGTGGCAGCTCAGTACCTGGCGATTGTGCTCGACGGACTCTCTGATCCAGCCGCGTTATCTAAAACTATTGCTGCACAACAAAACTAGGAGTGAAGATAATGTCCGAGGTATACATCGTCGATGCAATCCGCACCCCCATCGGCAAGCGCGGCGGCGCACTGTCGGCTGTGCACCCCATCGATTTGGGCGCTCACGTAGTCAAGGCCATTGTCGAGCGCACCGGCATTGATCCCGCAGATGTCGACGACGTCATCTTCGGTTGCGTCGACGCCATCGGCGGTCAGGCCGGCAACATCGCCCGCATGGCTTGGCTCGCAGCGGGATACCCGCAGCACGTCCCCGGCGTGACGGTTGACCGTCAGTGTGGTTCCAGCCAGCAGGCCGTCCACTTCGGCGCGCAGGCCATCCTGTCCGGCACCGCAGATCTGATCGTTGCCGGCGGCGTCCAGAACATGAGCCAGATCCCGATCTCGGCAGCCATGATTGTGGGCCAGCAGTACGGATTCGAAACCCCGACTTCAGGTTCCGTGGGTTGGACCGAGCGTTACGGCAACCAGGAAGTCTCGCAGTTCAAGGGCGCCGAAATGATCGCCGAGAAGTGGGACGTCAGCCGCGACGACCTCGAGAAGTGGGCTCTGCAGAGTCATGAGCGCGCCAAGGCCGCTATCGCAGCAGGACGCTTCGACAACGAAATCGTCACCATGGGCGACGCGACCGTCGACGAAGGCCCCCGTGACACCAGCCTCGAGAAGATGGCGACGCTCAAGGTCCTCGTCGAAGACGGCCGCATGACCGCTGCTGTCGCAAGCCAGATCTCGGACGGTGCCAGCGCACTGCTGCTGGCGTCGGAAGAAGCAGTCAAGAAGCACGGCCTCAAGCCCCGCGCGCGCATCCATCACCTCAGCGCTCGCGGCGACGACCCCATCTTCATGCTCAGCGCGCCGATTCCGGCAACGCAGTACGCATTGGAGAAGGCCGGCCTGACCATCGAAGACATCGACCTGGTCGAGATCAACGAGGCCTTCGCCCCCGTCGTCCTCGCCTGGATCAAGGAAATCGGCGCAGACCCGGCCAAGGTCAACGTCAACGGCGGCGCAATCGCACTCGGCCACCCGCTCGGTGCTACCGGCACCAAGCTGATGGCAACGCTCCTCAACGAACTCGAGCGCACCGGCGGACGCTACGGACTGCTCACCATCTGTGAGGGTGGCGGAACCGCAAACGTGACGATTATCGAGCGTCTCTGACCTAATTGCTGTGCGCCTTTATTACCCGCGGGCGGGTAATAAAGGCGCACAGTGGGTTAGCTCTGCGGAGTATCCGCTACCTGAACGTCGAACTTCACGTTGTCGCCGTCGACGCTGGTCACGGTTCCGGTGACGTCGTATTTGGTGCCTTGATCCGTCAGTGTGCAGGTGACGGTTGCATCGACCTCGGCGTCGAGACCTTCGGGGCAGGTCACATCATCCGGTGCTTTTCCGACTGTCGCTGCGAGCTGGCTGGACATCTGGGCTGCAACCTTGTCTGCAGCAACCTGCTTGGTTCCGACACTGACCGAGGCCGAGCATGCGCCGGTAGTCAATACTGCCGCTAGGGCGATGGTGGCGGCGAAGTATTTTCTCTTCATTTGTTCTCCAGAGTGAGCACGGGGGGCAGGCCTCGGACCGAAGGTCCTCGCTGATATTAGACCCAGGTTCATCTTTTCGGACTCATCGGGTAGGTCAATTTTTCTGGAGTTCTTCGAGGTCAGCGGCGTCGTACCGTCAACTGGAACCCCTCGGGCATCAGTGTCAGTCGCTCGGCCACCTTCAGTTGATATCCGGGATCCGGTTCGATGGTGTACTTCTGCAGAATCGTGCCGAGAACAAGAACTGCTTCGTGAATCGCGAATTGTCTACCGATGCACGCACGTTCGCCGGTTCCGAAAGGCTTGTACATGTGCGCCGGTCTGGCCTTGATGTTGGCCGGCAGAAATCGATCCGGGTCGAAGGCTTCAGGATCGTTGCCCCACAATGGATCTCGATGCAATGACGGTATGAGTACCAGCATCCAATCGCCCTTTTTCATCGGATACTTGCCGACCAGGGTGGTGTCTTTCCGTGCTGCGCGGCCGTAGGCGGGCGCTGTCGGCCACAGACGCAAGGACTCGTCGAGGACGCGTCGTACGTACCGTAATTTGGCGATCTTCTCGAACGGCGGTTCTTCATCGCCCCAAATCTGATCGACCTCGGCCTGAGCTTTGGCGAGAATATCCGGATTGTTTGCGAGGTAGTACAGGGCGAATGACAAAGCGCCGGAGGTTGTTTCATGTCCGGCAACCAGGAAGGTGACTACCTGGTGCCGAATGTTCAGTTCGTCGATTCGGTTCGGGTCGTTCTCCCGAGCCGCGCGCAACATGAGTTCCAGGAGGTCTTCGTGCGCGCCGCCGGGATTGTCGCGCCGCGCGCGAATCACCTCGTCCACCACTTCGGCCATGTAGGCCTTGCGAACGTCGTCGCGTCGGTCGGCTCGGCGCGCGAGAAGGCGACCTACCGCAGTCGATTTGATGAAGGTGGTTTGCTGCGAATGTGAGAGCGCACCGATCATCGCTTTGACAAACGGATGCTGTTCTTCACGATCGAACGAGTCGAAGGAGTAACTGAACCCGGTTCGTCCGATAGTTTCGAGCGTCAATTTGGTCATGTCGGCGGAAACGTCGACGGGGGAGTTGCTGCCGTGTTTGTTGCTGCTGTGTTTGTCCCAGTATCCGACGAGTTCGCTCGCGACATCGAGCATCGTGCGGTGATACGAGCGCATCGCGGCCTGGCTGAATGCCGGGGCCAGGAGGTTGTGGGCTTTACCCCAGTTGGGCTCGTGATTGTAGGCGGTGAAGAGGCCGTCGCCGCCGATGCCGCGCAGGGCTTTCACGCCGGGGGCCAGGTGTTTTACAAATCGGGACTCGTCGGAGAGTTCCGCGACCATGTCTGCCCCTGAGACGAACACGAATCGATTGCCGAGCACAGATCTTTCGAAGATCGGGCCCAGTTCGCGGCCGATACTCACGGAGTTCTGCAGTGGTGTCCGGATGTTGATGCCGAGGACGTCGCCGACGATGGGGAGGCGCCGCGCTGGGTGCGGAATGGTGGCCTCGCCGGTAATCGGCGTTGCGTCGACGCTCATCGATAGTCCCCCGAGAAGAGTTCGCTTACTGAATTGGTGTCTGGTACGCAAAGTACGCCTTACTGAATCGGTGTCAAGTAGTCATCTGATCTCGCAATGGCTACTCCACGAAGACGCCTGGATCGCGAGCAGCGTCGCACGCAGCTGCTCGATATCGGTACGCAACTTTTTGCCGACCGATCGTACGAGGACGTCTGGATCGAAGAAGTCGCCGAGATCGCCGGGGTCTCCCGGGGACTCATGTACCACTACTTCCCGACCAAACGGGATTTCTTTGCGGCGATCGTCGAACACGAATTGGCGGAACAGCAGGCGCGCATTCTCGACGCGTGGGGATTCGAAGGTGAGCGTCGAGTACTTGCTGCCGTTGCTGTTCGTGGATGGATCGCCTTCGTGCGAGCTGTCTGCCTGGACTGGCTGGATCATCCGTCGATTCCGCAGGAGGAGTTGCGCGCGATCTGCTTGCGCACGTTGGCCGGAGCCCTCGGGAGTTAGTCGACCGCCGATGCGGTGGGAGGCCGAGCCTCTGTGAACTTCCGTGACTTGCTGGTGATCAAAGCGCCGAATCCCGCTGCAAGAGGGAACATTACGACGCCGTAGACCGCGGCCGGAACCGCCAGTTGAACGTTGTCCATCAGGCTGACTGCGATGGTGATTGCCAAAGTGCTGTTGTGGATACCGATTTCCATGGAACTGGCGATAGCTTGACGATCCTCGAGACCGAAGACCTTGGGTACGACATATCCGATGGAGAGGCTCAGTACGCAGAACAAGGCTGCGACGATGCCGATGTCGAGAAGGTAGTCAGCGATGTTCGCGCGCTCCGAGATGACGGTTCCGGCAATGACCAGTGCCAGCACCGCAGCAGATCCGATGCGAACCGGCTTGTCCATACGCTCGGCAAAGGCGCTCGAGCGCAAGCGAACCCACATGCCGATGGCTACCGGAATCAGGACGACGGCAAAAACTTGCAGGACCTTTGTGAACTGGAGGCCGAGGGTGCCGTCGGCGTCCTCAGGTTCGAAGTAGCCGAGCGCGAAGTTGGTGATCAGGGGCAAGGTGACGACGGCGATCACTGAATTGACCGCGGTGAGCGTCACATTGAGTGCGACGTCGCCGCGGAAGAGGTGACTGAAGAGATTGGCTGTTGTTCCGCCCGGTGACGCGGCGAGGAGCATCATGCCGACTGCCAAGAGCGGATCGAGATCGAAGAGGGTGACCAGACCGAAGGCGGCGGCGGGCAGCAATATCAGTTGGCAGACGAGAGCGATGGAGACAGCTTTGGGCGCCTTCGCAACGCGGGCAAAATCACCGACGGTCAGTGAGAGTCCGAGGCCGAACATGATGATGGCGAGTGCGACCGGCAGGCCGACCGACGTGAGAGCTGAGTCCATGGGTAATGGCTTCTTCCAGTTACTTGGGGAGAATTTTACTGAAACTACCGCGGTGCCCGATTCTGCGTGGCCATTTGGATACATTGGTGTATCGGGCCGTGACGGAGCGCCGGGGCACGGTTATCGTCGAACTATGTGCCGAAACATCACCGAACTCCGTGGACTCGAACCGCCGGCCACACCGGAGGAGATCGAGGCAGCATCTCGCCAATACATACGTAAGGTGAGTGGAATTGCCAAAGTCTCCGACGCCAACCGTGACGCTTTTGAGCAGGCTGTCCGTGAGGTCACCGCGACTACGACACGCCTGCTCAGTGAACTCCCGCCACGTAAGCAACCCCCGCAGACTGTTCCGCCGCTGCGTCGGCCGGAAGTAGTGGCGCGGATCGCGGCACGGACGTCCTGATCCGAGTGGACCTCACCGATATTGCCGGGTGGGACGTCGAAGCGCTGGAACAGCTTGCCGGAGGTTTGGAAGGTGTGCTGGTTGCGTATCGCGTTCGGGACCTCCGGAGACGACTGGATTCTCTCTGTAAAGAAGCCGCTGCGGACGAACTGCAGATTCGTGACGACGGTTCCGTGTCAGCCGTAGCGCCGATCACGGAGGGGCATCCACTTCACGTTCACGCCGCGATGCTGTCCGCCGCCGCACGTGAGCTGATCGGTGAGGCCCTGCTGGTATCGGCAGATCTGCACCATGCGACGTCTGTGACGTCTCGAGTCGGGACGGACCTGCGGGACAAGGCTGTCCGTATCAACGAAGAATGGCGCGGCTTCACTGCTGCGCGGCGACACGAGATGGTGCTTCGCGCACCGGATTTGATCGCCAATCTCGACGGCATTCCGTCGTCCGTCCGGAGTGCAGTGAATCTGCGACGGACTCAGGCCGAACGTGCTCGACTGCAAGATGATTCGGTTCGCATCTCGCAAGAACTTCACCGGGAGTTCTTCGGCGGCAGATTGAGTAATACCGGAGCCGGCATGTGGTACGCCCAACGTAAGCTCGAGGATCTGGACGCTATCGACGAACTGCTCCACGAACAACCCGAGAGAAAACTCGTCCTCATGGACATGCGCTCGGGTGAACGCGGTTTTGCCGCAGTAGCAATCGGTGATCCGGACACTGCCGACCATATCGCCGTCACGATCCCCGGGCTCAACACGAACGTGAAGGATTCCCTGCGCGGAATGGTGAGTGAGGCAACACGATTGCGTGACGAAGCGCGCCGACAACTCGAGCACATCGGACGTGACGAGAGCGTAGCGGCCATTGCCTGGATCGGATACGACGCACCTCAGATTATCGGACCGGGGAAATTCGATATCGGCCGTGCGAGCTTCGACGTCAGTCGTTCTTCGAAAGCCGGGATTGCCGCCGACGCGTTGGGGAGCTTCTTCCATGGTTTGAGAGCGGCATCGAGCCAGTCGGATGTGCACATCACGGCGCTCGGACATTCTTACGGTTCACTCGCAACTTCACTTGCACTGCAACGGGGTGCGAGTGCATCAGTAGACGATGTTGTGTTCTACGGATCCCCGGGAGTGCGGGCCAAGGTCGAGGCGGACTTAGGGGTCGAGGATCGTCACGTCTACGTCATGAAGGCGGAAGGGGACAGTATCGCCGGGTTCGGACGCTTCGGTGGTGATCCGACGCGAACTGAGTTCCAACGGTTGTCGACAGCAGAGGGGATTACACCCGACGGAGTGAAGCACGAAAGGGCCTTCGGGCATGCCGAGTATGCGCGCACCGGTGACAACGGTGAACTGCGCATGGCCGGCTACAACCTTGCCGTTGTAGTGGCCGGATTGCCGGAACGTGCCGTCCAAGCGTGAGGGACGTGTTTGGCGTGCGTGATAAAAAATCTCCGAACTCGTCGTTGGCAGATGAATCTGGGAATGAAGTGGTTGACAAACGAAACGAAGATGAACAGGCAAGCGGCGAAACACATCTGGAGTTCGGGATTTGACGCGTTGTACTGCACGGCGCTGGGAGCAGCGCCTGCGCTGCGTTGTAATGGTTATGCGCGTCTGATCGGTCGATAGAGATGATTCGGTCTGTGTCGAATCCAGGTACTTCGCGGGCATCGGTCCTCCTGAGCCGGTGGGTTATCTGGTCACGACGTTGTCCACAAGCCACTGGTCATTCGAACGGACGAGACTGAGGACCATTCGATACTTCTGTGAGTTTCCTTGCGGCGTAGCAACGTTCTTGGCTTCTTGGTCGACGAACACGAGAACTGTTGCAGAATCCGAGTCGACGCTTTCGACACCGACGTTTGTTGCTGTTGCGGTCGCCTGACCCTGGCCGCCGGCAACGACGTCGTGAAGTGAGTCCACCATCGTCTTGTAGGTGCCGGCAAACGACTCCGTCGACATGGACGCGATCTTGTCCTTGTTGGCGTCCAGATTCTGATAGTCGAAGGAGGACATGATGATCGAGTATTCACGTGCGGTGTCCATTGCTTCGGTTCGCAGTGAGTTTTCGGTGCGAGCCGAGAGCATCTGAAATGCCAGGGCCGCTAAGGCTCCGACGAGCACGATTGCCAGGACTGCAGTGAGGAAGGACCGTCGGCGCGGTTTCTCGGCGGTCTCGATGTCGACAATCTCGATCTGTGCAGTATCAACGGGGGCCATTTCCCAGTCCTTCCAACATCATTCTCCAGTAGTTCAGGGCATCGACGCCGGTCGGAATCAGAATCGGATCAGGCACGATCGGCGGTCCGATCGGGGTGCCGGGGATAGTTGAGTTCTGCAATCCCAGATTGTCGGGCCGCGGTGCATTCTGCGCTCCGCGTTGGACCAGATCGTTGCCCGGGGGACAGTACAGTGCGAGACTCGGGCTGGCGGGGCTGAGATCACCGACCTCATGCCTCGGGGTGTCGTAATTGCAGACGGGTCCTTGCGTGGCGACCAACGCGAAGTCTGCGCGGTCTCCGTTGACTATGGATGCCAGTTTGGCGAGGCCTTCTGGAATTGTCACAAGTCCGGTTTCGAGAGCGTTGGTTCGATCGGCGATGATCGGTGCAACGGCGACGAGGTTGGCCAAGACCGCACCAAAGGTGTTGTGGTACTTGTCGAAGAGTTGCTGGGCGCTAGTGAGAGCGGCTGGTGAGTGATCGGTGAGGTAGATCAGCACCGGAGCGTTGGAATCGAGTTGCTGCGTGAAATTCTTGGCAGCTGACATTCCACGAACAAACGAATCCGATTGCCCAGCCATGGAATCCACCAGGGTGGAGGTGCGCGAGAGCAACGCCGCCAATTCGGTGGACTGATCGTTCAACTGGGCGGAGAGTGTTCCACCGTTATCGATCATGGTGCGCAGGCTGGGGCCGAGTCCGTTGAACGACTTGTCCAATTCGGTTCCGATATCACTGATCGCCTGTGGGTCTATGCCCTCGAGTACATCCGACGCCTGAAGCATCAACTGACTCATCTGGACTGGTTGCTGATCCGCCGGCATGGCTATCTCGTCGCCGTCTTCGAGATACGGTCCCCGATCGGCCTGAGGATAGATATCGACGTTCTGGATTCCGGCGGCACTTCCCATCGTTACCTTGGCGATGCTGTCGCTGGGTATCTCGGTGTCGCCGCCCAGCGAAAGCTCGATACGAGCTGAGCGGGTACTGGGATCGAGCGCGACGTCGCTGACCTTGCCCACCTGGACGCCGCGATACGTGACGCCGGTTCCCTTGGTCAACCCGAAAGCGTCGGACATACTGGCGTGCAGACGAATATGATCGCCGAGACCCTGCGGGCCCACGACGTAGACGATGCCGAAAGGGATCACCACGATTGCGGTGATAGCGAACAAGACGAGTTGGACGAGAGCGAGTCGTTTCATCGAATGCCTCCCTGCAGCAGATCAGTGAGAGTTCCGACCGGACCCGTGCTTGCATTGTGCCCCGTGATGCCACCGGTCAGGAGCTTGTCGATGCTTCCCGGAACATCCAGCGCGCCATCGAAAACCAGATAGTCTCCGCGAACTGCCCGCGTGAAATTTTCGAGCATCCCGTTCATGTTGGCCAGTGTCGTACCGATTTCGGAGTTGAACGAATCCAGTGTTCCCACAACGGTAGCCGCATCCTGCAACGTACTGTCGAGTCCTTGCGGTGACGAGTCGAGAATACGGTTGGCATTGGTGGCAAGCTGTGCGGTCGAGTTCAGCAGACTCGAAATCTGGTCTTTCTGTCCCACGAGTATGGAGACGACCTCAGGCACGGAATCCAAGTAGCCCTCGATGACCTCGCGTTGCCCGGCCATCTGAGACGAGACCCGCGCAGCGAGGTCGACAGCGTCGTTGAACTCGTCCTGATGGGTACTCGCGGTAGCCGTCAACGAGGTGAGAGTGTCGGTGAGCGAGCGCACTTCCGCTGACTTGCCGGAAAATGCGATGTTCAGTTCGCGCACAACGGTATCGAGTTGGTCGATACCACTGCCGGTGATCACGGTGCCGAGTGTGGCAAGCGCGCTCTCGACCTGTGGCCCTATCTCGGTGCGCGACTCGGGGATCGTCTCACCGTCGCTCAACCTTGCGCCCGAAGGCACCTCCGGTACTCGAAGTCGAATGAACGGGTTGCCTAGTGCTGAGGGGAGTTCGACTGCGGCTTGGACGTTGTCCGGCAACTGCGTCGCGGTATCCAAACTCAGCGTGACCCGGGCTCCGGAGACGTCGGTGGACAGCTCCGATACCCGTCCGATTACCTTCTGCCCGCTCCGGACGTCGGCTCCCAAAACCAGACCGTCGGCACCTGCGAGTTGTACGTCCACGGTGTAGGCATCGCCGTCGGCGGACCGTCCCAGCGGAAGGTCCTGAATGCCGGCGCTACAGCCGCCGAATGCCATGACCGCGACGACACCGATACTGACAGCAACTACACCGGCCACCATTCTCGCCGACGGTTTCATCAGTTGCCACCAAGTGTCGAAGCGATGCCCAAGGGGTCGGATGCACTGAGCGGGAAGGAAATCGGATTTGTGAACCCGGCGCCCGTGCAGATCGGCAACTTGTATGTCTCACACAGTGGCTTGGCCACGGCGAACTGGGTGAGGGCCGTCGAGACGTTGAGACGAATTCGTCCACGCCCGTCGGGGCCGATGGTGTTCGAGAGATTCTGCATCATCAACGGAACGAGGTCCATGAACTCGGCGAGGCCGGGTTGTCGGGTGGCAAGGGTGTCACCCA
This sequence comes from Rhodococcus sp. IEGM 1379, assembly GCF_030056815.1. Classification (GTDB taxonomy): domain Bacteria; phylum Actinomycetota; class Actinomycetes; order Mycobacteriales; family Mycobacteriaceae; genus Rhodococcus_F. Next base: position 63,001 of record NZ_JASHKR010000023.1, read on the forward strand.
GGATCCGAACATTGTCCGCGATGGTGCCGACGTCGTCGCCATGGTTGGTCATGAAGGTATTCAGCTGATCGAACACGACCTGCAGATCCTGAAGCGGCTCGGAGATGTCCATGTTCTGGCTTGACCACTGGTCGCCCAACTCCCCGAGATCGCTCACCAGTTCATCGAGACTGACTTGCCGTGAATCCAACGCTTCCATCAACGAGTTCAGGTTGTCGACGAGTGCCCCGATGTCCTCGGACCGGGCGCCGACAACTCCGGTGGCGGTACTGAGATTGCGGATCGCGGTGTTGAACTGATCGCCTTGGCCTTTCCAGCCGGTCGCACTGCTTGCGACCAGTTCTCCGAGATTGCCGCCGTCGGAACCGAATACACTTGCCAAAGTGCTGACGCTGCCCATCAGTCCGTCGAAGTCGATGGGGGCATGAGCGCGCTCGATCGGAATGATCGCGCCGTCTTCCAGCGTGGCGCCGCCGGTATAGGCCGGGCCGAGTTCGACATGACGGTCGCTGATCACCGACGGATTGAGAACGTAGGCAGAAGCATTCGACGGTAGTTCGACGGATTTCGGCATGGACATGGCAACTCGAACCGACGTTCCACGAGGTTCCAGCGAAGTAACCGTTCCCACCCCGACGCCCAAGACGGTCACCTTGCTGCCCTCGAAGATACCGCCGACGTAGCTGAAGTCGGCATAGACGGTCTTGGACTGATCGGTACGTCCGAAGATGTACCAGCCGGGGAGAGCAATCGCGAGAGTCACGACGAGGAACGCAGTGACAGCCTTTCGGGTATTCACTTGCAGCCCTCCATGATGCCCAGCGCGCAGAGCAAGTTGTCGGGGATGACCGCTGCCGGCGCATTGACGTCAGTCCAGTTGCCGGTGCCGGTGGCATTGGTAACCGAGCGCAGTGCGGAAGGCAGACGCGTCATCAGTAAGTCGATCTGGTCTGCGTTGTTCTTCAGTGTTGCGGTGACTTGGACGAGGTTGTCCGTCATTGCGCCGAATTCTTCTTGCTGATCGGCAAACGTGGTCGAGAGTTTGGAGATGATCACCGTGAGGTTGTCCACGAGTTGTGTCAGTGCTTCCTTGCGGACGGAGAGCGTGCGGATGATTGTTTGTGCATTGGCTGCGGTGTTGACGATCGAATCACTCTGTTGCACAGCCATGTCCGACAGGTTGCGGGACATAGTGAGGATCTGGTCGATCTGCTCACCGTTGTGTGCGAAGGCTGCGGATGCGCCGCTAATCCCGGCGAGGGCTCTCCCGACCTGGTCGGGATCGGTCGGGATCACCTGCGCAAGAGTGGTCATCATCGATTCCATCGACTTCAGGTCGACGTTCGATGCAGCGTCGGTTGCATCGCTGCTGACGTCATCGAGGCTGTAGGGGGCTGTGGTTCGTGAGCGGGGGATGACGTTTCCGTCCGAGGCGTCGATGGTGCCGGCCGGAACAATATCGAGGTATCGCTTGCCCAGAACTGTTTTGAGTCGGACCGACGCGGTGGTCTGATTGCCCAGCGGCTGGTCCTTGTCCAGACGGAAGCTGACGACCACGTGGTCACCGGCAAGCGCTATCGAATCGACACGCCCAGCCGGTACACCGGCTACGTAGACGGGATCGGTATCCGACAGCCCACTGGCGTTGGCAAATTCTGCAGTGTAGGCGGATGTGCGGACGTGGTACCAGAACTTCGGAAGACCCAGTGCAGCAGCGAGTCCCACGACAAGTAGGAAGATGCCGAGGCTGCCCAGCGTCAACGCTGTACTGTTCCCGCTGCGCCGACGGTCGCCCTTTACCAGGAACATCATGAGCACACCGGCGAATGTGTCGTCCCGAAGATATTAGCTTCCACGTCTCCTGCTTTCACGGTGAAATTGCACAGGTACAGGCTGACGAAGCTTCCGTAACTGCCGATGCGATTGGCAGCATCGGCAAACTTGGGGAGATTGGTCACCAGTCGGTTGAACTCGTCAGTACTGGCTATCCAACTGGCCGTGACACTTTCGAGCTGCTGGACTGATGTGCCGAACGTGTCGTTGGTGCTGGAGATGATCTGGGCCAGCGACGCAACGGTGCTGTTTCCCTGATCGAGGAGCATCGCAAGTTGATCGTTTTCGCCGACAATAGATGTGCTGAGTTGACTCAATCCATCAAGGAGACCGATCAACTCGGGTTGCCGATTGTCGACGGATGTCAGCAGCGTGTTCATATTCGTGAGCAGTTGAGCGAACACGTCCTTGCGCTCCGTCAGTCCGGAACTCAGGGAAGCGATCTGATCGAGCAGTGTCGTCAGCGCCTCGCCCTGCCCATTGAACGTTTCGACGAAACTTCTTGTCAGACTATTGACTTGGTTGGGTTCCAGTGCAGCGAATAGCGGTTTGAATCCGTTCATCAACGCCGTCAGGTTGATGGGAGGGGTGGTCTGAGACAGAGGGATGGTTCCGCCGGGTTTAACGCTCGAACCAGTTCCGGGGTTCTGGGTCAGTGCAAGGTAGCGGGCACCGAGCATGTCTCCGTAGCGAACGGCGGCCTGTACGTCTGTTGCCAGGGAGTACTGCGATTCGATCTCGACGTCGACTATGGCCTTGCTGGTTCCCCCTCCGCTGGCGGCAAATTCGACGGCGTCGACGCGCCCGATTCGTACTCCGGACAGTGTCACAGGATTTCCAGGGTTGAGACCCTCGACGTCGGAGAACTCGAACTTATATGTTTCGGTGCTGCCACGAACCGGAACCGACAGGGTATTCGCGACGAACGAGGCGCAGGCGAGCCCGGCAGTGCAATAGACGGCCAGGCGAACAACCTGGGAGGGTTGGACTTTCACGGGACAGTCACCTCGCTACCTCTGACCATGGGCCCGAGCATCAACGTGGTGGCCACGTTGGGGGAGGTTGACGGACCGGGTGTTCGGCCGAGAAGTTGATCCTCGAGGTATCCGAGCGCGGATGCTTCGTCGCGGCCGCCCACCACGGGGAGATTGGCCGATGCCATGGAAGCATCCTGGTTGGACCCGAAACATTGTGCGCCGCGAACATTTCCGTACTGCGGGCAATCTTCGGCTGTATAGGGCAGTGGATCCGCGAACGTGGGTACGGCAGTGATATTGAACTTTCCGGTCGAGAAGACGCGGGCACCGGCGGCGCCGAAGGTCCCGGCATTGGCGAGAGTGGAACGTAGGCCGTCGGGATTGGCTGCCGTCGTCGCGAGAATCTTTCCGGCACTATCCATCACGGTGATGATGTTTCGGTTGTTCACCGCCACGAAGCTGTTGACCGTTGCGGCGAACACCGTAGACGCACCGATCGATGTTTCGAGGTTGGTCTTGTTTTCCACCATGGCATTCGAAACCGACGTTGCCGACGCCAGGGTGTCGAGGATGTCGGGCGTGGCGCGATTCAGCGCATCAACTACGGACTTGAATTCCGGTGTCGAATCGAGGAATTGTTGCGCGGCCGGCGTCAGTACAACTGATGCCGCGCTGAGATCGTCGATCATCGCGGCGATCTTCTCGCCCTTGCCGTCCAGTGCTTGGCCGAGTGCTGTGAGGGCAGTGTGCAGCTTCTCGGGTTGCATTGCTGTGAGTAATCCGACCAGCTTGGTGTACACGTCGTACAGTGCAACAGCTTCGGGGCCACTGTCCAGGAGTATCTGGTCGCCACTTGCCAGCATCGCGGTCCCGGAAGGGTTCGGGCTGTCGACCAACTGCATGTAGATGTCTCCGAAGAACGTCCGGGGGACCACCCGCGCAATGACGTCGGAGGGGATTTGCGATGCGTTTTCTTCATCGATCTGCAACTGCACCACTGATTCAGTTGTACCGGAATGTATTTCACCGATCCTGCCGATGTTGACCCCGTGATATCTCACGGGAGCTTCGCCGCTGATCAGCCCAGCAGTTGAGGGAACGGCGACAAAGACGTCGGTGGTCTGCTCGAGGCTGCCGGAGCCGCGTAGAACCATCGTGACGGAGGCGGCGATTGCGATAACGATGGCGAGCGCGCCACGGAGCGCGTAGACGAGTCTGTTGCGGGTCGTGAGTTTGTCCATGCCGTCAGACCCCCATTCCTGGGATTTCGGGAACGAGGCCCCAGAGGCCGAAGGTCATCAGTACGTCCAGAATTCCGATCGCAAGGATTGCGGTACGGAGTGCCCGGCCGGCTGCTTGTCCGACTCCCGCCGGTCCGCCGGAGGCGTAGAACCCGTAGGCGCAGTGAACGAGAGCTACAACGGCAGCGAACACAATTGCCTTCAGCCCCGAATACAGGAGATCCTGCGGAGAAATCGCGAGATGGAAGAAGTAGTCGTAGGTGCCGGCGGATGCGCCGTTGAAGAAGACCACCACCAACCGGGTGGAGAGGTAACTCGCCAACAGTCCGATCATGTAGATCGGGATGACGCAAATCATCGCGGCTATCACTCGGGTGCCGGCAAGAAAGGGAATGGACCGGATGGCCATTGAATCGAGTGCGTCGATCTCGTCGGAAATGCGCATGGCACCGATTTGCGCTGTGAATCCGGTTCCGACCTTGGCGGCCAGGGCAATTGCGACGACGACGGGCGCCAACTCGCGGGTGTTGGCAACCGCCGACAGCATTCCCGATAGCGATGTCATTCCGACAAGTTCGAGTCCGCGATGGGTTTCGACGCCGAGCATCATGGCCGCGGCCAAGGACATGGCGAAGACAATTCCGATGGTTCCGCCGCCGGACAGCAGAGAATTGGTTCCGAAGCTGACCTCGCTGATCTGGCCGAGAACATGCTTGCGGTACTTGGTGAGGGCAAACGGAATTGAAGCGACGGTGCGCACGTAGAACGTGACATGTTGACCTAGTGAAACGAGGCTGTCGCCGATACTGCGGATCGGTCGGGCGGCTCGGTGTGCACGAATCCGAAAATCGATGAGGGCCATCAGAATTCACCCACAGCCGGAACAATGACCGTGTAGAGCGCGGACAACACTGTATTGGCGATGAAGACCAGCGCAAATGCCATGACAACTGCTTCGTTGACCGCGTCGGCTACTCCGCGGGGTCCACCCTTGGCGTGCAGGCCCTTGAACGTAGCGACCAACGTCGATGTCAGAGCGAAGATCGAGGCTTTGACTAGGGCCATGGCGAAGTCGGACAATCTTCCGTACTGACTGAACGTGGCCATGAATGTTCCGGCCGGAAGGTGCTGGACGTAAATATGGTAGAGGTAGCAGGCGATCACGCCGCCGAATGTCACCATCGAACATAACGCCAGGGAAACAACTACTGCAGCAACCAATCTGGGTGCCACCAGGCGCTCGATCACGTCGATGCCCATCACTTCCATTGCGTCGATTTCTTCGCGGATCTTCCGGGAACCGAGGTCTGTGCAGATCGCGGACCCAGCAACGCCGGCCATCATCAGGGCACAAACCAGGGCGGCTGCCTGGCCGACGATGATGAATGCGACAACTGCGCCGGAGTATCCGCCCGCGCCGATCCGACCGGCGAGTTCGCCGACCGATACGGCAATGAAGACGCCGATCGGGATCATGAGGAGTAGTGACGGACCGGTGCTGACACGGCCGATGAACAATGTCTGAGTGATTGTCTCGTGCAACGAGAGTCGCCTGCGTGCAATAGCAGTGAACAAACCGAATAGTGCCTGGACCGAGAACCCGATCAGGTAGCCACCCTGTAACGCGACGTCCTTAACCGGGCCTTTCGGCGCGGGGAGCTCGTACGTCATCTATGGATTCCTTTGCAGGTCAACGTGGTTCAGCATGGGCATCGAGCTGTCCGGAAGCTGTCGGTCGAGCTAACTGCGAGTGAAGCATCTCATACATATATGTGTCCGGCAAGCATTATGTGAACGGACATTCTGATTTCGGACGAACAAGATGCATGACAAATTTGAATCCGGCAATCCTCCGATGTGCTGTCTATCTGCGAAGATGCTGCACACGTGATGCGAGCTGGCGGAAAACATGTGCGATGATTCCCGTTTATGCTTAGGCTGATTCTCGTAGACGATTCCGCATCGGAGAACGGGGAAGACGGTGGACCAGGGCGAGTCATCCATCTCGTTGCCGGTGGGTATCAGTGTTCAACCTCGGCAGGCGGTAGTCCGGAAGCGGCCGAAGGATCGTCGCGAACACATTGCGGCAGCTGCTGCCATCGCGTTCAGCGAACGTGGGTATCACGCAGTGAGCGTGGACGATATCGCGTCGTCCGTCGGGATCTCGGGTTCCGCCCTGTATCGGCACTTTCCGAACAAGTATGCGCTGTTTCTATATTCGGCTCTGGGATTGACCGAGTCGCTGAAAGTTGCTCTCGATTCGGTCGAGGTCGGCCCGGTTGCAACCGATCATGATCGGTTGCGGGCTGATCTGTTGGCCGTGATCCGAACGACGATTCGGAATCGGCGCACCGCTGGAATCTATCGGTGGGAGAGCAGGTTTCTGGGATCCGAGGATCGGGCTCTCATCCGAGATCAGGCGCGGGAAGCCAACCGCCGTGTCGGACGGAATCTTTCGGCTACTGAAGTTGGGATCACTCTGCAGGACAGAAAGATTGTGGTCGCGGCAATGTTCAGTGTGATCGGCAGTATTACAGCGCACAGTCGGGCTTTGTCTCAGCGAGGAATCGAGAAGATCCTTCTCGATTCCTGTCTCTCGATCGATCGTGTCATCCTCGGTTTGGCAGTGGAGTTGCCGGACCGGTTGTCGTCGCCACAGATTTCGACAACCAATAAGCGGGAACTCCTCATGCAGGAAGCTGTGCGGCTCTTCAACTCTCGTGGATATCACGACGTCAGTATCGAGGATATTGCAGTAGCAGCAGGGTTCAATGCATCTGGAATGTATCGATTCTTTCCCGGCAAAGCCGACCTCCTGGCCGCGGTGTTCTACCGGGCAGCCGATCGCCTGGACCTTGCGACGGCAGTAGTGCTGGCTTCTGCGCCGTCGGCTGCCGAAGCTCTCACCGCGTTGTCCTCGATGTATGTGAATCTCTCGTTCGCGCAGCATGATTTGATGTCCGTCTACTTCTCGGAGATGAACAATTTGTCGCCCGCCCACCGTAGTGATCTGCGGAACCGGCAGAAGCTGTACGTCGCTCGGTGGGCGGGCTTGTTGTGTGAGGTCAGAGACAAACTGTCAATGGTGGAAGCCGAATTCGTTGTTCATGCGGCTCTGAACGTGGTCCCGGATGTGGGACGGATTCTCGGGTTCGGTCCTGAACCCGAGGGCATGGGTAAGGTCCAGCAGTTGATGACGGCTGTTCTCTTCGGAGATGCACGGGCGAAATAGGTGCCGTAGCCGTTTGTCGAGGACGGTCGGTGTTGATCGTTGCGTCCGTCAGGGTGTGGGATTGCAGTGATTCTCATTTCTGGATCGGTGTGCAGATTCCCTTCGTCTTCCGTTGTCTTGCAGTGAGATTAGCGCGCACCATCTTCGGTGTCGCCGGCAACATCGCTGTCGAACTTGCGGGCCGCGCAGTCCAAGGCGCCGGCGCCGCAAACATCGCTCAGTTGGTGCTCGGTGCAGCTTGGATCCCGATGTGGTTCTTCCTGAACCTGTACCGGCAGCAAGTGCTCGGATACAGTGCCTTCCCCGCTGGTGCGGCACTGCTGCCGATGATGATATTCGTCATGCTCGGCATGATCGGTGTCGCGCCCCGAAGCATGCAACGGCTCGGCACCGAAACGATGATCGTGGCAGGATTGCTGGTACTCGGAATCGGGTTGGGATGGAGGTCGTTGATCCGGCCACCGGCAACTTCTGGGTCGATGTGCTGCCGGCCTCGCTGGTAGCCGCGGCAGGTATGACGCTGGCGTTCATTCCCTCACTGGGGGCCGCGATCTCGGCTGCGCGACCGGAAGAGGGCGGATTGGCCTCCGGCATAGTCAATGTCAGTTACCAGGTTGGCTCAGCCGTCGGACTGGCCGTGATGACAGCTATCGCAGCGGTGTTCGGCGCCGATCAGCTCGGAGACCTTGCCGAGCTGACCAATGGGTTCTCCGAAGTGGCCCAACCAGTCGTCACCTCTTGAGGCACTCCGGCTGAGCCGTCAACGCACTGAGTGCGCCTCCCCGAAAGTTGGGGAGACGCACTCAGTGGTGGAAAGAGTCGATCAGCGAAGAGCGGTCAAAGCGTCGATACGCTTTGCTGCATCCTCCATGATGCTGTCGATCAGTTCCTTACAGCTGGGCAGATCGTTGATCATGCCGACTACCTGACCCGAAGCGAGGACGCCTGCTTCTGTGTTGCCCTCGACCAGACCGGCCTTGAGCAACATGGGGGTGTTGGCAGCCATGATGATCTGCATGATGGTGCGGTCACCGGACCGCTTCATGGCGAGGCCGTCCTTGGCGAGGGTCGTCCACTTCATGCCCGTCATCGCCTTGAACTTCATGGCGTTCTTGGCAGCGGCGATCAAACCGGTTGCGTAGCTGGAGCCTTCGAGGCTGTTCACCAGTTCGGTGTTGAGCACGCGGTGCGGCATGCCATCGACCTTGCGCGAGACGGTGGTATCCGTCAGGCCGCGCTTGAGGTATTCCTGCTTGACGGAATCCGGTACCGAGGAATCGCTGGTGAGCAGGAATCGAGTGCCCATTGCGACGCCGGCAGCGCCGTACGCGAGTGCCGCGGCAAGTCCACGACCGTCGAAGAATCCACCACCGGCGATAACCGGGATGTCAACGGCGTCGAGAACCGAGGGGAGCAGCAGCGTCGTAGCCACACCGCCGGTGTGACCGCCACCTTCGCCGCCCTGGACGATGACGGCGTCCGCACCCCAGGATGCAACCTTGACCGCATGCTTCGCAGCACCGATCGACGGTACGACGACAATGCCGTGGTCCTTGAGCTTGGTGATGAGTTCCTTCTTGGGAGCCAAGGCAAATGAGGCAACCTTGACGCCTTCGCGGATCAGCAGGTCGGCACGCTGCGGTGCGTCCGTGGCGTCGGCGCGCATGTTGACGCCGAACGGCTTGTCCGTCAATGCCTTCGTCTTCTTGATCGCGTGCTCGAGCTCGTCGTACGTCATCGTTGCCGAAGCGAGGATGCCGAGACCGCCGGCGTTAGCCGTCGCGGAGGTGAGGGCGGGACCGGAAACCCAGCCCATGCCCGTCTGCACGATCGGGTAGTCGACGCCGACCAGCTCGGTCAGCGCAGTCTTAATTTGGGGGGTGCTCACGCGCTGACCTCACGGTCACGCAGGTTGCGCGGATCGAGGGTCTCGCGGATGAGGTGGATTTCCTCGACGGTGGGCTCGCGGGTGACGCCGGCCTCGGCGAGTCCGGCAACCTCGAACGACGTGTTCTCGGCAACCTCTTCAGCCGTGACGCCGGGGTGAAGGGTCAACGCGCGGAACGTGTTTCCCGGTCCGCCGAAGTCGAAGACACCCAGGTTGGTGACAACGCGGGGGATGTTGAGGTACTTGTATGCCGGGTTCTCGGGATCGATCTGGTCGTAGCCGACACCGCACACCACGTCGACCT
>NZ_JASHKR010000177.1 GCF_030056815.1 Rhodococcus sp. IEGM 1379
CCCGGACGCTCACCGAGTTCCTCGGATACCTGAGCCATCGCGGTATCGACGACGTCGACGAGTTCTGCGTCGGTCAACGGCGTCGGCAGGTACTCGTCGATGATCTGAGCTTCTGCGCGCTCTTTCGCGGCGAGTTCACCGCGGCCGTTCTCGGTGTAAATTTCGGCGGCTTCTCCGCGCTTCTTCGATTCCTTGGCAAGAACCTTGATGATTTCTTCGTCGGTGAGAACCCGTGCTTCCTTGCCGGCAACCTCTTCGGTCTGGACTGCTGCCATGAGCATCCGAAGGGTGGCGGTGCGGAGCGGATCCTTTGCCTTCATGGATGCGACCATGTCGGTACGGAGGGTGTCTTTGAGCGTTGCTGTCGTGTCGGACATGGATGAAACGCTACGCGCACACCGCACCGTTCGTCCCCTTAGTTATATCCTTGACTGGTGTCTGACCAGTTCCGCACCAATCTGACCCGCACCGCACTTGGTGCCGCGGGCGTCGCTGCACTCGGAATCGGGTACGCATCCGGCATCGAACGCAATGCTTTTGCATTGCGTGAGGTGACAATGCCTGTACTCGCACCGGGTTCGTCCTCGCTGCGGGTTCTCCACCTCAGTGATCTGCACATGATGCCGAACCAGAGGTTGAAGCAGAACTGGTTGCGCGAACTCGAGAGCCTCGATCCCGACCTCGTCGTGAACACGGGCGATAACCTGTCGCATCAGCGCAGTGTCCCCGCAGTCGTTCAGGCACTCGGCGACCTTCTTGCACGTCCCGGCCTATTTGTCTTCGGCAGCAACGATTACTTCGCTCCGAAGCCGAAGAACCCGCTGAGCTACATCTTCGACAAGAAGAAGCGCATCACCGGAGACCCCCTGCCCTGGGGAGACCTGCGTGCGGCCTTCACCGAACGCGGCTGGCTCGACGTGACGCACGTGCGACGCGAACTCGAAGTATCGGGCATCAAGATCGCAACGGCAGGCGTCGACGATCCGCATCTCAAGCGTGATCGCTACGACACCATCGCCGGGCCGCCCAATCCCCTGGCTGATTTGAAACTCGGTTTGACACACTCCCCGGAACCGCGGGTACTCGATCGGTTTGCGGACGACGGATATGACTTGGTTCTCGCCGGCCATACGCACGGTGGGCAACTCTGCCTGCCGTTCTACGGCGCGTTGGTGACCAACTGCGAGTTGGACCGCTCACGGGTCAAGGGCCCCTCCAAATGGGGCGCTCACACCCAATTGCACGTCTCCGCGGGAATCGGAACGTCGCCGTGGGCACCAGTGCGATTCTGCTGCCGTCCCGAAGCAACTTTGTTGACGTTGATTCCTGCGCCGAGGCGCGAACCGGAGCACTTGTCCACACGCAGTGATGCGCAGTCACAAGCACCGGTTTTACGCAACTGACCAGCGGATTTAATACCTGCCAACTTCGTGCTGTAAGCTAACCGAGGTTCGACACGGGGTGTGGCGCAGCTTGGTAGCGCGCTTCGTTCGGGACGAAGAGGTCGTGGGTTC
>NZ_JASHKR010000178.1 GCF_030056815.1 Rhodococcus sp. IEGM 1379
GTTTGCGGGTTACCTACAGCGTTGATCACAGTTCCAGCCTTCTGGACATATCGGAGGCGAAAACGCCTGTGGGGTCATACTTTCGGCGCGTCGCGATCCACTCGTCGATGCGCGGGTACATGGCGTGGAAGGTTTCTGCGGACGTCCGCGAATCCTTGGCCGTGTACAGGCGTCCACCGAATTCGAGGACACGCTTGTCGAGTTCGGTGACAAACTCGTTGAGCCCCGGCTTGATGCGGAAGTCGACGCAGATGTTCCAGCCCGGGATCGGGAAGCTGAGCGGTGCCTGATTGCCCTCGCCGAAGAGTTTGAACACATTCAGGAACGAGTGGTGCCCGCTGCGCTGAATGTCGACGATGATCTTCTTGAACTCTTCGACAGCCTCCGGCGGCACCACGAACTGGTACTGCAGGAAACCGTTGGATCCGTAGGCACGGTTCCACTCACCGAACATGTCGAGTGGGTGGTAGAACTGCGTCAGGTTCTGGACTTTGCCCTGGTAGTTACCGGCCTTGCGGAACCAGACCTCGCCGATCGCACTGAAGTTGAACTTGTTGGCGAGGCCGTTCGGGAAGACGTCGGGGAACGTCAGCAGCTGTGGCGCGTCGAACGCGAGGGGGTTCTTCTGCAATTTGGTGGGAAGCTGATCGAGCTTCGCCAGGGAGCCACGCGAGACTGCCGCGCGGCCGAGCTTCGGGGGCGCGGAGATCGCGTCGAACCAGGCGCTCGAGTACTCGTAGTTGGCCTCGCTGCCGTCGCTGTGCAGCGCGATGGTCTCGTCGAGATTATGGGTGACGTCGCCGTCGGCGATGAAGTACGCCGTTTCGGTAGGCGTCATCTTGATGGTCGCGCGCAAGATGATGCCGGTCAGGCCCATGCCACCGATGGTGGCCCAGAAGAGAGCAGCCTTGGGATCGTTGCGCCCGCCCTTGGGAGTGAGGGTACGAACCTTGCCGTCGGCCGTCAGCAGATCCATCGACACGACGTGGTTGCCGAAGCTGCCCGCGCTGTGGTGGTTCTTGCCGTGAATATCGGAGCCGATGGCGCCGCCGATCGTGACCTGGCGAGTACCCGGCAGCACCGGAACCCACAGGCCGAACGGTAGAGCGGCCTTCATCAGCTGATCCAGATTCACTCCGGCGTCGACGTCCACCAAGGCGGTGTCACGATCGATCCGATGAATACGGTTGAGCGCATTCATGTCGATGACCAGGCCGCCGGCATTCTGCGCCGGATCACCGTACGAGCGGCCGAGACCGCGCGCGATGACACCACGTCGCAAGTGCGACGGCTTGGACTCGTTCTTTTCCGCAACCTGGGCAACCGCGCTTGCGATTACTTCCACGTCGGGGGTGGACAACACCTGTGCGGTGGTGGCGGCGGTGCGTCCCCAACCGGTGAGGGTGCGGGCTTGGGTGTGGAGAGCCTGCTGCGGCGTCTCTTCTGCTGTCGTGGACATCAAGGTAGAGGTTACCTGGGAGTAGTGC
>NZ_JASHKR010000124.1 GCF_030056815.1 Rhodococcus sp. IEGM 1379
AGCACAAGGGCCTGTCCTACTTCCTCATCGACATCAAGAACAGTGGCCTCGACATCCGCCCGCTGCGCGAGATCACCGGTGAAGCACTGTTCAACGAGGTGTTCTTCGATGACATCTTTGTTCCCGACGAGTGCCTCGTCGGCAAACCTGGCGACGGCTGGAAGCTGGCCCGCACGACGCTGGCCAATGAGCGGGTTTCGCTGTCCAACGACTCGTCGTTGGGTTCGGGCGGCGAAGCACTGCTGAGCTTGGCCGGTGGACTGTCCGGCGGAATCGATGACGAGCAGCTCACGGTTCTCGGAAAGGTGCTGTGCGACGCACAGTCCGGCGGACTGCTCGGGCTGCGCACCACGTTGCGTTCGCTTTCCGGAGCGCAGCCCGGCGCGGAGTCCTCCGTTGCGAAGCTCATCGGTGTCGAACACATCCAGCAGGTCTGGGACTTGGCAATGGAATGGGCCGGTCCCAGTTCGCTTCTCAGCGATCAGAGCCGGCTGTCGGCGACGCAGATGTTCTTGAGCATGCAGTCGATGTCCATTGCGGGTGGTACCACCAATGTTCAGCTCAACATCATCGGCGAGCGAATTCTGGGTCTGCCCCGCGACCCCGAACCAGGAAAGTGATACGCGTATGAGCAATCGCACCTTCGTTGTAGGCGTCGGCATGACCAAGTTCGAGAAGATCGAGACCCGAGACTGGGAATACCCGGACATGGTGACCGAGGCTGTCTCGAACGCACTCACCGATGCGGGGGTCAGTTACGACCAGATCCAGCGTGCTGCAGTCGGTTACGTCTTCAACGCATCGACTGCCGGTCAGCGTGCCCTGTACGAGACGGGCCTGTCGGGCATCCCGATCTTCAACGTCAACAACAATTGCGCCACGGGTTCGACGGCGCTGATGATGGCACGGGAGTGGGTCCAGGCCGGACAGGCCGACTGCGCCTTGGCGGTTGGCTTCGAAAAGATGACCAAGACGGCACTGACCGGCAACGGTGAGATGCCCAAGGTCACCACCTTGGACTCGCAGCTGAAGATCATGGTCGAGGACTACGGTTTTGCCCGTTCGCCCATGACAGCTCAGCTGTTCGGTAACGCGGCCGTCGAGCACATGGCGAAGTACGGCACTACCGTCGAGCAGATCGCCGCTGTTGCAGTCAAGAATCACAAGCACTCGGTCAACAACCCGTATGCGCAGTTCCGTGACGAGTACACCCTCGAACAGGTGCTCGGCGACAAGATGATTCACGCGCCGTTGACTCGTTCACAGTGCTCACCGACCTCGGACGGCGCTGGTGCAGCCATCGTCGTGAGCGAAAAGTTTGTCCGTGAACACGGCCTCGAAGACCGTGCAATCGAGATCGTCGCCCAGGCGATGACCACCGATACCGAGGCAGCGTTTGCCGAGAAGTCGATGATCGACGTAGTCGGTGCACCGATGACGGCTGCAGCTGCCGAGCAGGTCTTTGCAGAAGCCGGCATCACGATCGACGATGTTGATGTCATCGAATTGCACGATTGCTTCGCGATCAACGAGATCATCACCTACGAAGGCCTCGGAATGTGCGCGGCCGGAGAGGGCGGAAAGCTCGTCGAATCCGGAGCCACCACTTACGGCGGACAGTGGGTCGTCAACCCGTCCGGTGGCCTGATCTCGAAGGGTCACCCGCTCGGTGCCACCGGTTTGGCGCAGTGCGCCGAGCTGACCTGGCAGCTTCGGGGAACCGCAGATGCCCGTCAGGTCGAGGGCGCTCGAATCGGATTGCAACACAACCTCGGGCTGGGCGGCGCTTGCGTCGTCACGGTCTACCGCGCCGGAACTCTGGAGAACTGATGGCTATCGATCTTGCGGTGGCCTTGGCCGCCGAACCGACTGTGCGCGAAGCGTCGTGGACTGAGCGTGATGTCATGCTCTATCAGCTGGGCCTCGGAGCCGGAGTCAACGCTCTGGATCCGGCCGAGCTGAGTTGGGTCTACGAAAAGGGCCTGAAGGTTCTCCCGACCTTCGCCATGGTTGCAGGCCAGGGCATTTCGGCAGGTTTACTTCCCGCTCCGTCCATGAACATGCCCGGCATCGACATCGATCTGCGCAAGATTCTGCACGGTGGACAGTCGCTGACCCTGCACGCGCCCATCCCGACATCGGGTGCGGCTCGCATCTCATCCCGAGTGGCCGACGTGTGGGACAAGGGCAAGGCAGCCGTCATCGTGCTCGAAGCTGCAGCCGAGGACCTCGACGGAAATCCGTTGTGGACCACCGGAATGCAGATCTGGGCTCGCGGTGAAGGCGGATTCGGTGGAGAAGCCGGTCCCGAAGTTGTTGCAGGCGTTCCCGACCGGGCGCCGGACAAGGTGCTCACCTCGGCAACCAGCGCATCGCAGGCGTTGCTGTACCGCCTCAGCGCAGACATGAACCCGCTGCACGCCGATCCCGCCTTCGCCAAGATGGCCGGCTTCGACGCACCCATCCTGCACGGCCTCGCGTCGTACGGTGTTGTCTGCAAGGCCGTCGTCGACGGTGTTCTCGACGGCGATCCGTCGCGCGTGAAGAACTTCGCGGTGCGGTTCGCAGGCTCATTGTTCCCCGGCGAAAGCATCACCACGTCGGTGTGGCAGGACGGCAACACCCTGACATTGAT
This sequence comes from Rhodococcus sp. IEGM 1379, assembly GCF_030056815.1. Classification (GTDB taxonomy): domain Bacteria; phylum Actinomycetota; class Actinomycetes; order Mycobacteriales; family Mycobacteriaceae; genus Rhodococcus_F. Next base: position 2,636 of record NZ_JASHKR010000124.1, read on the forward strand.
GGCAACCTGCCCCGAGCGTGAGAACTCCCCGGTTCTCACCCACGCCACGATGGAGATCAACTAATGGATATGGGCACGCATCCCACGGCGGCTACGCATCCGGGTGGCACGATTCTGACGTCGCCGCCGCAGGACGTACCTGTCGATCGGGCCACGTTGGCTGCTCGACGCGTCGTCGACGCGATGCTGCGTACCGATCGTGGTAACGCGAATCTCGACCGAGTTGCCGAGGAGCTCAACAGCATTGCCGATCACCTCGAGGAGCACGCACCTGAGGTTGCCGAGCGGTTGATCGATATGTGGAACGGTGAAGGCGTGACCCGTCACGATCCCGTCACGGGACCGGAGAACGCCATCGCACCGCCGCTGGTGTTGGAAGGCCTCGCGGATGGTTCCGTTCAGGGTGTCGTCACCCTGACCCTGCCGTACCAGGGTCCTCCCGGTCATGTTCACGGCGGAGTGTCCGCGTTGATCCTCGACCATGTGCTCGGCGTAGCCAATGCCTGGGGTGGAACTTCGGGAATGACGGCGCAATTGAGCACGCGCTATCACCGTCCGACGCCGTTGTTCGTGCCGCTCACCATCTCCGGCAAGTTCATCTCGAAAGACGGCCGCAAGATCAAGACTGTCGGCGAGATCAAAACTGCTGACGGTGAAGTGTGCGTCTCGGTTGAAGGCTTGTTCATCGACAAGACGGTTCCGCGCCCCCGTTAGGGGCTTGACGAAGAAGGGCACGACAGTGGGAAAGCTCGACGGACGTGTAGCAGTGGTAACCGGTGCCGGAATGGGTATCGGACGCGGTGTGGCTGGCGCTTTCGCGCGTGAAGGTGCCTCGGTGCTGGTTGCCGAGATCGACGAGCAGGCAGGGCTCGAGACAGCCCAGTGGCTGCGCGATGAATGGGGCGCGGAGGCTGAGTTCATTCGCACCGATGTCACCGACAAAGCGCAGGTTGTTGCCATGGTCAACAAGGCAGTCGAGCGATTCGGTCGTCTTGATATTCTCGTCAACAATGCTTGGCGGACTTTCGGTTTCGCGCGGCTCGAGAAGATGACCGACGAGCAGTTGCGCGGCGGTTTCGACATGGCTGTGATGGCCGCGTTCTGGGCCATGCAGGCTGCACTACCGGAACTCGAGCGTCACGGTACGGGTCGAGTCATCAACATGTGCAGCCTCAACGGTGTGAACGCACACATGTACTCGGTGCAGCACAACGCGGCGAAGGAAGCGCTGCGGACGCTCACACGTACTGCTGCGCGGGAGTGGGCCCCAAAGCAGGTGAACTGCAATGTCATCTGCCCCGGAGCTCAGAGTGCTGCGTACAAGCGCGTCGCCGAAGCCAACCCGGAAAACGTAGCTGTCATGGCTGCGCAGAATCCCATGGGCCGCATCGGGGATCCCCTCGACGACATCGGACCTGTCGCTGCCTTCTTGGCGAGTGACGACAGCCGCTACGTCACCGGTAACACCCTCTTCGTTGACGGCGGTGGGCACATCAACGGCGTGCAGTGGGCGCCGACTGTCGACTGAATACCATTGTGCTGTAACTGAAAGGGGCTCGATGCATTTCGCATCGAGCCCCTTTTTGTTCGTCACTGCTAGGTAACAACTCCGGATGGTGCTGGTCGGGTGCCCGGCTCCTGCATCGGCATTCGGTTGGGCGGCACAGGGTAGGGAGCACCCTTGCCGAAGGTCCCGAGTGCGATATTCGGCCCGCACTGTAGAAGGGCGTCCTGTGCTCCGGGGATAGGGTCGGACAATGCCGGTTTGGCTGCGTCTGGCGGCGCCGCAAAGTTGAATGCGGACGTCATGTCGCCGACGGCACTGCGGCGCCACGGCGTCAGATTTGGTACCGGCGCACCGAATCGCGTTTCCAGCAGCCGCAATTGGGACGTGTGATCGAAGACTTCCGAAGCGATCAGACCGCCGCGGCTAAACGGCGAAATCACCAACGCGGGAACACGATATCCGAGGCCGATCGGCCCGGCTACCCCATTGGCGGATGATACGGAATCCAAGGGGACGGCCAGGAACTCGCCAGGCGTTCCAGGCGGTGGCGTCGGCGGTGTGACGTGATCGAAGAATCCGCCGTTCTCGTCGTACGAGATGATCAATGCTGTCTTGGCCCACACATCAGGATTCGAGGTGAGGATGTCGAGAAGTTCGACGAAGCCCGCTGCGCCGAATGCCGGTGGAAGAGCTGGATGTTCGCAGTTGAGGAGGGAGGGGATGACCCACGATACGGCGGGCAGTGTTCCGTTTGCCACGTCGCTCCGGAAATCGTTGGGGTAGGTGGGATCGATTCCTTTGCGCGCCAGTGCGGAATTGGGATCCCGAGCTTGTGTGAAGCACCCCATCATCCCGTCCAGTGCAACCGACGAGAGCGGACCCAATTCTCGGTTGGTGTACATTTTCCAGCTGACACCAGCTTCTTCCAGACTTTCCGGATAGGTTTTCCAGGAGTATCGGAATTTCGGGATCAGCGTGGGTGTCTCCACCAACGGGCCACCGGCGAGTCCGTTCGGGTCGATGGTTCCGCTCATCCAGTACAGCCGATTGGGGTCGGTCGGGCCGAGGACCGAGCAGTGGTAGTTGTCGCACACGGTGAATGCGTCGGCGAGTTCATAGTGGATCGGGATGTCGTCCCGGGTGTAGTAGCCCATTGCGGCCGGGCCGTTGCCGACTCCGACGGAAGCAATGGACATTGGCATCCAACGGTCATTGCCGCCGTTATTCCATGCCTGGTGAGTACCTGCCCACGAGTGGTCCGGATCGTTGATGCACTCGCCGTTCAACGAGGGCCCCCGAGTTGTATCGAGACGAAACGGGTTGATGAATCCGCTAGGGTCTTCGCCTCGCTCTGGGGAGTAACCGAACTGTTTCCATGCCGGGGACAGATCGTCGAAGCCGCGTCCGCCTGACAAAGCCCCGAAATAGTGATCGTAAGAACGGTTTTCCTGCATCAACAACACAAAATGCTCAATGTCGTCGAGGGACCCAGGTCCAATGTCGGACATGGTGTGCGCTCTGGCGATGATGGGGCTTGCCCACGAACTGAGCATCGCTATCGAACCCACTGCTGTTGCTTTGGCAAGAAATTCTCGACGTGACAGGTTAGCGAACGGATTTCCATGCACCATGTGGTGATGTTCGCATGCGAAAGACCAAGTTGCACCGGAATCGCGTTCGTCCTCGTAGTCACTGATTTTTCCGGCCTATGCGACGTAGGCTTGTCCACGAGACAACGTGAACTCGGATCGATCAGAAGAGGCTCGAGATGTCCGATTGGGTGAAAAAAGTCGAGGCTGAAGCCAAAGGGCTTATCGCCGAGGCAGAAGAAGAACTGACGGTGCTGGAAGGCGTTGACACAATCGATCCGCTTGCCGACGAGGACAAAGCTACATAGTCCAGCGCGGGTTGGGCACAACTGAATCATTCAGAACAGTGCGGGATTGTCGCCCTATTTGATCGGCTTCCGCGGATGTGCCACGTACCTACGTCCCGATGCGGCTATCCGGACTCGAAGTAATCTCTGAAGTTTCAGATTCCGCTCCCGCAACACCCGTTTCTCGACCCACACACGCATCCGAGCATGCTGGCGTCGGCGTTCACTCCGAACCCGGGGAGTGCTGGGGAGGTTTCGTCCACCATTGACGCAATCTGCAACTTCCGGCCGTTGGTGGTGGAGTCGAGCGAAAGTCGTTCGCCTGCAAAACCTCCTCCGCATGAGTGATCAGTGCGGTCGAGGCACTTGCACGTTAGCAGGCCTCCAACCGCAACTCCTCCTTGCGTAAGAGGTGCTGAACTTTCTCAGTCGGATTCTCGGGCAGCTCCCCAGGGCTTCGGGTAGCTCCGTCTCCTCGGGTTCGTCAAGCCGGGCGAACGACGGGAAGGGCCCGCGCTCGGCAACGGCGGACCCTCCGCATTGCACCATCGAGGATGTGACGGACGGGTGCTGTGGCTTAAATTAATTTTAATGGTCAAAGTGGCGTAAAACACATAAATCGGCAGCTAAACTTCGGCGAACTATACAGTCGTCCAATTCCGAAGGAGTTGCTCGCACTGTCCGCCAGGAAGTTGAAACCCCGAGGAAATTGATGCGTAGGTTACTTTCGCTAGGACTCGCTGCCGCGGTGATCTGCGGCATTATCGCTGCCACACCGGTTGCCGCGCAGGACCTTCCACCCGCCCCGGCCGGCAAGCTCCACTCCGAGGGTACCGCGCTGGTGGACGAATTCGGCCGGACCATACTCCTTCATGGCGTCAACAACGTCGACAAGGACCCGCCGTACCTGTGGCCGGGTGACGGCCTGACGGTCACCCCTCAGGATGCAGATCTGCTCGCCCAGCACGGCTTCAACACTGTCCGGCTCGGGGTCGAGTTCGAGGCGATGATGCCCGAGCGTGGCCAGATCGACTATGCGTACCTGGACCGGGCCGCCGAGACCGTCGACGTGCTCGGCGCCCGGGGCATCCATGTTCTGCTCGACAACCACCAGGACGGACTCTCGAAGCCCTGGGGCGGCAACGGCTTCCCTGCCTGGGCTATCGAGGCACGGCCCGGCGAGAACGAGCCGAACCCCGGCTTCCCGCTCTTCAACCTGATGCCCAGTATGAACAGGGGATGGGACGAGGTCTGGAACAACACTCACGGCGCCCTCGACTACCTCGGCGATGCGCTCGCCGCCCTGACAACCAAGATGAAGGGCAAGCCGGGCGTGCAGGGCATCGAGCTGCTGAACGAGCCGTGGCCCGGCTCTCCCTTCCTGACCTGCTTCCCGAATGGCTGCCCGGACTTCGACCGCAAGTACCAGGGCGCGATGCAGAAGCTGACCGACGCGGTCCGCGCGGCGGACCCAACGGTCCCGGTCTACTGGGAACCGAACGTCACGTGGAACCAGTTGATGCCGTCGAACCTTGCCAATCCGCCGAAGACACCGGCGATTACCGACCCGAACATCGTCTTCGCGCCGCACGACTACTGCATCCCCAGCCAGCTCGCGATCTACCTGGGGCTGCCGGAGGGTTTGAAAGCACTGTGCACCGTGACGCAGGGCAACACCTGGGGCAATATCGATGCGATCACCAAGCGCGCCAACATCCCGACCGTGGTCACCGAGTTCGGTGACGGCGACCCGACTGTGCTGGCCAATACCCTTGATCGCGCCGATGAACGCTTCATCGGCTGGCAATACTGGCACTACAGCAGCATTTTCGGACCCGAAGGCGGCACCGACCCGTTCCTCAAGGCGATCGGCAACGAATTGGTGCGCACCTACCCGCAGGCCACCGCCGGCACTCCCGAGGGGATGAAGTTCGACTCGGCCAACGGTGACTTCATCTACAAGTACAGCCCGAAGGTGTCGACGAAGCCCACGGAAATCTACGTTTCCGACCGGCACTACCCCGAGGGTTACGTGGCCGTCGCCGAGGGCGGCACGATTACCTCGGCTGCGGGTGCCCGGATGGTCACCGTCGAGGCAGATGGCACCGATCCGGTGATCGTCAAGATCAACCGGCCTGGCTCCGACGGTGCCGAACTGCCTACCGGCCCGATCGGCACCGGTTCCTCGATGTCCTCCCTCGGCTCGGGTTCCTTGGGTAGCTCGGGTTCAGTGGGCAGCTCAGGTTCCTTGGCCAGCTCAGGCTCGTAACAGAACACTTGATCGGACTACCTCGGCCGCATTCACCATTTTCGCTGCCCTCAACCTCGCTGCAAGCGCAGAGCGAGGTTGAGGGCAGCGTTGTCATGACGATCCGCGCGGACACCGCACGCAGCGCACACGAAAACCCGACGATGCCGGATTGACGGCGCAGAGGCTACCGTCGACGTCCGCGCAACTGGACGCGACAGTCAAGACCGGAAACTCCCGATACGGGATGATATCGGTGCTACGCGTCTCGGCTGGAACCCGCACTACCCCAACCGCATCTACGTTGTGCGCGCCGAAGGCGCCGGCCAGACAAACGCACAGGCGCGTCACCGAAGATCCGGTGACGCGCCTGTGCGTTTACTGCTGGGGTTTTAGGATCCGAAGATGCCTGACAGGCTGCCGAGGCTGCCGGTGCCGCCGGGGGTACCGGGATCGGTGGCATCGGTGACATTCGCAGTCTTCGGAGTGGCGGCTGAATCCGCAAATCCGTCTGCACCGATAAACTCGGCGGTGACATTGAATGTTCCGGCGCCAGTGAAGGTGTGGGTGAGCGTCGCAACACCGTTGACCACGTCAACCGGCGCACCGATCAGCGTGTTGCCGACCTTGAACTGCACCTTGCCGTTGGCGGTGGTCGGGTTGACCGTTGCCTTGAGGACAACCGGGGTGTTCGTGTCGAGGGCGCCGATTGTGTCGAGCGTGGTGGTGGTCTCGACGTCGGTAGGTGTAGCCGCCGTGACGGTCACGGAGAACTGTGCGGATGTAGATGCGGCGAAGCCGGTGGTGCCGACAAACTGGGCAACTACGTTGGGGGTGCCTGCGGCAGTGAAAGTGTGCGAGAGGGTCGCAACACCGTCAGTGCCGACCTGACCGGAGCCGACTACAACATTGTCGACGAGGAACTTGACATCGCCACCCGTCGGAGCGGGGGACACGTTGGCCGACAAGACGACCGGGGTGCCGGCGACGGCTGTAGCCGATTCGGTGACCGTGGTGGTGGTCTCAGTATCGGAAGGAATCGGATCGGAAACGACTACCGTGGACGGAGTCGAGGTGGAGCCGGCAAAACCGGCACCGGCGACGAATTCGGCCGTAATGGAGTGTGCTGCAACGGTGTCGAAGGTGTGTGAGAGAGTCGCCG
>NZ_JASHKR010000024.1 GCF_030056815.1 Rhodococcus sp. IEGM 1379
ACAACAACTGGGACACCGCCAACGCGGCATTCAACCAACTCGACCCACACAAGGTATTCAGCAACACCTTCCTGAACCAGCTCCTACCCTGACCAGCCGAGTAGAGTTGCTGGGCTGAAACAGATTTCAGACAGTACGACCGACAACCGAATGCCCTGATGGGGTGCCATCCACCAGGGCATTCGGTCCGGCACGTCGAGAGGAAGCAAACTATCTGCTCGCACGTGAATGTCCTTGATTCAACACACTAAAGTGCCCACAAGGCAGCTTTCACAATTCATCAACAAATTTTGCCAAATCGACCACTGCACAATGGATTTACCCTATCCTGATCCACATGACCCGATAGATGACGGGCGCATGATCCACAAGTCCGTTTCCCCCTCACGAGGTATCCCACAGCGTGAGTTCAAAATCTGGGAACCTCTGGCTCCTCGTTAACAAACCACACAGATGCTGGGATGCATTCCGGCCGCCGATCAGGGGAGGTGAAGTCAATGGATACGAAGTATCTCGAATATGCCTTGGCTGACAGGCGATTCTACGATCGACCCCACCAAGATCCGACGCAGCGTCCCGGCCCCAACGTCCGCCGATACGAACTGCCCGACGTCGAATCGAATGTCGAGTGGACTTCGGTGGAATCCCATGGATGGCAACATCATCAGCCGTCGTCGTCAGTGAAACTTCCGGATCACGGGTGGAAGATCCACTGTTCGGCAACTATGCAGAATGCCCAGTCGATCTTGGACATAACATCCAAGTACTGCATCGAACGGCACTACTCGTTCAAATTTGCCTCAGGCAGCAGGGCATCGACCACTACGAAATCCTCTCCCACCCGCAGAGTCGGCACTGGCCGTTCCAAACCATCGACACTGCACTGATGCTGCTGTGCGCTGGATTGATGTCTTTGCTCGCCAATAGTCGAAGATCTCAGATTCCAGCCCTGCGTACCAGAGCATCTGTCGCAGAAGGGGATACTGCACCAATCGCCCGCAATAGCCCGGCGTAGCGGGGATACAACTCGATCGGCCGAGTCTCAATTGCCCGCAGAATCCACGACGCCGCTTGATCCGCCCTCAAAGCCGGCTGACTGACATAGTCGGAAGTAGGCGCGATCATCGGCGTACGGATAAGCGGAAACTGCACCGTACTGACGTCGATACCTGTGCCATGACATTCAGCTCCGAGGCTGCGGCCGAAAGCACTGAGCGCCGATTTCGATGCGTGATACGCGCTGAACCTGGGCATCACGCCAGCGCTCACACCCCATGTCCCCACGTTGACGATGTGCCCGGAATGAGCTTCGAGCATCGAGGGCAACAACCGCAGCGTCAACCGCGCCGGCCCGAAGTAATTGAGCGCCATCGTGCGCTCGTAATCATGAAACCGTTCCACCGAGTCGGCGGCAGTCCGACGGATCGACCGACCCGCGTTGTTGATCAGAACATCTACCGTTCCGAATTGATCGGCGATGGCGTCGGCAAGCGCGTCGACGCTCTCGCCTTTCGAGAGATCCGCCGGCAAGACGTGCGCCTGTCCGCCCTCCCTCTGGATGGCGCCCTGCACTCGCTCGAGTTCTTCGACTCCGCGGGCGATCAGGATCAACGCGGCACCCCGGGCGGCCAACTTGTGCGCGGTTGCCTCACCGATTCCGGACGACGCCCCGGTCAGCACGATGGTCTTGTTCGAGAGGTCGGTACGGGGCCCCGGAAGGAGCGAACGGAGTCGCGTAGGCGGACTCAACACAAAATTGCTGAAAAGACTTCTGATCACGTCAGTACCGGTCCTGTCTGCGGGTTCATGAAGCTACTCAACAGTAAGTTATGCGGCCCGACCCCACCAGGCCGAAGGGGGCTAGCTTTTCCTGATACCTGCGGTTACATTAAACGCAGACCGAGTGCCTGCGATCACAAGAACCGGCCCTCGATACCACCGAAGAGGGAGACGAATATGACGCTCACGACGGCGTTCGGCAAGAACGCGGAAGCATCCGACGACTCGTACAACGAGACACTCCGCCTCCTGTCCGAGGGATCGGTACACAAGCGCTTCGACCCCTACCTCGACATCGACTGGGACTCCCCCGAGTTCGCGGTCACCCCCAACGACCCCCGCTGGATCCTCCCGGCCGAGACAGATCCGCTGGGTGCCCACCCCTGGTACCAGGCACAGAGCGAGGCCAGGCGGATCGAGATCGGAATGTGGCGTCAGGCCAACGTCGCGAAGGTCGGCCTCCAATTCGAGAACATCCTGATCCGCGGCATGATGCAGTACGTCTTCTCGCTGCCCAATCAGTCGGCTGAGGCCCGCTACTGCACCCACGAATCTGTCGAAGAGTGCAACCACACCATGATGTTCCAGGAGATGGTGAACCGCATCGGCGTCGATGCTCCCGGCATGAGTCGCCCGATGCGCATGCTGGCACCGTTCGTCCCCCTCGCTGCCGGACCGTTTCCCGAAATCTTCTTCGTGGGCGTCCTGGCCGGCGAGGAACCGATCGATCACATTCAGAAGAGCATCCTGCGCGCCGACGGTGAAATCCACCCGATTATGCAGTCCGTCATGGCAATTCACGTTGCCGAAGAAGCACGCCATATCTCTTTCGCGCACAAGCTCCTGAGCCGACGCATCCCACTGATGTCGCGTCCCAGCCGCTTCGTCCTTTCGCTTCTCTTCCCCCTTGTCATGCGAATCCTGTGCGACGCCATCGTGATTCCGCCGAAGACCTTCTGGAAGCAGTTCGACATCCCGGCATCCGTCAAGAAGGACCTGTTCTGGGAACTCCCCGAATCGCGTCAGACGCTGCGCAACTACTTCGGTGACGTCCGCATGCTCGCCACGGAAACCGGCCTGATGAATCGCGCGTCGCGCCTGGTGTGGAAGGCCTGCAAGATGGATGGCCGCGCATCACGTTTCCGCAGCGAACCCCATCGCAGCACACATAACGCCGCAGCCTAGATCGGAACTTTGCCGCCATGTCACACGTAGTCACGCAGTCCTGCTGCAGCGACGCCTCCTGCGTCTACGCCTGCCCGGTCAACTGCATCCATCCGACGCCGGACGAGCCGGACTTTCTCAGTGCCGAGATGCTGCACATCGACCCACAGGCCTGCGTCGACTGCGGAGCGTGCGTATCGGCCTGCCCGGTCGATGCGATTGTGCCCGAGTCGAAACTAACTGACCCGCAACGGGTTTTCCTGCAGATCAATGCGGATTTCTACAAGGAGGAGCGGCCGCGACCACTGCTCGCCAAGGTGATTCCGGCTGCCACCATCGATCAGGGGCGTCCGCCGCTGCGAGTTGCGATCGTCGGTTCCGGTCCATCGGCGATGTACGCGGCCGACGAATTGCTGACGCAACCAGATGTGCAGGTTAACGTCTTCGATCGACTTCCAGTGCCCTACGGCCTGGTTCGCGCCGGCGTAGCTCCCGATCACCAGAAGACCAAGCAGGTCACCCGCCTGTTCGACAAGATCGCCGCACAAAAGGGTTTCGAGTTCTACCTGAACGTGGAGATCGGTAATCATCTCTCCCACAACGAACTTCTCGAAAACCATCATGCAGTCCTGTACGCGGTAGGCGCTTCGTCCGATCGCGCCCTGGGCATCCCAGGCGCCGATCTGTCCGGAACAGCTTCGGCCACAGACTTTGTGGCCTGGTACAACGGCCACCCCGATCATGCCGACGACATCTTCGACCTCTCGCACCGACGCGCCGTCATCATCGGAAACGGCAACGTCGCGCTCGACGTCGCTCGCATCTTGACGGCAGATCCCGAGAAGCTTGCCGCCACCGACATCTCCGCCCATGCGCTCGCAGCATTGCGCAAGAGTCGCGTTGAAGAGGTAGTCATCGTCGGCCGACGAGGAATTGCGCAGTCTGCCTTCACCGTTCCCGAGTTCACAGGTCTGATGGCACTGCCGGACATCGAGCTGTCCGTCGGCCCCGACGACATGATTCTCGATCCGGCCACCGAACATGCAGACGCGCTTCCGCATGCCGTCGAGCAGAAACTCAGGCTCCTCGAAGCCTTGAAAAATCGCGATCACGTCGACGTCGGCAGCAAGAAAATCACCTTGCGGTACCTGCTCACACCGACTGCCATCACCGGCGACGATCACGTTACCGGCGTCGAGTTCGACCGCAACACACTCGTCGACGGCGACGGTACCGTCGCCGTCGAACCCACCGGCGAACGCGAAACCATCGACGCGGGACTGGTGCTCACGTCCATCGGTTACCGCGGAGTCCCGATCACCGGTGTCCCGTTCGACGAGCGCGCTTCGGTCCTTCCCAACGATGGAGGCCGCGTCACAGGCCTAACCGGCGTCTACGCAACAGGCTGGATCAAACGCGGCCCCAGCGGTTTCATCGGCACCAACAAATCCTGCGCCCAGGAAACCGTCGGCAAGCTCGTGGATGACTTCAACAACGGCCGCCTGACCACCCCCGTCGACGACGCATCCGCTCTGGATCGATTGGTCCGGGCCAGGCAATCAGCCGTTGTCGATCGCGCAGGATGGCACGCTATCGACAAGGCCGAACGTGAACGCGGCGCCGCCCACGGACGGATTCGCGAGAAGATCCTCGATCAGGCCGAGGCGTCGTCGATCATCAACGCCGCAGCTCAGGCAAAACCGGCGCGTCGCAGGCTCTGGAAGGCGTCCCACTGACCGAAAAATTCGACCCATCTGCGCTGCATATCGTGTAATACTGCAACTTGTTTCAGTAAGCGGCTACAGCGGCCTCGATCTTCGGATCAGGCACGCCCACAGATGAGGTATGCATGAGCGAGACTGCAACGCCGGCAGTTGAGGGCTGGTTTACGACCGGCGCTGAACCGGCCTTGATCGGCACCAAGTGCCAATCCTGCGGCACTATTTCCTTCCCCCGCGAGACCACGTTCTGCAAGAACCCGAGCTGCTCGGGTGAAGAGTTCGCCGACGTCGAGCTCTCGCGTCGCGGCACGGTCTGGTCGTACACCGACGCGCAGTACCAGCCGCCGCCGCCGTACATCCCCAGCTCCGACCCGTACGTGCCGTTCGCCCTCGCAGCCGTCGAGCTGCCCGAAGGTCTCGTCATCCTCGGCCAGGTGGCCGACGGTTACGGCGTCGACGATCTCAAGGTCGGCAACACCGTCGAACTGGTTGTCGAGCCGCTGTACACCGACGAAACCGGAGTCCGCACGACGTGGCGCTGGAAGCCCGTCGCAGCAGCAGCCACAGCCGCAGCAGCAGCCACAGCCGCAGCAGCACAGGAGTCGCAGTCATGAGCAAAGACGTCGCAGTACTCGGTGTAGGTATGCACCCGTGGGGCAAGTGGGGCCAGTCGTTCGTGAAGTACGGCGTCGCCGCCGCTCGCGCCGCACTCGCTGATTCCGGTGTCGACTGGAAGGACGTCGACTTCATCGTCGGCGGCGAGACCGTCCGCAACGGATACGGCGGATACGTCGCCGGAGCTACCTTCGCTCAGGCCCTCGGCTGGAACGGCGCTCGCGTCGCCACGTCGTACGCCGCGTGCGCAACGGGCGCCCAGGCACTCGATACAGCTCGCGCCCGCATCCTCGCCGGCCTCAGTGAGGTCGCCTTGGTCGTCGGCGCCGACACCACCCCCAAGGGTTTCCTCGCTCCCGTCGCCGGTGAGCGTTGGGACGATCCGGACTGGCTGCGTTTCCGCCTCATGGGCATGACCAACCCGGCGTACTTCGCACTCAATGCGCGTCGACGCATCGATCTCTACGGCGCAACGTCCGAGGACTTCGCCAACGTGAAGGTCAAGAACGCCAAGCACGGTCTGAACAACCCGAACGCGCGTTACCGCAAGGAGGTCACCGTCGAAAACGTGTTGGCTTCCCCCGTGGTGTCCAACCCGCTGCACCTCCTCGACATCTGCGCTACCTCCGACGGCGGAGCAGCCATCCTGCTGACGTCGATGGAATACGCCCGCAAGATGGGTATCGCGGAACCTGTTCGTATCAAGGCAATTTCGACGGTCACGCCGACGTTCCCGCAGACGATCATGGACATGCCGAACTTCTCCACCGATTCCAGCTCCGCCGTGCCTGCGCCGGAGCGCACGTTCAAGGAATCCATCGGCTACGCCGCCTACGAAGAAGCCGGCATCTCGCCTGAGGACGTCGACGTCGCCGAGGTCTACGACCTCGCCACGTCCGTCGAACTCGACTGGATCGAAGACCTCGCACTCTGCAAGCGCGGCGAGGCCGAACACCTCCTCCGCGCCGGCGACACCACCATCGGCGGCCGCATCCCCGTCAACCCGTCCGGTGGCCTCGCCTGCTTCGGCGAAGCTGTTCCCGCACAGGCACTTGCGCAGGTCTGCGAGCTCACCTGGCAGCTGCGTGGGCAAGCCGAAGGCCGTCAGGTCGAAGGCGCTCGCATCGGCATTACCGCAAACCAGGGCCTCTTCGGCCACGGCTCATCGGTGATCGTTTCCGCTTGATCGCTTCTATTCTGCGCCCGGATACCTACGTGGTATCCGGGCGCAGTTGGTTTGTCAGGGCTAACGTCGGCCCCCGGTCGTCGAAATCAGCCGACGCGAGGAGTCTGGACTGCGAAGCCCGACAAGGGCACCTATTCAGAACTCGGCACATCTCGCACGGCCACGATGAGCACCGGCTTGTCATCTTCGGTCTCGTCCGGTCCGGCCAGCTGATCCCACATCGTGTCAACCATCGGCTGCAGGAAAAGACGGCCTAACTGCCTGACGATGATGCTGACCACCTGAGTCGATTCACGGCTATGTCCTGGCATTGTGCCGGACTCTCGGGCTTTCGCCGCCTCGTCCTTCGTGAGTTCCGTCAGACGTTCCAGCAGGTGCCCTCGAGGCTCGGCGGGGTCGAGAAGCGCGCGCCTCAAATAGTTCACTACCGCCGGGTGGGACTCGAGCATGCGCTCGACCGCAGCGTCACGCGCACCCGTAACCTCTCGCGGAGATCCTTCCGACGGCACAGCCCTGATCGCCTCCCTGAAATAGGCGACGACGAGCTCTTCTACCGCTTCTCGAATCCCGTCCTTGTTCTTGAAATGGTGCACTAACAGACCCACATTGACGCCTGCCTCAGCGGCGATCGCACGCATCGACGTTCGATCTTCCCCGTACTGCGAGTACAGATCCATCGCCGCATTTCGGATCCGGGCTTTGCCTGTCAGATCCTCAGTACGCACACGTGGGTCGGGCATCAGTTCCATCCGGCCAATTCTAACGGCCGGCAGACCGTCCGACTCGACGCGATAGGTCACGCGCCACCAGCAGTCGAAGTATGCGGGCAACCAATCCGACACGTCGAGGTGAATACGGGAACCACATAACCTCGGCCTTGGCCAAGGGAATGCGCGGCGTCGTGACGGCCTGCTGACGGCAGTACTTGCGCATTCCTGCTGCACCGCCGAGTCGCGCCCCGATACCGGACGATTTCCACCCACCGTGCGGCAGACCGAAGCAGAACAGATTGACGTACGCGTCGTTGATGTTGACGGCACCAGCTTCGAGTCGTCGCGCGATACGCGCACCGCGTGCCTCATCTCGCGTCCACACTGTGGCTGAGAGGCCGTATTCGCTGTCATTCGCCCATCGAATTGCTTCGTCAGCATCACGGACCTTCATGACGGGAATGGTTGGACCGAATGTCTCTTCCGTCATGCAGATCATCGTGTGGTCGACGCCGGTGAGTACGGTCGGTTCAAAGAAGGCTCCCCCATCGACCAGATTGCCACCGGCCACGACCTTCGCTCCGCGTGCGACTGCATCTTTCACATGAGTACGAACGATCTCGGCCTGCGCGGGTGTCGCCATGGCACCCACGTCGATATCGGACGGCCTCGTCTCGGCACCCTGCCGAAGTGCCCCAACCTTTTCGGTCAGCAGTCCCACAAATCGATCGTGCACCGACGCCTCGACGTATACCCGTTCCACAGAGATGCAGGCCTGCCCAGAGTTCATCAACGCTGCCCACGCGATTCCGTTGGCCGCACGCTCGAGATCAGCGTCTGCGAGCACGAGGGCCGGATCCTTGCCTCCCAATTCGACGCAACACGGGATCAGCCGTTCCCCCGCTCGGGCTGCGATCAGCCGACCAGTGCGAGTGGATCCGGTGAACTGAACGATGTCTACGTTGTCCACCACAGCCGCACCTGTGCCGCCGAGCCCGGTGACCACGGCCAGTACTGGCGGGGCATCGATCTCGCGCCATCCACGCAGTAGTTCGAGTGCCGAGAGTGGTGTTGATTCAGACGGTTTCACCAACACCGCGCACCCTGCCAGCAGCGCCGGCACCGCGTCCATCCCCGGGATCAGAAGGGGGAAGTTCCACGGCGTGATCACTCCGACAACCGGATGTGGGCGGTAGATTTTGGTCAGCTTCTTCGAGGCGGTCAACAATCCAGCCGGCCGAATGCTCTCCTCTGCCAGAATCTTCGGTGCCCGCTCGGCGTAGTAGTTGATCCCGTCGCAGATCACCATGATCTCGAGAGCCGCCTCGGTCCGAGGCTTTCCCGTCTCGGAACACAGCACATCAATCAGGTGGGATTCATTGTCGAGCAACCAGTCTCGAAACTTACGAAGCCATTCTCCGCGCCCCTTCGGCCCCAATGCTTCCCAGGCCGGCTGTTCTGCGCGCAACTTCGCCGATGCAACGGATACCTCTTCCGGCGTTTGAACGGAAATGGTTCCGACCACTGCTCGGGTCGCGGGGTTGGTGACGTCGATGCTCACTCGTTGCTCCTTGTTTCGAATTACGTTATCGGGCCGACGAGTTGGCGAGCACGGGCTTACGAAGCCGAGCCGCATCGCGCGCCGGCCGGATCAGCACAGCTCCGAGGGCTGCCGCACCAATGCACAGGAGTGCCAGCACCTTGAATCCGCTGGAGTATCCGCCGAGCGCGGTCTCCGACGCTTCCACGAAGTTACCCATCACAGCCGGTGCGAGCAGGCCGGCCATAGTTGCGAGCGCAACGCAGGTACCCAATACTCCACCACGTTGACGAACCGGCGAAATCTCTTCGGCGAGAGTCACAATGATCGCTACAACGCCACCGGGCGCGGCGAGTCCCATCATAAGCAGAACGATACTGACATTCGACGACGACGCGAATGCGCCTAGCAGTGTCAAGATTCCACCTGCTAAAACCATTGCAACACTGAGCATTCCCCGGGACCAGGTTGTACTCACGCCACGAAGCGTCAGGCGCTGCGAGACGATTCCGGTACCGAGCACCAGCACACCGGCAACGGCCCAGTAGATGGCCACCACGTTTCCAGCCGCTGTCGCCGACAGCCCGTGGCCGTCCTGCAAGAACTGCGGAACCCAGGTGACAGCGAGTGCGACACCGAAATACGCCGCAAAGCCGAGAAGGATGCTGCCAACGAAAGTGCCGGAGAAGAAGATCCGCCGATAAGGGACAGGCTGTTCCAGTACTTCCATCGACGGTGGAGCATCTGCGGTAGTAGCGTTGACATCCGCGACTTCCGGAGCTTGCGCACCTGCCCCGTACGGGCCTTCTGTGCGAACAAACGTCATCCAGACAACACACCAGAGAACCCCGAGCACTGCCATGAGAGCAAAAGCGTGACGCCACCCGATGTTCTGAATCACCCAGGTCAACCCAGGCGCAGCGATGAGCGTGCCGACGCTGCTTCCCAACAGCAAGACGCTACTCGGAAGCTGCCTCATGTCGGACGGGAACCATTTGAACATCGAATGGTTCGACAGGCCGTACGCAGGACCTTCCGAGGCTCCGAGCGCAATACGCGAAATCACCAGGACAACTATCGAAGTGGTCCACAGCATCGGCACCAGCGATAGCGACCACACCACCGCAAGGCCGAACAACAACCACCGGGTGGGGAACCTGTTGGCCAAGAAGCCGACCAGAATTCCCGACACACTGAACAGCAGGAAGAAGCTACTCGCAACCATTCCGTATTCGGACGCGTCGAGGTCGAACGTCGCACTGATCTGCTTCGACGCCAGCCCGAGAAGCGCCTTGTCACCGAAGTTGATAACAATGAACACGAACAGCAAGCCGGTCACCAGCCACGCTCGACGTGTGGAGTGAACTGGCGTTAAGGAATCGGAACGGACGTACGCCTTCACCTCGTCTAGGGACAACGTAATTCTCCTTGCAATTTCGACTTCAGCCTGAGATACCGACGGGGCGCTCGCCGACGATAGAAATGCGATCCATCACGCGTCTGGCCGGAAAGTAATCACTGGACGCGTAGTGCTGGCACGTGCGGTTGTCCCAGAACGCAACGGTGTTTGGCTGCCAACGGAGTCGGAACTGAAACTCGGGACGCTGAACGTGACGGAAGAGCATCGTCAGCAGTTCATCTGACTCCGCTTCCGATACTCCCAGGATCCGAGTTGTGAAGCCGCTGTTGACAAACAAAACACGTCGGCCCGTCTCCGGGATCACCCGCACCACTGGGTGATGAACGGGCTGGAACTGCGGCCGGAGCATGTCGGTATTTTCCTTCGGCATGAAACGTCCGAACGAATCCATCCAATCATGTTCAGCCACAAGAGGATCGATCCGATCCCTGATATTTTGCGGCAGGAGATCATAAGCAGCAGCCATGTCTGCCCACGACGTGTCCCCGCCTAGCGACGGAACCTCGACCGCACGCAGAACCGCCGCGTGAGACGGATGGGTATGCCAGGTCACGTCGTTGTGCCAGGTGTTCTCGACACCGCCGGTCATGCCGTCTTTCGCAAGAGTCGCGACGTCAGCCTCGCTCTGGCCGGGCTGCGCGTACTTGAAGAATGGATGCTGCTCGAGCTCCCCCCACAGTTGCGCAAACTCGCGATGATCACTGCGTTCGATGTCCTGATCCCGGAAGTACAGCACCTTCCACTCGAGAAGTGCGTGCTGTAATTCTGCGATCGCATCGCCGGAAATGCTGCCCGACAAACGAATTCCGGAAACCTTCGCACCGATGGTCGGGGTCACCGGATCAATCGAAAAGCACTTGTACTCCATGCTTTCGAATGCAGTTGGCGTCCGCTGCGCGACGAGCGGCCCGACCACCGCGAGCGGATCCGTATTCTTGGGAGCAATTTCTGCAGTGGGGAAGAATGTTGTCATGTCAGACGTCCTAGATTGCGTCGAGTTGCCACTGAAGTATCGTGGCCTGAATCACATTCCCCACATTAAGACTGCGGCATTAATATGTCAATACCTTTGAGTACCTGAGTATTCCAATCCTTCAACTCAGAATCGGATCAGGCCACGCAGGTTGATGCCGGCGTACATGTCCGCGTAGCCCTGGTTGATGTCCTCGAGCCGGTATTCGGTGGTGATGAGTTCGTCGAGCTTGAGTTGGCCTAGGTTGTACAGCTCCAGCAATTGTGGAATGTCCAACTGCGGACTGGACGAACCGAACAGCGAACCCTTGATCGACTTCTCGTAGGTAGTGAGCTCTTGCATCGACGCCGAGATCGTCATTTCCTCGGGTTTGCCGACGGCGGTAACGACCACGCGCCCGCCCCTGCCCACCAGGGACAGCCCCTCGAGGACCTGATCCGGAAGCGCAACGTCGGTGGTGATCATGCAGGCGTCCGCGAGCCGTCCGCGAGTGAGCTCCGAGACGACAGGCCAAGCCTCGTCAACGCTGGCAAACGCGTGGGTCGCACCGAGCTCGAGCGCCTTCTCGCGCTTGAACGCCACGGGGTCAATGGCGAAGACGTAGCGGCAACCAGCAATCTTGGCGCCCTGAACAGCGTTGATCCCGATGCCACCTACGCCCATGATCACCGCGGCGTCGCCGGCTCGCAGCTCTCCGGTGCGGACGGAGGAGCCGTAGCCCGTGGTCACACCGCAGCCGACCAAAGCGGCCTTGTCCAAAGGAATGCCGTCGTCGATCTTCACAACACTGGCGACGGGGACCACCGTGTACTCGCTGAACGTGCCGAGCATCGACACCTGGCCCAGATCCTCGCCACGACCGTGGAACCGGTACGTGCCGTCCAACTGCGGGCCGAGCATGATCGCCCCTCCCAGATCACACAGGTTCATCATCCCCTTGGCGCAGTAGGTGCATCGCCCGCAGGACGGAATGAAGGACAGCACAACATGATCGCCCACCTCGACTTCGGTCACACCCGGCCCGATCTGGTGCACGATGCCTGCGCCCTCATGACCGCCCACCACCGGGAATGGGATCGGCAGATCACCGGTGACGAAGTGCTCGTCCGAGTGACAGAGCCCGGCCGCAGCCATCTTGACCATCACCTCGCCGGCCTTAGGATCGTCGAGCTCGTACTCGTCGATCTCCCACTTCTCACCGATGCCCCACAACACGGCAGCCTTGGTCTTCATCGCATTCTCCTTAAGAATTATTGTGGCAGTGGATGATTCAGCTACCGAGCAGGTCCGTGCGACCGTCGGCCTCGAGCATCTCTCGGTATGGTTCGAACAGTGACTTCGCGGCGGGCACCAGCTTGAGGATCTTTGCGACGGGACCCCTGGCGCGCACGCCACCCTTGGCCATCGCCATAGTCAGATTGAGCTTGCCGAGCCAAAACTTGTTGCCGTCATCGGCGCTCATGAAGAGTTCGACATTCGGCTTAGGTCCGACGCCGACACCTGTGAAGACCTCGCCATTGGGGAAATCCACGGTGATAACAGCATCGGGATCGGAATAGTGCCCTCGCAGTATCACCCCTGACGCGGCGAACTTCGGGCCTAACACCGGATCAGATGCGCCCTTGTTCATCAATTCGCCGACGTACTTGTACACGTCAGCCTCGTTCTTGAAGACACCCATGTGTTCCCCTCCTCGGATCCGGTTCGCGATAACTCACCGACGCCTTCGAGTGTGTCCTGGCACACACTCCTGCCACTAGTGGCCAACGGCCAAGAATCGGCGGACAGTTGTGCGCCGAACACAACACCGGGTCTAAGGGAAGGCGCGGGCCCCGAACTCAGCGACACACCGCAATGCCAACTCCACCGGCGCACGCCGCTGATCGATCGGGTGCTTCAACAGCGCTTCGATCTGATTGAGCCGGTAACGCACCGTGTTCTTATGCACCGGAATGACTTTCGCGGCCCCCGCGATACCCCACACCAGCACGGCCAGGGCCGTCTCCCGGAGCCTCTCGGTAGCCGGATCGTCGCCGACCAGCGGCCCCAACTCCCGACAGACAAAATCCTTCATCGCCTCGACATCCGCGGAGAGCATGGTCACCAACTCCACCTCGGCGTAGCTGCTCACCTGTCTCGCGTGCCCCGCCAAGATGGCAAGCCGCGCCGCGGCCTCCGCCTGCCGATGACTGCGCCGAAAACCGTCTAGTCCCATCGCGGACATGCCTACGGCCACACGAACGCCGGTTGCAGCGCGCAGCGCAATCGACGTCGAGATCAACCCCGGATCGGGCTCACGATCCGTCGCACACCACACCCACAACCCGCGCTCACCCGATGACACCGCCAACGGTTCACCCGCACCGAGAATCGCCGCCAACGCATCGGCGATCTCCGACAACCGCTCTGCAGCCTTCGGCACGTCCTCAACCCACAGCGTCATCGCCGTCTGTACCCGGTTCAACGAATAGCCCAGCACTTCATTGGCGTTCACCACATCCACCGAATCACCGTGCAGAATCGACGCGACCAACTCACTCCGTCGCGCAGACATTCCGCCGAGCCACTTGCGGCGTTCCTCCACAATCACCGGACCGAGAACATCCACCGCACTGTCCAACCACTCGCTCGAGGCCGACCAGAGATGCACCAACACTTCCGATTTCAGCTCCGGGTCGTCGGCACTCCGTTCGACAGCATCCGCGAGATATCGATGCGTTGCACGAAGCCCAACCCGATACAACCGCAGCAGCATCTCTATCCCGAAGCCGCGATGCGCCAAAGTCCGCGCGAGCGCATACGCCGCTGAGGGCAACTCGATACTCTCGGATCCCAAGTTGACCAGCAATGCCCGCAGGTGCCCGCTCGTGCTCGCTTCGAGGTCACGGCGCAACTCGACGTCCGACGCAAGTTCGGGTAACTCAGCTGCAATGGTGTCATCGATGTAATGGACCGCGGCGTCGAAAGCTACGGGCCCAGAAACCTGCTGAACCCACCGCGACAACCAACCCGTCACAGCTTCGCTCGGGCCATCGGATGATTCACCCGCCATCACGCCATCCTTACATTTCAGCTGCCGAGTTCGTCGAGGAATCCGCTCACAGCCTGAACGAAAACCGCGTTGTCGTCACCGGCAACCATGTGCCCTGCGGCGGCAACCGCTACCGCCCGCGCAGGTGGAATCAACGCCAGCAATTCGTCGATGCCGTCAGCTCCGACGATGTCGGACTCTGCGCCATAGACCAGCAATGTCGGAACGGCAATGTGATTCGCAGCGGCAGTGAGACGATCGTGATTGTCCTGCGGCTTGTCGAGGTTGGCGCCCAGTCGGGTGAAAGCCGGATCCCAATGCCAGTAGAGTCGTCCGTCCGAACCCTCACGCACGTTCCTCCGCAAACCCTCGATATTCTTCGGGCGCGTCCGATGTGGTTGATACGCGGCCACCGCGTCGGCAGCCTCTTCCAGGTTGGCGAAACCGTTCGGCGAACCCCGCATGAAGTCGTGGATGCGGGCGAGGCCGTCGGGCCGAACCTTGGGGGTGATATCGACCAGAACGAGAGCACGGCATAGCCCCGGATACTCACCCTCCGCGACCATGCCGGTCATTCCGCCCATCGACGCACCGAACAGCACCGGTCGCACTGTGCGGCCCTCGGTTGCACTGATCTGATCGATCACCAACCGCAGGTCCTGCGCCAAAGCATCAACGGTGTAATCGCCCTCCGCGTCCCAGGCGCTGTCTCCGTGACCGCGAGCATCGAGGGTGTAGACAACCCACCCTTCGTGCGCAAGAATCTTTGCGGCGCGGTCCCAGGAGTGCCTGGTCTGGCCGCCGCCGTGCAACATCAGAACAGTTCCACGGGTGTTGCCCGTCGACGCTGGCGACCATTTATCCGCGGCGATCGGGCCGGCACCGCCGTCGAACTTCAACGATTCTGCAGTGAACTCAGTCATCAGCATTTGCCCTTTACGTAGCGAAACAGGTGAACCGCGCAATTTTACGCGGTCCACCTGTACTTCCTTACTGCACTGCCGGTGAGCGCCGGTGCAGGAAAACAACTGCGATGGCGGTGAGCACAACTTCACCCGCACCGTTCACCAGTTCGGCGGTCGAGGTGACTCGGCCACGACCACGATCATCAAGCGAGACCTCGGCAATGACCATCGATCCGGTGAGCACGTCGTTCGGTCGCACCGGGCGGACGAAGACAGCTTCCTGAATCTTCCGCCCGGCGATAGCCTTCCATCGTCCGTCGACGCGGAGCACCGTGAGCCGCTGATAAATCGCGAGAGTATGTAGACCGCTCGCAATGAGCCCGCCGAAACCATGACCTGCGGCGGCCTCGGAATCGATGTGGAACGGTTGCGGATCCCACATCGAAGCGAAGGAGACGATTTCCTCTTCGGTCACTGTGTGGTGTCCGAACTCGTACTTCTCGCCGACAGTCAGGTCTTCGGCAAATACATCAGCACCCGACATTATTTCGGGGGCATCCGGACGGCACCGTCGAGACGGATGGTCTCGCCGTTGAGCATCGGGTTGACCACGATAGCCTCCACCAACTGACCGAATTCGCGAGGATCACCCAGGCGGTGCGGGTGCAGCGTCAGCGCCGTCAGCGCGGTCAGCGCCTGCTCCGGAAGTCCAGCCAGCAAAGGAGTTTTGAACAGACCGGGAGCAATCGTGTTGACGCGGATCAGCAACGACGCCAGATCGCGTGCGATCGGCAATGTTGCCGCCATCACGGCGCCCTTGGATGCTGCGTAGGCAGCCTGCCCGATCTGACCGTCGAACGCAGCACCGGAAGACGTGTTGATGATGACGCCGCGCTCGCCGTCGACCGGTTCGTTTGTCGACATCGCGTACGCCGCGAGGCGGAGCACGTTGAAGGTGCCGATCAGGTTGACGTCGATGACCTTCTTGAATGCATCGAGGGGGAAGGGTCCCTTCTTGCTGACCGTCTTGATCCCGTTGCCGATGCCGGCGCAGTTGACGACGATGCGCAATGTGTTGTCGCCGTTCGCAATTTCGACGGCTTTGGTCACTGCTTCTTCGTCAGTGACGTCAGCAGGTACGAACTGAACTGCGTCACCGAGTGCGGTGAGCCCATCGGTGTTGGCAGAGGGAAGGTCGATCGCGACCACGCGCGCACCAGCCTTCGCCAACGCCGTCACGGTTGTCAAACCGAGCCCTGATGCGCCACCCGTGACGAGCGCGCTGCTTCCTGAAATCTCCATGAAATCTACTCCTGGTATCGAAAGGTGTTATACGACAGCTCTTCAGAGACTGCGTGCGATGAGAACCTTCATGATCTCGTTGGTGCCGCCGTAGATCTTCTGGACCCGAGCTGCCGCATACATCTGCGCGATCGGGTATTCCATCATGTAGCCGTACCCTCCGAAGACCTGCAAGCAGCGGTCGATGATCGCGACCTGCTTATCCGATCCCCACATCTTCGCCATCGACGCCGTAGCCGGGTCGAGGGTGCCGTCCATGTAACGCCCGATGCAGTAGTCCATCAGGGTCTTACCGGCGAGAATTTCCGCTTTGCACTCGGCAAGAACGAATTTGGTGTTCTGGAAGTCGAGAATCGGCTTCCCGAATGCGGTACGTTCCTTGGCGTATTTAACAGTCTCGAGCACCGCTGCTTCTGCCATCGCGATTGCCTCGATGCCGATGGTGAGACGTTCACGCGGGAGTTGCTCCATCAGTTGGGCAAAGCCCTTGCCCTCTACGCCACCAAGAAGGTTTTCCACTGGCACTCGCATGTCGGTGAACGAGAGCTCACACGTGTCCTGACCGTGCTGGCCGATCTTCTCGAGAACGCGGCCTCGCTCGAACCCTGCCAGTCCATTTGTCTCGGCCACGATCAACGAGATGCCGGCTTCGGTTTTCGCCACGATAACCAACAGGTCACAATGAGATCCGTTGGAAATGAACGTTTTCGAACCGTTGATGACGTATTCGTCGCCCTCACGGACCGCGGTGGTGCGAATCGATTGCAGATCGGATCCGGTACCGGGCTCGGTCATCGCCACTGCGATCACCATCTCACCGCTCACCAGTTTCGGAATCCAGCGCTGCTTCTGCTCCTCGGAGGCGTAGCTGCTGAAGTACTGCGAGCCCAGCACCGAGTGCACACCGAAGCCGAAGGCGGTGTCATGTGCGAACGCACGTTCCTGCATCACTACAACTTCGTGGCCGTAACTTCCGCCGCCGCCGCCGTACTGCTCGGGGAGATTGAGGCACAGCAGTCCGGCGTCGCCCGCCTTGTTCCAGAATTCACGATCGACCTGCTGCTGCTTGGCCCACTTCGCTTGGTTGGGCGTTGCTTCCTTGCGGAAAAACTCAGCGGCATGCTTGCGCAGGAGTCGCTGATCGTCAGTCTCCCAAGGGGATACGTACTCGGGGAATAGTTCAGACATGATGATTTCTACTTTCCGGTGAACTGGGGAGCGCGCTTGCCGAGAAACGCTGCCTGCCCCTCGAGGCTGTCGGCTGAATGCACAGCAACGTAGAAGTTTCGCTTTTCGTGTTCGAGGCCCTGCGTCAGTGAGGTTTCGAAGGACGCCAATGCGGCGTCTTTCACCAATGCCACAGCAAGTGGGGAATTCTGCGCGATACGCTGACCCATCGCGGTCGCGTGGGCGAGCGCCTCACCGTCTGCGACCACATCGGCGACAATGCCTGCAGTGCAAGCCTGCTCGGCCTTCATGAAGTCGCCCGTCAACAGCATGGCCATAGCCTTGGACTTGCCGACTGCCTTGATCAATCGTTGGGTTCCGCCGGCTCCGGGGATCGCCCCGATTTTGACCTCGGGGACGCCGAACCGCGCACCTTCGCCGGCGATCACGATGTCGCAGGCCAGCGCAAGTTCGCAGCCGCCGCCGAGTGCGAACTTCTCCACTGCGGCAATAACAGGCTTCGGGAAGACTGCGAGGACAGACCAGAAATCCTCGCCGGTTCCGCCGCCCACCAATGGCTGGGATCGGATCTCGTCGAATGCCGTGATATCGGCACCGGCACAGAAGACGCCTTCTGCACCGGAGACAACTACGGCCAAGACACTCTCGTCGGATCGCAATGCTGTGAACTCTGCAGCCATGGCATCCATGAGCTCATTGTTGAGGCTGTTCTTCGCCTTCGGCCTGTTGATCTCGAGGAGAGCTACCGCACCGTCGCGAGTCGAGTTCAGAATCTGATCAGTGCTCACAGTGCTGCATCCTTGTACGTATCGGCGTGCTCAACACGCAGAACCTTCTTGTCCAGCTTGCCAACGCTGGTGCGGGGCAATTCGTCGACGAAAAGAACGGTGTCAGGCATCTGCCACTTGGCGAACTGTCCGTCGAGGACACCGACAACATCATCGCGAGTCAACTCTGCACCCTCGACGGGGACAACGAGAGCCAGCGGGCGTTCCTGCCACTTCGGGTGTGAGATGCCGACAACGGCGGCGTCCTTGATCAAGGGGTGCGCGATGATGGCGTTTTCCATGTCGATGGACGAAATCCATTCACCGCCACTTTTGACGACGTCCTTGATGCGGTCCGTCAGCTTGAAGTACCCATTCGGGTAGATCATGCCGACATCGCCACTGCGCCAGTACCCGTCGAGGAAGCGATCTGCGTCGTCGTCGAGCTTGTGGTAACGCTCGATAACCCACGGTCCACGCATGAGGACCTCGCCGACGCTCTTGCCGTCGTGCGGCAGGTCGTTGTCATCTGCGTCGACGATGCGGATGTCGATACCCGAGGTGGGTAAACCCTGGTATCGCTTGAGGTTCCACTTCTCGTCGTCGGTGATCTTGCCCTGCAACGACGGCTTGATGCCCATGTTCATCGTGATCAAAGGCGTTGTCTCCGTGGCGCCGTAGCCTTGAACGAAGTCTGCGCCCGTCAACTCGTAGAAGTCGCGCATCAGCGAGAGCGCAGGCTCGGTGGCACCGGAGAGCAGGCGCACCTTGCTGAAGTCGGGCTTGACGTCCAGCGTCTTGATGTAGTCGAGCATCGGCTGGAAGATGGCCGGAGCGCCGTTGGCGACCGTCACATTCTCTGCAATCATCATGTCCACCAACAGTTCCGTGTTCTCCGCCATGTAGCGGCCCGGAAGTATGATCTTTGCTGCAGCCCACATCGTTGTGTGCGGCAGCGACCAGGACTGTCCGTGAAACATCGGGGTGATGAGCATTGCGGTATCGTCGCGGCGCATACCGTTTGCCGCGGCCATCGCCATTGCATGCAGGTAACTGCCGCGATGCGAGTAGTAGACACCCTTGGGTCGGCCCGTCGTCCCCGATGTGTAACACGCGCTGTACGTGGACTTTTCGTCGATGACCGGCCAGTCGATCTGGGCATCCGCCTCAGTCATGAGGTCTTCGAGGTGCACGACGTTCTCGAGCGTGGTGCTGATCTCGGCAAGCGGTTTGTCGGACATGACGATCCAGCCCTTGACCTGGGGCACGTGCGGAGCCAGAGCCTCGGCGATCGGGAGCAGGGTCTCGTCGACCAGGATCCAGGACGCGTCCGCGTGATCGGTGACGTAGGCGAGATCCTCGATAGCCAAACGGATATTCATCTGCAGCATCACTGCGGCGAGACCGGGGATGGCCCAGCTCATCTCGAAGTGACGCTTGCTGTTCCAGTCCATGAGACCAACCGTGTCAGCGGGTCCGATTCCAAGTCCCTTGAGCGCGTTGGCAGCTCGCTTGACTCGGAGGTAGCAGTCCGCATAGGTGTATCGCTCCCAGTCGCCCGCCGTTGTGCGGTAGACGATTTCTTGCTCAGGGTAGGTGCGTGCCGCGTGACGGATCAGGTTGGTGGTGTTGAGCTGGTAGTGATCGCCGTGTGTGGACGGCACTCCCTGAACGATGTTCGTAGCCATGTTTGGTCCTCAGATCCGTTCGATGATGGTGGCGTTCGCAGTGCCGCCGGCTTCGCAGATGGTCTGCAGTCCGTAGCGTTTTCCGGTTCGTTCGAGTTCGCACAGCAGGTCGGTGAGCATGCGAGCGCCGGTGGAACCGAGCGGATGCCCGATGGCGATCGAGCCACCGTTGACGTTGATCTTCTCGTCGGGAATGCCGAATTCGTTCTGCACCATCAACGGAACTCCGGCGAAGGCCTCGTTGACCTCGAACAGATCGATGTCCTCGGCGCTCAGGCCGGCGAACTCGAGAGCCTTGTGGGTGGCATCGAGAACGGCGTTGAACTGGATGATGGGATCGGCAGCGGCGACAGACATCGCGAGAAACTTTGCGCGCGGCTTCAATCCGTGCTTCTCCGCATATCCGCGGTCGGCAATCAGGATGGCTGCCGCGCCGTCACTGATCTGCGACGAGTTTGCCGCTGTCGTGCTGCCGTCGGCAGAAAAAATGGTCCGGAGTGAAGCAATCTTTGCCGGATCCATGTGCTCACGGATTCCCTCGTCACCCTCGATGACCAGTCCGTTGCCGTCAATCGGGTCAGATGTGGTCGGCACCAACTGTTCCCGAAACTTCCCCGCTGCCGTGGCCGCAAACGCGCGCTCGTGGCTACGGATGCTGAACGCGTCAAGTTCTTCGCGGCTCAACTTGCAATGAGCGTTCAGCAACTCGGAAGCCGCACCCTGAGCAACCATGGCACCGTCGTAACGAGCAAGTTCCTTTGGCGCGTACTGCGGACCGAGTGGTGCGCCCGGAGCGAAGGCCGCCGGGATCGGCACCTGCGACATCGACTCCACACCGCACGCGATCGCTACGTTGTACGTTCCAGCTGCAATACCGTGTGCTGCAAACGTGACGGCCTGCTGACCGGACCCACACTGGCGGTCGATTGTCACCGCCGGCACGGATTCCGGCAAGCCAGCCGCAAGGACTGCGTGCCTTCCGATGTTTCCGGACTGATGCTCGTGCTGCATGGCGCAGCCGGTGATGACGTCGTCGATATCAGAAGCATCAATACCGGACTGCTCCACGAGGTGCTTGAGGGTGTGCCCGAGCAGATCGGCAGGATGCCATTGACTCAAAGCGCCACCGCGTTTGCCGACGGGTGTTCGGACTGCGCCGACGATGACGGCTTCGCGCATGTTCATGTGTTTCTTCCTGCCTGTGAGGGTGTATCGATGCCGGTGATGGGAACATCTACATTGGCACCGAGTGCAACCCAGTGATCTGTGCTTTCGGTAGCGAAAACATTGGTCAGTTCCTCGCGGGTGCCCTTGATACCCAACGCTTCACACGTGCGGATCTGAAAATGTGGCTCGAGCGCGCCGAGGGCGATATAGCCGTCTGTCGTGGCATAGATGCCGTACGTGGGGAAGGCGGCAACCGCAGCGTTGAGTCCGTATCGCGCCGAAGCGCCGGCAGCCGCGGCTGCATCATCGAGCACAACGCGGTGTGTGCTTCCATTGCCGGCGTTGGTTCTGTTCAGCAGCGCGAGCAGTGCTGCGGACACAGCGCGCTCGGATCCCAGGAGATCCGCAGCCGGGATGGCGGGCATCAGCGGAGGCTGCACAGTGCCATGTGCAGCTTGATAATTGAGATCATGTCCGGGAAGTTCCTCGGAATCGCCGTCGTGGCCGACGATTTCGATGTGAGAAAGCCCAGGGAATCGTGTTGGTGCGTCGTCGAGTTCCAGCCGGCGTAGCGCGGAAGGCCGCATCGCGGTGATCAGGAGATCTGCCGTGGCGAGGTCTTTGCGCAGCACTGCGAGATCAGCGGAATCCTTCAGGTCCAGGACTGTTACTTCCTGACGCTGGATGAGATCTGCGTACCAGGCCGGTGCTGCGAACGCGAGGGGATCGCCACCGGGTGGCTCGACCTTGAGAACAGACGCACCGAACTGCGCCAGCCGGGCGGCTGCCAGCGGGCCGGGCAGGTTCACTGCAAGTGAGATGACGCGCATGCCATCGAGTGTGCTGTGCATCGTGTTCCTTCCTCAGGGTCCTGCTATACGACTGTATAGCCTTTCGTTCAAATGTATAGGGTTTTTCCGAAATTGGGCAGAACTTTCCCCTCGAACCTCAATCAAGGCATGCCAAAATCGTCGAATTACGTTATTCAGCTGAGGGATTCAGCCTGAGCAGCACGCGATTGCGCGCACCTACCCGGAGACTTCAGAACCGAGCGCGTCAGTAGACGTTGCCTCGAGCACCGCCACACAGGTGTCAACCAGATCGGCGACGATACGGTCCGTCAACTCCGGACTCCGATCCAGCGCTTCCCAGCGCGACAACGTCACCAACGTCATGTTCACGATATTTTCGGCTCGCCACTGCGCCACATCGAGCGGCACGTTGACGAGCCCGATTACGATTTCCTCCGCGCGGCGAAAACTATCCGCACTCAAGTGCTTCTGAATCGCCTCGGCCAGCGCCGGGTCGAACATCGCCTGACTCAAGAAGCGCGCGTACCGGCTATCCTTGCGGCCCAGAGTCTCCTCCGCGATCGGCTTGACCATTACCTCTACCGCGCGCCGCACGTCCGGCGACGAACCATTCGCTTCCATTTCCTCGAGAAGCAGTTCTCGCCGCTCGTTGACCGGAGACATCCGTACTTCGATGATCGCGTCGAGCAGACCTTCCCGGGAACCGAAGTGATACTTGGCCGCCGACCTGTTGGATTGCCCTGCCGCGATCTGCACATCCTTCAGCGTCATCGCAGCAATTCCACGTTCCGCAATGAGTCGCTCTGCTGCGTCGATCATGGCATCACGAGCAGTGGGCTGAGTCACACACCCAATATTAAGGCCGTGGCATTAATCTGTCAATGCCGCAATCCCCCACTACATGGCTTGCTGCGAAGTTCTCCGCGATGCACTGCGCATCGCGGAGAACCAAGAGCTAGGAATTAGATCGACTCATCGGCGCTGAACCACGTCAGTCCCGGTTCCTTCGAGAGCAATGGAGCCAAGTCGGTGAGCGCTCCTGGTCCTGCCCGAAACTCGCGATAGGCGGCGTCGTGCGCCATTGATTCCCACCGTTCGTGCAGCAACCAATGCGCTCCGTTATTTTCGTCGATGAAGACGTCCACACCCAGACATCCATCGAAACCTCGGGTCTCCTTCAGCGCACGCTCGGTGACCTCCCGCGCGCGACCCCCCCCAATTCAGGCTTCAGGTGTAGTTCGAGAATTGCGATTATCGCCATGAGTATCTCCCTCGGTGACTGATGCTTCTTGATTCGATCATTGAATGGACTGGGCCGGATTGTGCGCAGTTGCAGGATCATCGACATCGATTCCGCTGATATCAACCGTCACGTTGCGGATACGACCGGTGAAGGCGAAAGGCGACTGATACATCGGAGAGACCGGCGTGACCGTTTCGCAACCCACATCGAATGTTCCGCCTACCGAATAGCGGAACGGCACGGTGCGGTTCACTCGGCCGGACCCTACTTCGACCCCGGATCCGAGCAGTCGTCCGAGTCCACCCGACCCCAGATCCGAGGTGTCGGAACTGAAGCGAAACTCGATGACCCGAGCCGAAGCGTCGAGCACAGCGCCGGAGGTGATCACGGAATGCTCGCGAAAGAAGTTGTAGTCGTAGATCAACCGGCCGTGCTGAACGAAGAGCGTATACCCGCCGGCGACACCACCCATGGAGACCAGAACGCCCTCTGCGTCGCCCACTGGTTCTCGGACACAATCGGCGGCCTGTTTCTCGGAGGCGGCACTACCCTCGTGCTGTGGTGGCTGATGACGCCCTACCTATCGACCGAAAATCTTGTAGACCCCAACAAGGAGAACGCGACATGACCGTGAATCTGTCCCGCATCAAGATCTCGCGCGGCGAGCTTTCCTACTTCGAAGCCACCCCCGACGCCGGCGCCGAGGTCAAGGGCACCGTAGTTGTGGTCCCCGGCTTCACCGGCTCCCGGGAGGACTTCCTCCCGATGGCGCCGTTCGTCACCGCCGCAGGCTATCGCCTGATCTCGTACTCGCAGCTCGGACAATATGATTCGGATGGCCCGGACGGCCGGGATGCGGTCGGCGAGTACACGATCACCAAGTTCGCCCTGGACCTCGCCGAGGTGATCGACGGAGTTGCACCCGGCGAGAAGGTTCACCTCCTCGGCCACAGCTTCGGCGGGCTCGTCACCCGAGCGGCCGTGCTGAACGACCCGGCACGCTTCCTGGACTATGTGATCCTCGATTCGCCGCCGAGCGGGCAGAACCTGGGCGGAGCCATGGATATTGGCCAGGTCCCGGAACTGTTGTGGGCAGGCGGTAACGAGGCGTTGTGGAAGGCAATGTTCGGCGCATTCGAGGACATCTTCCCGGCACCGGTGAAGGAGTTCCTGCTGGGGCGCATCATGTCCACCAAGACCGCGAACATCGCCGGAATTGCACTCACCATGGGCAACGAACCTGACCGCGTCGACGAACTGGGCGCGACCGGCGTACCGATCCTCGTCGTCGCCGGCGAGAACGACGTCATTCCGTTAGATGCGCAGGCAGACGCCGCAGCCCGACTCGGCACCAAGTTCGAGCTCATCGCAGGAGCCGGCCACACACCCAACGAGGAGAAGCCCGAAGAGCTGACGAAGGTACTCGTCGACTTCTGGTCGGGCCGGGACGCCTGAGACCGGGTTTACGTCATGAAGGCTCCGGCGGTGCACGCCATTGCCGGAGCTGTCAGGTCCGGATGAAATCGAGAAGGTCTGCGTTGAAAGCCTTTTCGTATTCACCAACCAGTCCATGCGAACCTCCCGGATAAACCTTGAGCTTTGCCCCCGGAACCAGTTCCGCAGTACGCAATCCCGCGGCTTCGATGGGGACAATCTGATCGTCGTCACCCACCGCCACAAACGTCGGAACATCGATCTTCGCCAAGTCTTCGGTGAAATCCGTCTCCGAAAATTCCTTGACGCAATCGTAAGCAGCTTTGATTCCGACCTGCATGCTCATCAGCCAAAAGGCATAGCGCGCACCGTCGGAAAGCGTCGAACCCTCTCGATTGCCGCCGTAGAACGGAAGGCTGAGATCGAGGTAGAACTGTGAGCGGTCGGCTTCGATTCCCGCACGGATGTCGTCGAACGCGCTGCGCGGTGTGCCCTTCGGATTGCTCGCCGTCTGCAGCATCAGAGGCGGCACAGCGCCGACCAGCACCATTTTCGCGACGCGCGACGTCCCGTGCCGACCGACGTAGCGGGTGATCTCCCCGCCGCCCGTCGAATGCCCGACCAAGATAATCTCGTGTAGGTCGAGGTGTTCAATCACGCGGGCAAGGTCATCGGCGTAGGTATCCATCGTGTTGCCGTCCCACGTCTGGGACGACCGACCATGGCCGCGACGATCATGGGCGATTGCGCGAAATCCTTTTGACGCAACCATATTCGCCTGCTTATCCCACACATCCGCGGTCAGTGGCCAACCATGACTGAAGACGACCGGTTGACCGGTGCCCCAGTCCTTGTAGAAGATCTCGGCCTCGTCCGGCATCGACACGAATGGCATTGCGACTCCTCTTACAAGCGTGGGATTCACCCGCAGGGATACCCGATACCGACGAAGGGAAACGAGTCGTCCTGCGATCCACTGATTGAACGATGTCTGACTTGGGTAATTCCAGGTGGTCTCACTCCCCAGACGCCAGGAGTCCGATGAACAGCTCGGTTCGCGTATCGGATGTAACAGCGCCCGAACCGGGCGCGTCTGTGCCCGAACAAGAACGGCAGAGCAGGTTCCGGCCACCGTCAGCGATCGCCAATGTCATCTCGCGGCCGCGCCTGCATCGGCAACTCTCCGCAACAACCCACACTCGCATGGTCAGCTTGCTGTGCGCGCCGGCCGGCGCAGGCAAGACGCTCCTACTGGCCGACTGGGCCCGCGAGCAATCCCACACATCCGTTTCCTGGCTGACTCTGGCCGAGCGTGACAACAATGCCCACGTCCTGTGCACCTCACTGAGCGAAGCCCTGTCCGAACATGTCGAACCCGTCGCCCGTGGCGCGCCACCGCAGTTCTGGTTATCCAGCTTCATGGACGCGATCGAAGCAAGCGGACGCCCGATCACATTGATCCTCGACGACGTTCACGCACTGCACGATCCCATCTCGATCACCACACTCGATCACGTTCTCGCTCAAGCACCGCCGAACCTCTCGATTGTTATCGCAGCCCGGTACGAACCCCCGTTGACGTGGCATCGGCTGACCCTCCACAGCCGACTGGTTCGTTTTGAAGCAAGCGATCTCGCCTTCAACAGCAACGAAATCACGACACTATTGGGCGAGTACGCCATCAGCCTGACCGACGACCAACTAGCGATCATCGAATCGTTTACCAAAGGCTGGGGCGCGGTAGTTCGGCTCGCGGGTGCTTACCTCTGCGGACGAGGCGACACATCCGATGCCGTCGAGGAATTCACACACACACCACGGCCTGTCGCAGACTTCCTCGTCGACGAGGTGTTGGCCGCACTGCCCCCACATCTCACGACATTCATGCTCCGAACTTCAGTTGTCGACGCATTTTCCATCGACCTGGCCGAAGCCCTCATCGGCGTAGACGCCGGAACCGAAATCGATGCCCTGATTCAGTTCAATTTACCGCTCACCCGTACTGATTCTCCCGATCACACAACATGGTTCAGTTACCACCCGCTGTTGCGGGAACATCTCCGAGCGGAGTTCCGGCGTGTCGATCCAGGGGGACGGCTTCACGTGAACGAGCAAGCGGCAACCTGGCTCGAAACCCATCAGCACGAGGTGGAAGCCCTGGAACTCGAGATCGGAATCGGCGACACAGCACGAATTCTCGCTTTTCTCGACCATTGCGGACTCGGAATCGTGCTGGACGGATACAGCGGTGATCTGGTTCGAATTCTGGAGTCGGCGCCCATACCGGTCACCGAATCACCGTGCGCCCGCATGCTTCTTGCAGCGTCTGCACTCCACAGCGGCGATGTAACCACCGCCAGTACATATCTGAACTTTCTCGGCACCGCATCGCCTCTGCACAATGACATACTATGCCGCGCGCTGACTCTGGAAACTCTTTATGCGACCGCCGGTTCACGATGCGCCACCACACTCTCCGCCCTAGCACATCGACAACACAGCGCCAATTCTGACATCGAGGCGTATGCGCACCTGCAAGTCGCGACCGGCTACTTCCTCAATCGCGACTTCGGCAGAGCAGCAATCGAATACACCCAAGCTGCGGCACTGGGAACGCTCCGGGGCCGCAGTCGGTTGGTCTTGAAATCCCTGACGGGCCTCGGATTTGTCGCAGCCCTGGACGGCAATGTCGAGGCGATGACCGCGCACTCGACGTACGCCCTCGACTATGCGGTGGAGCATCAACTCACCGGTACCGCGGAGTACGAACTGTCAACTTCGGTAGCTGCACTGGCGGCATACCTCTGCGACACTACCGATCTCACGCATCGCATCCCGACACTCCAAAACTACCGTCAGGCAGATATTCTCGGCATCGGCATCCCCGCATTCGGTTGGCATACCGTCATCACCTTCGGACTGCACAGACTTGACACTGCAGATGATCGCCGAGCGACAGTTTCGGATACGCGCGACGCATTACTCAGCGCCATTGACTCGCAAACCTTTCCGATCGCAAGTTCGGCACTCCTCCCGGCCGTGGTCAACACCTGCCTTTCAGTGGGCGAACTGGATTGGGCTAGCCGCTTGATCCACGATGTATCCCGTCAGATCGGCGAGGTACCTGAGGTTCATTTGGCCCGCGCGTCACTTCGCCTGGCCGGAAGCAGATATGCCGAGGCACAGATCGAACTGGATGCCGCCTCGGAGGAACATCACCGGCCGCTGCTCGGCCACTCCGTCTACGCTTCGGTGATGCAATCCTGCATTCACTCAGCGAATCGGCAACCCCGCAAAGCTTTTCACTCACTACACAACGCATTGCGCGTCGCCGAACACGGAAACCTTCTACGTCCCTTTCTCGACTACGGTCATTCATTGCGGCGAATCCTCGATGATTTCAGTGGTCATTTCGGGGATCAAGAACCGTTTGCCGAACACGTTCGAGCGCGCCTGCAACCGCAGGAGTTGATCAGGGCTCCCATCCTGACGCCGGGTGAGTACACCGTCCTACGCGAGCTCGCCTCCGGAGATACGACGGAGTCGATTGCCTCAACTCTGTTCCTCTCCGTCAACACGATCAAGACGCATCTACGCGGGATCTACCGGAAACTCGACGTCAGCAATCGCCGTGACGCCCTCAAAGCCGCGCGGCGCGGCGGGCTCATCTGAGCCGACGTAGCTGATGCGCATACAGTTACCGCCGCGGATTTACAGCGATACGCGGGACCGCATGAAGGTGTGGGTGACCGTTACTCCGAGGCGACGTCTGGCATCTCGAATCTCGTTGGATATCCTCGAAGTCGGGTTGGTCGACAGTGCAATGACTCTCGCGGCGCAAGCCTTCACTTCGCTACTACCGGTGATGATTGCGGCAACGACGTTCCAACGATTACAACCGCTCGCAGCGATCGCCCGAGACGATCTGGGCATCGACCTGCCGCCGACCGATTCGGCGAGCGTCGGCACCACAGCAGCTTTCGGAGTTCTCGGGTTACTGATGTTGCTGGTGAGTTCCACGTCCTACGCCCGAGCGTTGGGACGAATGTACGGACGAATCTGGCATGTACCGATTGCCACACTTCGACAGGCCCGGCGCTGGCTGGCAGTGGTACTCGTGATCGCCACATCGGTGGCCGCGTCGGCAGTCTGCCACCAGCTGAAAACTATTCCAGCAGTGGGTAGATTACTGGAATTCACGTCCGTCTACTGTGTGTGGGCACTGGCCTGGACTGCGGTGCCCCTGCTCCTGACCGCCAACCGGATGACTACCCGAATGTGTATCGGCTCCGGGCTTTTGACTGCCACAGGCCTCAGTGCCTTACATGTGGCCAGCACCCTCTTCCTGCCCAGGATCACCCACACCTCGCAGGACCAATTCGGCCTTCTCGGTGTGATGTTCACACTCATCAGTTGGCTGTTCATTTTCTCCGGCGTCATCGTGGTGGCGAGCGTAATCGTGAGTTCTGTCGCCAAAGACGATGGACCGTTGGGAATCTGGTTGCGCGGGTGACGGATCTGCCATAGCTTCTGCGATGCTCGGATACACGTCAACTTTCACGCCGCCGGCAGCTCCCGCGAGAACATCCCGAAACTGCGCTAACATCTGAGCCCCGCTCACATCGATGAACGGCGGTGTCTCGGCGTCGAGGATGATCATCGTCGTACCCAAGTCAATCTGACCCCGAACATGGTCTGCGTTGGCAAAGAACAAGCCCGCTTCCACCCGCACCACGATCACACCGTCGCCAGGTTTCAACTCGGGATGATTGCTGATATCCACCCAGCGCGTTCCCTCCTTTGCCAGTGCTACCACATGAGGTTTGGACACACGGCGGACAAGCAGCAACATCGATACCGCGATCCCGATGATCAACCCGGGCAACGTATCGAAAAGCAGTACGCCGAATATCGCCGCAATGGCGGCGGCAAAATCTGCGCGGGCCGCTAATCCGTGGATGCTGCCCAATCGTCTCGTCCAGACGCGGTACAGCGCGGCGAGAGAGGAAAAGTCGACAAGCTCGATCACTGCGGCAATCACCACGGCTGAGAGCGTCGCTTCGGGAAGTTTTTCGAACAACCCGGCGAGAAACAGCAGCGTCACCACGGTCAGTACCGCAACCACCAAGCCGCTGACTTGAGTCTTTGCACCCGCACCACCGTTGACAGCTGTCTTGGAGAGGCTTCCGTCGACAACCATGCCCGAGCACAGAGGCCCACCCCCTGATTCGCAACACCCAGCCCCGCCAGCTCCCGGTTGGCATCCACGATGTATCCGGCTTTGGCTGCGTAAGTCTTTGCTGCACCCAGACCTTCGGCAAAGCCGATGAGCAACACACCGATCGTCGAGGCCGAACAAAGCGACGGCAGCGACGCCCATCAGCACAACCAGCAGTGAACCCGGAACGAGAGGTAACCAACGCTTGACCGCCAAAACAGCTGCCAAGCTGAATAATCCGACAAAGACGGTGAGTCCATCGACGCTTCCCAGCGCGCGCACCACCGACCAGGCCTCGATGAAGAAGTTCCCTTCCCCCTTCTCCACTCCGAGCATCTTGGATACCTGTCCGATGATGATGGTCAGGGCCAGGCCGACGATGAAACCTTTGAGCACCGGTTCGGAGATGAACGACGCAATGAACCCAAGCCGTATGAATCCGGCGAACAGTCCAACCAGTCCCGTGACTATCGCCAACGCCACGGACAATGAGAGGAACCGTGAATCATCTTCTCCGGCAAGAGGAGCGATCATTGCAGCGGACAATGCCGCAGTGGCAGACATCGGACCGACGATGAGGTGGCGCGAACTACCCGCCGCGGCATACTGGGCAATTGCGGTGCAACGACTGCCACATCACCGGGACCGGACGCTGCCGCCATCGCCTGCACTCGCCTACGACTGCGGGTGTACACGAACCAGGCTCCAGCTAGTAGAACCGCGCCGAGCATCAGATGCAGTATCGGCACCCAGAGCGGTGGATGATTGCGTTGATGGACGTGCAGGGCGGTCAATACTGCGAATGAAACAGACAGCGAAACAATGATTCCGAGAAACCACCCGATCAGATACGCAAAGCTGTTGCTCCGAGCGTGATCGGAAAACAGCACAGCAACAACGGCAACAACGGCAACAACAGCCAGTGGGCTCATAATGATGCCGAGTGCCAGCGGAATCTGTTGCAATAGAAGCGATCCCATACCTACCTCTTCTCGGTCAGAGCCCTCCGATTCCCTTGCCGATCAGCACCACTCCGATAACCAGGATCAGCACGCTCATCACCGTCGCATTGTTGCTCTGCAACCAAATTTTCAACTGCGACAATGGAGTACGCAGGCGATCCGCAGCAACCAGATAGCCGATCACGGGCACACACACCGTCGACGCCGCAATGACGGCAAAGATTACGATGGCAACAACCACCTGACCCGTCGGCAGCGCTGCTGAACCGATCGAAATGCCCGCTGCAATACACATCATCAAGTTCTTGGGATTGATCGCAGCCAGAGCAAACCCGAGGCCGAACCCCTTGGCCGCGGTCATATCGTCGGTGGCCTGCATCCACTTCGGAGTCGCATGTTCACCGCCGCGTCCGCGCCATTGCGTCGCACCAAAAGCCAGAAGAAGCACACCCAAGACAAGTTTGATCCACGAAACGACCACCGATGGCTCGTCGTCGGAATTTTGCAATGTCGTGGACAGAAGCACGAATATCACTGTTGCGATGATAATTCCGAGCACCCACCCCAGCGCAAAGCCAATGCTGCTACTTCCCGCTCGCTTGGACAAGAGCATCAAGATCGCAGCGATGATGGGAATGGGCGAAACGGCAACACCCACGGCAAGTGGCAGCAGATCTCCGATGACAGAACCCATACCGGCCTCTTCTCTCTCCCGCTAGACGATAGAGATGGGACTCCGATCCGACCTCACACAAAAGGGATGAATGTTCCAAGTTTTTGAAAAGTGAAGACATTCACCCGAAGTGGATGACGCATTGCTTCTCGGATGGAGCCAAACTGGGTGAAATAGCGTGTACGTCGATGAGGCAGGAGTGCAAAGAATGAATGCTCCCACTCGCTACCAATTCCTCATCGACGGCGAAGTATCCGACCGAGTGAAAGCCGCCTTCCCCGAGCTGGCCGTGGCACCTACCGCCGGCGGCTACACCAGCCTGTACGGGCCCGTTGCCGATCACAGTGCCATGCGGAGCATCATGGCCCGACTCGATTCACTCGGACTGACAGTAGCCGAATTACGCAGGCTGCCAGACTGATCGAAATCCAAGAGCCTGGCTCCGACCGTCGTAACGGTCGGAGCCAGGCTCTTGCGCTCAGTGATCTACCGCTCGACGAGCTACGCGGTATCCCACGTTGCAACGGCCCAGATGACCACAATGTCAAGGGCAATCACCAGGATCGACCACATCGGGTAGTACGGCAGCCACAGGAAGTTCGCGATGATCGAGAGTGATGCAATCACGATCGCCGAAGCGCGAGCCCACACTGCGCCGGTGAAGAGTCCCAGCGCCACCAGAATTCCGATGATGCCCAGGACGATATGGATCCAACCCCACGTCGAAATATCGAACTTGTAGGTGTAGTTGATTCCGACGACAAACAGATTATTGTCGGCAACTGCGGCGATGCCCTGTAGCAAAGCAACAATGCCGGCGGTCAGCAGCAGGATTGCCGCAGCGAACGTCGTACCAACCGCGAAGCCCTGTTTGACAGGGTGCTGCGCGGGTTCTCGCGGTGGAGCAGTCATCAGCGTTCCTTTCGACGAGAATGCACTTCCATCTCAGTCTCGAGTGCTGGTCCGGCACAGGCATCACCCGTCGAGGATGAACTGCGCATGTCGGCGTGTGCAGGGTTCATCGCGCCCCGATCGGGTATTGCAATCGTGCATCAGATATCTCGAGGAGCACCGGCATTGATGAAACGCCTCACAGCGGACCAGGCCCCTGGCCCCACTGCCCGATACCGGACACATCTTCGAAGCGTCCTGGCCAGTCCGCACCGGCGACATCCACACCGATCGACGCCTCCGCCTCGACGTGATTGCCCGTTACTTACAGGATCTGGGATTCGACAACCTCATAGCTTCCGACGCGCTGGACTCACCCGACGTGGGTCGTTCGGCGCACGGTCATCGATGTAGTCAGGCCGATCAGGTGGCCCCATCAAGTCCACTTACGACGCTGCTATTCCGGGATCTCCAGCAAATGGTGCTCCATGCGAGTGCGTATCGATTCCGACGACGGAGGATTGGTGGAGAGCGAAGGCTTCTGGATCAACGTCGACCCGAAAACCGGAATGCCCGCGCGGATAAGCGAACGGTTCACTCGTGACCTCGACTCGACTGTCGTGGATCAACACCTGCATTGGCATCGTTGGATCGACCCGGAACCGAGTGCCTCATCGGGAACCGCTTTTCCCTTACGCTCCAGCGATTTTGATCCGTTCGACCATGTAAACAATGCGGTCTACTGGCAACCTATCGAGGACGCAATGGGAAAGCCCTACGAGACTCTCCATTTCGATCGATAGTCGAGTATT
This sequence comes from Rhodococcus sp. IEGM 1379, assembly GCF_030056815.1. Classification (GTDB taxonomy): domain Bacteria; phylum Actinomycetota; class Actinomycetes; order Mycobacteriales; family Mycobacteriaceae; genus Rhodococcus_F. The sequence continues at coordinate 33,202 of NZ_JASHKR010000024.1, forward strand.
CACAACCCATTACAAGAACTGAGCAGGTAACCGTGCGCGAGCGTACGGACGGCAGTACCCTCGACATCGACGTGGAGGGCGAAACTCGCGCATCTGCGCGTTGGTTTCCATTAGCTCCGGCCTGTCAGGGCTGAAGCTTTCCGAACCCTACGACTGCGGAATCCGACGCCCAATCGAGGTCGTGAACCCGCACTTTGCCGAACTCGTTGCCACCGACAGTAGTTGCTTTGTCACCATCAACGGCTACAACGATATTGGTGTGCTGACCGACCCAGCGCGAACTGTCGTAGATCACGACATCACCCACATCGGGGGTGTACCTTCCGTCATTCTCGGCGTAGGCGCCGATGCCTTGGTAATACTCCTGCAGCGTATAGACCCCGGGGATACGCCAACTCCCGGAATTCGGGTTGGACAGCGGGCGGCCCGCTTCACGCATGATCCAGCTGACAAAGTCGGCGCACCATTCTTCGTCGATACCGTCTGCGTAGTAGGCACCCGGGCGGTCCTGCTCATGCTCGGTTTCCAGCAGCTGAAGCACCGTCGTTTGATCGGTCGACAGTGCACTGGTATCGATGGCCGGAAAATCGGCGGTATCCCACGGCAGATAGCGCGACGGTGCGATCCACACTACGACGATCCCTACTGCGACGACGGCGAGCGTCAGTGCAGCTGAAATCCACAACACCACCCTGCTGCGGGATCGGGCTTGTCGGCTAGGGGGTTCGCTCACCCCACCGAGTGTGCCAGCTCGGGTGTATTTCAGAAGATCCGCACATCCCGACCCTCCTGCGCCCGGCAACGACTAGCCCGCACACCCTCCGAATCATGACGCGCCATCACACCGCGCGCCCGAGACTCGAGGCGACTACTACTACACCCAGCTACTACACCCAGCCGCACCTTCGACCAACAACTTCTCGATCAGATCCAACGCACCCTCGGACACATTGGCCAACACCTCCGACAACGCGGTCGCCTGACCGACATCGATTTTCCCCGACGCGAAAGCCGCAGACACCCGGCGCAACCGCAGCCGAAGATCGCACCCCAACGCGATCATCCGCGTCGCCGCATACTCGGTGACACTCAGAACGAACGCGACCTCGATGTTGGCGAACTCACCTTGCACAGCAGCATTGCCGCCGGCCTTCTCGTCCTCATCACATCGCTCGAAATACAGCGTCGTGACGGCATCGATCTCGACGAACTGAGCACGCGCAATAGACGCATGCTGTTCCACCAACGCATCCGCCAACTCCCCCGCTGTACCGCTCATCGAATCCGCCATTCGAACGTACCGGGCCATCCCAGTGTTTCTGTGGACGCGATGTCTCAAAAATGCTCTGGGTTGTGTTGTTGGATACAGAGTTCGGCGTTTCGTCATTTCATCGACGCATGTCGGAACCGTGGCCTAGAACATCCCGGCGATAGGAGAACACCAGATGCGTGACGGATTTCGGTTACCTGGGTACGGCGGCGCCGCGATTTTCCTGCGCAGCCATGCAGTTCCCGCACGGACGTTCGAGACCGAGGCTCCGTGCCTCGTTTTCGACGTCGGACTGCTGAGCCCCGACGCGTACAACCAGTACCTCGGACGGCCCGCGGACGACGGATTTGTGGAGCGTCTCGCAGGATTCTTTTTCCACGCCGCAGCCGACTTCCACCCCGAGAACTCGCTGCCCACCTTCACAGACGAATCCCTTGGACTTATGATCTCGGCCCGTTCCAGCACCGATCGTCGGGTGGAACTCGAATTCTCGCTCACCGAGGATCCCGCCGCCGAAGACTCGGAACGAGACGAAATCAACTTTGAGACAAGCAGAGTCGTACTCGCGACCGCCGCACAGACGGTGCCGCGACTCAGTGGCGGCGTAGCCACCCACTTCGACGGGGAGCTGTAGACATGGGTTTTCTCTTCGAGCTTCTCGACTTTCCTGACGGCAGTCGGATGACCGACCTGTGGAACAACAGTTGGGCCGACGAAGCCACCGGGGAAGAAATCGCCTCTGGTCACTTCATCCACCTCGGCGATGATCAACATGTCGACGTTGAGACCGACTTCCTGAGCAGTCACCTACCATTCCACGTCGCCGGATTCGGCGGGGCCTTTCCCGACGGGAAGCCGTGGATGTTCGTCATGCAGAAAGCGCCCGCTGATATCGCCATTCTTCTTCGCGGCCAAGAAGATCCACATGCGATGCTGCGCGAAGCCCTCGACCGCGCCATGGAGTTCAACCCGGATGCCATAGTCGCAGAGGAACTCTCCTGGCATCATTCCGACCTCCTGAGTGTCTACGAAGACGAGGGTGTGCCCGCGGCAACTGTCGAGGAATGGTCAGTAGCCGATCTACTTCGTGGACTCCTCGGACAATGTTGTGGTGCCGACTTGACCGACATTGTCGTGGGCTTCCCGGACTGCGCGTATCCGGACACTGCCCACGTGTGCGAGGGCGACGTCTTCGACGACATTTTTGCGGGATGGATTGCCGGTCGGCCGTGATGCGGACCTGCAGCGATGTGACAGGGGAGACAGCATCTCGCAATATTTCGGAGTACACTCATTTTTTAGCATGATCTGAAAGGTTGACGAAGGTGGACGGCATGCTTCAATCAGACCAAGCACTGGGTCGACGCGAACGCAACAAACTCGAAAAGCAGACTCGTATCTTCGACGCCGCGGCCGAGTTATTTCACGAAAAAGGCTACGGCGCAGTCACAACTCAAGAGATTTCCGATCGGGCCGACATCGCCAGCGGCACGCTGTTCCGCTACGCTGCCAGCAAGACCGAACTACTCCTGATGGTGTACAACTCGGAGTACCGCACACAGATCGAGATCGGTGAGGCGGCCGAAATCGGTGCTACTTCGCCGGAAGATCGAGTGATTCAACTTGTTTCGCCACTGATGGGCTCGAGTCGGATAAACAACGAGAACACCGGCATCTACCAACGCGAAGTACTCTTCGGCGAACCGAACGCCTGCTACCGAACCGAAGGCGTGGAGTTGACGAAACGACTCCAAGCACGAATCGAGCGAATTCTTGCCGAGAGTTTTCCCAATGTCGCCGCACTCCACACCACAACGGCGGCGCGCACCATCTCCAACGTTCTACACTTCGAGATCGCGCGCGGCGCACTCGAGTCCATTAGCGTCCAGAGTTTATTGAATACCGTTGCAGCACAGGTTAAATTAATAGCGCTTGGGCTGCGCACACTGAGCACGAAAGAGGAACAGAAATGACCGAATTGAAAAATATCACCGTCCTGGGCACCGGCGTACTCGGCTCCCAGATCGCCTACCAAACCGCATACTGCGGATTCGACGTTGTTGCCTACGACATCAACGACGACGTACTCGAAATTGCAAAGTCTCGATTCGACACTCTCGCAGCAACATACAAGGCCGAGAATGTAGCGGGCGCCGCCGAAGGCAAAGCTGACGCGGCACTCCAGCGCATCACCTACTCGTCCGATCTGGCTCAGGCAGTCATCAAGGCAGACTTGGTGATCGAAGCAATCCCCGAAGATCTCGGAATCAAACGCGACACCTACGAGAAGCTCTCCGAAGTTGCCCCGGCACACACAATTTTTGCCACCAACTCTTCCACCCTGTTGCCGAGCGACCTCAAGGCATTCACGGGACGGCCCGAAAAGTTCCTCGCACTTCACTTCGCAAATCACGTGTGGGTCAACAACACTGCAGAGGTTATGGGAACAACCTCCACTGATCCGGCCGTATACCGCGCGGTAGTGAAATTTGCGGAAAGCATCAACATGGTGCCGATCGAATTGAAGAAGGAGAAGGCGGGCTACGTACTCAACTCGCTGCTCGTACCACTCCTCAACGCAGCCTCCGACCTACTGACCGACGGTATCGCCGATCCCGAAATGATTGACAAGACTTGGCGTATCGGCACCGGAGCCCCGGTCGGCCCTTTCCAAATCATGGATATCGTCGGCCTCACCACCGTGTACAACATCTCCACCCAGGGCGGCGAAAAGCAACGCGAATTCGCCGACTACATCAAGAAGAATTACATCGACCAAGGCAAGTTGGGTGCTGGCGTCGGTGAAGGTTTCTACAACTACAAAGCCTGACGCCCCGAGCGTCTGCGCAATGGTCACCACGTGAATTCACCTGGTGGCCACTGCGCAGACGCTTGTTGGCATCCAGCAGGAAACCATCCTGAGTGATTGTGACCCAAGCCGTTTCACCTTGGAGCCGCACTCACCAGGAGTCTTCTGTCATGCGTCGTACCGCCCTCTCCGCCCTCACAACACTGATTCTGCTCGGCGCCGGAACAGTGGTTGGGACTCCCGCCATCGCATCCAGCGCGCCCGCGTCGTGTGGACTCTCGACCGGGTCGTTCTCGGGTTCACTGGGCGGCTCGGAATACCTGTGTGCCAAGGAAGGTGACCTCCTCGACGTGCGCATCGGCGATGTTCACGCTACGCAGCCATCCCTCGGATACGACGAGGTGTACTACAAACTCGGGCGATACATACTCGGAAAAGACGCCGTCAACAAGAAGTTCGACGACTGGTGCGAGGCCAACGGACAGGTCCAGGCCGCAACAGCTTCCGAAACATCAACGCTGAAGGATCCCACATCCTTCACTTGTGAGCTTCCTGTGGGACAAGAAACCACCGACAGCATCGCGCCGATGAAGACCGCCGTCGTAGGCCCTCGCGGAGAGCTGTACCTCACCGACGGCCACCACACTCTTACCTCGTTTTACGAGACCCCGGACGGTGGGCCCGACACGCATGTTCGCCTCCGAGTCCTCGGCAACCTCAGCAATCTGAGCCCGTCAGCGTTCTGGGCCGCGATGGAGAAGAACAAGTGGGTGTGGGCGCGTGACGTCGACGGAAATCCGGTTTCGGTACAGTCACTCCCCAAAGGAGTGGGCCTGGCCAACTTCACCGACGACAAGTACCGGAGTCTCATGTACTTCGCCCGCGACATCGGATTCACCTCCGGCTCAATCCCTTTCCAGGAGTTCTACTGGGGAGCCTGGGCACGCGACACCGCTCCCGTTGACTTGACCGGCTGGAACAGCAGCGACGCCGCCAGCTACCTGAACACCGTCAAGGCTGTCACCAAGGCTCAAACAGCATTGGCCGGAGATTCCGTCGTCGACAGTGGTTTCACCGCAACAGATCTGGGTGTACTGACAGCCTGGAACGATGGAAAAGTCGAAGGCAAGGGAGAATTCGCCAAACTGTCCAAGCCCTACTCCGACGAGAAGCCCGGCAAGATTGCCTACGCGTTGGAGTACAAGGCCGGCCTCTGACGGCGCGAACTACCTACGCTCACCGATCCGCCCGTCACCGCTACTGCGGGGCGGGCGGATTTCCGTACAACGCGGGGAACCAGATGTCCGTCAGCACTTCGGCCGCTTGAGCGCGGGTCACGTCGATGGTTCCCTGCACCGCCCAGCGGGTGAAGAATCGTTCGAGCTGAGTGACAAGCAATTCGACACGCAACCGAGCCTCGTCCTGCTGATCGGCCGGCCACCGCGCCAGATATTTCGGCATTGCATCCGGTAGACCACTGATCCCGTCGCGGGCGGTGATCCGGAACTCGGGTTCGAGCGCCACAGCCTCGTCCCAGGCGGGCAACAACCGCTTGTTCTCGTCGAACCAATCAAAGGACTTCTCGAGCCAAGCAGTGAACTCTGCGCGCGAACCCGAGTCCAGAACCTCATCGAGATCCATGTAGGAGGCCAACGCGCTTGTGGCCATTCCGGCCGCGCCGATCGTCTTCAGCATTTCAACCCGGCTGGGGAAATGCACGTAAAACGTGGCGCGACTGCATCCCACTACGGAGGCGATGTCATCAACCGTCACCGCCGCGTATCCACGCTCCTCGAACAAGGTTCGTGCCGCGTCCACAAGCTTTGCCCTTGTCGCACGTTTCTGCTCGTCGCGCAGCGTTCCGCGCTTGCCTTTCGAGCCCTCAGTTGCCGTACTCACAGTGCCCACCTTTGTTGAATTCGGCCAGGGTGGCAAATCGCCGACTCGATGTCATCGGCCAACATCGCGTCACTCATTGACACAGTGTCACCCAATGATGCACTATGACGCAAGTCACTTTTCGGACGCCGCTTTTGACCGCACGCCCGGAACAGAAGAGAAAGCGATGGCCAATGAGCCCCACAAACTTGCCGAGAGTCTGCATCATCGGTGCCGGCCCCACCGGAATCACCACCGCCAAGCGGATGAAGGAATACGAAATCCCCTTCGACTGCTACGAAGCGTCCGACGAGGTCGGCGGAAACTGGTACTACAAGAATCCCAACGGCATGTCCGCGTGCTACCAGAGCCTCCACATCGACACATCGAAGTGGCGACTGGCGTTCGAGGACTTCCCCGTCTCCGCCGACCTACCAGATTTTCCACACCATTCCGAACTCTTCCAGTACTTCAAGGACTACGTAGATCACTTCGACCTGCGTGAGTCGATCATCTTCAACACCAGTGTTGTTGCGGCAGAGCGCGATGCAAGCGGCTTGTGGACCATCACCCGATCGGACGGAGAAGTCCGGAAGTACGACGTACTGATGGTCTGCAACGGTCACCACTGGGATCCCAATATCCCTGACTACCCGGGCGAGTTCGACGGCGTCCTCATGCACAGCCACGCATACAACGACCCCTTCGATCCGATCGATATGCGCGGCAAGAAGGTTGTTGTTGTCGGAATGGGCAACTCCGGCTTGGATATTGCTTCCGAATTGGGACAGCGATACCTCGCAGAGAAGCTCACGGTCTCGGCCCGCCGCGGAGTGTGGGTACTGCCGAAGTACCTGGGCGGAGTTCCCGGCGACAAGTTGATCACCCCGCCCTGGATGCCGCGCGGACTGCGCCTCTTCCTGAGTCGCCGATTCCTTGGCAAGAACCTGGGAACAATGGAGGGCTACGGCCTGCCGAAGCCCGACCACCGCCCCTTCGAGGCCCATCCGTCGGCCAGCGGCGAATTCTTGGGCCGCGCCGGTTCCGGCGATATTTCCTTCAAGCCGGCCATCACCAAACTCGAAGGCAAGCAGGTTCGCTTCGCCGACGGCACCGCCGAGGACGTGGACGTCATTATCTGCGCAACCGGCTACAACATCAGCTTCCCTTTCTTCGACGACCCAAACTTGTTGCCGAACAATGACAATCAATTCCCGCTGTTCAAGCGCATGATGAAGCCCGGGATCGACAATCTCTTCTTCATGGGTCTGGCTCAGCCGATGCCGACACTCGTCAACTTCGCCGAACAGCAGAGCAAACTCGTCGCGGCCTACCTGACCGGTCGATACCAACTGCCGTCTCCCACTGAGATGCAGGAGATCACCAAGGCGGATGAGGAGTACTTCCTCGCCCCCTATTACAAGTCTCCACGCCACACTATTCAGCTCGAGTTCGATCCCTACGTCCGCAACATGAACAAGGAAATCGTCAAGGGCACCAAGCGCGCCGAGGCTTCGGGCAACAAGCTACCGGTCACGGCCCGCGCGGCAAAGCAAACACTCGAGGAGGCGAACCCCGCATGAGTTTGGTGAATGGTCACTGCGACAATGAGTTCGAAGCCGTCTACAAATCTTTCGAGGCACAACTCGCATCCGGCGAGGAGCTGGGCGGATCCATCTGCATCACCGTCGACGGAAACCCCGTAGTCGACATCTGGGGCGGTTATGCTGACGAATCTCGCACCACTCCTTGGGGTTCCGACACCATCGTCAACAGCTTCTCCCTCACCAAGACGATGACCGCATTATGCGCACTGCTCCTCGTCGAGCGCGGCCAACTCGACGTCTACCAGAAGGTCTCCCACTACTGGCCGGAGTTTGCGGCAAACGGCAAGGAAGACATCGAAGTTCGTCACCTTCTGTCACACACGTCGGGAGTCTCCGGCTGGGAAAGGCCAATCGAACTGGTCGACATCTACGACCTCGAAACATCCACGGCACGACTCGCCACTCAGGCCCCGTGGTGGCCGCCCGGAACGGCGTCCGGCTATCACGCCATCAACTACGGCCACCTGATCAGCGAAGTGATCCGCCGGATCGACGGACGGACCCTCGGCAAGTTCTTCGCGGAAGAACTCGCCGGCCCACTAGGCGCTGATTTCCACATCGGCACGTCCCCCGAGCATTTCGGCCGCGTCGCCACGCTGGTTCCACCGCCCGCGCTCGAATTCGATCTGTCCGCACTCGATCAGGACAGCATCTTCATCAAGACGCTGACGTGCCCCTTGCTCGACTACCCCGAGGTCAATACCGCCGCGTGGCGGGAAGCCGAAATCGGCGGGGCCAACGGTCACGGGAACGCCCGTTCCATCGCCAGAATCCAGTCGCTGATCTCATGCGGCGGCGAACTCGACGGTCAGAAGTTTCTCTCGCAGAGCACAATCGACCTGATTTTCGAAATTCAAGCCGACGGTATCGACCTCGCAATCATGACTCCGCTGAAATTCGGAATCGGCTACGGGCTGCCCCACCCTGACACGGCGCCGCTCGTACCCGCCGGACGCTCATGTTGGTGGGCCGGCATCGGTGGTTCGATGCTCGTCAACGATCTCGACCGACGTATGACCTTCGCCTACGTCATGAACAAGATGGCGCCGGGTCTGATCGGGTCCGAGCGCAGCAACGCTTACCTGTGCGCTGCCTACAACTCTGAATCAATCGAGGTTTCGTCATGAAGGCCGCTCAGCTCATGGGTCCGGGTCTCCTCGAGATCAACGACGTACCGATACCCGAAATCGGCCCGTCCGAAATACTCATGCGAGTGGGCGCCGCCGGCATCTGCCACTCCGATCTTCACCTCCTGCACTTCCCGTACAAGATGCGCGAAGAACCGCTGACCATCGGCCACGAGATCGCCGGCACCATCGAAGCCGTCGGTAGCGCGGCCGACGGGCGTTCCGTCGGCGAGCGTGGCGTCGTATACCTGTGCTGGTCGTGCGGACAATGCCGAGAATGCATGAGCGGCAACGAGAATATGTGCCTTGCCGCCGGACGAACCGCGATGCCGCCGTGCCCCGGTTTGGGGCCCGAAGGTGGCATGGCCGAGTACGTGAAGATTCCGGCTCGCTCCTTTGTACCCATCGGAGATCTCGACTTTCTCCAAGCCGCTCCCATCGCCGACGCCGCGCTGACGAGCTACCACGCCATTCGGGGCGCGCGTGGGCACTTGCAGCCGGGCGCCACGGCCGTGGTGATCGGAATCGGCGGTCTCGGACACGTTGCGGTCCAGATCCTTCGGGCGATCAGCGCGGTCCGCATCATCGCTGTCGATGTGGGGCAGGACCAACTCGATCTCGCGAAACGATGCGGTGCCGACATCGTGCTCGAGTCGGGACCGGACACCGCACGGCAGATCCTCGAACTGACTTCCGCCCGCGGCGCAGAAGCTGTGTTCGACTTCGTCGGTATCGACGCCACCGCTCAGATGGCTGTCGAAGCTGTCGCGCCGAACGGCGCCTACCGCATGGTCGGACTGGGCGGCGGCAATCCCGGAATTACCGCCGAGGCTGCCGGTGGCCCAGGGTGGCCGTGGGGAGCATCGATCCGAAAGTCCTACGGTGGCACCAGAAATGATCTGGTCGAATCCATAGCACTCGCACAGGCCGGTTTGATTACAGTAGAAGTCGCCCGCTTCGATCTCGCCGATGCCCGGAACGCCCTCGACCTTCTCGAACAGGGAAAGGTTACGGGACGCGCGGTCCTGACGCCCTGACACAATCGTCCGGCCCAGCACGTCTTCAGTCGAACTCGAAAGGTGCAGCAAATTGACCACTCCCGTTGATACCCAAGCCTTCATTGCCTCCGTCATGGAGGGCCTGACCGGCCCGGGTGGGCGTTTCGAAATGGTCGCCGAAGACGTGCTGGGCAGTTCGATGCCCGTCATGAAGAACCGTGACAAGTCGTTGGGCGATGTGCTGGCAGCATCGCTCGACTACGGCTCTCGCGACTATCTGGTTACGAAGGACCGTCGACTCAGCTACCTCGAACACGGCTTTGCTGCAGCGGCATTGGCTCAGGCACTGCATGACAAGTACAGCGTGCGCAAGGACGATCGTGTTGCCATCCTTGCCGCCAATACCCCGGAATGGGTGATGTCGTTCTGGGCAGCACAAGCGCTCGGCGCAATCGCCGTCGGCTTCAACTCGTGGTGGGTGGCCCGCGAAGTGGAATACGGGGTCGAGCACACCACACCTACCGTCGTGATTGCCGATGCCAAACGGGCAAAGCTGTTGGCGAGCCTGAACATCGACGTGCCGGTGCTCACCATGGAAGAAGATCTCCCACGGCTGATCGAGGAATACGCCGGATCAGAACTCCCCCGCACTGCCGTGGACGAAGACGATCCGGCCGTCATTCTTTACACCAGCGGAACCAGCGGTCGCCCCAAGGGCGCTGTCCATACCCACCGAAACGTGTTGGCAGTCATCGATTACCACCGATACAGCGACTGCCTGGCTGCAGCCTTCACCGGAAAGCCGACTGACGGCGGACCGAGCGATCTGCGCTACCTTCTGACGTCGCCGCTCTTTCACATCGCCAGCCTGCACAACCTTGTCGTGCCGAGGCTCGCAACCGGCAGTGCTGTCATCATTCACGAGGGCGCGTTCGACGTCGACAAAGTCCTCAGCCTCGTCGAGCAGGAGAAGGTCACCAACTGGGGCGCTGTCCCGACCATGGCCAACAGACTCCTCGAGCACGGCGATCTCGGCAAGTACGATCTGACCTCGCTCACGTCCTTCGCGCTGGCATCCGCGCCGTCGTCGCCGGCCTTCCAGGAGCGATTGCGCACTACACTTCCCTTCGCGCAGTACGCCTTGGTGGACAGCTATGGACTCACCGAATCGTGCACCGGTGTCTCCGTCGCCACACCCCCGGAACTCGCTGCCTTCCCGGGAACCCTGGGTCGACCTATCATCGGTGTGAGCGTGGAAATTCGCGATCCCTTCGGAGTTCCCCTTCCCGAAGGTGAGGAAGGCGAAATCTGTGTCCGCAGTGCATATGTCATGCTGGGATACTGGAACGACGAAACTGCCACCGCGGCCGCAATCGACCCGGATCGGTGGCTACGGACCGGAGACTTCGGGGTACTCGAAGACGGCCGCCTCCGCTTGACCGGGCGCCGATCCGACCTGATCCTGCGCGGCGGAGAAAACGTTTACCCCGTCGAGATCGAACAGTGCCTGGACGAGCATCCTGAGGTACTCGAGTCCATCGTCGTCGGCTTCGATTCTCCGGATCTAGGGCAGGAAGTGGCTGCCGTGGTGGTCGTTCGCTCCGAGGACGCCATCACCGAAGAAGAATTGCGGGACTTCGCTAGCGAACGCCTGGCCTACTTCAAGGTCCCGGCCAAGTGGCAGATCACCACTACTCCATTGCCGCGCAATGCAACCGGAAAGGCCATTCGCGCCAAAGTCGTTATCTGAAGCAGTACCGATTCTCGGCAACCGTCGAATCGGAAAATTCTTGAAAGCAGGTGCACATTAATACTTCCAGGTTTGCCGGCAAGACCGCTGTCGTGACCGGCGCGGCCTCAGGGATCGGCGCAGCAATTGCCTTGCGCCTTATCAGTGAAGGCGCGCGGGTTGCCGGTATCGATGTCGCTGAGGACGCCCTCAAGGAGATGGCGACACAGCATGACGGTGCATTCTTTGCCGCCCCGGCCGACGTGACCAAGGAATCCGAGGTTGCGGCGGCAATTGCAGCCGCGGCAGCTGAATTCGGTGGCATCGAGATTGCATTCAACGTTGCCGGTGCGTCGAGGGTCGGGCCCATTGTCGATCTCGACGAAGCCGATTGGGACTTCACGATCGATCTGGTGCAGAAGGGCGTATTCCTGTGCACCAAGCACGAGGCGCGCCACATCAAGGAGCACGGCCGCGGCGGCGCCATAGTCAATGTCGCCTCGCTCAACGCTCACATTCCGATGCCGTACGGTAGCCCCTACTCGACGGGCAAAGCGGGTGTGGAAATGTTCAGCAAGGCTGCTGCGGTGGAACTCGCCGGCGCCGGCATTCGCGTAAATTCCGTTCTGCCCGGCCTGGTCGACACCCCTCTCGTCGCTCCGGTCATGGCGTACGAACCCGCCCGAGACATGTTCCTCGCGCGTATTCCCATGGCAAGGGCGGCAACTCCCGAAGAAATTGCCGGCCCGTGTCTCTACCTTGCGAGCGATGACGCAACCTATGTCACCGGAACGTCATTGGTTGTCGACGGCGGATGGGAAGTGTCCAACTACCCCGATCTGACAACCCTCGGCAGTTAAGTTTCGCTGCTGGGCAATACACACACTGTGTCGAGACCGAGGACGTGGTTGAGCCGACCTGAGGCCAACCACGATCCGAGGCACATACTCAGTTCGACGATTTCGGCCTGAGAGTAGTGGGCGCTCATACGCCCCCAGAACTCGTCGTCGAGTCCATGATGGTCGACGGCGTATCGCTCTGCGTATTCCGCGGCCAAACGGGTCCTGTCGTCGAAGGCGTCAGTAGTACGCCAATCCGTGACGGCCTCGGCGAAAGTGGACTCCACAATTTCGCCGTCCCGTTTCGTACGCCAGTCCTGACACGTGATGCACCCGTTGATCTGCGCGATACGCAGACGTGCGGCCTCGAACTCCCGGAGTCCGAAAGAGCTTTTGCTGTAAACATTTTGAGATAGAGCCGCGGCCGCCGGACCTATGCCCGGGACCATCTCTCCCCACACATAGGCCAGAGGATCTTTGCCTTCAGGAATGTCGATGTTCATGCTCTGTCCTCCAAGTTTCGGCGCCGAGTTTACCGACACCAGCGGTGAGTGGAACGTCGAGCGCATCGTACAAGCCAGGCTTCGCGGCACGTAGCCACGGGATGGCATTGACGAGACGCCCAACCGCAGTGGCGTTTCCGCCAGCGGCACGGTTTCCGCCCTCATCGGTCGCCTCGACATTGACCTCGATGCGCGGGCGACCTTCGATGATGACCTTGTGCGCTCCGTCGCCGCCGTCCGGTGGCATCGGCCAGTCCGGAGCACACGACGGATGGATCCGCGTGACGTGTTCGATGACGATGAGCGGCTTACCGTCGACGATCCCCTGGACTTCGAAGCGCAGAGCACCCTGGGTTCCGGCGGCAAACTCACCCATCTGCTCCGTCGCGACGCTCTGATCGAGTTCACGACGCAGCAGCGTCTCACGCACAGCGTCGAGTTCAACACCCAAAGCCCGGGCTATGAGCCGAATCTGGCCGCCCCACACCATCGTCGGCACACCTGGGGTCACCATCGGGGGCTCGTAGTCCATGGGTTGACCCATACCGACCAGATAGCGGACAGAATCGGGTTGATCGTAGGTTGTGTAGTCGAAGATTTCCTGGCACCGGATCTGATCGATAGTTCCCGCAAGTCCACTGATGAGTACGGGAAGTATGTCGTTTCCCCAACCGGGGTCGACGCCGGAGACGAACAGTGCGCCGCCACCGGCCTTGGCCGCGGACTCGACAGGGTCGCGCACTTCCGGTGGGGCCGAGCGATAGTCATAGAGCGCGTACACCGACGGCGTGACAACCACTGCGCCGACGTCCAGTGCGCGCGTGATGTCTGCGACCGCGTCGTCGGGTCGGATCTCTCCGGACGCGGCGTAGACAACCGCACCGGGGGCGGTAGCGAGCACAGCGTCGGCGTCATCCGTAGCTGCTACGCCGAGGCGGTATCCGAGTTGAGCAAGATCCCCCGCGTCTCGGCCGACCTTTTCCGGGTTCGCGACAATGACCGCTGCCAACTCGAGGGCAGGATTTGCGACCACAGCGCGAATCGAGGCACGACCGACGTTCCCGGTCCCCCAGACGACGGTTCGGATCCGTCCAACATGACCTGCCGCGGCATCACTGACATCCATAAGTCGGACATTACTCAGCCAGGAGTTCATCGCACGGCCGAATGCCTGAACTACCCGGTCAGAAACACCGAAGCTTGCGCTGGAAGTACGACACCGGGCTTTCGGCGGTACGTCTCTGCCGGACGACCTGTGCCCGCTCGGGCATATTCTCCGGTGCTGATCAGTGAATCGATGACATGGCGCCGGAACCCGTCTTTTTGCAGTTCACGGTCGAACACGACCTCGTACAGTTGTCGCAGTTGCGGAACAGTGAAGGTGTCACCGAGGAACCCGGCCGGATCGATATTGACGGCATATCGGTACCGCAAGTCGGCGACGGCAAGCCTGACTATCTCAGTGTGATCGAAGGCCATATCGTCGACGCCGTACGCATTGAGCAGGATCGCACCGGAGGGTAGCGCGGATTGCGGTATCGCGGCAGCGTGCGCTACCGACAGCACCCATCCCCGGTCGTCACGGTCGGGGTTGTCGAGGATTGCCAGTTGATGGAACTCCGTGTTTGCCATGTCTGCTTTTGTCTGCAAGGCGCGATCAGCTGCGGCAGTGAGCAATTCACGTTCATGGAGAAATGTTCCGGGTAGCGCCAGCTTTCCGCGGCGATGCTTGACTGCCAGGACCTTCAGGGCAGCATCCGCGTAGGTCAGTACCGCCACATCGACGGCGATCGACGGCCGGGGGTAATCCGTCAGGGCATGACCAGTCGAATCTTTCCATTCATCCACTCTTGCATGTTAGCTCAAACATGATCTATAGTTAGCTCAAAGTTGAGCAAAGGGGCGAACATGAAGCTGACCACACTGCAGTCCGACCGTGCAGCGGGGGTACTGCTCGGCACCGCAGCGGGCGACGCCCTCGGCGCGGGATACGAATTCACGTACCCGAATGCCAAGGCAACCATCAATATGATCGGCGGCGGCCAGTGCCGGTGGGCACCGGGCGAATGGACCGACGACACGTCGATGGCCATTGCGATAGCAGAGGTAGCAGCAACCGGAGTCGATATCGGAGATGCTGAAGGACTGGATGCCATTGCAGCGCAATTTATTCGGTGGTACAACTCCGACCCTGCGGACATCGGCATTCAGACCGAGGCCGTACTGTCCGCACGGTCAACCAGCGCGTCCGCCATGACAGAGTGCGCCCGGGCGGTCGACGGCCTCAAGGGTGGCAACGGTTCGCTCATGCGCACCGCGCCCGTAGCACTCGCCTACCTCGACGACCCGGTCGGAGCAATCAACGCCGCACAGCGCATCGGCGCACTCACCCATGACGATCTGCGCACCGGCCAGGCATGCCAAATGTGGACTCACGCCATCAGACACGCAGTCCTTCACGGCACCTTCGACGGCGTCCGCGACTACCTGTCCATCGCAGACGCAGAGGCAGCCGACTACTGGGGCCCCCTGCTCGATCAGGCCGAAACAGGTAGTCCACGAGACTTTTCCAAAAATGGCTGGGTAGTCCACGCACTCCAAACCGCATGGTGGGCCATCACCTCCACCGACAGTGGCGACGTAGGCCACCTTCAGCGCGCCCTCGAAGCTGCCGTCCGCGCCGGTGGCGATACCGACACCACAGCTGCCATCGCCGGCGGTCTGCTCGGCGCCCGATGGGGAGCATCGGCCGTCCCGGCGCGCTGGCGTCGCATCATGCACGGCTGGCCCGGATATACCTCCGCAGATCTGATTCGTCTCGCGATCAAGACTGTCCGCGGCGGCACCGACGATCGAAACGGTTGGCCGTCCACGGCAACACTCGATTACTCACGGTTTCGCGGCACTCACCATCTGACCACACATCCGCACGACGACGGCGTGCTGCTCGGCGGAGTGGACGCGGTATCGACTGCGCACTACGACGCCGTAGTCAGCCTCTGCCGCATGGGAACCCAACAGGTCAGTACCGAACACATCGAATTCCGACTGGTCGACGACGGCCACGAATCCAATGCCCACCTCGATTTTGTCATCGACGACGCCGCACAGACCGTCAAGACCCTGCGAGAAGAGGGCAAACGTGTACTGCTGCACTGCGTTCAGGCACACAGTCGCACGCCGTCCGTTGCTGCGCGATACTCGGTACTGCTCGGGCGAAATCCCCTCGACGTGCGCACCGCCATGCCGTGGGCACGCCCGAAGACCGAACTCTGGAACAGCGCTGTCACCCCTACAGGAGGAACCATGCCCACGATAACCGTCGTCGAAGGCGACATCACCACCCTCGACGTCGATGCCGTCGTCAATGCCGCAAACTCGAGATTGCTCGGCGGCGGCGGAGTCGACGGAGCGATCCATCGCGCCGGAGGCTCGGCAATCCTCGAAGCCTGCAAGGTTTTGCGAAACACCAGCCTGCCCGACGGTTTGCCGGTGGGTGCCGCCGTAGCAACCACTGCGGGAAAGATGAAAGCCCGCAACGTGATCCACACGGTCGGACCGCGCTATTCGGATACCGAAGACCTCTCGGCCCGGCTCCGTTCCGCATACACGCGCAGCTTGGCGGTTGCCGATTCCCTGGGCGCCCGGACGGTTGCATTTCCGTTGATCTCCTCCGGCGTTTACGGCTGGCCCAAAGAAGATGCAGTGCGGCAGGCGGTTTCCGCCATCCGTGCAGCGGACACCCAGGTGGAATCCGTCATTCTTGTCGCCTACAACCAGGAGTCTGCGGCCCTGATGCGGCGTATCCTTGCGTGAGCGCTAGCGGGCCCGCATACGACCGCTCAGCTGACGGTTTCCGAAGTCCAGACCCGAGCCGTCACTGGCGACCAGTGCGGTAAGTCCGGCGGCGACCAACAACGAGATGATGACTACGCCCATGATGCGTCACCTCTTTCTGATGTAGATGGAGAACTCTGCGCCTGTCGGCTGACACCAAGTATATGTAACTGATGGTTACATGCAATGTGGTGTCGCTCACCTGGCACTGGGTGATGGCGATACCAGCCACGCGACTTCGATCAGGCCGGCGGCAACTACCGCTGCCGGCCAGAGCGCATGGACACCGATCCAGCGGTGCATCAAGGCACCGAGAATCGCTCCCACGATCAGCCCCGCACACATACCGAAGTGCTGCAGCCACGCCCACCGCGGACCGCCGAGAAGTGCACCGGTCAGTCGCTGGCCCATCTTCACCAACGCGCCCGTCATATAGGTGACACCGATCGTCACCTCACCGTCACGCTGGAACACCGAGTTGACGGCACCCATCGCCAACGCCATCGCGGTAACCGCACCGGGAGTGATGCCGAAGCTACCGAAGACGGAACCCACGACCAACAGAGTTGTCACCACCGACAAGACCGCCACCTTGCGGGCTCGTATCGAAAAGCGTTCGGTGACATGGGTAATGACCGTTCCGAGCGCGATACCGACCAGGAAGAGGACAATCACTGCCGCCGGCACGCGGGCCACCGACCATAGGCCCTCGGAAATCGAGACGCTCATCTGAGTCATGTTGCCGCTCATGAAGGATACGAACTGTCCGCTCAGGACGATGAATCCGAGCGCATCGACGTACCCGGCCAGACCGGCAAGAGCAATCGCGAGCCCGATCAATGATCTGCTGTATCCCGTCACCTGACAAAGCGTGACACATTACTGGGGCGTATAGGCCATACACTCCACTTCCATGTGGGCACCCAGCGCCAAGCCATCGGTGCCGAACGCACTTCTCGCCGGCAACCGACCCGCCGGGAAGTACTCCAGGTAAACCTTGTTGAACTCCTGCCAGCGCGACATGTCGTCGAGCATGACGGTGCATTTGAAGACCGCGTCCATACTCCACCCGTAAGCGACCAACGACGCCGAAATATTCTCCATCGTCTGGCGTGCCTGCTGCTCGAATCCCTCGGCAAGTGTTCCGTCCGGCAACATCCCGATCTGTCCGGACAGATACAAGATGTCTCCGACGCGAACCCCCGTGGAGAACGGCGTATCGAAGGCGGGCGGAATGAATTCCATTGCTACTCCTCGTTCGTGCTCAATCAGATTCACAGTCAGAGCGTTTCGCGAGTACGGACCTCGGCCAGAAAATCGGCCACCAATTGGTTCCACGCATGTGGGTCCTCGAAATACGGCGAATGTCCACGTTCTGCCAGTTCGATCACTTCCGACTTGGGCAGAAACTGGGCTGCCGAACGGATCCGCTCGGGAGTCATCAATGCGTCGCGTTCTCCGGCAATCATCAGCACCGGCACGTCGACGCCCGCCAGCGCGGAAGGTTCGTACGTGTAGTTGGTCAGAATGCGAAAGAACTCCGCGTCGGATGGGCGGTGCCCGAAGGATCCGAGCGCTTGATAGAGATATGCGCGGGCCGGATCCAGACCGAGTAGCCGATCTCCGACCGCCGGATGCACGCCGAGCGGTCGGGCTGTCACTGGTCCAGCGGTGACGGGCGGGTCCACTTCTGGTCCGAAGCCGACAGGAATTCCACCCGTCGTACACGCGAGAACTACGGATTCCACCCGATCCGGAGACTCGATTGCCGTACCGAGTGCCGCCCAACCGCCCATCGACTGCCCGACGATATGCGCGCGATCCACACTGAGCAGATCCATGATCTCGCGAAGGTCGGAGACAGCGGCACGCGGACCGTGATTGCCGCCATTGTTGGTCGAACGGCCGAATCCTCTTTGATCCCAGGTGATTACCCGATATTTCTGCGCGAAGTACGGAACCTGCTGGTACCAGACCGCCGCGTTTCCACCCAAGCCGTGAGTGAGGATCAGATCGGGACCGGTACCCGCAGTCTCGTACCAGATCTGCTCACCATCGGTGGAGGTGAGAAATCCTTCGGTGCGTGGGATCATCCTTCGTCTCCTGATTCGGTGGAGCGCTTACCGCCCGCATGATCGGTGAGCAGTTGTTCGATGTCATCGGTGGTGCGGCGCAGATGCTCCTGGACCATCGCGACGGTGTCGTCGTCGAAATCGCTGTCGAACCCGATCACCGTCACCGCACACAACGGAGAACCCTTGCGTGAGCATGCTGCACGCGAGACCGATCCGATAATATCGCGGGACCGCTTGTGTACCACCGCAAATCCCGTCGCGCGGGTTTCCTCGATGTCGGCAAGAAACCCGTTGGGTCCGTCGAGCGGATAGCCGGCCTGTTCCACCAACTTCAGGTACGGCGCAAGCGCGCTCGCGTCCAGTGCGGCAAGAAATGCCAGCGGGCCCGCAAACCGGTGCGGCGGAAGTAGATCGCCGAGCATACGAGTGATCATCTTGAGCCGATCGGGACGCAGTGCAGCAATAATCCGACTGCCGGAACTCTCGAGAACCTGCAGATTTACCATCATGTCGGTTCGCTCCGACAGCGCCTGCAACGCCGGATTGCACAGTGCGGCCAACGAATGTGCGGCGGCCTCGTGAGAGACCTGAAGCGCTGCCGGACCAGGTAGGTACCGACCGTCGTAGCGGAACACCCAACCGCGACTGGCCAACTCACCGAGAACCCGATGGGCCGTCGGCCTGAGCATGCCCACCTCTTCGGCGAGTTCACTGAGCGTCATCGGTGTCGTCGACCGGGCAATCGCCTCCAGCAGATCGAGAGCCTTGTCGACGGCGGACGCCGAACCCTTCGTCATCCGTTTCCTCCTGGTGCCGGTTTTTGAAAAGCCTTGGCATTCGCCTTGGAAATTACTATAGTCACAATAATCATTCCGTACTACGGAATTCTACGAGTATTTTCACCCTTCCCTCCGGACTACCGGCAAGGAATCGATTCTCCTACGCGAGAGGCTTTCGGACATGACGGTTGGACACACCCTCCGGTCTGCGCGACAACTCAAAACCGCCGCGATCGCGACCATCGCCGCAGCCGGCCTGGTACTGACGGGATGCTCGGACGACGCCGCAGCGACGCAGGACAATGCAGCGCAAACCACGACGATCCGTATTGCACCGCAAGCCATTGCCGACTTCGCGCCGATCTGGCTGGGAATGGATCAGGGCTACTTCACAGAGCAGGGCCTCGACATCAAACTCGTCGAGGGTGGAGCCAGCTCCGCCGCTCAGATTCCGTTGCTACTGAGCGGAAATGCCGATGTCGCAGCCACTACAGCGACAGCAGCGATCCAGGCACGTAGCCAGAACATGGACGTCACCATCGTCGGCGGACTCACCGACTTTGCCCAGTCCGATGCGGTTGACCAGTCCGGACTGGTAGTCGCAGGCAACAGCCCTATCACCGGTTTCCGCGAACTCGAAGGCAAGACAGTCGCGATCAGCGGCCTCAAATCAGTAAGTGAGGCAGTCATTTCCGCAGCTGTCGAGAAGTCCGGCGGCACACCGAGCAAGGTTTCCTTCATCCAGGCCCCGATGCCCAACCTCGGAGATCTGGTCGCCAGCGGTGGTGCGGACGCCGCATTCCTGATCGACCCGTTCCTGAGCAAGGCCACCGCGGCGGGTCTGAAGATCCTCGGCCACCCCTTCCCGTTGGCGGCACCCGGCGTTCCCGGCACCTCCCTCGTAGCGTCGACGGCATTTGCCGAAGCCAACCCGGATACGATCACGAAATTCCGTACGGCACTCGCACAGTCGGTCGATTTTGCCAATCAGAACCCCGACAAGGTCAAGGCAGCGCTGTCCGCGCAGGCCAAGATTCCCGCCGAGATGCTGGCAAGCAGCAAGAATCCGCAGTTCAGCGCCATCGTCGATCCGGCGTCGCTCACCGAGGAGATCAACCTGCTGGTCAGGTACGGAGTCTTGACCGACACGGTTGACGTCAACTCGATCCTTCTGGCCAACTAGGCATTCTCACAGTGTCCACTAAGCGCAGGACGCACGTGCTGCTCGGCCGGCTGCTGACGCTCTTCGCGTTGGCAGCCGGTTGGCAGATCTTCGGGATGCTGAGTTCCGCTGACGTCAAGGCGATCCCAACGTTCAGTGCGGTAGCCGGAGCCTTCATCGACGAACTCGGGACATCGGCGCTCTGGGACGCGATCGGCCGCACTCTCTCTACGACGGCCATCGGTCTGGCACTGTGCCTGCTCATCGGTATCCCTGCCGGACTGATCCTGGCAGCCCATCCGTTCCTGACCGTATCCTCACGATTTGTCATCGACTTCTGCCGTACGGTTCCCCCGTTGGCGGTCATCCCGTTATTTCTGCTGATCATGGGTCCGACCCAGCGCATGGCGGTTGCACTCATCATCGCCGTGAGCATCTGGCCGATCCTGCTGCAAACCGTTCACGGGGTGAAGAACGTCGACCCTGAACTACTTTCCACTGCACGGTCTTTCCGATTACCGCTCTGGCGCCGACTCCTTCTGGTCGTCGCGCCTGCCTCGATGCCGTACGTGTTCACCGGAATTCGAATCTCGGCAACTCTCAGCCTTCTTCTCGCCATCGGCGCCGAATTGATCGCCGGTGTTCCCGGATTGGGCAAGGAAATTCTGCTCAGCCAATCCGTACCCGGCCGAATGTTTGCGTTGATCGTTGTGGCCGGATTGTTGGGAATGCTCCTCGCCTTCGCGGTGACTGCGATCGAAACACGGCTGCTCGCCTGGCATTACGTCCCGAGGAGAATGAACGCGTGAGGATACTGTCAGGATTCCGACTCCTCGCCTGGGAACTGTGGCTGCCAATTCTGCTTGTCACGGTGTGGTACTTCGGTTCCGCTTCCAGCAAGTCACCGTACTTTCCGCCGGTGTCGCGCATCTGGAAAGCCTTTGTGGACAACTGGTTCGGGCCAGGATTCACGCAAGACGCGATTCCCAGTCTCACCAATCTTGCGGCAGGCCTGATCATCGCACTGATCATCGGAATTGCCGCCGGGCTTGCTCTGGCGCTGTTTCCGCTCGCTGCGGAGATCGCCGATCCGTTTCTTCAGTTCTTCCGCGCGATCCCCGCGCTCGCGGTACTGCCCGCACTGTTCATCGTCTTCGGCACGGGACCTTCGGGCAATATTGCTGCCATCGCCTTCGGCGCCGTCTGGCCGATCCTTCTCAACACCCTGGACGGCATCCGCTCCATCGATCCCAGCATCAGACTTGTGGCCCGCAGTTACCGCATCCATACTCCGCTCCTGATCAGTCGAGTACTACTCCCGGGAGCGATGCCACAGATCACCGTCGGCATCCGAACGAGCCTGGCAATCGGTGTTGTCATCATGGTCGGCAGCGAAATGTATGTCTCCACAGCAGGAATCGGTCACTTCGTGATCGTGTCCCAGCAAACCTTTGCGATCGCGGACATGTGGTCCGGCATTCTCCTGCTCGGCATCATCGGCTACATCCTCAATGTCGGATACGGCGTCATCGAACGGTGGCTGCTGCGATGGCAACCACGTACCCACGGAGCCCTCGTCGCGAAAGGCGCACAATCATGAGCACCAACGAAGTTGCCGTCGAATTGCGCAACCTCGGAGTCACCTACGGCGGCCCGACCGGACGCGAAGTGCTCCGCGGAATCGACCTCGAAGTCCGTGACAACGAGATCGTCTGCATCGTGGGGCATTCTGGCATCGGCAAGAGCACATTGATCCGCTGCATCGCCGGATTGCAGAAGCCGACCACCGGCGAGGTACGCATCACCGGAAAGGTCATCACCGAACCTCCCGCCACCCTTGCGTTGGTCTCCCAGGATTACGGCCGAACGCTCATGCCATGGCTCAAAGTTGGTGAAAATGTTCGACTTCCACTGCGAGGCATCGGTTTGCCTCGCAAGACACAGAACAAGCATGTAGCCCAAGCACTCGCCGCCGTCGGCCTCGACGGCGCCGAGCGTTCGTACCCGTGGCAACTGTCCGGCGGAATGCAGCAGCGCGTCGCCATTGCCCGAGCACTCGCCTACCGCCCTCAGGTTCTTCTGATGGACGAACCATTTGCGTCCGTCGACGCCCAAACCCGCGCCGAGCTGGAGGACCTACTCCTCACACTCCAACGTGATCTCGGCATCACGGTTCTGCTGGTAACCCATGACGTCGACGAGTCGGTGTACCTCTCCGATCGCGTAGTCGTTCTCGGTGGTACACCTGCGCTGGTGCGCGATGTCATCGACGTACCTCTGACGGGAGTGCGCGATCAGCTCACCACCAAAGCAGATCCATTGTTCATCGAATGCCGCTCACGCGTCCTGACATCGATTCAACTGTCGAAGACAACTCCGGCGCCTGTTTAAGCAAATGCAATCACCTTCTCACCCCACGCAATTCGAATTTCAGAGTCCAGATCAGCCACTGTCATATCGATCTTGTCGATGACCAGCGTTGAGCGGCGATCCGTATCGTACGGCGGCCAACTCGGATCCGAACCCAGCCACCCGGCATCATTCGCCTTCGCAAACGCCAGCCACCGTGCCTGCATACGATCTGACACATGACGCGCCGCTGCCAGCCCACCCAGTTTGTAGGTGATGTCCTTGACCGAGTGCGTAATATTCCCGAACACGTAGGGCAGTTCCGTTCCGTGCGTCGCCCCGATCTTCAACACCTTCAGCATGGTCGGGGCATAGTCGAAGCGGTACAACCAGGTTGGTGCAACATGGCTGTGCGCCTCGGCGATCCAGAGCGTCGGCAAGCGGAAGCCGAAATCGCGGGTGAGCCCGAGTCCTGCGTTTACCTGTGAGAGGCCCGAATACGCGGATTCGATCTGTGAATGCTCGGGCAGTTCCACATCCGGATGCTCGTCGGCAATCTCCGCGAACATCGCTCTGATCACCTCGGTATCGATAGGCATCAAGGGCGACTTCATCATTCGAAAGAGCGATGACTCATCCTTGTTGGTTCCGATCAGCAGCGGGATAGGATGTGCATTGCCACGGCGGAATGCCCGCACCGGGTAGTCGGGAAGCAGGTCACCGTCTACAATCGGCGCAAACGCCAAGGTCCCGGGCGTCTCCTGCGGAATGCGCGCAAAGAGTTCATCCGACGGTCCGACGAGGTCTTCGGCTGCGATGGTACGCAATAGCCCGAGATCGGCCTCGCCTCCGCAGAGTATGTCGAGAAATGTCTGCGCAACCTTGTCGCCGCGTTCGCTTCCGTATACCGAAGTAGCCGGAGAACTTTGAGCGATCGCCCGGTGAAACAACCCGCGGGCCGACGGAACCGTCATCAGCGTGGTGACCGCGCCGCCGCCGGCAGACTCTCCGAAAAGTGTCACCCGATCTGGATCGCCGCCGAACGATGCGATGTTGCCCTGTACCCATCGCAGCGCCGCAATCATGTCGCGCAGAGCGACATTGGAATCGAAGGTGTGTTCATCCGAGTTCAAAGACGAGAAGTCAACGAATCCGAAGACACCGATCCGGTAGTTGATCGTCACTACGACGACGTCACCGTTCGAAGCCAAGGACGTTCCGTCGTAGACGGGTTGACTGGAGGCGCCACGAAAATATGCCCCGCCGTGAATCCAGACCATGACGGGCTTCTTCGCTGTTATTCCAGCGGGGGCCCACACATTGAGAGAGAGGCAGTCTTCGTCCATGGCGACGTTGTCGCCGAGCGGAATTACCGCGACGCGACTCTGAAGCTCACAGGGACCGAATTCTGTCGCGTCGTAAACCTCTGTCCACGGCTCCGGCGGCACCGGAGCCCGGAATCGCAAGGGTCCGACGGGCGCTGCCGCGTAGCGGATTCCCTTCCAACTCGATACCGAACCGTCCGTGGACCCGCGTACCGGACCGAGCAATGTTTCGACGACCGGCATTTCACTGTGTGTGGTTGTCATTTCGAATTCTCCTCAATGTATGTGTGTTACTTCGAGAGCGCTTCTACGACGTGGGAGAGTTCCAACGCGGCGAGCATCAGAAACAGCGCGGTCATGATCGCCGAATTATGCTGAATCAGTGCAGTTTTGGTGGCACTCAGAGTCGCAGTCACCCGCTCCGACGGCACCGCGGCAAGTGCGGACAAGATGATCAACGCGATTGATGCAACTACCGCGAACAGCACCGAGTACACGAGGATCCCGACCCACGAAAGGTGGTCGCCACCGATGATCGAGCCCGCCTTCAATTCGAGGGGCAGGTTCTTGGCATTCGGAACGGTCAACAGCAGCCCCAGGACCGCCGCTTTTGCCGGCTGCATCGTATCGATCTGCGCAAGCCACGACGGCAGGGCCGGCTCGGCATCACCCTTGGGGCGGCCGCGCCAACTCGAGTAGGCAAGCGCCAGGAATCCGGCGGTGAACACGACGGCAAATACTGTTTGTACGGTGTGCCCGCCACCGCTCTTCGCCGAGGCGACACCGGTGGTCGAGAATGCCGTGGCCGCGGTGATCGCGGCGGCAGCAACAGCGATACTCGCGGTATAGGCGAAGGCATTGGCCTTCGATCTGACCGACAGCAGAATCGCGATGATCGCAACCAAGGGAATCGGACTGATGATAATTCCGGTGGCTAGTGGGATGAGCTGCGCAGTAATCGATTCCATTCCAGAAACCGTACAAACAGGTCATCGGCTCGGTGTTGCAATGTACGGCCTCCACGACAAGCATCCCGGGCGCAGTCAATCGAGCACGGCGGTCAGAAGAACGTCGCGGGACCGCTGCACGAGCGTGACGCTTGATACCACTGCAGCGATCGATGCCAGGCCGATACCCGAATCACCCACCGCAGGCAGGGTTCCCGGCGAACTGATCTGCACCACCAAAGACCCTGTCTGCGAACACCCAATCTCGACACCTACCGGTCCGCCGATGCCATGTTTGACAGCATTGGTCAACCCCTCGGACAGGACGTGGACCACGGCGTCGAGTCGAACTGATCCCGCCGGAGCCAGCGCCGACACCGCGTCGTCGACACTACTGTCTATCGGAATTGCATAGCGCCACACGGCAAGAACTTCATCGATTCGAGAGCGGGCATCCGAATCACCATGCCGATCCGTCGATCCGGGCACCGAGTTCTCGATCTCTTCGAAGATCCGCGTCAGCGTTCCTGCCACATCGACAGAACTGTGATCCCCGGAAAGCCATGACGCTACAATCAACTCGCCCTGCACCGAACTGTGTAATAGACCGGCGAGTCTGCGCCGGTTTGCGTTGAGTTCACCGTGAATTCGAGATGCCTCGCGCGCCTGCTCGCTGAGCGCAGCGCGCAGTTGCTGCTCTTCGTCCCGACGTTGAAGATCGGCAGCCCGGATCAAACAGATGATCAAGGCAACCAACGGGTACACGACCATAACCGAGAGGTAAAAGATCGGGGTATACCCGAACACCGCCAGCAGGACGTACGTCACAGCGCTACTCGTCAATGCACCCAGTCCGTAGGCGGCGGTGAGAGAAACGATTCTCGCCAAAGGACTCTCGGCTCGGACCACCTTCACTGCAGCCAGATTGCCGAGAACGAGTATGGCAAATCCCACGGCAATCTGGACCAGAGCGAACACCACGCCGTACGTAACGAACAGATAGATCGCGGTCAAAACGGTATACGCGACAACAGGACCATAGAGCGGTGCTGCTTCCACCGAACGCACGACGCCGGCGACTCGGTCACGAGCCGTCATCCTTACAAACGTAGGCCGTGCCTCACGCCGCGGTGCTTCTGCCAAACGCGATGTTTCCCGAAAGAGTCGATGACTCATGGGACGGACGATCTCGTCGGATATCCGTCGCAGGAGCGCAGCGCCCTGCGCCCCTTCGAGTTCCGTGTACGCAACCGTGCCCATCACGGCAGCGATCCTCCGCTCGAGTTCGTGCCGACAGTGCAGACGTACCTCGTCGAGTCGGTAACGATCACGTACCTGTTGCATAGCCAGTGCACTGCGCGACGCAAGCAAACTGCGTTGCAATTCGATGCGCTCCCGCAGCGCCCCCACCAAGAGTCCGATGAGCGACAACAGAACTACGCTGCACACCGTATTGAGAGCCACCCGAACCAGCATCGGCCGAGGATCCACCGGAAGGTCAAGCCCAGCCGTAGTCGCATCGAGAACAAACGGCCGGGTCGCACCGATCACGGCAAACGCCACGAGGGCCGGCCACGGCGACGGTCGTGCCCGCAGAAGCTCCCGAGTGATCAGCAGCATGATGCCCACAACGCAGTGCGTGAGCAGTGCACCCACCGACATGAGCGCAACATCGCGGAACCCGGTGCACAGGTAGTAATTTGTCATCAACGTGATGGCAAACGGCAGCGTCAGAATCCACGACCACGAGGTAACGGTGTTTCGATCACCGAGCCGATGCCACCAGCCCCCCAGGTTCATGCGGAGTCGATGTCCTCAGGCGGCCCGAAGTGGCGGATGAAGATTCCCGCTGCCAACACCCTCGGGTTGATCGCCGGATCATGTACCAAATCCAAGCTGCCCAATGTGCGCGCAATGAGTTTCTCGACCCCACGGATCGAAGACCCTCGATGTGCTGCGATTGCAGCATTGGACCAGCCCAGCGCAATGTATCGCAGGAGGTCGAGTTGTGAGCGGGTGAGATGCGCCAGCGGGGAGTCGGCAGCGCCGCCGTCCGGCAGTGAACTCTCCGCCAGTGCCGTCTCCACAACTTCCACCAACTGGTCCGTCGACTGGACAGAACCCTTGTCTACGAACAGTGACTTGGGTGGCACTCCCGACGATCCGGGTGCCGACGACGCATTCGGGTAGTTGGTGAGGAACACAATTGCGCACGCCGGCGCCTTCACCGCAACGATGTTCGCAAGGTCGATTCCGTTGGGTCGCGCGCCGAGATCCACGTCCGTCACCAACAGGTCAGGATCGAATCCGTCGAAGACCGCGAGCGCCTCGGCTGCGGTGGTGGCCGTATGAACTGTGAACCCGGCATGTTCGAGGGCGCTGCCGACGAGCGTGCACATGAGTGGTTGATCCTCCACCACCATCACGCGCCGCACCCAACGATCGTTCACCATGATAAAAGGTTAACCGGTTGGGACAGAATATCTTCGATCGAGCGGTGGCGCTTCGTGCATCGGGAATGAAGACTGAGACTCCAGTAACGCAGCAGCTAATTGACCGTTTTGTACCGCAGAGCGTGCAACAGATAATTACACTCGAACGGTCCGGCAATCGCCGGCATCGAGGAGAGACCTGTGATCTATCGCCTGCTGGGTCCACTGGAAGTGGCCAGGACCGCCACTCCCGGCGACGTCGTCGATCTCGGTCCCCGCAAACAACGCATCGTCCTCGCTGCACTTCTCCTCCACCGTGGCCGCGTCGTATCCACGGATCGTCTGATCGAGGCACTGTGGCACGACGACGCTCCGGGAAGCGCGATGGCCAGCATCCAGGCCTACATCTCCAACCTGCGCCGAGCACTACGCGTCGAACCCGGCGCCGCATCGCCGATAGTCCGTCAACCGCCCGGCTACCTTCTCGACATTGCGCAGGAGCAAGTAGACCTGAGCGATTTTCTCGACGCGACCGACGCGGCACGGCGGTTCGCGGAAGACCTCGAATGGGAATCCGCGCTGCAAGAATCCGAGCGTGCGCTCAGTCTGGTTCGCGGCGCCCTGCTCGAAGGTCTCGGCGATGAAAACTGGACTCTTCCAGAGGCCAACAGTTTCGAAGAAATGCGCACGGAACGTCGAGAAACTTGAGTCATCGCACTCTTCGCACTCGGACAACTACAACCCGCTTTGGTCGAAACCTCTTACCTGCGTATTGAATTCCCGTTCCGAGACCAGACGTGCTGGCTACGAATGTTGACGCTACACCAGGCTGGGAGGACACCCGACGCGCTCGAGAAATTCCGGCTGTACGAGTCCGTGCTGGATCACGAACTCGGCGTGGCGCCCGGAGACGAACTGCGTGCACTGCAGAGCACAATACTGCGCCAGGAACCGACTCTCGTCGCCTGGCCACGAAATCCGGAATAGACAGGTGCACAATTTGTTCCAATTCCGTCGAGGAAACAACGCCATCCAGTGCGGATCTCACAGAATCTTTCCGAGATTTTGTCGGACGCGCCGAGGAATCCGCAGTCGCCGATCGTATGCTCGATGCCGTTCGCAGCGACTCTCCGCGCTGGCCACCTCACCGGGCCTGCTGGAATAGGGAAGACCAGATTTGCCGAAGAATGCTCTGCCAGAACCACTTCGATGCGTGTCTGAACCGTATGGACGCGATGCCTCGAAGACATCGGAGCGCCCTCATGGTGGCCTATCCGCAGGGGGCTTCGAGATTTGGGTGCCGACCCGGACGTGCTGCTCACACTTCCGACTGACACAGATCCCGACGCGGCCAGATTCACCCTGTACGAACGCATTCTCGACGTGGTCGAGAATGCGGCAGCCAGTGCGACATCGTTGACCATCGTCGTCGACGACATCCAGTGGGTGGATCCGGCGACTTCACGTTGCCTGACATACCTTGCCGGCACAGTGCGCAAGTCTCGAGTTTGGTGTGTACTCACACTCCGAGACTCGGACATCAGTAACCACGTACGCACCTTGATCGATGCCGTGCTGCACGGAGAAGGAACCCGCCACCTCGAACTTCCGTCGCTGTCTGCGTGCGAAGTTACCGAACTGGCACGCGAAGCCTCGGGCGAGACCCTGACCTCAGATGAGGCCCACGTCCTCAAGGAACGCACCAGCGGCAATCCACTGTTCGTCTCCGAATATTCTCAATTGCCACGCGACAAACATTGGGGCAAAACGATTCCCGCTGCGGTCCGTTCTGTTCTCGGGCGCCGCGTCGCATCCGTCGATCCCGACCGTTCGAGTCGACGCGCACAGCACCTTCTCTCCGCTCTGCCACTGGCCGATCCCAGCGAAGTACTCGACGCATGCACCACAGCTACGAAAGAGGAAACAGCGCAATGGAGTTCGGAAGGCAGCGGCGCACTGGCTCGTGAACCACGTCATCGGAGCGCTTTCTGCCACCGGGACGGCGCGTTCACCCTGTTCGTCATCGGAGTTCTTGCTCCGCCCATCGCTGATGCTGTTGTCCCGCATGCAAACTCCATTAGACAAGCACTCTCGCGGTGGGCCGCCGGAGGCACACTCCCCAACTTCTCCCCCAGCACCGATCCCAGCACCGACCCCGAACGAATCGCACTGACCTACGACGAAGACACCGCGCACTGGCTCAGCGCACTGGCTGACACACACGATCCGAAACGTATCCTGGCGACTGGGCAGGTTATGCGTCGCCCCTTCGGAAGCTAGCCAGTTCACGTAACTTCACCAGGTCGAAGGTTCGTTTCGGCCGCGCCACCCCCGGACGGTGGCGCGGCACCCGGACCCGAAGAGCAGCCGGCCGAACCGTACATCGCACCGGCGTCGGCATCAGCAATGCTTCTCCGTCGACGCCAACCGGGATAGACGGCATGTTTGCGTCGACGATTACCTCGGATGTCGTTGCCTGCGTGAGTCCGTGCTGATGCGTGCGGCGAAGCAATCCAATCACCTGACGCGTATTTGTCACCGACAGAGCAACAACACCAAGTGTTCCCAAGTCCAATCGCGGGCGACGACCGAGACCTGCCAGGTCTGAAGTTTCGTAAGGGCCGTTGCTCACTAATACCGCTTGCGGGCAGTCGATCACGCTGCCAGCAACGTGTGCGATCAGGTGCGCGCCGTCCTGCCCGGTAAGTACGTCCGGAAGCATCCGCAAGGCAGTGCTGGTCTTGGCATCGCGATACGACGGACTCTGCACCACCTCCGCATACGCACCGAACGACGCGTTGTTGACAAACGTCCGGCCGCCGACCGTCCCGATGTCGACGAAGATGTCGATGCCGTCGGTCAGCGCATCCAGGCAATGAGACGGATCTTGAAGGTCCAGACCGAGGTCGGCAGCAAAATGATTTCGCGTCCCCGCACTGATCACCAGAAACGGCAGACCGTGCTCCGCCGCGACAGCCGCGACGAGGGCCTGCGTTCCATCTCCCCCGGCCACCCCGAGTAGATCAGCTCCGTCATCGACAGCCTTGCGTGCAAGTTCCGCCACATCCACCGGGTGGTCCGCATCGAGAACAAAAACCTCTGCGCCCAACGCTTCTGCCTTCTCACGCAATCCGAACTTGCCGACCTTGCCTCCGCCGGAATACGGATTCATCACCAGAAACGGCCGGAGGGGAGGCGTCGACGGATATTCCGGGACAACAACATCCGACGGGTCATCCGCGAGTGCTGCGCGGGCGCAGAGCGCTGCCACGACAAACAACCCGAAAGTCAACAGCACCACCCAAAGTAGGTGCGCACGAACGAGAAAGACCACAACCACTATCGGAGTCAACACCCCGACACACAGGGCGAACCACCGCAGAAAGCCGCGACTGGTCAGAAACCAGTAGGCCGCCACTACACTCACGACCAGGGCTCCGACACCCAGGATCAGGAGCATCAACGTCTTCAAGCCGGCGAAGACAAGAAGAACGACGACGGCCACGAACATCGCCGCCACTGCTGATCGGGCCAGCCACCTCTGCCTACCGGTTCCCATTTACACAAGCCTACTGATTAGCCGGCGGCTACGTCGTACGTCATGACATCGAGTGTGAGCGGCATCTGATTGCTGCGGGGACCAGTGGCCACTCCCGTCGCGAACTGTGCTGCGCCACCGGTGTCCGTGACGTCGGCGAGGTTGTCCATATTCGCGATCTGGTTGGTGAGATCAAACGAACGAATCTCGAATGGAAGGCCGTTCGACGCCAAAGGATCCGGCCCATCCATGATGTGGAAATGCAGATGGGGAGCATCGGTATTTCCGGAGTTACCCAGCTTGCCCAATGATTGACCCGCTGTCAGGTTGTCGCCAATCTTGAACGGCACGCTCCCTGTTTGCAGATGAGCATAGAAAGCGAATCGGCCGTCTCCAAGATCCTGAACGACATGATTTCCACCGTATTGCTCAACGGTCAACCCCGTGGGGTTGGCACCCGGCGTCGGCTCCGGAAGATCGTTCACGATTGACACGATCTTTCCGGCAGCCACCGCATACACATCCGTCCCGTAGTACGGATAGCTGTTGACCGAAGTGCGATCTCCGTTAAACATCTTCCCATCGGACGTCAATTGAACATAGTCGATGGCAAACCGCTCGGGTGCGAACAATTGACCGTTGAGAGGGCTGACAGCGCCGCGATGCGCCGTCACCGAACAACAACCATTACCGTCGAGCCAGTTCTCACCCTTCAACGGCGGATCGATTGTGATCGCAGACTTCGTGGACACCGCTGTACGTGCAACGGTCTCCGTCAGATCGGCCGGCAGCAGAGGCGGATCCGGACTGGTGACCTGGAGCGATATCCGGTGCTCCATCACCTCCGGGATGTCGGCCGGCGACGGCACAGTCACATCCAACCACGCCAGTGCCGACTGCCCGGGGCCCAGGATCGTTATCGGTTCCGTAGCCCCGAAGACCTTGACCCAGGGCAAGAGATTTTCGGTAATCGGACTCTGCAACGGCGCCCCGTCGGCCATTGGCACGATACCTCGCAGATTAACCGGCTGTGCGAGCGTATTCGTCAGAAAAAGTTCATAGGCGAGGTGAACCTTGCCGTCGGTGGCTGTCACCGGTATCGGATGAGCAAGAATCGCAGCAGTCACCGGAGTAAGAACGGCCAGAGCAGGACTGGAAGACGGCGCAGTTGCAGCGAATTCCGAAGAGGTTGCCTGCGTCATATCCTGCGCATCGGAGCAAGAAGCCACGAACGCTGCACCGACAAAAATTAATGCAATACTGTTCTTACGAGTCAGATATGCCATTCGTGAATATTAGATCAATACATGACCGGTCGGAATAATCGTTGCAAATACATCGCATGTATTTATGAATCAACTGTCATACTGATCAATTGGCATACCCATAATTTTGCACTGCAATCATGGTCATCCATTTCCATGAATGCATCACCTTCGCGAGAGTCCGTACAATTGACAGATGCCTTCAACGCTCCCCCCACTCGACCAGCAATCCAAACGACTGATCGAACTCGGAGTTCACCAACTCGCCGGCCTCCCCGCAGAAGCCCTACGGGTCGCCGCAACACAGGCGCACACTCCCGGCGCGCTACTGACAATCCACGAAAAGTACGCTCCCGCATCAGTATTGGCACCATTGCTCAGTCTCCACGGCAAGCAAGGCTTCATTGTCACCGACATGACTGACGTCGACCAGTTCCTTCCCACCGAACACAGTGCGCTGCCGGATAATTCGCTTCACTTCCTCGAAGGAGTCGATCGCGGCGACGACATGGCCAACTGGAGTCCGGACGAAGCACTGCCCGCAATGATCGAAGCCCAGCGCACACCGCTGACCCTCACCGAGGGAATCCATTGGCTCTTGCAGTGCCCCGACGCCCTCGAACGCAGCAAATGCTTCATGACCATCGGCTCGCGACTGCGTAAACCCAACGGCGCACTCGATTCCCGCACCCCCGCACTGTGGATCAGCAACGGCACCGGACGCGACGGACGCGACAACAAGAATGCACCGAAAGTCGGATGGTGCTGGGCCGGCAACCGTCACACCTGGCTCGGATTTGCTTCCGCGAGCAATCGGACGCCTCTAGGGTAGTTGACGCGGTTACAGGCTTCCGAAGGAGCCGAACGGATTCAAATTAGGTGCAACCCACTGGTTGAACTGATTGCCCTGGTTCTGGTTCCACTGATTGTTGTTCTGGTTCCACTGATTGTTCTGATTCCACTGATTGTTCTGATTCCACCGGCCTGGATCTTGGTTGTTCCAGTTCTGGTTGCCACGGTCGCCGTCACGGTCGCCATCGTGATGACTGACGCCGACGGGATAGGCGCCCTGCGTCGCCGAGTGATCCACAGCAGTCGGAGTGTCCGCGAATGCCGGTGCAGCAAAGAGTCCCACCGGGAGAATCACCAGCGACCCGATGACAGCAATCCGGGCAAGCCGGTGCTGTGAGTGAGCCTTCTTGGTGTCGTTCATGATAAATCCTTCGTGATCGCAGCGAGGCCACTTCACTCGTCTCACGCCCCGCTAGTTCTATCGTTTCAGCCCGTCTTCAGGCTATGAGTCCAGTCAACGCCCGCCAACGCCACTTTCCTGGCATCGCCCTGTGAATTCGATCCGAATTCCGACACCAGCTGACAACGTGGCCGCATAGATCCGCTCAGACGGGGTAGACGAGCAGTACCGACCGCCGCACCACCTCATTCAGTGGAGTACGCAATGCTTCTTAACGACCAGTCGATTCGTGATCGCGCCCAGAGTTTCGTGGCAACGTTGTCCCCGGAGCCGAAATGGCCGCCGCCGACTCCGTCACAACGTGTCGCGACCTGGAGCGAGAGGTCAGAGATGCTCGGCGCCCTGTCGGTGCTCGTTTTCTGGGCTTTCGGATTGGGCATCGTCCTGGGCATCGGCGCGATCGCTGCCGGGGTATTCGCGATCGGTCAACGACCGCCGGAGCGCGGTAGATCCCTACCTGTCGACGCACTGGTCGGATTGGCCGTGGGCACGCTCGGCTTGATCTTCAGCGCCGCGTTCTTCGGCTTGGTTCGACCATATTTGTAGCTATTCGCCCCGAAGCCCGAAGGTATGCCGCATCTCGCCGATCCCCTCCACGTACGTCGTCAATGTATCCCCTTGGCCAAGCAGGACTTTCGGGTTACGGCTGAAACCGACCCCGGCCGGCGTGCCGGTGAAGATGGCATCTCCGGGTAGAAGCGGCACGATCCGAGAGAGATACTCGATCACTTCCGGAATCGTGAAGAGCATGTCGCTGGTGCGACTCTTCTGCATCTCGACTCCGTTGATGCTGCAACCGAGCTGGAGGTCGTCGGGGTTCTCGAACTCATCGGGCGTAACCAGAACCGGACCGATCGGACTGAAGCCCGGAAACGACTTGGCCAAACTGAACTGTTGCGGCGGAGTTCCGGCCCATTGTGCATGGCGCTCCGAAAGATCCTGTCCCACAGTTAGTCCAGCCACATGGCTCCATGCATCTGCAGCCCTCACACCTTGCGACGGCTTGCCGATGACAACAACGAGTTCCGTCTCGAAATCGACAGCTCCCGGAGGCAAGAGAATCCGATCGTACGGACCGGCCACCGAGGCGGGAAACTTCGCGAACACAACCGGGATCTCGGGGATATCCAAGCCCGACTCCACGGCATGGTCACGATAATTCAGGCCGATCGCGAAGATCTGTGGAGGCAGCGGCACCGGACTCGCAAGCTCCGACTCTTCGATTGCGACCGTCGGCGCACCGTCGAAATCCGCCGCCCATGTAGTGAACTCATCCCATCGGGAGTATAGGCTCTGCACATCTGCCGAGAACGCCCCGCCGCTCGCAATCTCGACATCAACAGCGCCCGAGCCTGTTCCGAGGCAAGCGCGACCTAAAATATTGTAGATACGCATAATTGAAAGACCTTTCGAATAAAGATTGCTGCTAGTCAGAAATGAACGTGCGGTCCCAGGACGGATTTTGTGCTATCCGCTCTGCCGGAGTCTCGCCACGATTACTGGCGAACACAATCGTCTTTCCATCCCGGGAGTAGACGGCATTTCGGTGCCCTCTGGAACACAATGCGATCGCCATCGGGGAAATACCGGGTACGCGTCATACTCACGTACCGGCGCCGGCGCAACGGACAATGCGCCGCCAGCTGCAGCTACTCGGTAGATCCCCGGCACGATCTCATCCCTTCATCAGTCGTTTTGTTCATAGTGCCAGCGATGCAGTACTTTCCGAGGCACTTCACGGAAATCAGATGAGATCGTGCAGAGTAACGACGGCTTCTGTTGTGCGCGACGGCAAGCACATCGTCAGCTCACGCAGGTCATTTCGATCTCTACAAGCACTGCCAGGTGATTCAATGGGTCCGCTACATGATCCAGGAGAAGGCACGCCGACAAGGTGGTACCGCTCGTGATCAACTCTGCTACTACCGAGAGTGTTTCGAGAATCTGACCATGAAGCGCCAGTGCGCATGTCAGGTTCGTCGACAAACAAGCGCGACCGATGCATGAAACATGTTGATAGAGAACATATTTAAAAAACCTTCTACAGGAACATGTCAAGTCGACTCGATCTAATCCATACTGTGCCACAATGCGACCAACTTGTCGGCAGGATTCACGGATACCACTACCGCGATCGGGGTACCACTCGAACAGTCGACATCGCGGCCAGGCTCCGGCCGCGTCGCTGCCCCGCTCACGAGGAGACGGACATGATGAATGCTGGATCACGGCTCGCGATAGCTCTATTCGCCTGCACAGCAATGGTTTCAACCGGATGCTCGAGCACCCCGACGCCAAGCACCGCAATCAGTGCAGACTTCTCCGGCCTCGTGGACATCGGCGGAGGCCGCGCCATGTATCTGACGTGTCAGGGGTCAGGATCGCCCACCGTCGTACTCGTCTCGGGCCGGAGCGACCGAAGCGATATATGGCAGAGTGCGGCAACCCCGGAACAGTCCGGCCCGCCAGTCTTTTCCGGCGTATCCGAGACGACACGTGTGTGCGCCTATGACCGTCCCGGGACAGTGACTATCACGGGAGAACACGTGGAGGCCAGTCGCTCTACCCCCGTTCCTCAACCCACCACCGCAGCCGACGGGGTGCGGGACCTTCACGCCCTCCTGAGCGCAGCCGAGATCCCGGGTCCGATTGTTTTGGTCGCCCATTCCTGGGGCGGGCTAATCGCCCGGCTTTACGCCGACACATATACCACGGACGTCGACGGCGTGGTTCTCGTCGACACCCTCACCGAACTGCTCTACGACGGTCTCACCCCGCAGGAGCAGGAGTGGTGGCTCACGCTCAACAGTAATTACTCACCGGACCTCGAGCCGTACAATCAGGAGAAAAGCAACTTCGAACCCACCTTCCAGTCCCTGCGGGACGCCGGTAATCCTCAACCCATGCCGGCAGCCATCCTCACCTCGGACCAGCCTTATAGCCTTGAACCCATTGCTGCTGCAGGCGAATTGCCGCCAGCTATCCCGATGGACTTCGGTCAGGTCATCTTCGCCGCCCACCTTGCGGGTCAAAATGCGCTGGCCGAACGACTGCATGCAAAACTCGTGCTGGACACGAACGCAGGCCACTACGTCCAGACCGAACAGCCCGCACTCACGATCACCACAATCAACCAGGTTGTTGATGCTGCCCGAACAAATCCGGACCAGTGGATTTCATGAAGTACATGCGCAGGTAAACGTACAGGACGAGGAACCTTGCCGATACGCAGTACTCGAGTCAAGTTTCGTTAATATGCCGCCTCTACGGTCGCCGCATGCAACAACGAACTCGCCATATACTCGTCACAATCCCACTGCTCCTAGCGCTCGGAGCATGCTCAAACACTGAAACATCCTCTGAAAATGAAGGTTTCACGGCCACTCACCTTGACTCCATGCAAGTAACCTACGGCCTGACTCCGTTCGGTGTGGCACTCGGCCACGCTTCTACACACTCGAACTCATTCTCGGTCCTGACGGCCGCTTCGCCACGGACACACAGGTTGTGACAGAAATGACGCCTATCGCGGGCCAGGGTGGCGAACCATATCCGAAGAAGGGCGTCGATCCGGAGTCGATTCGCCGTGTGCTCGACAGCACCGACATCGTATACACCAGCAAAGGCGACGCGTCGAAGTTGATCGCACCGCTCGTTCGCCGGGCGACCGCACAGGGTGAGTTCGTTCGCGACTATGCACCACCGTCGCAATATCTTCCGGCGGCCGACGCCAGTGGCGTCCAGGTGACCGGTGTCCGCAACAACCTTGCGTTAGAAGGATTGACGTTCTCACCGGACGGCTCGAAGATAGTCGCCGTCACCGAGAACTCACTGATGCAGGATGGCCAGATCCCCTCTCCCGCCAGCGGAACCGATTCCCGGGTAATCATGTTCGACAGCGCGAGCGGCGACGTTGTCGACGAGTACATCTACGGGGTCGAACCGATCAGTGGCACCTATCCGGATATGTTCAGCGCCAACAGATTTACGCTGAAGGCCGACCGCGGCGTTACCGAAATACTGGCCGTCGACGACAATATCAACCAAGAGGGGTTGCAGTACAACATGTTCCACGTCCCCGCCGTGAAGTAGTTCGGAAAAGACACGTGCCCTACGCAAACATGATCGTGAGCGCACCGGCAAATCACGACCAGAGCAATAACACAGGACCTGAACGCCTTGACCGGCAATCTTCTCGCGATCCACATTCCAAAAGCATTGCCCAACAAAGCAATGACGATGCAGCCCACAATCATCGGCCACATCGCGATCGGTTGCACATCCGTGTATGCCCACAGCAGCGCAAGAGACAAGGTGTTCGTGATGACGAAATAGCCTGCAAGGTCGCCGATGAAGCTCATCGGCGACAATTTCGCCCGCTGAGTAGCAGGACGACCGGCGGGCCGTTGAGAGAGGTCGTGGTGCTGAAGTAACCACCGACCATACCTACTGCAATATTTGTCGCACGAGAAGGAGGTTTGGGATTCGGCGATGACGGAAGCACCATCGCCAGCCCGCACAGCACTGTCAACACAGCCGCGGCAGGTTTGAGATACTGACCGGGGAGCATATTGACGGTAAGGACCCCGAGCCAGGCTCCAGGCAGACTCGCACAG
Source organism: Rhodococcus sp. IEGM 1379 (assembly GCF_030056815.1). Lineage (GTDB taxonomy): Bacteria > Actinomycetota > Actinomycetes > Mycobacteriales > Mycobacteriaceae > Rhodococcus_F. The sequence goes on from NZ_JASHKR010000024.1 coordinate 71,539, forward strand.
CCCAAGAGTGCGACTCTGCCCCAATCGATTTGCTCACGCAGCTGAACACTCACAGCTATCCTCGTCACCAGCCCGACTATCAAGTTGACGACAACAATTTCAATTACATCGACACCTGCGAGCAACATCAACGGTGTTGCGATCAGAGCAGTACCGAAACCCGTGGCACCGCCGATGATCGACGCAAAACCCATACACAACATTGCCGACAGTAGGGACTGCCCCCACTTTGATTGACTCGTGGGGTTTATAGGCTCAGGCCGCGTCTG
>NZ_JASHKR010000125.1 GCF_030056815.1 Rhodococcus sp. IEGM 1379
CCGCCGTACTTCTGGACGACGAGAGCCACGCGTTTCTACCTCCAGGTCGAAATTGATTACAGATATCAGAGGTCGAGCTTACCGAGGTGGTCCTGCGACTTCCCGACGCGTCCTGAGATCCTGCTTCGCATCGACGTCGCGGAATGAGAACTGCCCGCCACATAACCCACCACTGCAACGGCAACTCCGCAGGCGAGAAGGACACGAATGCTGTTGACCAGCGAAGTTGCGAGTGTGTCGTACACCGCAACGGCGGCTGCGGGCGACGGGATGTCTTGATCTTGTAAATAGATGCGGCGTACGACGGTCAGCGTCGCCAACAGCGCGATCATCGCTACCGTGGTGGCGAGGCCGACCAGTGACAACGCCCGCATTCGCTTGGGCGCGATCGCGACGGCGGCGACGGCACAGATCGCTGCGAGCCAGGGCAACCACAATGCGGCGCGGTCGAGTGCATTCGACCACCTTTGCGCTTGCACCAGTTCGTCCGACTGCAGGATGTCGAACTGCGGATCGAACGCCGGGAGCCTGTCGACGAGAGTGAATCCGCGATCGCGTAGACGCGTCCGCAGTTCGGTCATAACCGGTTCCAGGGACACGGTGACGGTTCCCGTGTCGTCTGTGCGCACGATGCCGTCGGTTGCCTGGCCGGTGACGGCAGCGGCCAGTTGTGCGTGGGCTTGACGGTTGACGCCGGTCCAGAGCGTCACGAATCGATCACTCGAAACCAGCGTGAACGCCACCTCACGAACGAGGTTCTCGGCCGGACGCGTCAGCACCTGCGGAAACCCGTCCAGCCGCCGAGTCAGTTCTTCGGTCAGTCGATCGGCCACTGCTGCTTGCACTGCGGGATCCGACGCCAAGGGCGCCACGGTCTCGACATAACTGTCGGTGTCATTGACTTGAGTGTGGACAAACAGAGCGACTACTGATGCTGCTGAGGTCACCGCTGCGAGAACGATCAACAACGAGCAGACGACCCAGCGGACGAATCGCATCACTCGGATTTGACCCGAGAGCGCCGAATCTTGGCCGTGATGCGGTGAATGCGGAGGTCATCTGTGGGTATCCGGAAGGTCTCGGTGACTCGCACCGTCATCAGATTGCGCCCGAACAGGCCCGCATCGAGGAGGTATTCGGCAGTCACGTCGTCACCGTTCACCGTCCAGTCGATGTCGCGAATCGCGCGCACGAGACGATACTGTGGACCTCCAGAGAGGCTGCGCCGCAAATGATTTCCCGAAAATCCAGTCTTCAGTCCGACTTCGTGCCGAACTGCGTCCGGGGCCAACGGAACGGAACTGCCATCGTGGCTGAGCAAAGCGTCGAGATAGGCGCGCGCCACATCGATTCGGGGATCCATGTGGTCAGTCGATCACCTCGAAGTCCGAAACGACAGCACCGAACGCCCGACAAATTCGGCATGTCGCGCAACCCCGCCACTTTCTTCCACATCTCAGGAGTAGAGTGCACAGCATGCAGCGCGCACTCCTCCTTGGTTGCCGCGACGGGGTCTGATCCAGACTGGCCTCCCGTCGCGGGGTTTTGTGTGCGCCGGTCGACCAAGCCTTCCGGACATTCGGTCATGACCAACAGGTCATCAGGCCGGGTCCACAATCCTGGAGATCACACCAATGTCCCCCGCTGACGCATTCACCACCGGCTCTCGCACCATCACCCCTCCCACGAAGCCGGCGCCCGCCGACCAGCCTGCGTGGAACACGCAGAAGAACTCATCGATGCCGACGTTCCGCTACCGCTCCTTCTCCGAAGAAGTAGAGACCGTCTCGCTGCCGGACCGCACGTGGCCCGACAAGATCATCGATCGCGCACCGCAGTGGTGTGCCGTGGATCTGCGTGACGGCAACCAGGCCCTGATCGATCCGATGAGCCCGGCGCGTAAGCGTCGTATGTTCGACCTGTTGGTCCGCATGGGCTACAAGGAGATCGAGGTCGGTTTCCCGTCCGCAAGCCAGACGGACTTCGACTTCGTCCGCGAAATCATCGAAGACGGAGCAATCCCGTCCGACGTCACGATTCAGGTGCTGACGCAGTCGCGTCCCGAGCTGATCAAGCGCACGTTCGAGGCGTGTGAAGGTGCCGAGAACGCGATCGTGCACTTCTACAACTCCACCTCGATCCTGCAGCGCCGCGTCGTCTTCCGTGCCGACAAGGCCACGATCAAGAAGATCGCCACCGACGCCGCCGAGCTGGTACTCGCCGAGTCGAAGAAGTACCCGGACACCAACTGGCGCTGGGAGTACTCCCCCGAGTCCTACACCGGCACCGAGCTCGAGTACGCCAAGGAAGTGTGTGACGCCGTCACCGAAACCTTGGGTGCGACGCCGGACAACCGGGTCATCCTGAACCTGCCGGCAACCGTCGAGATGGCCACACCCAACGTGTACGCCGACTCCATCGAGTGGATGCACCGCAACCTGGCCCGCCGCGACTCCGTCATTCTGTCGCTGCACCCGCACAACGACCGCGGAACAGGCGTCGCGGCAGCCGAACTGGGCTACCAGGCCGGCGCCGACCGCATCGAAGGCTGCCTGTTCGGTAACGGTGAGCGCACCGGCAACGTCTGCCTGGTCACCTTGGGTCTGAACATGTTCACGCGCGGCGTCGACCCTCAGATCGATTTCTCCAACATCGACGAAATCCGTCGCACGGTCGAGTACTGCAACCAGCTGCCCGTCCACGAGCGTCACCCGTATGGCGGCGACCTCGTCTACACCGCGTTCTCCGGCAGCCACCAGGACGCCATCAACAAGGGCCTCGACGCCATGAAGGTCGACGCCGACAGCCAGAACGCCGACATCGACGACATCCTGTGGCAGGTTCCGTACCTGCCCATCGATCCCAAGGACGTCGGCCGCAGCTACGAGGCCGTCATCCGCGTCAACTCTCAGTCCGGCAAGGGTGGCGTCGCGTACATCATGAAGGCCGATCACGGTCTGGTGCTGCCGCGTCGCCTGCAGGTCGAGTTCTCGCAGTCCGTCCAGAAGATCACCGACGGCGAGGGCGGCGAGGTCTCGCCGAAGGAAATGTGGGACGTCTTCCACGAGGAGTACCTGGCTCCCGTCACACCGCTCGAGCGCATGAAGCAGAAGGTCACCGCTTCCGAAGAGGACGGCGGCACCGACTCCATCACCGCAATCGTGAAGGTGAACGGCAAGGAGCAAGAAATCTCGGGCACCGGCAACGGACCGCTCGCTGCCTTCGTCGACGCTTTGGGCAGCATCGACTTCGACGTTCGGGTTCTCGACTACTCCGAGCACGCCATGTCCGCTGGTGACGACGCTCAGGCTGCGGCCTACGTCGAGTGCGCGGTGACCGGTCCGGATGGCCAGAGCACAGTCGTCTGGGGCGTCGGAATTGCTACCTCGATCACGACTGCGTCACTGCGCGCCGTGGTCTCGGCGGTCAACCGCGCGAGCTAGTTTCATCTGATCTCTCGACTTGTGGCTCCTATCCCAACGGGATAGGAGCCACAAGTCATTTCCGTCCACTGTCGATTTACTCGAGTAATGAACTACCAAAGATTGACAATTACATCGGACATGAAGGTGTAGCGCGACGACGGTTGTGTTCGCGAATCACCCATCAAGGATGATGCAGACAGAGCTTGCGCGTGAGATAGTCAGCTCAGATAAATCCAACTTGCGAAATGGAGCTCGACAATGGATTCCTTCTGGGATTTCCTCTGGCTGATCGTCGTCACGTTCGCGTTCGTCGCGTACCTGATTCTGCTGTTCTCGATCATTACGGACCTGTTCCGCGATCACAAGACTTCCGGATGGAAGAAAGCGATCTGGATTTTCTTCCTCTTCGTCATCCCGTGGCTCACCGCGCTGGTCTACCTCATCGTGAAGAGCGATGGAATGGCACAGCGCTCCATCGAGGCTGCTCAGCACGTCAAGCAGGTGCAGGAGAGCTACATCCGCGAGGTTGCCGGTAAGTCTCCGGCCGAATCAATTGCTGATGCCAAGGCACTTCTCGACGCCGGCACCATCACGCAAGATGAATTCGCGGCACTGAAGGCTAAGGCTCTCGCCTGATACCGGCCTGATTCACAACCCCCGCGATTCGTGTGGGGACGCACTACCGAAACGGGAGCGACACTAATCGTGTCGCTCCCGTTTGTGCGTTCATTCTGCGACTGCCCGCACAACATCGCGGAAAGCATCGAGCACAAGTCCGATTGCCGGACTTCGATCAGCATGTAATCGTGTTGCCAATTCATAGACACGGGCAGCGCGCACACCGGCCAACGGTTTCCTCGACACCCCGGAATGAGTGACTGCATGACGCGGCATCAATGCCACTCCGTGCCCGGCCGCCACCAACTCTTCGATGACACGGAAATCGTTTATCCGATGCCCGACCCGCGGTTGTACACCGGTAACAGCCGCAACCGAAAGCAGTACGTCGTCTACCGGAAAACCACCACGCACGCTGATCCAGTTCTCATCAGCCAATTGTTCCAACCGAACCGAATCTTGCTTGGCCAAGGGATGATCCGGTCGCAATACCAAGTCGATCGGTTCCCGCATCAAAGTGTGCACGGCGACGCGCGGAAACGATGTCTCGGCGCCGCGCTCGTCGCGGTGCGTGAGAATCACGTCGTAATCAGCCAACAATCCCGGAACGGCCGACGCCGGTTGATCGACGTCGCAGGCATCGATGTCCACGCCCGAACCTTGCAGCGCGGTCAGTACCCCGGGCAGTAGTAGCGCGGCGCCTGACGGGAAGAACGCCACGCGCACCTTGCCCCGCGGCGAACCCCGGTACGACGCCATCTCCGCGTCGGCGCGCTCGAGAGCTGCCACGACGTCGTCCGCACGCCGGACCAACGCGCGACCCGCGTCGGTGAGTCGAAGCTTGCGGCCGTCAGGTTCCAGAAGGGGCACGCCGGCCTCACGAGCGAGGATCTTGAGCTGCTGCGAGACCGCGGACGGCGTCATCGAAAGCGCTGCTGCGGCAGCTGCGACGGTTCCTCTGTCGGCCAGTTCTCGAAGAACTCGCAACCGGGTCGCATCCATGTAGTAAAACTACATCAATGGTGCATCTTTATTCGCTTGTGCTGATGCTTTGAACGGCTCACGATAAGTGTCATGACTCCCCGCGACCGGCTGCTCGGATTGACCGTCATCGTCTTGTGGGGACTCAATTTCCTGGCGATTCGCGTCGGCCTCGACCATTTTCCCCCGTTCTTCTTTGCCGCACTGCGCTTTCTGCTCATCGCGATTCCAGTGGCGATCTTCGTGCCGCGGCCGCGGGTTCCGGTGCGATGGTTGCTGCTCTACGGTTTCGGTTTCGGCTTCGGCCAATTCGTGTTTCTCTTCTGGGCGATGCACACCGGAATGCCAACCGGGTTGGCGTCGCTGGTCCTGCAGTCATCCGCACCGTTCACAGTTCTGTTAGGCACCTTCCTGCTTCGCGAAAAACTCAGCGTGTGGCAGGTTTCCGGGATCGGCGTCGCGGTGGCCGGGATGGCGCTGATCGGCTGGGATCGCTCGCATCATGCAGCATTGCTGCCCGTGATCCTGACGCTTCTGGCGGGCCTGTCCTGGGCATTCGGCAACCTCGGTAGCCGCCTGGCCGCCGCGAATACCGTCGGCGATCCGCAGCCGATGCGCCTGATGTTGTGGATGTGCGTCATTCCCCCGCTCCCGATGCTGGCGCTGTCGGCGGTAGTCGAAGGCCCCACCGCGGGCTGGCATGCCCTCGCGACGGCAGTGAGCATCGACGGCCTGCCGTCACTGATCGGCCTCGCTTACATCGTTCTACTGGGCACCATCGCCGGAACGGGAATCTGGACCACACTGATGAGCCGCTACCCCGCCGGCAAAGTGGCTCCACTCTCCCTCATGGTCCCCATTGTCGGAATCGGTGCGTCCTGGCTGTTCCTGCATGAGACACCCAGCCCGTTGTCACTGGTAGGAGCCGTTATCGTCATCGCCGGGGCGATCGCCACGCAGATGCGCCCGGCACCCGCGGTGACTGTTCCCTCGAGCACAACCGCACTCGAACCACCCGCGCGACTCGGCGTCTGAGTGCGCGCTGTGCAAAACTCGGGCCGTGGGAACTGGACTAACGATCACGGCGCGCGGAAAGCTCGCCCTGCGCGCTGCCGCAGCAGCATCCTGGGCATCGCAGAAAGCCGGCCGAGGCAAAGGCTCGATGATCGGCGGGCTGATAGCCCTCAAGATCGACCCGACACTCATGACACAGCTTGGACGCGGGAAACGCACCGTCGTGATCACGGGAACCAACGGTAAGTCCACGACGACGCGCATGACCGCAGCGGCTCTCGCCACCGTCGGCGAAGTGGCGACGCAAGCGGACGGCGCCAACATGGACGCCGGCATCGTCGCGGCCCTGGCAACTCGCCTGAACGCTCCGATCGCCGCGTTGGAAGTTGACGAACTGCACGTCCCTCACGTTGCCGACGCCGTGAACCCCGAAGTGATCGTGCTGCTGAACCTGAGCCGCGATCAGCTCGACCGAGTCGGCGAGATCAACATGATCGAACGCAGGTTGCGGGCATGCGTCGATGCGCACCCGGATGCGGTCATCATCGCGAACTGCGACGACGTATTGATCACGTCGATTGCCTACGACGCACCCAACGTCGTGTGGGTTGCCGCCGGCGGCGGCTGGGCCGGAGATTCGGTCAGCTGCCCGCGCACTGGCGAGCCCATCGTATGGGAGGGAAAGCACTGGCGCAGTACGGGTTCGGATTTCGCGCGGCCCGAGCCGGCGTGGTGGCTCGACGACAATAACCTGTACGGCCCCGACGGCCTGACCATCCCGATGACACTGACACTGCCCGGAAAAGCCAACCGCGGCAACGCCGCTCAGGCTGTTGCCGCAGCGGTCACCTTGGGCGCAGACGCGGCAGATGCCGTTGCCGCAGCGTCCACAGTCCAAGAAGTTGCCGGACGTTACAGCACCGTCCAGGTCGGAGCCCACTCCGTCCACATGCTGCTGGCGAAAAATCCTGCCGGCTGGCAGGAAGCCCTGTCCATGATCGATCCGAGCGTCGACGGACTCGTCATCGCAGTCAACGGGCAGGTACCGGACGGCGAAGACCTGTCCTGGCTGTGGGACGTGAAATTCGAGCACTTCGAAGGCGTCAAAGTGATCGCTGCCGGCGAGCGCGGAACCGACCTGGCCGTCCGCCTCACCTACGCCGGCGTCGAGCACACACTTGATCCGGACCCCTTGCGCGCCATAGCTTCCTGCCCGCCCGGACGCGTGGAAGTGCTCGCCAACTACACGGCATTTCGCGACCTGAACACTGCTATCGCCAAGGAGACCCGCGATGTCTGACTCGACAGTGCGTATCGGACTGGTCCTCCCCGACGTCATGGGCACCTACGGCGACGGCGGCAATGCCCTGATCCTGCGTCAGCGTCTGCGGATGCGTGGGTACGACGCCGAAATCATCGACATCACACTCAATGACCCGGTACCGGACTCACTCGACGTCTACACACTCGGCGGCGCCGAGGATTCCGCGCAGCGACTCGCCACCCGGCACCTCACCAAGTACCCGGGCCTGCAGCGTGCGGCAGAGCGCGGTGCACCCGTGCTGGCCATCTGCGCGGCCATTCAGGTTCTGGGCAACTGGTACGAAACCTCCAGCGGCGAGCGCGTCGACGGCGTCTCCATGCTGGACGTCACCACCTCACCGCAGGAAAAGCGTTCCATCGGTGAAGTGATCACCAAGCCGCTGATCGACGGCCTGAGCGCCCCACTCTCCGGTTTCGAAAACCATCGCGGTGGAACAACTCTGGGCACCGCCGCCTCAGGATTTGCGCGCGTCACCCACGGCGTCGGCAATGGCGTCGGTGACGGCCTCGAGGGCGTCGTGCAGGGTTCCGTGATCGGCACCTACATGCACGGACCTGCATTGGCCCGCAATCCTGAACTGGCTGATCTACTGCTCAAGCGCGCTTTGGGTGTAGACGAACTCGCACCACTGCATCTCCCCGAGGTGGATCAACTGCGCAAGGAACGTCTCTCCGTTCGCTAGGCGTCGACTTTGGCGCCTTCGGTGAGAACCAACTCCACGGCGAGGAGCGCCGCACACGCCAAGCCAGCGACTAGTTCCGGCACGGCGGTGAAGGTGCCACCCAGAACGACGACCACGGCGATTGCGAACGGAGCCAACGTCCGCGTCGACGAATCATGCAGCCGAATGTGAATGAACCACAAGGCTGCGAGGATGACCGCAACCGGAATGGTGACGGCAACCCCGGTCACCAGGGCGCTGCCGCCCCCGTGGCCGGTCCAATAATCGACTCGCGCAGCCAGTCCGGCGCCGATGGCCGCTGCTGCCGCAAAGATGAAGTAGTGCCCGAAACCCCAGACGAACGGTGACGCATCGTCACCACCGAGGGCGTCGCCCGCGTTTCGCTGGAAGTACAACCACCACAGGCTGAACACGATGAGGACGCCGCCGATCACGACGTACGCGACCTTGGCCGCCGGATGTTCGCCGGCAACTGCGTCTTGAATCGCCACCGTCGTGGACAGGATTGTCTCGCCCAGCACAATGATGAAAAACAGCGAGTATCGCTCGGCAATGTGGTGCGGATGCCAAGGCGTCATACCCGTCTTCTCCGAGATGACCGGCACCGCGAATTCGCAGAGAACCAGGAACAAGAACGTCGGCACGAAGAGCACTGACGGCACGAAGTAGAAACCGATCCAACCGAGCTGAACGAGGACGATGCCGAGGGCATATCGACGTGCGGTGATTGTACGTTCGAGATCGTTTCGCGACACTCGAATCCACTGAATCACCAATGCTATTCGCATGATGACGTACCCGACGATGATCAGTAGTGCGTCGTTGTCGAAGAATCGCACAATGCCGGCAGCCAGTACCAACGATCCCAGGATCTGGAAGATCGTCAGCAATCGAGCAATACCGTCGTCGTTGTCGTAGGCGGAAGCGAACCACGTGAAGTTGAGCCACGTCCACCAGATCGCGAAGAAAGCCATCGCGAAGTGGCCGACGCCCGAGGCCCAATGACCGTCACTGATGGCGTGGTGAAGTCCAGTGGCAGCCTGGGCAACTGCGACGACAAAGCACAGGTCCGTCAGTAGTTCGAGTGGTGTTGCCACTCGGTGTTCCTCATGCGGATCGCGAGGAACCAGCGGACGGATGAACGAACTGACACGATTCACGGTTCGTCAGAGTAACCCTCCGAGCACCAATACGCTGGGCCACTCGACTACCCACTTAGCGGCAATACCGTTCAGTTAGTGACACATGAGGTATCGTGAGGTGTGCCTCGTAGCG
>NZ_JASHKR010000126.1 GCF_030056815.1 Rhodococcus sp. IEGM 1379
GGCAGCTCGGTGATGACAATCGTGGTGCGACCCTTGGCATCTTCTTCGATCTCGACGACACCGCGCATGCGGACGGAACCGCGACCCGTGTTGTAGGCATCCTGGATTCCCTGGCCGCCGACGATCAGACCGTACGTCGGGAAATCGGGTCCCTTGACGTACTGCATGACAGCCGCAAGCGTGGTTTCCTCGTCGGCTTCGTAGTTCTCGAGAGCCCAGTAGATGGCGTCGGCAACTTCACGCAGGTTGTGCGGCGGGATGTTGGTCGCCATACCGACGGCGATGCCGTTGGAACCGTTGATCAGAAGGTTCGGGATACGGCTGGGCAGAACCGTGGGTTCCTGAGTCTTACCGTCATAGTTCGGCGTGAAATCGACTGTCTCGTGGTCGATTTCACGCAGCATTTCCATCGCGAGCGGCGTGAGCCGGCACTCGGTGTAACGCATGGCGGCCGCGCCGTCGTTGCCGCGGGAACCGAAGTTGCCCTGGCCGTCGACGAGCGGGTATCGCAGCGACCACGGCTGGGCCATACGAACCAGGGTGTCGTAGATCGAGGAGTCGCCGTGGGGGTGATAGTTACCCATGGTTTCGGCAACCGGTCGGGCAGACTTCACGTATCCGCGATCGGGACGATATCCGTTGTCGTACATCGCGTACAGCACGCGTCGGTGCACCGGCTTGAGGCCGTCGCGGACATCCGGCAGCGCGCGACCGACGATGACGCTCATGGCGTAGTCGATGTAGCTGTTCTGCATTTCCTGCTGAATGTCGACCGGTTCGATGCGGTCGTGCTGCGGTTCGTCCGGTGGCAACGTGGTGTCGGTCATGAGTTCACTTTCTTAAAAGAAGGGGGCGCAGGCGCCCACGTGCGCACTTTTGGTAGTCGGAACTACCAGAAAGGCCCACGGGGCCGCAGGCCCTACACGTCGAGGAAACGAACATCCCGGGCATTGCGGGTGATGAAGCTACGACGCGCTTCGACGTCCTCGCCCATGAGCACGCTGAACAGCTCGTCGGCAGCAGCCGCGTCGTCGAGAGTGACGAGACGCAGAACGCGCACCGACGGGTCCATCGTGGTTTCCCACAATTCCTTGGCATTCATCTCGCCGAGGCCCTTGTAACGCTGGATGCCGTCGTCCTTGTTGATCTTCTTGCCGGAATCGAGGCCGGCCTTGATCATTGCGTCGCGCTCGCGGTCGGAGTACGCAAATTCAGGCTGCGCACCCTTCTGCCACTTGAGCTTGTACAGCGGCGGCTGCGCGAGGTAGACCTTGCCGGACTCGACGAGCGGCCGCATGAAGCGGAACAGCAGCGTGAGCAGCAGTGTTGCGATGTGCTGACCGTCAACATCGGCGTCGGCCATGAGCACGATCTTGTGGTACCGCAGCTTGGCGATGTCGAACTCGTCGTGAATGCCGGTGCCGAACGCGGTGATGATCGACTGGACTTCGGTGTTCTTGAGGACGCGATCGATACGCGCCTTCTCGACGTTGATGATCTTTCCGCGAAGCGGCAGGATCGCCTGGTACATCGAGTCACGGCCGGACTTGGCCGAGCCGCCTGCGGAGTCGCCCTCCACGATGTAGATCTCGGATTTCTCCGGATCGTTGGAGCGGCAGTCGGCGAGCTTGCCCGGCAAGCCACCGAGGTCGGTTGCGCTCTTACGACGCACCAACTCGCGGGCCTTACGGGCGGCGATACGTGCCTGCGCCGACGAGACGGCCTTATTCACGATCGTCTTGGCGTCGGCGGGGTTCGCCTCGAGCCAGTGCTGAAGGTGCTCGTTGCATGCCTTCTGAACGAACGACTTGACCTCGGTGTTACCGAGCTTCGTCTTGGTCTGGCCCTCGAACTGCGGCTCACCGACCTTGACGGAGACGATGGCGGCGAGGCCCTCACGAATGTCGTCACCGTTGAGGTTCTGCTCTTTTTCCTTGAGCAGCTTCTTGTCACGCGCGTACTTGTTGACGACCGTGGTCAGTGCGGCGCGGAAGCCTTCTTCGTGTGTTCCACCCTCATGCGTATTGATGGTGTTGGCGAAGGTGTGCACGGACTCCGAGTAACCGGAGTTCCACTGCATTGCGACCTCGAGCTCGTGGCCCGTGCCCTTGGCCGTGAATCCGACAACCGAGTTGTGGATGGGGCTCTTGGACTTGTTGATGTGGCGGACGTAGTCCTCGAGGCCACCGGGGTAGTGGTAGACGCGAGTCTTGGCCTTGCGAGGTGCTGCAGCGACAGCTTCCTGCGTCTCAGCCGACTTGGGTGCCTCGGCTATTTCGGCAGCTTCGTCGTCGATGACCTCGGCACGCTCGTCGGTGAGCGTGATGGTGAGGCCCTTGTTGAGGAACGCCATTTCCTGCAGGCGGCGCGCAACGGTCTCGAAGTTGTAGCGAGTGGTCTCGAAGATTTCCGGGTCAGCCCAGAAGGTGACCGTGGTTCCGGTCTCCTTGGTGGCTGGGCCTTGAATCAGCTCACCCGGCTTGGAGTCCGTGTACGTCTGATGCCACTCATAGCCGTCAACCTTGATGTCGACGTCGAGCCTGGTGGAGAGCGCGTTGACCACCGAAATGCCCACACCGTGCAGACCACCGGAGACGGCATACGAATCGGAGTCGAACTTGCCGCCGGCATGCAGCTGGGTCAGTACGACCTCAACGGTGGGAACCCCGGAGGAGTGCATTCCGACCGGGATTCCGCGGCCGTCGTCGACGACGCGGATGCCACCGTCCTCGAGGAGGGTGACCTCGACCTTTGTGGCATGTCCGGCCATCGCCTCATCGACAGAGTTGTCGACGACCTCCCAAATCAGGTGGTGCAGGCCGCGTTCACCGGTAGAACCGATGTACATGCCTGGGCGCTTCCGTACCGCTTCCAGCCCTTCGAGGACCGTGATGGACGATGCGTTGTAGTTATTGCTGGAAGTGCTTGTATCTGACTTCTGGGCAGCCACGGGTGGGTAGCTCTCCTTCTCCGTCAATACTCGAGCGCAGCCGCCAGCAAACCCTTGCGGGGTGTCGTCGGAGCGGGTTCGAGAATGTTGCCGCTAGTTACCGGAGCCCATCTTACTGGCAAGCACCGACAGGAACCGCTCAATGACACCCCTGGTTGCTTCGCAGGCGAATTATTTTGGTCCCGGGAAGGTGAATCGCTAGGAAGATTGCTTGACTGGGCGACACTCGCCCAGGCTCGTAATAAATGCCCGGGCGTGGTCGGCAACGTCACCGGCGTGCGAAATCGGCGACCAGTGACCAGCTGGAATCTCGATTCGACGCAGGTCAGAGACCCATTTCTCGGTATCTTCGTAACCCACCGGCCGGACGGCCTTGTCGTACTTGTTCAGGATCAACTGAACGGGCACGTCCGTATACCTGTCCCGCGGCTTACCGAGAGATGCCCTGATATTTGCCCGGTAGAGCTTGAGTCCGTTGACCATGTCATCTGCGATCGTCGGTGCCGTGTTCACCAATTTGGGGTCGAGACCGTCGAAAAATCCGAGAAATGCCGGCCAATGCTTCGAAAACCACAACCGCAACGGCACGGTGCAGAGGCCCGGAATCTGAAAAAGAACGGTGTATGCCGACGCCACTCCCTGCGCTACCGGGCCGAGAAAACGCCGCTTGGACGCACTGGACCGGATCCATTTTCCGAGATGGTCGAGATTGGGGCCCGAGATGGAACTGAACGACGCGATCTTCTCTTCCGCCCCGGGTTCGCACACCGCTTCCCAGGCTTCGACGGATCCCCAGTCGTGAGCGAGGACGTGAACCGGTTTGTCGGGGCTGACGGCGTCGATGACAGCAAACAGATCAGCGGCCAGTGCGCTGAGCTGATAATCCTGCACTCGCGACGGAACGGTGCTCTCGCCGGCACCACGACTGTCGTAACTCACCACGCGGAAATCGTCGGCCAACAACGGCGCGACGCGACTCCACAGTTCGTGGGTATCGGGCCAACCGTGGACCAGGACGATGGTTTCGGCGTCTACCGGTCCCTGCTCGAACACGGCCAGGCTGACGGCACCGTTGGTGACGCGGCGAGCGGTCCCTGGGCGGGAAGTCACTGGGTGGGTAGTCACAGGGTGGGTAGTCACAGCATGAAGAGGAGAGTGCTTGGTCATCGGTGAACCTTTCGGTACGAGAATCTAGAGATCGAGTACAAGTCGTCCACCGTCGGAACGCGAGACGCAGATGAGCATCTCGTTTTCCCGCTCGGTGTCGGTCAAACGGTTTTCGCGGTGATCCGGAGTGCCGGCGAGTACCTTCACGCGGCAGGTACCGCAGAACCCCTGCTGGCAGGAGTAACCGACTCCCGGCAAGGTCTTCTTGATGACGTCCAATGCAGATTGGTCGGCCGGAACGGTCAGCACGCGCCCCGAGTTGACCAGTTGCACTTCGAACGGCACACCGTCTGTTACCGGCGGCGCACCAAACCTTTCGAAATGCAAAGCTGTGGAAGGTGTTTCACGGAACCCGGTGCGTACGGCGTCGAGCATCGGCGTCGGACCGCAGCAGTATACTGCTCCGCCTACCGGAGCACGCCCCAGAAGGTCTGCAGCAGTAGGTAATCCGTATTCGTCGTCGGGTCGCACAAACACACGCTCCGGATCCCACCCGGCAACCTCTTCGAGGAACGGCATGGATTCGCGGGAGCGGCCCGAGTACACGAAATACCAGTCCATACCCAATTCTCTTGCAGCCCTGACCATTGCAATAATCGGCGTGATGCCAATCCCACCGGCTACAAAAAGTGCGCTTCCACCGGCGATAAACGGAAAGCCGTTGCGTGGTCCTCGAACCGTGACGTGATCACTTGGTTGCAGGGCATGCATTTCGATCGATCCGCCGCCGCCGTAGGGTATCCGGCGCACCGCGACGCTGTATCCCGTCGCATCTGCCGGGTCTCCGCACAATGAATACTGCCGGCGTAGACCGGAAGGAAGATGGAAGTCCAGGTGCGATCCCGGATGCCACGGAGGAATCGGTGAACCGTCCGCTGTACTGAAACGAAGCCGCACAACGTTCTCGTCTGTCGCTACTACTTCCCGCGAAGTGACCACCATATTCAGGGCGGTATCAGGGTTGTGGCCGGCAATCTTCGGGTTGTAGTCGTAGGCCGTCAGAACTCGAAGGTACTTGTCCGCCAACAACTCTGTAATTTGCATGGCTCGGTCGGGCCGTCCACGGCCGGCAAGATCCGGTGGAGCCTGGTGCCGCGGCAAACCGCCGTGCCCGGTCAGAACGTCCTTGATCCTGGAGATAGAGGGAATCACTTCGCGGCCGCCTGAGCTGCTGGGGATGACGCCAAATACTTCACCGCCTGGGCCGTCGAGCCCTCGTTGCCGGGATGGTACGACTTCGAGAAGTACGTCGACATCCGCTTCACCAACTCGTAGCTTGTCGGCACGGTGCCCCGCTTGCCTGCGGCAACAAAATCGGAGAGGTGCGGGCGACGTCTGCTCGGCGCCTGCGCAGCGAGTTCGGGGTCGTTTCGCATCAGGAATCGGGTTCCGCGGATCCACAGCCAGACAATCACGGGTGTCACCAGGATCTGAGTACGAATTCTGCGGCTTTCACGCTTGTCGAAGTAGCGCATGACGTCGTACGCCACCGAGCGGTGTTCCACTTCTTCGGCACCGTGCCAGCGGAGCAGATCGAGCATGGTCGGGTGCATTCCCGCGCGGTCGAGACCTTTGGCATTGAGGACCCAGTCACCGAGAAATGCCGTGATGTGTTCGATGGCTGCGATAATCGCCAACCGTTCGACCAGGTGATTCTCGGCCCGCAAACCCGTCATCGGGCGAGGTCCGAGCAATTTCGAGAAGGTCCATTCCATCTGCTGGGTATATGGCGTCGGATCCAGCCCGTTTTCCTTCAGATGGACAAGAACGCCGGTGTGCGCGCCCGCGTGCATGGCTTCCTGGCCGATGAATCCGACGACGTCCTCGCGAAGCTTCTCATCCTCGATGAGCGGGAGTGCTTCTTTGAACGTTTCGACGAACCACGCTTCACCCGCCGGCAGCAACAGGTGTAGCACGTTGAGTACGTGAGTACTGAACGGATCACCGGGAATCCAGTGCATGGGCAGGTCCGACCAGTCGAATTCGACGTTGCGAGCCTGCAACAGAATGTGATCCGGCTCAGCGTAAATCTTGCTCGACATTTCGATTACTCCTCATGCCTGTGACACAGTTCACCTATGACGAAGGTTAACTGTAACATGAAGTAATAGGTATAACTAGGCTCGCTCAGCCGTAAGTATCGCGAGGTCCACGGCCTTTGACGTGCCGTTCACCCTTCCGCCAGCTCGGTGCACTCGGTCCAGTGATTCGAAGCGTCTTGACGACGCCGTCACCCACCGCAGCAGCGATTTTCGCAAGGATCTGGGACTGCATCATCCGCAGCTGAGTAGCCCACGCCGTCGACTCCGCCGAGATACTCAAAACGCCTTCACGCAGAGAAATCGGTTCGGCGTGCGCAGAAATGTCTTCACCGACAACCTGTGGCCAGCGACCCAGCACCGTGCCTTCGGACACCTTCGGGGACCATCCGCGCGATTTCGATATCGCGCTGGTCAAGGAGCCGAACGGTTGTGGATCGCGGGCATCTGGACCGGGACCGGACCAACCGCCTCTACGACGCGGTCGACCACTGCCGAACTTTGGCGACGAGCGTCCCTGGCCGACGGATTTGCCGTTGGCCTTGGCAGCAGCGCGGGCCTCCTCGAGGGCGCGGCGGGCCAGGTCGATTCCTCGTAGTTCCGGTTCTTTCTCGTCACTCATCGGATTCGACCTCCTCGGGTAGATCCTTCGAGACTATCCGCGAAATCCGACCTTCGGGGGTTTCCGACGCTTCGACGCCGAATTTGGCTGCCTCGAGTTCTTCGGGAACATCCTCGGGAACTGCGGCGGTGATGAGGACCTGTTCAGCGGTGGCTGCAACTGCGGCCAAGGCCTGTCGACGACGCCGATCCAGTTCGGCAAAAACATCGTCGAGAAGAAGCACTGGATCGCTGCCGTCGGTCCGCAGAAGCGAGAACCCGGCCAGTCTCAGCGAGAGCGCATACGACCACGATTCTCCATGGCTGGCAAAGCCTTTCGCGGGAGTGTCGCCGAGAACCAACTCGAGATCATCACGATGCGGACCGACCAGACACACACCCCGGTCGATTTCCTTGGTTCGCATCACCGACAGTTCGTGGTGAAAACGCTCCTCGAGGTACGCGACGTCGTCGATTCCGGGAACCCTTGTCGGATCAGTGAATTCGGGATCCAACGAGGTTCCGAGGCTGCTTCGATAACGAATGGAGGCAGGCCGAGATTCCGGTGCTATCGATCGATACGCCTGCGCGAGATGCGGTGCAAGATCATGAACCAACTCGAGGCGTCCGGCCAACAGTTGTGCCCCGTGAGCAGCAAGGTGTCCGTCCCACACCTCGAGGGTGGAGAGCACATTCTCACCGGACCCACGTCGAAGAGCCGCGCCGGCCGTCTTCAGGAGCGCCGAGCGTTGACGCAGAACTTTGTCGTAATCGGCACGGACAGCAGCCATTCGGGGAATCCGCGACGTCAACAGTTCGTCGAGATAGCGCCGACGATCACTGGGATCACCACGCACCAAAGACAAGTCTTCGGGAGCGAACATCACCGACTGCAGAATTCCCAGAACTTCACGGGGACGCCGCGTCGGCGACTGATTTATCCTGGCGCGGTTGGACTTTCCTTCGATCAACTCGACGTCGATCGTGAGCTCGCGCCCGGCATTGACCACTGTGGCACCGGCAAATGCGCTAGTGGCACCGCTGCGGATCATCGGAGCATCGGCAGAGACGCGATGAGACGACAGCGTCGACAAGTAACCGAGTGACTCGAGGATGTTGGTTTTACCGTGCCCGTTGGATCCGAGGAACACGGTTGTACCCGGAAGAAGGTCGAGTGTCAGGGAATCCCAGGAACGGAAGTCCCGCAACGAGAATCTACGAACGAACACTGTGGTTTCCCCGGATCCGAATGTCGGAGAGCCACCAGGACTCTCCGACGACAACTATCAGCCGGGAAGACGAACCGGCATCAGCAGGTAGGTGTACTCGCTCGAGGGCGCAGCGAAGTTACCGGACTCGTCCGGAGTCGGATCTTCTTCGGTAGCCGGACGTAGAACAGCCGGACGGCTGGGAGTCGTGAAGCCGAACAGCACGTTTTCACTGTGCAGCGAGGTCAATCCGTCGTTCAGGTATCCGGGGTTGAACGCGATGGTCAGCGGTTCACCCTGGAACGTCGCATTGAGGGTTTCTTCTGCGCGGCCGGCGTCGTCGCCACCAGCGGAGAGCAGGAGACCTTCAGTGGAGAACTGCATACGCACCTGAGCGCCACGCTCAGCCACGAGAGCCACACGCTTGATGGCCTCGATCAGCGGAGCCACCTCGACGGTTGCCATGGCTGTATGAGTTGCGGGCAGCAACTGACGGAACTTGGGGAACTCTGCATCGAGGAGACGTGTCGTTGTACGACGACCGTCGTTCACAATGCCGAGGAGGCCGTCGTTACCGATGCTCGAGCCGGAACCGAGAGCGAGCTCGACCGGCGAATTTGCATTGCCGGCAAGAGTTTTCGCGGATTCCGACAAAGTCTTGGCCGGAATGAGAACTGCTGCTTCGACATCAGGATTGGCCGGGGTCCACTCGAGCTCACGCACAGCGAGACGGAAACGGTCTGTTGCGGCAAGGACGATGGAATTCTGCTTGATCTCGACGCGAATACCCGTCAGCATCGGCAGGGTGTCGTCTTTACCAGCAGCAATGGCGACCTGGCTGATTGCTTCAGAGAACAAGTCAACCGGGATGGAACCGGATTGCTGCGGAAGCGTCGGAAGCTGCGGGTAGTCCTCGACCGGCATTGTGGGCAGGGAGAACTTTGCGCTTCCGCACGAGATGAGAACTCGAGTGCCCTCGAGGGACACATCGACAGGCTTGTTGGGCAGGGACTTGGTGATGTCAGCCAAGAGGCGACCCGAGACGAGTACCTGACCCACGGTGGTCACATCTGCGGAGACGCGGACCTGAGCGGACACCTCGTAGTCGAATCCGGAGACGGTGAGTCCCTGTTCGGTTGCATCGAGAAGAACTCCGCCGAGGACGGGAACAGGCGGCCTCGAGGGCAGGCTGCGGGCAACCCACGCGACTGAGTCAGCGAATTCTTCCCGGGAAACGCGAAACTTCAGGCTTCCAAGCTCCATCGCCGGGT